>NZ_JBYFCJ010000026.1:33793-103691 GCF_057652235.1 Arsenicibacter sp. R0_47 | reverse complement strand
GTTTTAGGTCTGCTTAGTTGCTGCATGATCTTGCGAAGTTAAGCAAGTTCACTGTGCCGATAAATTAGACCATCTCAGTATTGATAAACAATAGGTTGCCATTAAAGTCTTCTTGAAAAGCTTTGCCAGCCGGTATGCCATGCTGTTTAATCATTTTACTGGCCTTCCTCAGTATAGGTGCGCTGTTTGGCGGAGCCATTTTAATCGTTTCTCCAGTGACAACCTAATTGGGTGCCACTGGAGATGTTGAATCAATCGCCGTTCACTGATTTGTTAGTCTTGGGCCTCATACTGTTCATTGTATTCGGCGTAGCCCCTCTGTTGGACATTGTTTGAACTACGCCTGTGCGAAAACGATGTCCTGTTCTAAGAAGATCAATCGCTACTAATATCGTTCTGCATCATCATGATTACCGGAAAACCGTAGCGTTTTAAATCTGATAGCTGTTGCGTGTCATAAAAAACTGATTGCATACTGGTCAGAGACCGGCTACTGCACGAGCGTAGAGTACACTACGCTCAACGAGCGGTCATACACAAAACCATTAGACGGACACCTCGCTAAATAAGCGCAACCGGTTCATTTTGCCGGTAGACAGGAGGGTGCGGGAAAGTTTGGCTGAAAGATAAAATCAAATTTGACATCCGCTTAATACCATTTACCCGGGATCGTTTGTACGTCTCCTTAACTTCTATGGAAACAACGCTGAATAACCTGTCACGACGCGACTTTCTGCGTCAGTCTTCCCTTGCAACCGCCGGTCTGGTGGCGGCATCTCCTCTGACAACCCTCGCCGCGCCGATGGCCAAACGTAAAGTGGCTATGGTCGGTACCGGCCACCGCGGCACGAGCATGTGGGGTACGCCGGTCGTCAGGGAGTTTGCGGATATCATTGAGTTTGTCGGCTTGTGCGATAAAAACATCGGCCGCGCCGAAACGGCCAAAAAAATGCTGGGCGTGTCCTGTGCGACCTATACCGACTTTGAGAAAATGATGCAGGAAACCAAACCGGACCTGCTCATCGTAACGACTGTAGACGCGACCCACGACGAATTTATCATCAAGGGTATGGAAATGGGGGCCGACATCATCACCGAAAAGCCCATGACCACCGACGAAACCAAGTGCCGGGCGATTCTGGATGCGGAAAAGCGGACGGGCAAAAAAGTGACCGTAACCTTCAACTACCGTTACTCGCCGCACCGCCAGAAAATCTACGAACTGCTGCGTGAAGGGGCCATCGGCAAGGTTACGTCGGTCGATTTTCACTGGTATCTGGATACCCGCCACGGGGCCGACTATTTCCGGCGCTGGCACCGGCTGCGCGAAAACAGCGGATCGCTGTGGGTTCACAAGGCGAGTCACCACTTCGATCTGCTGAACTGGTGGCTGGAGTCGGAACCGGAGTCGGTCTATGCGCAGGGTGCACTGGAAAACTACGGCAAAAACGGGCCGTTCCGCAGCACAAACTGCCGCGCCTGCCCGCATAAATCAGACTGTAACTACTACTGGGATATTACCAAAGATAAGCGGTTGACGGCACTGTACGTCGATAACGAAAAATACGACGGCTACCACCGCGACGGCTGCGTATTCAAAGAGGATATCAATATTTTCGACAAAATGGCGGCAACGATTCATTATGCCAACGGGGTAAATGTCAGCTACTCACTGACAACGTACTCGCCGTATGAGGGCTACCGGATTGCTTTTAACGGCACCAAAGGCCGTCTGGAGGCGTGGGTCAAGGAGTCGGGCAAAATGACCATTGAGCCGTATGACGAGCTGATGCTGTCGAAAAACTTTGGCGAGGTCGAGTACATTAAAGTACCGCAGGCCGAAGGCCACGGTGGCGGCGATGCCCGGCTGCGGGACAAAATCTTCCGGAATCCCGGCGCGAAAGACACCTTCCGGCAGGCCGCCGGCAGCCGCGACGGAGCCATGGCGATTCTGGTCGGCATCGGTGCCCGCAAAAGCATCCAGACCGGTCAACCCGTCCGGATCGAAGACCTGACGGGACTGAAACCGCTGGCTGTCAAATCGTAACGTGGAGGATAACGGGAATTGTATGGCACCAACCGTAGAGACGCAACATCTTGCGTCTCCTTTGTTCAGGTTCAGAACGTTATTTAGGCGGGTAGAGACGCAACATCTTGCGTCTCGTTTATCGAGGTTCAGAACGTTATTCGAGACGCAAAATATTGCGTCTCTACTGGTGATGTGGCTGGTCGTGTCCGGTAACGCGGCATGGGCATCGTCCGTCATTGATCTGAAAGGGCAGTGGCGGTTCCGGACTGATGCGGCGGATAAGGGTGTGGCGGGCCGGTGGTTCGCCGGTAAACTGCCCGAAACCATTAAACTGCCCGGCTCTATGGCCGAAAACGGCAAGGGAAATGACATTACGCTCCAAACCAGATGGACGGGCAGCATCTACGACAGTTCGTGGTACTTTAACCCGCGCATGGCGAAGTACCGGCAGCCGGAAAACCTGAAATTTCCGTTCTGGCTGACGCCGGTGAAGGAATATGTCGGCGCCGCCTGGTACCAGAAAGACGTGACCATTCCCGCCAACTGGACAAATCAGCACGTTGAACTGTTTCTGGAACGACCGCATACGGAAACCCGCGTCTGGATCGACGATGCCGAGATCGGGATGCAGAACAGCCTGGTGGCCCCCCATGTGTTTGACCTCACCGGTAAGCTACCGCCCGGGAAACACACGCTGACCATCCGGATCGATAACCGGATCAAAGACATCAATGTCGGCAAGGACTCGCACAGCCTGACCGACCATACGCAGGGCAACTGGAACGGCATTGTGGGCCGTATGGAATTACAGGCCATGCCGCCTGTCCGGGTAGACGATGTGCAGGTGTATCCTGATCTGAAACAAAAACTGGCGCGGGTGAAGGTGACAATCAACAGCCTGAACCCCAATGCGGCCGGTACCGTCCGGATAGCAGCGTCGGCGTTTAACACGGCGAAAAAGCATGTCGTCGCACCGGTTTCGCAGTCGTTTACGCTGAACGGTACCTCCGCAACCCTGGACATCGTCTATCCGATGGGCGACGGCCTGCTGACGTGGGACGAGTTTGATCCGGCGCTTTACCAGCTACAGGTCCTTGTCCGGTCGGGTCAGCAGGAGCACCGGCGGGCGGTACAGTTCGGAATGCGGGAAATCGGCATTCAGGGGACGCGGTTTACCGTCAACGGCCGGCCGGTTTACCTGCGCGGGACGGTCGAAAACTGTGATTTTCCGCTGACGGGCTATGCCGCCATGGACGTACCGGCCTGGGAGCGTATTTTCCGGATTGCCAGACAATACGGTCTGAACCATATGCGCTTCCACTCGTACTGCCCGCCCGAAGCAGCCTTTATCGCTGCCGACAAGGTCGGGTTTTACCTGCAACCCGAAGGGCCGAGCTGGTGCAACCACGGCACGTCGCTGGGCGATGGCAAACCCGTTGACAAGTACCTCTACGACGAAACCGACCGCATGGCCCGATCGTATGGCAACTACGCCTCGTACTGTCTGCTGGCCTATGGCAACGAACCCGCGGGCCGCAACCAGGCGAAGTGGCTGGGGGCCTTCTGTACTTACTGGATGGCCAAAGACCCGCGCCGGAAATACACCGGCGCGTCGGTAGGGATGAGCTGGCCGCTGGTGCCCGAAAACGAATTTATGGTTAAGTCGGGGCCCCGCAACCTGCCCTACGACAAACTTCCGGAGAGTACCGGCGATTACCGCTCAAAGCTGGAAGGCTTTACGGTACCTTACCTGACGCACGAAATGGGGCAGTGGTGCGCAACGCCGAATTTCAAGGAAATCAAAAAATACACCGGCGTGTACCGCGCCCGCAACATGGAACTGTTTCAGGAAGACCTGACCGACCGGGGCATGGGCGACCAGGGCGATCAGTTTCTGATGGCTTCCGGTAAGTTGCAGGTACTATGTTACAAGCAGGAAATTGAGCGGTCGCTCCGGACGCCCGGCGGCGCGGGGTTTCAGTTGCTGTCGCTGAATGACTACTCGGGGCAGGGAACGGCGCTGGTCGGTTTGCTGGACGCCTTCTGGGACGAGAAAGGCTATGTCAACGCGAAGACGTTCAGCCGGTTCTGTAGCGAAACAGTGCCGCTGGCACGACTGCCGAAGTTCGTATACCGGTCGGATGAGACGATGGAGGCAGCGGTAGAACTGGCCCATTTCGGGAGACCCCCGCTGACCAATGCACGGCTTACCTGGACACTGACCGGTCCGGCCGGAAAGGTGGTGGGACGCGGGGCCTTTGCGCCACAGTCGTTTTCCATCGGTACGAATCAGCCGGTCGGGACGGTCAGTGTACCGCTGGCCGGTATGCAGCAGGCCACAAAGCTCACGCTGGAGGTTTCTATGCCGGGCACGGCGGTTGCCAATAGCTGGGAGGTCTGGGTCTATCCGGCAACCCCGCCGGCCTTAGCCGAAGACGATATTTATGTGACAACAACCCTGGACGAAAAAGCGGAGACCGTTCTGAAAAACGGGGGGAAGGTATTCCTGCAGGCGGCCGGGAAAATTGAAAAAGGCAAGGAGGTGGTGCAGCATTTCCTGCCGGTATTCTGGAATACATCGTGGTTTAAGATGCGGCCGCCGCACACGCTCGGGTTCGTGGTGAATCCCGCACATCCGGCATTTGCGCAGTTCCCGACCGACCCGCACAGTAACCTGCAATGGTGGGAGATTGTGCATAAGGCACAGGTGATGAACCTCGAAGATTTTCCGGCGTCGTTCCGGCCGATTGTACAGCCCATCGATACCTGGTTTCTGAACCGGCGGCTGGGCATGATTCTGGAAACAAAGGTAGGGGCGGGGAAACTGATGTTGTGTAGTGCCGACCTGCTGAGCGACCCCGACCACCGGATCGTTGCCCGTCAGCTGTTCCGGAGCCTGCGGGCCTACATGCAGACCGCCGCTTTTAACCCGGAAACATCGGTAGATTTAACAACAATCCGCGCTTTGTTCAACAGCCCGTCCCGCGATACCTTCAAGGCATTTACGGCCGATAGCCCTGATGAACTGAAGAAAAAGCCGGATGTAAAATAAACTGAAAAAACACATGAAAACACTGAAAACGTTGCTGGCGATTGCGCTGATCGCCGTTGTCTGCTCTGCGAATGCCGCCACAAAGGGCGATGACAAAAAAGATGTCGAACAAGCCGTTGAAAAACTGCGGCAGGGCATGCTGAACGGCGACCGCGCCACGCTGGAATCGGTAGCGGCCGAGGAACTGAGCTATGGCCACTCCAACGGCCGCGTCGAAGACAAAAAGGAGTTTGTGGAGGCGTTTGCCAGCGGTACATCCGATTTCAAAACCATCGAACTGACCGAGCAGACCGTTACGGTGTCGGGTAATACGGCCTGGGTGCGGCACAAACTGTACGGCGAAACCAACGACAAAGGCGTACCGGGAACGGCTAAAATCGCCATTCTGACGGTTTGGGTCAAGCAGAAAGGCAGCTGGAAGCTCTTTGCCCGGCAAGCCGTTAAGATTTAGTATTGTTTTACCACATAGCCACATCCGAAACACAAAGAGAGTGAAATCTATGTTTTCTATGTGGCTATGCGGTGAACGAGTCAATTGTTAATCAGTGAGTTTAGTGTATGATTCTTCTTTGTCTTTCGTTCTGGCTGACGCTCTTTAGTGCACCGGATCCGGCGTGGGTAAAGCAGGTGGGTGCCCGTCAGCAACCAACCCGCAAAACCGTTTTTCTGACCAACCAATACGGTGCCGTAGCCGATGGTAAAACGCTGGCCACCAACGCCATTCAGCAGGCAATCGACGCTTGTGCGGCCAAAGGCGGCGGCGTGGTTTCCTTTCAGCCCGGGCAATACCTGACCGGTTCGCTGTTTCTGAAGAAAGGCGTTACGCTGCGGATTGACAAAGGGGTCGAACTGCTCGGCAGCCAGTCGCTGGCCGATTACCCCGAAATCGACACCCGGATTGCGGGCATCGAAATGAAATGGCCCGCCGCCCTGATCAACGTACTGGGGCAGACCAACGTGGCCGTGGTGGGCGAGGGGACCGTTAACGCACAGGGCAAACCGTTCTGGGACAGCTACTGGGCCATGCGGAAAGAATACGAGCCGAAAGGCCTGCGCTGGATCGTTGATTATGACGCCAAACGCCCGCGTACGCTGCTGGTGGCCAACTCGTCGGATGTGACGCTGAAAGACATTACCCTGCAACAGGCCGGTTTCTGGACAGTTCATATCCTGTATTCCGACCACGTAACGGCCGATGGTCTGGTGATTCAGAATAACATCGGCGGTCACGGCCCAAGCACCGACGGCATTGACATTGACTCATCGAGCTATGTACTGGTGCAACACTGCGACATCGACTGTAACGACGACGATTTCTGCCTGAAAGCGGGCCGTGACTGGGACGGACTCCGTGTAAACCGGCCAACCGAATACGTACTGATCCGAGACTGCATTGCCCGTGCGGGCGGGGGGCTGATTACCTTTGGCAGTGAAACGTCGGGGAGCATCCGGCACGTAATTGCCCGGAATCTGAAAGCCAAAGGTACCGGCGTCGGTATCCGGCTCAAATCGGCCATGACGCGGGGCGGCACCGTGGAGGACGTTTCGATGGAAGACATTACGATGGATGGGGTCGGTACCGCCATTGAGGTAACCATGAACTGGAATCCGAGCTACAGCTATTCGACCTTGCCGGCGGGCTATACCGAAGCCAGCTTACCACCTCACTGGAAAGCCATGCTGCAAAAAGTCGAACCGGCCGAACGGGGTATTCCACACTTCCGCGATGTCCGGATTACCAATCTGACGGTATCGGATGCCAAACGGGGGATCCGGGCCGAGGGCTCAGGACAGTCGTTGCTGGAAAACTTCCGGTTAGATAACGTGTCTATCAACGCTGCACAGGCAGGTAGTATCGAGTTTGGCAAAGACTGGATTGTCAATAAAGTCAGCATTTCCGGTAAAGACAGCAAACCGCTGGAGGTGAAAAAAAGCACCGGAGTTGCGTTTTAAATTGGCTTTCCGGTAAGTTACGGCTAATTTTCGGCCCTAATCGAAGCGGCATGGAACTAACGGCGTACCTGAACGAACTGGTCTCTCTCTCTCCCGAACTGGAACACGAACTGGATCAGGCGGTTGTCCGTGACGTTTTTCCGAAGCGGCACAAGCTCCTGCTGCCCGACAATACCTCGCAGAAGGTTTATTTTATCGAACAGGGCCTCGCCCGTACCTACTACATCAAGCCCGACGGCAAAGATGTGACCCATCATTTTATTCTGGAAAACTCCTTCTTTATGGCCATCGAAAATATTTTCTATGGCCGGACGTCTCCCTATGGCTTCGAACTGCTGGAAAAATCGGTGGTCCGGTCTATACCCTATGCCGATCTTGAAAAGCTGATTGACCAGCACGATAAGCTGGAAAAAATAATGCGGACACTGCTGATCCAGACGCTGAAAACCTTTTCCGACCGGTTGTATGCCCTCCAGTTTCAGTCGGCGCAGGACAGGTATAATACGTTGCTGGCGCAGTATCCGTCCATTCTCCAGCGCGCTCCGTTAGGCCATATCGCATCGTATCTGGGCATTACCCAGCAGACCCTCAGCGTAATACGCGCGCAACGTTAACCGATCCGCGTCATTCAGCCAGGAGCAGGACCTTACAATAAATTTTAGCTTACCTTCAGGTTATATACTGATTTTTTAATCCAGATGAAAAGAAATCAGGGCCGCTGATTAGTCTTTTGTATGACTAATTGGATAGGCTATGAAAACGATTCATCCGGTAAAAACAGTCCATTATCTATACATCACCGACGAGTCAGGGATCGGTGATGTGTTTCCGGCTATCAAACAAAATCTGGTCGGCCATCCCTCGACTCACGTATCCCTGATCTATGCGTCAGGGGCATCGGCGCACGTCTTTGCGCCCGAGCTGCACATTCTGTCCCGTCACTTTCCGACTCAATTCATTCCAGCGCTGGTGATTGATCCCGAAAACCGGTTTGATCATCAGGCAACCATTGAAACCATGCTGAACGCCAACACCCGCGACCAGTTGAAGATCCGTGTGGCCGGACAGCCTGAATTTGTGTCGGTGGTCCGGGATCAGCTTCTGTTTTTAGGAATTAAGAAAGAAACCATACATCTCCATTTTTTAAGATAGATGAAAAGAAAGCAGTGTTTCATCTGTCAATTTTGCATCATCATTCTTCGACGTATTAATCGCTATGAAAAGCCAGAAACTCTATATCGCGCTGATCGCTACGGCACTGGTAAGTGGCTGTCAGACAAAGGAAACAACAACAGAGGTAAAGGAAACGGCTATTCCGGTCGTTACGGAACAGGTCAGCCGCAGGCAGGTCAACCGCACTACCTCCATCAGCGGCAACATTGAAGGCAGCCGCACAGTCCGGCTGGGCTTTATGGTTGCCGGTAAATTGAACTTTATCGCGGCCGACGAAGGGCAGGTTGTCCGTAAAGGTCAACTCTTAGCTAGTCTCGACCCGACCAACTACGGCATCGCCAAGGAAATGACCGATGTGCAGGTGGCGCAGGTCAGCGATGAATTTAGCCGCCTCAAACTGATGCACGACCGTAACAGCCTCAGCGACGCCGATTTTGCGAAGGTCAACTTCGGGCTGCAACAGGCAAAAGTGCAGCAGAAACTACAGGCCAAAAACCTCTCAGACACAAAATTATATGCACCCATCAGCGGGGTGATGCTGAAAAAACTGGCCGAAACGGGCGAAATCACCGGTGTGGGCACGCCGCTGTTTGTCGTATCAGACATCAGCAAGGTCAACGTCAATGCCTATATCCCGGAAAGCGAGCTGCATAGCATCAAAATCGGGCAGCCGGCCACCGTCCTGGTGTCGTCGCTGAGCCAGACCTTTACCGGCCGGGTAAAAGAAGTCGGTTCGGTGGCCGACGTTACCTCACGGGCGTTTACGGTCAAAATTGAACTGCCGAACCCTAAAGGACTGATCCGGCCGGGTATGATCGCCGAAATCACGCTGAAATCCAATCAGCCGGTTGAGCGCCTGTTGCTGCCTGCCGAAGCCATTCTGCACGATACCGACAGCCAGAGCTATGTTTTCGTGGTCGATAAAGGGCAGAAAAAAGCCTTCCGCCGCAATGTGAGCGTAGGCCAGCTGGTCGACAACAAAATTGAAGTGACTGCCGGTCTTTCACCGCAGGAAATCGTGGTTACGGGTGGTCAGCAAAAGCTCACCGATGGTTCTTCTGTCAGCCTTTCTAATTAATCAACGTCATGAATTTCGTTCAAGCTTCTTTAAAATATAAACAGGTCACGCTGTCGGTGCTGCTGTTAGTGTTTGTGCTGGGCGTTTACTCGCTGCTGACGATGCCACGGCGCGAAGACCCTAAAATTACCGTACGTCAGGGCCTGGTGCTGGCCTTTTATCCGGGCGCAAACTCGGCGCAGGTAGAGGATCAGGTGACCAAAAAGCTGGAGCAATACCTGTTTCAGTTTGAAGAGGTCCGGAAAGATAAAACCTATTCGACCACCCGCGACGGAATGGTGGTGGTGAATGTCGAACTGGGTGAAAATGTAAAGAATCCGGATGTGTTCTGGAGCAAACTGCGCCATCAGCTGCTGGTGGTCAAAAGCCTGGAACTGCCGCAGGGCGTGCGGGGGCCGATCGTGAACTCCGATTTCGGCGATACTGAAGCCCTGGTGATCGGCATTGAAAGCGATCAGGCCAGTTTCGCGCAGCTGAAACAATACGCCCAAAAGCTGGAAGACAACCTGCGGACCATTCCGGCCGTGTCGAAAATCAAACGGGTCGGCGATCAGCAGGAGCAGATTACGGTTTCGTCAAACTCCGAAAAATTGGCGCAGTATGGCGTTGATATGCAGCAGGTTGTGGAAGTGTTGCAATCGCAGAACACCATCGGGGCCACGGGCTCAATCGATACCAAATCGCGGAAAGCCCCGCTCTATACCAGCGGCTATTTTACCAGAGAAAATGAAATCGCCAATCAGATTGTCGGGGCCTCAAAATCAGGGGCTATTGTCCGGTTGGGCGACATTGCTACCATCCAGCGCGAATATGTGGAGCCGACCAGCCGCATTACCGTTAACGGCCACAAGGCCCTGATTCTGACCGTGCAGATGCACGAAGGAAACAACATTGTGAATTTCGGAAAAGCAGTTGATCAGAAAATTGCCGAAACCACAAAGCTGTTCCCTGCCGATGTGACCCTGACCACGATTGTGAATCAGCCGCAGGTCGTGGGCCACAACGTATCGCACTTTATCGACGAGTTTTTCCTGGCCATTTTCTCGGTGGTTGTGGTGGTGGTACTCTTGTTGCCGTTCCGCATTGCGTCGGTAGCGGCCATGGCCATTCCGATGACGGTGGCGGTGACGTTTGCGCTCATGCACGCCTTTGGCATCGAGCTGCACCAGGTATCACTGGCGGCCCTGATTGTGGTACTGGGTATGGTGGTTGATGATGCGATTGTGATTGCCGATAACTACGTCGAACTGCTGGACGCGGGCGTTGAGCGCTGGACGGCAGCGTGGCGCAGTGCGAGTGATCTGGTAGTGCCGGTGCTGGCGGCTACCGTTACGATCATTGCATCGTTTATGCCGATGATTCTGCTGACCGGTTCGGTCGGCGAGTTTATCAATGCTCTGCCGTGGACGGTTGCCATTGCGCTGGCCTCGTCGTTTATCGTCGCGATGGTCCTGACGCCATTGCTGTGTTATGTCTTCATTAAGAAAGGCTTACACGATCCGGATGCGGTTAATGAACCGAAGAAAACGTCGCTGCTCGATCGCATGCAGAACGGCTACAACGCCTCGCTGGATTGGGCGATCCGTCACCCGAAACTGACCATTGGCCTGAGCCTGATTACCATCGTCTTTGCCGGACTGCTGTACACCGGCGGGGTGCGTCAGAAATTTTTCCCGGCTGCCGAACGCAACCAGTTTGTTGTTGAACTCTGGATGCCGACCAGTACTAGTCTCGACAAAACCGAAGCGGCTATTAAAAAGGTCGAAAAGCTGATTCAGAAAGACGACCGCGTGACATCCTTTGCCACGTTTGCCGGTACGAGTGCTCCGCGTTTTTACTATAACTTTTCGCCGGAAGTGCCGGTCAGCAACTACGCTCAGATTCTGGTGAACACCACGGATGAGCACACGACGGAGGCGCTGGCGGATGAATTACAGGATAAGGTAGAGGCTATTATTCCGGAAGGACGGCCGCAGATTAAACTGCTGCAACAGGGTCAGCCCCTCAAGGCGCCGGTGGAGGTCCGGATCATCGGCGATGACATTAACCGCTTGAAAACCATTAGTCAGGAAGTAGAAGGTATCGTGAAGAAAGCGCACGGCAGTGCCCTTGTCCGCAATGATTTTCAGGAAGACTATTACGGCATCAGCATTCAGCTGAAAGACGAAGCCAGCCGCCTCGGGTTTACCACGTCGAGTATTTCGCAGATGATTTACACCGGCTTCAGCGGGGCACCCATTACGACTCTGTACGAGGGCAACAACGCCATTGATGTGGTGTTCCGCCTGGATAAGCAGAACCGCGAAACCACCGACGATCTGGGCAATACCTACCTGTCGTCGCCGGTTACGAACGGACGGGTACCGCTCCGGCAGATTGCGGATCTGGTGCCGCGCTGGCAAACCGGTCGCATCATGCACCGCAACGGCGTCCGTACGCTGACGGTGCAGAGCGAAACCGGTAAGGGTGTGCTGCCGGCCGAACTCCTGAAGGAAATCCGGCCGGCTATCGACCAGATTCAGCTGCCGGCCGGTTACCGGATTGAGTACGGCGGCGAGTTTGCCAACAAGCAGGAGACGTTCAGTCAGATGATTACAGTACTGGTGATCAGTCTGGTCCTGATTTTCTTTATCCTGCTGTTCCAGTTCCGGAACCTCAAGGAGGCGGCCATAGTCATGCTGACCATTCCGCTGAGTTTGTTCGGAGCCTTGTTCGGGCTGTATATCACCGGCAACAACTTTGGCTTTACCGCCTTTGTGGGCCTGATCAGTCTGTCGGGTATTGTGGTCCGGAACGCGATCATTCTCGTGGATCATACCAACGAACTGATGCACCACGGGATGGACATCCGGACGGCAGCCATTGAGTCGGGCAAGCGCCGGTTGCGGCCTATTTTCCTGACCGCGTCGGCGGCGGCCATCGGGGTGTTGCCGATGATTCTGTCGGGGTCGCCGATGTGGAGCCCGCTGGCGAGCGTCATTGCCGTCGGGGTACTCTGGTCGATGGTCATGGCCCTGCTGACGGTGCCGGTTCTGTATATCGCCTGGGTTAAGCCGTCCGACAAGAAAGAGATCCTTGCTGCCCAAAAACAACCTGTTCACCATGTATAACACGTCGAAACTATATATCAGCCTCGGCATCATGGGGATGCTGACGGCCCATCCGGCCACCGCCCAGCAGGCGGGACGCCAGCCTGAACAGATCAGCTTACAGAAAGCGATTGATCTGGCGCTGCAAAATAACCGTGGTCTGGCGATCCGGAAACTGCAGGTTGCTGAAAAGCAGGCGAAACTGAAAGAGGACGAGGTCAAAAAGTACCCGTCGGTAACGGTCAACTCCACCTATCAGTACAATGCCAACACCGGTTCGCTGGTGATTGATCAGGGATCGTTCGGGGTGTTGCCGCTGAATGCGACCACGCAGGTGCCGTTGCCTAACGAAACAAAAACATTTAATCTGGGGCAACACCATACCATCAATGCGGGGATCATGGCCTACCAGCCGATTACCCAGCTGGGCAAGGTAAAAACCGGACTGGCCATTGATCAGACAGACATTCAGGTGTCGGAGCAGGAGCGGCGCAAGGCGGCCCTGCAAATCCGGCAGGCGGTGGAGCGGCTGTATTATGGTCTGCTGATCAATCAGCAGCAACAGACAGAAGCCGCGTCGAAACTCGATGTGGCAAAGCTGAAACTGTACGATGTGGAAAGTGCGTTGGGGTCGGGCAAAACCATCAACGTCAGCAAGGCCGGTTTGCAGGCCAACATTGCCGACGAGGAGCAGAACCTGCTGAAGCTGGCGATTCAGCGCGAAGACTACGAAACGGATTTGAAACGGCTGACCGGCATCAAAGCTGATTCGCTGGTACTGGCCGGTGTCGAGTTAACGCAGATCGCCGTGCCGTCACTGGACTCAGTGGCTATGTCGGCCCTGCGCAACAACGTCGATATTCAGCTGGCAACGCTGGGACAACAGAAAGCGCAGCTGGGGATTAAAGCCGCGCAACAGAGCTACCGGCCCGATGTGGGCGTACTGGCGGGGTATACCTACCAGCAGGGCAACCTGATTTTTCCGGTCAACAACCCGTATGTGGGCGTAAACCTGAAATGGAACCTGCAGGACCTCGTGGCCAACAAACAGGTGATGACCCAGCGCAATCTGATCCGGCAGCAGGCACAGGAAAACCTGCTGAATACGCAGGAGCAGGTGAGCAGCGATCTGGAGAAGGCCTACCGGAAAATAAGCCAGGCCAGGGCGCTGATCGACGTGGCGCAGAAAGCCGCCCGATACCGGACTGAAGAGCTCAAGGTACAGCAGGACCGGCAGGCCGCGGGCCTGAACCTGAAATCGGATTTGCTGACGGCTCAGTCGAATCTGGCCAAAGCGCAGGTTGACCTTCTGGCCGCGCAACTGAACTACCAGCTGGCGATTCTGGATGTGAATCTGCTGACGGGAACCCTGTAGAGACGCAATATCTTGCGTCTCATGGCTGACCATTGTGTTATAGTATAGTTTTGGGGTGATGTTGGTGTTGGAGACGCAAGATATTGCGTCTCTACCGCGACCATAGGGTTATATTATTGTTTTCGGGTAATGTTGGTGCTGGAGACGCAAGATATTGCGTCTCTACGTGTTGTGGCCAGCGTATTGGCAACGGCCCATAAGTAAGTAAATAAACGCTTCCGCTTTATTGATACGTATCGACGCACCGTTTCCGGGCGTCCAAACCCTTACTTACTTCATGGACCAGTTCAATCTTAATCGTCGTCAGTTTATTCAGGGGACGACCGCTTCCCTGGCGCTCACCGCCATGGGCGCACAGGCGACAGATGTTACAAAGCCGATGAAAACCTACCGCGTAGCCCTGATCGGGACCGGCTGGTACGGCAAAAGCGACCTGTTCCGCCTGATTCAGGTGGCCGATGTCGACGTTGTCGCGCTTTGTGATGTGGATAAAAATATGCTGGATGCAGCCGGTAAACTGGTGAGCCAGCGGCAGAAATCCGGAAAAGTCCCGAAACTGTACGGCGATTACAAAAAACTGCTCGCCGAAAATCAGCTGGATATTGTCCTCATCGGCTCGCCCGACCACTGGCATGCGCTGATGGCGATTGATGCGGTGAAGGCGGGTGCGCACGTATATGTGCAGAAGCCGATCAGCGTTGACGTGATGGAAGGTGAGGCGATGGTAGCTGCCGCCCGTAAATACAACAAGGTGGTGCAGGTCGGGACGCAGCGGAAAAGTACGCCGCACCTGATCGACGCCAAAAAGAACATCGTAGACGCCGGTTTGCTCGGCAAGGTGTCGCACGTCGAAATGTGCTGCTATTACCACATGCGCAATAACGGCAATCCGCCGGTGGTGGCTGTGCCGGATTTTCTGGATTACAACATGTGGACGGGTCCGGCCCCGCTGCGGCCCTACGACGGGCTGCCGCACATCCGTTGGTGGCGGACGTTTAAGGAGTATGGCAACGGCATCATGGGCGATATGTGTATCCACATGTTCGACACCGTGCGCTGGATGCTGAAGCTCAGCTGGCCGCAAAAAATCAGCTCAACGGGTGGTATTTATGTCCAGAAAGAAGGTAAGTCAAATATCGAAGACACACAGACGGCCATTTTCGAATATCCGGAGCTGAACTGCGTGTGGCAGCACCGCACCTGGGGAACCCCGAACAACCCGGATTATCCGTGGTCGTTTACGCTCTATGGCGAAAAAGGAACGCTATGGGCCAGTACGATGAGCTACGACTTTATCCCGCAGGGCAAAGGCGACAAGATCCACAAGGATGTTGTCTACGAAAAAGAGAAATATCCGGAAGACCTGACCGAAGAGCGGATTGAGCTGAACGCCGCTCCGGCCACCCGCCTGCACATGCTGAATTTCCTCGAAGCGATTGAAAAGAACGGCCGCCCCGTGGCTGACATCGAAGAAGGACACATTTCAACGGCAAGCTGTCTGCTCGCCAATCTGTCGATGCAGCTTGGCCGGCCGCTGGTCTATGACCCGCAGAAGCGCGAAATCGTCGGCGATAAAGAGGCAACCAAACTCCTGCAACGCCCGTACCGCGCGCCGTGGGTACACCCCGATCCGAAGAAGGTATAAATTTTTTTAAACCACAAAGACGGGAAGTCAGGAAGCGGCACAAAGAAAATTTCTTTAAAACTTGGTTCTCCTTTCCGACTTCGTGCCTTCGTGGCAGCTTTAAAAATATAACCACAAAGACGGGAAGTCAGGAAGCGGCACAAAGAAAATTTCTTTAAAACTTGGTTCTCCTTTCCGACTTCGTGCCTTCGTGGCAGCTTAAAAAAAATAACCACAAAGATGGGAAGTCGGGAAGCGGCACAAAGAAAATTTCTTTAAAACTTGGTGCACCTTCCCGACTTAGTGCCTTCGTGGCAGCTTAAAAAACGAAATGAAAAACCGAATTCTTTTCCTGCTGCTGTGGCTGGTAACCACCTCGCTGCATGCCCAGCGCACCTTTACAAATCCGGTCAAAAACTCAGGTCCTGACCCCTGGGTAGTGCAGAAAGACGGCTGGTATTACTACATGAATACCACCGGCCGCAACCTGACGCTCTGGAAAACCAAAAACATGGCCGATCTGGCCACGGCCGAACACAAGGTCATTTATACCCCGCCGCCCAAAGAGCAGTATTCCCGTGAGCTGTGGGCACCCGAAATTCACTTCATCCGCGGGAAATGGTATGTCTATTTCGCTGCCGACAGCGGCCGGAACGTGAACCACCGGATGTGGGTGGTCGAAAACGATTCGCCGGACCCGATGCAGGGAACCTGGGTACTGAAAGGCAAACTCACGGATCCGGGCGATCACTGGGCCATTGACCTGACCGTCAAAGAGTTTAAAGGCAAGCTGTACGCCGCCTGGTCGGGTTGGGAGGGGCCAATCAACGGCCGCCAGGATATTTACATCGCCGAACTCGAAAACCCGTGGACGATGAAAGGTGACCGCGTCCGGCTGTCGAAGCCGGATCTGCCGTGGGAAATGCACGGTGATGTACCGCAGGAATGGCAGAAAAACGGCGAAGTACCGAAGGTATTCGTCAACGAAGGCCCTGAGTTTCTGGAACACGACGGCAAGCTGTTCCTGATTTATTCGGCCAACGCCTGCTGGCTGGATTACTGCCTGGGCATGTTGCAGTATACCGGCAAAGGCAGTCTGACGGACCCGAAAAACTGGAAGAAATCGCAGACGCCTGTGTTTGTGCAGGCGCCTGAAAACAATGTCTGGGCACCGGGTCACGGGGGCTTCTTTACCTCGGCTGACGGCAAACAGAGCTGGATGATTTACCACGCCAATCCGTCGGCGACGGATGGCTGCGGCAACAAGCGGGCACCGCACATTCAGCCGTTTACGTGGAATGCCGATGGCACGCCGAACTTCGGCAAGCCCCTTGCCAAAGTACCGATGGCCGCACCGACAGAATAAAGGAGCTTTTGACAGGATTACAGGATGAACAGGACAGTCTATATCCTGTTCATCCTGTAATCCTGTCGACGTTTAAAATCAATAATTTATCCAGTCGTAAATTAATATTTCAGCCGCGCTATTTTGCCGTCCATGGTCGTAACCAGCAGTTCGCGTTTGCCCAGCGGCCAGATGCGGTTCACCATCGCATTCGACAGCTTGTGGACCCACGCCACCTGCTTCGTCGGCTTATCAATCGCATACACAGCCCCGTCGTCGGTCGGCACGTAGAGGAAGTTATCCAGCTCGGCTACCGGCGACGGACTGATTTCGTAGCCATACCGGCAATTGACGAACCAGCTGCCTTTGCCATCCATCGACGCGGTCGGAATGGCCCATACCGAATCCTGCATGCACTTCACATAAATCAGCGCCTTGTCGGCCGATACGCCGATGGACTCAAACCCCTTGTGCTCGCTGGTTTTCCAGATTTCCCTGCCCGTTTGTGCGTCGATGGCCGTTACGGTGCGGTCGGGTGTCTGGATAAACAGGCGGTTGTTGACGAGTACTGGTACACAGGCTGCCGGCGAAAAATTCCGGAGCTTGTTGTTGGTCCAGGTCCAGACCAGGTCACCGGTTGCCTTGTTGAGCGCATACAGGCTGGAGCCCCACGAACCGATGTAAACGTTGTGTTTGTCGGCCACCGGCACCGACTCGATAAATCCGTTGATGCCGCCGAACGCCCAGAGCGGCGATCCGTCTTTGAGCGACAGCGCGCGGAATTTCCCCTCCGAACTACCGATAAACACCCGTTTGCCATCAATCAATGGAGAAGCAACGATGGGTTTGCCGGTTTCCTGTTTCCAGATGAGGGTGCCGGATTTGCGGTTCAGGCAGTAGACAACCCCGTCGGTCGAGGCCACGACAACGTGGTTTCCGTCGATAGCGGGGGTGGAGTAGACCTTGCCGCCGGTCGCGAATTTCCAGACTGTATCGCCGGTTTTGGCCGACAGCGCCACAATGTAGCCCTGCGTGTTCGGGTAAATACAAAGCCCTTTCGCCTCCGTAATACCGGCTCCGACATCACTGCTATCCTGTTTCTCCCAGACTGCTTTAACGTTGCTGTACGTAGTGTTAGCCTGAAAGTCAGGGCGGGGGTAGGTTTTGGTTTCGTTGGCAAACCGGTGGTCACGCAACGGGATTGTCCGCCAGACCGGTTTGGTTTCGCCGCCCGGCGTCCGTTCCTCAAACGTCATGATGTCGTTCTGAATCGTCACCAGGTTATAACCGCCGACAGCGTCTTTGGCGCGGAGGTTCGACCGGCCCATCGTGCCCGGAATACCTTCATAGTCCATGGCGCGGTTGGCATGGCCGTGGCCGCACATGGCCGCCTGAATATTAGTCTTTTTCAGCTCGTCGATCATCAGGTACCAGTTGGCCAGCGATTCATCGAGCGGGTAATGGTTCATGAAAATAACCGGCTGGTTTGTCCCTTTCAGCTGCGCCACCTCCGACCGGAGCCAGAGCACGTCCTCACGGGCCACCAGCCCCGGCGACATCCGCATGTTGGGACCGCTGCCGCAGCCAATGAAGCGGTACTTACCGAAGGAAAACGAAAACCGCTCGGCCCCGAAGAACTTCCGGAAGCTGTTGCAGCCGTTTTCCGACCATTTGGTGTCGTGGTTGCCCGGAAAAATATACCACTTCTTGTTCAGTCCATCGATGATCTGTTTCGCCTGCCGGAACTCTTCGTCGGAGCCATAGTCGGTCACGTCACCGGTAAAGACCACAAAATCAATGTCGGTCATGTTGTTCAGGTCAGCCACGGTGCGTTGCAGGTCTTCAGCGGCGGTAACCGGTGCACCCACGTGCGTATCCGTCACAAAGGCAAAGCGGATGGGCCGTTCGGCCGGCGTCTGGGCCACCGACAAGCTGAGAGACAGGCAGAAAGATAGAAAAAGGAAAAGGAGTGCTTTGGTATGCATAACGCTTGATAAAGTAATTCACATGAGGCGGCTGATAAACGGTTTGTCACGTATATGCCCGATGTGGTTGCAAGTTAAGAAAATGCTGACCCGAATCCTTTTCTCTACGCTCATTCTGATGGCTGTCTGCACGGCGACGGCTACTGCTCAGCGCCGGCCGCCGGTGCGCCGGTCGCCGGTACCGGTTATTTTCGACACCGACATGGGGCCTGACTATGACGATGTGGGGGCTATTGCCCTGTTACATGCCCTCGCCGACAGCGGGCAGGCCCAAATTCTGGCGACCGTCGCCAGCACCACCTACCCGCGGGTGGCAGCGGTGCTGGATGTGTTCAACACGTATTTCAAGCGTCCGCGTATACCCATCGGCGTGCCCAAAGGCGCGGCGGTAAACGAAGGGGATTTTCAGCATTGGTCCGATACGCTGGTGGTTCGCTACCCGCACCGGATCACTCAAAACGAGCAAGCGGCCGATGCCGTAACCGTTTACCGGCAGGTACTGGCCCGGCAACCCGACCACAGCGTCACGATTGTCACCGTTGGCTTCCTGACCAATCTGGCTAACCTGCTGGCCTCGCCCGGCGACCGGTACTCACCGCTGACCGGACGGGAGCTGGTTGCGCGGAAAGTGGCCCGGCTGGTGAGTATGGCAGGATGGTTTCCCAACGGCCGCGAGTTTAACGTGCATAAGGATGCCGGTGCTTCTCAGCAGGTGTTCGGGCAGTGGCCGACGGAGATCATCCTGAGCGGGTTTGATATCGGGAAGGAAATAAAAACGGGCTTGCCGCTGGTGCAGAATCCGGCCATTAGGAACAGTCCGGTTAAGGATGTATTTGCCATTTGCCTGCCCAAAGCGGAAGGCGACCGCCATGGGCGCATGAGCTGGGATCAGACCGCCGTGCTGGTCGCCATTAAGGGCACCACGGGTTACTACACCCTGAAACCGGGGCGGATGCGGGTGGCCGCTGACGGATCAAATACCTGGGATGAGCAGGGGAAGGGCCATTTTTACCTTGTTCCTGCCATGCCGGTACCGCAGGTGACGGCCATCATTGACCGGTTGATGCAGCACCAGCCTGCCGGAAAATAGGAAACTGAACGAAGCTGGAGGCCAGTGGTTTAGGGGTAAACGCTGCCGGCTGGCAGTACAACACCAAAACCTTTTCCCTGTACCACTATGAAACGTATCTCAATCTGGGCACACCGCCATACCTTGCCGGCAATCGGCCTGATCATTCTGTTTGAAATCCTGAATGCGCTGCTCGGCGTGACAATCGGAGCCGGTGTCTGGGCCGCAGAACAACCGGCAGGGGGACTGTCGCCCTGGTTGCTGCACGGACTGGTGGTGGTGCTGGTCGGGATTGCCGCCGGCATGCAGGACTACGGAAAAATCGTCGGACCGTTGTCGCGCCGGATGAAGTATGCCGGTCTGTTCGGGGTATTTACGCTGAATTTATGCCTGTTTATGGCTTGTGGGGCGATTTGGGCAGAGCGTTCGCAGACCCTGCACCCGTCGGGCGGACTGGGCAGTTACAGCCGTATCGAAACCGCCGGCGATTCGGGGCGGACCGTTGGCGCTACGGAAAACGATTATATCCGTGAAAAGGCGTTGCGGCAGGAAACGAAGCACAACGTGTTCCGGAACAGGCTCCGCCGCGACGATACACCGGCCGGCCAGAACCTGACCGGTACCCGCATCGGCTACATTTTATTATTCCTATTGGGCCTTACGCTGGCCTATTTCTCGGTGCCGCTGGCCTGCGGGCTGCTCTGTGCCGAAAAAGCGTTTCTGGCCGCACTGGTGTTTTTATTGGGTACGGGCGTGCTTTCGGGCGGCATCTATTTCCTGATCCGCGCGCTGAAACCTGACCTGAAGCTATACCGCGACATGGCCCGCGACGAACGAAAACGCGAAGGCCGCCGCTATTTCCGGACCTGGCTGGCTACCCTTGGCGGCGTGGTATTACTGGGACTGCTGGCGTCGGTGTTGTAAAAAAGGATTGTGATAGGTCGACGAATGCCGTGACTAAGGATTTATCGTTTAGTGCCCGTCTGCCGGCGGTAGCTTAACCTACCGCCGGCAGAAAATACCTGGCAGCTTTACGTAGCATCGCAGTATCCTTTGTTGTCGGTTTTCATATTCTGAATACCCCATTGATACATACTGTCAATTATGGGCAATAAGGTTTTGCCATAGTCGGTAATGGTGTATTCGACTCTGGGGGGTATTTCGGGGAAAATTACTCTGTCAATAATGCCGTCCGCTTCCAGTTCTC
This sequence comes from Arsenicibacter sp. R0_47, assembly GCF_057652235.1. Lineage (NCBI taxonomy): Bacteria > Pseudomonadati > Bacteroidota > Cytophagia > Cytophagales > Spirosomataceae > Arsenicibacter > Arsenicibacter sp. R0_47. The sequence goes on along the minus strand of NZ_JBYFCJ010000026.1, from coordinate 82,712 downwards.
TTAATTGGTTGGTCAACGTCTGTTTACTTATTTCGGTTATATTTTTCAGTAATATGCTATAGCGGTTTCTACCCGTTCTGATCATATGGATAATACTTGGCTTCCATTTTCCGCCAATAATATTCATACAATACACCACCGGACAATTACCGGGCATAAACTCTTTTGTCTTCCTGATTACTGTATTTTCCATTAGTCTATTATGTTAGCCTATACACATTAATATTGCCAATACAGGTTATGTAGGCAAAGGTACTAAGTTTGTATGATCAAACGATGTTAAATGAAAACGTACATGAAAGCGATACAATATCAAGGTTTTGGCTTGTCAGATGTGTTGACAATCAATGACATACCGCAACCGGAAATCAAAACAGCCGATGATGTTCTGATACAGGTAAAGGCAGCAAGTGTCAATCCGCTGGACATTAAAATCCGGATGGGTTATATGCAGCAAATGCGGCCGGTTCAGCTGCCGTTTGTGCCGGGGTTAGATGCGGCGGGAATTGTGGTCGCCGTGGGCGATAATGTTAAAAAGTTTGCCGTTGGCGATGAGGTAATAGCCGTAACCATGGCAAATGCCTATGCTGAATTTGTGGTTGCTAACCAGTACTTTGTTTCCCATAAGCCCGATAATCTGACCTTTGAAGAAGCCACGTCGCTGGCCGTAAACATTGGCACCGCCGAAAGTATTCTGTTTACCGAAGGTAAGTTAGAGGAAGGGCAAAAGGTGCTGATTCAAGGGGCTGCCGGATCAGTGGGAGCAACGATGGTACAACTGGCAAAAAACAAAGGGCTTTATGTATATGCCACCGCATCAGGCAGCGGCGTAGATCTGGTAAAAGCGTTAGGCGCGGACGAAGTTTTTGATTACAAAACAACGGATATTTCTGCACAGGGTATTACCGTCGATTTGGTAGCAGATTGTGCGGGAGGACCTGCACAAGCCAAACTATTTGAGGTACTGAAACAAGGTGGAAAGTTACTGAGCATTGCAGGAATGCCATCACCCGAATTAGCCCGGCAATATCAGGTAGACGCCCGGTTTGTTTCGTCAGACCTCAGTTCGGGAAACGTAGAGAACGGATTGCAACTGGTAAAAGAGGGCAAAATCAAACCTATTGTGTCTAAAATAGTGCCATTGGCCGAAGCGGCACAAGCTCAGGATTTGGTTTCGGCAGGTGGTGTAAACGGGAAGGTAGTGTTAGCGGTAAGTTAACCGACGTATTTCAAGAACGTTAGCGGCCTTTTACACGTATCAGATGAGGAATTCCGGGCATACATTTCTCATCTGATACGTATAATGTTTGCATAGGCATATTTGGGCACAAACGATACAAAACGGCTTTTTACAAGGAGTTTGTCAGTGCTTTCCAGTTTACGAGCATTTTACATTCAGGGGTAGCCTGCCATGTTTCCCGCGCTGTTTTCTGCTTATAAACACAATTGAAACTACGAGTACAATAATTTCTTCAAACATGATTGTGATTTTTACTCGTCCCGATAACTTGATACCTTCCCGGGTTTTGTGAATTTTATTCTTTCACCAGTCCAGGTTGTAATGTTACCTGATGCATCCATAAAGGAAAACTCCACTTCATAACGATTACTATCGTCAAAATCAAAGGCACCGGCACACATGTCGTGGCCTATTTTTAATTTGTCTCCCTCAGGTTCTACATAGTAGGTTGTTTCTTTACCTGACTTAATATTTTTAACGGTTGTCTTTACAATTAGTTCTGAGGCATCTTTTGCCGGACTACTAAAAACAACGTGAATAGAGGGACCGCAGCCAAAAAAGACAAGTGTCTTTTTTAAGACTTTTGGCTTTTGCAATAGCTGAGGTTTTTCAACATCTTTTCCTGAAATAACCGTATACGTTACCGGTTCATATTTTTGTGTTATTTTGTTGTATTTATTAAATCTCTCGTATTTTGGTAAGCTGTCAATATGCATTGTATAGCTAAGTCCGGCTTCTAATTCTGTTTCGGGTTTCAGTACTGCCTGAGTTAAATGAAATTGTCCATAATGTACTTCAGTTACAATGAGCTTGATTTTTTTATTTCTACTCTTAAGATAAATAGGATACTTTTTAGTAAGGCCTAAAATTATTTTTTGGCTTTCAGCATAGCCGTTAAGAATAAAAACTGAGTTTTGTTTAATTGTCTGTCCGCCCGGAAAAACCCAAAGTCCTGCCATTGTACATTCTGCAGATGCAGTAGCGGGAAATAGAAGGCAGATTAGTAGTAGTAGTCTTATAACGTTACTCATGGTGTTTCGGCATTTGCGTTCTAAATGCGTGTTGCCCTCCACGCTAATAGCTGCGCACCTGGTAAAAATAATACTTGCGCCAGCATTGTCCCGAACAGTCGGGCTATGGTCATATACACAATATATTTCCTGGTAGCTGCTTTTATCATGGAAAATAAAAAAGCAAAATAGGACTCTCTCATTTTACAAAGAGAAAGTCCCTGATTAGGCTATTCTTTATTTCGCCACCAATTTGCTAAGGATGTTCCTTCAATTGTAATCCAGGGAATAGAAATTACCGCCGCTAAGCCAACAGTAGCAACTTTACCCATTTGCAAAGCAAGAACTGAGGCAAGTGTCGAATTTTGAGTACCTACTTCCAATGAAATTGTTCGACATGTGGCCTCATCAAGACCTGTCAATCGTCCGCTCCAATAACCAAATAAGTAGCCGGTAGTATGGTGAATCATACAAGCCAAAAAGAGCAAAGGGCCTGTATTAAGTAAATTATCTCGACCAGATGATACAATTAAGAGAACTATCAACAGCATACCTAACATTGATAAAGTTGGTATGATTGATTGCAACCAAGAAACCCCGTTCCGAATTAATTTATTGACAACCAACCCTAATATCACAGGAGCTATAATAATTTCGAGAACGTGAAGCACCATTTTCATTAAATCAATTTCTATTAGTTGCCCAGCCAATATTTTCATTAATAGAGGCGTCATCAGGGGAGCAATCAACGTAGAAACTGTGGCAATTGTAATTGATAATGGTAAGTTTGCCTTAGCTATAAAAGCCATTACATTGGACGTAACCCCCGAAGGTACACAGCCAACCAGGATAAAACCTGCTGCTATTTCGGGTGGAAAACCAAAACTTTTTGCAATAATTACACCTACCATTGGCATAATTGTAAAATGACTTACCAAACCAATTATTACTGCTTTTGGTGTTTTTACTACCCCTTCAAAATCCTTCAAACTCATTTCAGTTCCCATGGAAAACATTATAATTTGAAGTAAAGGCACTACCAAAGTGTTCAGTTTAAAATCTCCAGCTTTTTGAAAATATTGTGGATAAAACATACCTAAAGCTACCACTGCAAATGTCCACGAAATAAACGTGGTTTGTTTAAGCTTAGAGTTATTCATTCCTCCAATGGCAAAACAAACCAAAGCGGCAATGATATAAGGACCAATATCTCCTCTATTATTACCCAAAATCAATATACTTAGGGAAATAAGTCCCAAAATGAAGGAGCAAACGAGCAATAGCCTGAATAAATTTTTCATTTGAAAACAATGATATACTTTCAAGGTAATTGTGTTACCCCTAGCATTTTGAGTCAATAAGGGTTAAATGAATAATTATTCGTACAGATTTGGAATAAGTCGTTCGATTTTTTGCAGAAGTGTATGAAAACTGAACATTCCAGCAAGCGGATAACCAGTATCTCGACGCACTTGAAGAGCTGTTTCACTATCAATTTTTATGGTTGGTGTATTCGTTGATTCAGCTAATATTTGAGCTTGACAACTGCGTTCCATTGTTACAAACCACCAGACAGCTTCTTCTACGCTTTGCCCAACTGTAATAAGTCCATGGTTTTGGAGAATGGCTGCTTTATTTTTACCTAATGCCTTTGCAATCCTTGCACCTTCATCTAATTCACCTGCAACACCTCCAAACTCAGTATAAATGGCATGGTCTTCAAAAAATGCACAGGCGTCTTGAGTAATGGGATCTAAGGTCTTGCCCAAACAAGAAAAAGCTTTACCATAAACAGAGTGGGCATGTGCGGCCGCAATAACATCTGGACGAGCTTTGTGTACATTAGAGTGTATGGCAAATGCTGCTTTATTAACCGAATATTTGCCTTCTACTACTTGCCCCGAATGATTAACCAATATTAAATCCGACAATTTAACACTCCCGAACTCTATACCAAAAGGATTTACCCAAAAATGGTCGGTATACTCGGGGTCACGAGCTGTTATATGTCCCGCAACTCCTTCATTAAAGCCAAATTTGTCAAAAATCCGGAACGATGCTATAAGCATTTTCTTGCGGTGTTCACGTGCATCTTCCATAGAATCAAATTCCAAACGAAGTGGAATGCCTTGGGGCATAGGTATTTGCGGAGGTAGATTTGACTTTTCCATTATTTTTAGTTTTTACAGTTGTTAATTATTTTATCTAGTTGAGCCTTTAAATTATTTATTTCTTCTAAATTAAAATCTGTTAATGCCTTTGCCCTATTTTCAATCACAATCGGGTAAATTTTTTCAATAATTTTATTTCCTTCTTCTGTAATATCCAAGACAAACTTTCTTCTATCGTTGCTGTTAATTGTACGTTGTATATATTTTTTTTTGGATAATAATTCGATTATTCTGGTAATAGATGCAAAGTCCTTGAATACCAGCTCTGCAATCTGATTTTGTGAAAGATTTTTATTCTCCTGCAAGGTTTTTAACACTAGCCATTGGTCAATCGTAATATCATAGCCATTTTTTAAGATTTGGTTTTGAGCATATTTTCGATAGACCTTAATTGACTTTTCTAAGGTGTAAAAAATTATTTCGTCTATTTTTTCCATGTTGAGTTATTTGTTTGATGCAAATATAATTGATATATCAATTAAAATCCAGAAAAACATTAAAATATAATTTTGGATGAGTATAGTTCAAAATTTAGCCCTGCAACTGGGCCTGTCCCCAAACACAAGCGATAACACAGTATCCGTAGCCGATACGACTAACTTCAAATAGTTGTTAGTCAGTCATTTAGTTTGCCAGTTTAAGGCTGTTGAAGCAGCCCTTACAGGATAAACTCGCCTTGCCGGGGGGCCTGACTGTTTATAAACAAGAGCCCGAAGTTGCTGAAAAACTGCCGGGCATTGAGGTGTATCAGGCTCAGGTATACCGGATTTGTCAGTATTTATCACAAGCCTTGCCAGATGACCAGTTTAACGTCCCCTCACCAGTTTTAAGGAAATACTTCTTTTCGTACAGATCATCGTCAAGGGTTTTCAACGTCTGAAGCCGGGTGTTAAGTTGCGTAAGGGCCTCGAAATGAAAATGAGCACTTAAAAACTCCTGCTGGTTTACAGCCTCGTTGATAAGTTGTTGAAGGCTTGCTTTCTCCTTCTCTAACGCTTTAATCAACGTTGTTAAGTTGTCCATACGGTATTCTGTTCAATAGCCTTAGTCGTTTTTGTGGATAGTACCGACTCAATTGCCGCTAACGGTTCAGGGCTTTATTTGGGTGGGTTCCGGAGTACAAGGGTGCGGGGGCGCACATTACTCCGCCTGAGGCCAACCCTGTGCCGGTCGTATGTCATTTCCTTCCGGCTATAGGTGTGTCGCTGTCCACGCTAATAGCTGAGCGCCTGGTAAAAATAATACTTGCGCCAGCATTGTCCCGAACAGTCGGGCTATCGTCATATACACGATATATTTCCTGAATGTTGTTTCTGAACATTGCCCCAATGTTACATCATCTGTCATGGCTGATAAATGCGGGTCTATAAAGGCAAACATCAGAATCGTCGCAAAACCATTTATGAACGCCGACAGGTTACTCGCTGTAGTTCTATACTCAGGGTTCAGATAGGAAGCGTAAACAGCAGATAAAACACCAATTGTCAGGATCGCAACGGCGAAAATGTTTAAAATGAAGATTCTCCAGGGGAATTCACTGTCGATTTTTAGTTGAGCGATATTGTCCTTGTGCGGAATCGTCAAATTGTCTTTAAAGTACAGAATACCTGTTTTAGAAAAGCCATGCAGTATCAGCTTTCCCATTGATTTATGAACGCTGAAATTAACGACTGCTTTCGACAAAATCCGTTGAAATGTCGGAATGAGAAAGGCTCCGATAAGTGTAGCCATGGTACAGGAAAGAATGATAAGCCGAAACGTCTCAATGTTGTCGTGCACACCTATTTTAATGTCATTCTCGACTGTCTTTGCCAGAAGCGGTGCCTGAAAACCGTTTGCTGTTCTCGATACAAGCACAAGAATATTAAACAAGGCAAAGGAAATAGCAATCCGTCCTGTCCGGATACCGACTATTCTAACCGAATACGATAGTGTCGTAATCAGGTTGATTACAAATGTCAGCAGTAATACGATTACGATTTGTGTCGTCATTGTTGGTGTCTGTTTGCCTTGTTGCTAACGGTTTGAGGCTACCCGAAGGGTGAAAATTTGACTAGAGAGCCCCATTTTTCATATTTTCTACATATTGGAGAGATGTTCTCTAATCCGTAAGTTAGATTGGCATGAATTATTAAATAGGTGGGAGCTGTCTACAACCGCGGGAGAACTGGGCATTGCCGCTAACGGTTTGCGGCTTGGCGAAGGTGGCAACTTTCACCACTAAACTTCAAACGAAGCACTAAATTTTGATTAACCACTTCACTGTCATAGAAGCACTTAACCCCCGCTTTTGCAAAACGGCTGTTAGCGGTTCGGCTTTCTATTATGGTTGTTTCGTTTATCATTTTACAGAATCAGTAGGCAATAATATTTGTCATTTTTTTTGCATATAGGTTGTCGGACTGCATTGGGCGAACTTTGTTTTAGCAGTTAGAGAAAATTTGTAGTCTGAGATAAAAACATTCAGTAATCTTTGAAATTCCTTTTCAATATTTTCAGCAGGTTTGTCTTCAGGTTTGCCAAGAAAATTGAACAGAAAATAATCTATTGTTCCGTCTGCGTTAAAGTATATTTTATTAAAGCACCTTGTCGGCTTTTCCCATTTAAAATTGTTCTCTGAAAGGAATTTACCAAAGTCCTGCAATAGTTTGATATATGCTTGCTGCATTGCTTCTTGTGCAGATTCAGTTTTGAAAACTGCGAGTGAAGTGTCAGTATGCACTGCACTCGTGTAGACACTGTCTAAATGCTTTATTGAAATTCCTTGTTTCTCTGCATTCTGAAAAGTTAATCCAAGATGTTGTCCAAATGTTTGGAATGAAATTGTCAGTAAAACCGTAATAATGACATTTGCTTTAATCATAGTTCTATTTTTTAAATTGTGTTATGTGTCTGTGTCCTCTTTAAGCTGACCGCTAACGTTTTGCAGCTTGCCGAAGGCGTGGATTTTGAAGCACCGACCTTTCAAGCTAGCACTAATGTTCATTCGGAGCCGAAAAGTTTCTGCCACCACGAACGCCCCGCTTTTGGCAAGGTACTGTTAGTGGTAGTTTTTTATTTTCTCTCCAATATAATTTAGTGCTTTGTCGTATGTTTCAATTCCGTGTCCTACGCTGTTGAATATTTTTGTTTCTATCAGTGTTTTAATCTGCCTTTTGGCATTGGCAACTGAGTTTTGATAAGGAAATAAAAGGTCTTTATCACCAACAAGTAAAAATGTCTCTGCTTTAACTTCTTCAAGTTGCCTGTTCATATAATAAGGTTTTTGCGTCCTATCCTTGTAGCGACTTATTGCGAAAACTTCATAGTCGACAAGCATTTTTTCTGAAAAGTCGGACAGCTTATGATGTGGTTTAGAAAAAATTGCCTTATCAAGAAATTTTGATACATTTATTTTAGTCGGTTTTATTATTGGCAGAATATTAAAATAGAGATTTTTAATGGTCAAGGAAAAGGGTTGTAGGCAACCAGGGTTTAATAAAAATGCTGCCTTTATTCTTTCTGGACTTACTATTCCCAATTTCATACAAATCAGTCCGCCAAATGAAGCTCCAGCAATAAAAGCATCTTTAATATTTAGTTTGTCAAAAACTTCGGTTGCCCAAATACCATAATCCAGTGATTTAATGTCTGGTGTTGAACCGTCACTTAAATTTGGAAGTCCATTCGTTTCAATCATAAAAATTCTCATTTTATGATTTAGGTTGTCAAGACCTTTGTCAAAGTCCCAAATTAATGAAGTGGTTCTTGCTCCTGGGAAAATTACTAATGTGTCCGAGTGTTCTTCTTTTGTGTGAATACCCCAAACTATTGTTTTACCAAGCGATGTTTCGATTTCGTAACGCTCATATTGCCTGCCGTTATTTTTTTCTAATTGTGATACCCAATTTTCAAAATAGTTTCGGTCAGTTTTTTCGTCTTTGAAGTGTGACTTACTGTATATTTTCATTGCTGTCTGTACTGTCATTTAAAATTACCACTAACTCCCAAATAGACGCAACTTGTGCCTATCTAAGACAAAAGTAAGAAATTGTCAAAGTTCTCCAAGAATTCAACTTATTTGCCACACAAACGGCTGATATAGAGGTGGATGAGGGCTGTTTGGCTTTAGGTAGTTAGCTTGTACAATACAAAATACGAATAGTGTATTCTGTATTGTCAGCAAGTTTACTGCTTTACGGACAATACAAAACACGTATGACTTTCATAGCCCGTTCATCGGCTTTGGGAATTCTTCAAACTCTCTGTGTAGCGTAATGGTAACCCCCCCCTCCAAAAAATCCGGGCCTCCCCAATCGGAGAGGCCCGCGACCGTTACTGCAACCGGAACTCGACGCGGCCCAGAAAGGCCTTGTCTGTAAAGAGCTCGGCCGAATAAATGCCTGACTTCAGGCGTTCGCTCAACTCATAGGGGAACGTTAGCCGCTTACCCGCTTTCGAGACGTCAACCACCTGGCTCATGTGGACGGTGACGGGGTTCATGATCCCCGGGGCATCGACCGTCACTTGCCGGCTGTCCTCGGCTTTCAGCGGGCGCTGGGCCATATCTTTCAGGCTGACATAAATCGTCTGTTTGCCAGCCGATGCGTCTGCCAGTTCGTCGGGAAGGTCAACAATAACCGCAATTTTGCGCACGCGGCGGGCCTTTACCGTCAGCTTGTCGCGGCGGCGGATGACTTCGACGCGCAGGGAGTTGGCCCGCAACACGGGTGCTTTCGGCTTTTCTTCGACCTTCTCCGGTTTGCTTTTAAGAATCTGATTTTCGACCAGCAACGCGTCGTTTTTCTCGCGGAGCTGCTGGTTTTCACTGGCGAGCCGCTGATTATCATTTGTCAGGGTATTGAGCTGTCCGGCCAGCGCTGCCCGCAGTTTCCGCAATTCGCTTACCTGCTTTTTCAGCGAACCCAGCGAGTTGTTTTCCTTTTTCAGCCGCGTCAGCACGCGGTCTTTTTCGGCCAGCGTATTGGTCAGACCGGCAAGGTTCTCGTTCAGCGATTTGTTTTCGTCCCGTACCGTTTCCAGCTGACCGGAGATGGTCCTGACTTCCTGCTCCAGCGTCTTTTTCGTGGTCAGCAATGAGTCGGCCTGTTTGGTCAGGGTGTTGTTGGCCGCTTTCAGTTCGGTCCCCTGGTTCCAGTGGTAAATGCCCCAGCCGAGGGAGCCGAGCAGGAGGAGCAGCAGGGCCAGCAGCGCATAGCGCTGGGAGCGTTTTTCGGGGGCTTGTTCTTCCTCCGTTTTTCGTTCGGTATAATAATCCATAGTGGTAAGGTTAGGGTTGACTGTGCTACAAGAATATAGAGTTGTGAGTAGATCAAACATACTCAGCGGCTTAGAAATATATTAAATTTTGATTTTTGTGTCAGTAATACTGCCCGGCGATGTACATGAAACTGCATAACAGTTTAGCCTCCGTATTGCATTATGTTTACACAAATTTTCAATTAACCCATCTTCATCAGGCGATTGCCATGGTTACGACCCGAATCCGAAAAAAGGCTGTTCTTTTCCTGTTTCTAGCGGGGTTTGCGTTTGTGCGACCCTTTACCCAACCCCTGACGGCGCAGCCGCTGAACACGGCCAAACCGTGGACCTACTGGTGGTGGATGGGCAGCGGCGTCACCCGCGAGGGCATTACAAGCCAGCTCGAACAGTTTGCCAAAGCGGGTCTGGGTGGCGTACACATCATTCCGATTTACGGGGTAAAAGGCTACGAAAACCAGTTTAAGCCGTTTCTCGGGCCGGAGTGGCTGGCTCATTTTCAGTTTACGGTGCAGGAAGCCAAACGTTTACGCCTTGGTGTTGACCTGACTACGGGGACCGGCTGGCCCTTCGGCGGGCCCAACGTGACACCGGCGATGGGGGCGAAGCAGTGGAAGCTGGCCGATGGCAAACTGACCAGCGTACCCACCCGGCAGCAGGTGAAACGCCCGGCACCCGGCGGGGCAGGTCTCGTGGTTGATCCGTTCGACAAACAAGCGGTGCGGCAGTACCTGACCCGCTTCGACTCGACCCTGATTCCGCTGGCCGAAAAGCCGCGGGCCATGTATAACGACTCCTATGAAATCTACGGCGCCAACTGGACCGACCAGTTCCTGCCCGAGTTCCGGAAGCGGCGCGGCTACGACCTCAACAGCCAGCAAGCTGCATTTCTGGATACGACCATAGCCGAGGCCAGCGTGCGGGTGCGGCAGGATTACTACCAGACCATTGCCGAGCTGCTGCTCGATCAGTTTACCACGACCTGGACCGGCTGGGCACGCCGGAACGGCTACCTGACCCGCAATCAGGCCCACGGCTCGCCGGGCAACCTGCTGGATCTGTATGCCCTGGCCGATATTCCGGAGACCGAATCGTTCGGCACCAGCAAATTCCCGATTCCCGGTCTGCGGGTCGATCCCGATTACGAACCCGACCGCTTCGGCAACCCCAGCGTACTGGCCATGAAACTGGCGTCGTCGCCCGCGCACCTGCTGGGCAAACCGCTGGTCAGCTCCGAAACCACGACCTGGCTGGCCAACCACTTCAAGGTGTCGCTGTCGCAGATAAAACCGCAGATCGATGAGCTGTTTACGGCGGGGATCAACCATATTTTTTACCACGGCACCACCTATTCGCCGCCCGGTGAGGCGTGGCCGGGCTGGCTTTTCTACGCCTCGACCAACTATAGCCCTTCGACCCACTTCTGGAACGAATACCCCGAACTGAATGCCTACGTGGAGCGTTCGCAGGCGCGGTTGCAGGCGAGCCGGCCCGACAACGATCTGCTGGTGTATTTCCCGATGCAGGACATCTGGGCGCTGCCGGGCAAGTCGCAGGGCGGCATTCAGCAGCTGGACGTACACCATGTGGAGCGGTGGCTGTCGCCGCAGCCGTTCGGCAAACTGTGTGAGCAATTCCGGCAGCAAGGCTTTACGTTCGATGCCGTTTCGGATGCACAGCTGACGGACCTACGGGTTGTCAACGGCCGGATTGTGTCGAAAGGCGGCAGCTACCGCATAATTGTGGTGCCCGACTGCCGGTATATGCCTGAAGGCACCATGCAGCAGCTGGCGCGGCTGGCAGGGCAGGGGGCTACGATTGTTTTTGAGAAAAACCTGCCGCAACTGGCGCCGGGTTTCCGCGATGCGGCCCGCCGGAATGCGTCGGTCAAAACAATAGGGCAGGCATTGGCCAAACGGCCGGGCGTTCGGGTGGCTGCCGATGTACCGGCCATGCTGACGGGGTTAAAGGTGCTGCCGGAAGCGTTAGGGGCGAACGGTCTGTCGTTTATCCGGAAAAAAGCCGATGACGCGGCCCTGTATTTCGTCGCTAACCTGAACAACCGGTTTACGGAAGGATGGGTGACGGTGAACCGGCCGGTGTCGCAGCGGTTTGATCCGCTGACCAACAAAACCGAAATGCTGATTACCCGCAAAAAAACAGACGGCAGCGATGAGGTCTGGCTGCGGCTGTTGCCGGGGCAGTCGTGTTTTCTGAGCAGCCTGGTGAGTTCAGATGCGTGGGGTTCGCCCTCCATTGTGCCGAAAGTGCAGAAGACGACCACCTTCCGTCCGCTGATGCAGCTGAGCGGCCCGTGGTCACTGTCGTTCGGTGCGGGCAAACCGGCGCTGTCGGGGACGCGTACGCTGGCGCAGCTGACGTCGTGGCCGGCCCTCGGCGACTCGGCGGTTTATTTCTCCGGCAAGGCGATGTATACCACCACGTTTGACCTGCCCGCCGCGCCGCAGGCCAAAACGACCTATCGCCTCGATTTGGGCGATGTCCGCGAAACGGCCCGCGTCTGGATCAACGGCCACGACGCCGGTCTTGCCTGGTCGATTCCGTTTGAGCTGGAAATACCGGCGGGCTGGCTGAAACAGACCGGCAACCAGCTGAAGATCGAGGTGACCAACCTGTCGGCCAATTACATGCGCCTGCGCGACAAACAGCAACCGGCCTGGAAGAAGTTTTACGACATTAACATTGTCGACATTACCTACAAGCCGTTCGATGCGGCCCGCTGGGAGCCGATGCCGTCGGGATTGCTCGGGCCGGTGCGCGTACTGGCCAATGACTAGATACCCCCTGCGACATCCGGACTGCTGACCAGGACCGGATGTCGCATTTTTACAATACCGGGCGATTTTGCACCCGTATGTTTGATTCCGCAACCAGACATACCCCGTGATGCAGACGTCCCTGACTACCGGCGTGGCCGGTCATTCCCCCCCCTCCCGATCCCCCCGCGTCCCTGACCACACGACACCTTGTGTGCAGGCGGCCTTTCCCGATTGCGTATTTGCCCGCAAAAACATGGAAAACCATGAGGCAAAATCATGGTTTTCCATGACCGGTTGGTTCGTGCCGCTTCCCCAATTTTACCAGCAAAAAAGATCTGGCTGTTTGTCGGTGATTAATACGTAAACCCGTTTTGTCTGGCGGTTAATTGAACACATCTCACATGAAACCCCTCAGTATTATCCTAATTACAATAGCCTTTGTCCTGACCGGCCGTGTGGCGTTCGCGCAGATTGGCATGGGAGGTACCCCTCATCCCTCAGCGGTGCTGGACCTGAAAAGCCCGGCTAATAACAAAGCCTTTTATCCGCCCCGGCTGACTTCGGCGCAGCGCCAGGCCATTGCCAATCCACAGGTAGGGGCCCTGGTGTTCGATCTGGATAAAGGTAAATTATATCTGTTTGACGGACAGAACTGGCTCCCTCTTTCCACCGATACGTACAACAATCCTGCTCCGATTGACCGGTTTGCCAGTGATGGGGAGCCGGGTGATTTTTTTGGCTTGAGTGTCTCGATTTCCGGAGATTACGCGCTGGTGGGAGCACCTAACGATAAAGTCGGGGGCATTAGCGTTCAGGGGTCGGCGTATGTATTTGTGCGTTCGGGGAGTACCTGGGTACAGCAAGCTAACCTTATTGCCAGTGATGGTGCCGCGGCTGATTTTTTCGGTGCCAGCGTGGCCATCTCGGGTGATTATGCCCTGATAGGTTCACGTGCGGACGATAACAGCAAAGGTTCGGCGTATGTGTTTGTGCGTTCGGGGAGTACCTGGATACAGCAGGCCAAACTCATTGCCAATGATGGTATGATCAATGATAACTTTGGGATGAGTGTCTCGATTTCCGGAGATTATGCCTTGATTGGTAGTTCAGGTGATGATATCGGTAATAATACTGATCAGGGTTCGGCATATGTGTTTGTGCGCTCGGGCAGTAGCTGGAATCAACAAGCTAAGCTTACCGCCAGCGATGGTGCAACCAATGATTTTTTTGGGTCGAGTGTCTCTGTTTCAGGGGATTATGTATTGGTTGGTGCTCCGTACAATGATGCGTCGGGCTTAATTGATGCCGGTTCGGCCTATGTATTCCTGCGATCTGGCAGTAGCTGGTCACAACAGGCTAAACTCGCTGACAACGAAAGTTCAGGGAAAAGCAACCTGGGTAGAAATGTTTTCATAACAGGTACGTATGCGGTCGTTGGGCAACCTGGACAGGGAACGAATACGGGACTGGCATTTGTATTCGTACGATCGGGAGTTAATTGGGTCTTACAAGCAGTACTCGCCGCCAGTGATGGGGAGCCGGGTAATAGTTTTGGCTTTAGTGTCTCGATTTCCGGAGATTATGTGCTGGTGGGTGCTCCCGGCGCTGCTGTGGGCGGCAGTACGAGACAGGGGGCAGCGTATGTGTTTGTACGCGCTGGCAGTAGCTGGACACAGCTTCGGAAAATAACCGGCAATGCACCGGCCACTACCCAAAACGGGTTTTCTGTTTGTTTGTCCAACGGCGTATTCATTATCGGCGGGCCGGGCTTTCAGAATTATAGAGGCAAGGTAGCATTCGGGACTGTGGAATGAGTTGTTGCACATGCATATAACCAATGTTGATCGTGCCATGCAGGATCGCCTGCTGTCCGGCCTTTCTCAGGAAATCTCTCAACGGTATAACCCTATATTCCGGCTTTCGCCTATGGTATTGCGTTGTTTACTGCTACTCTTGCTTCTGCCCTCCCTGCTTTACGGGCAAAGCATTACCTTTACCACCCCCGCACTGAATGTCACAACAGTATGTGCCGGTGGCAGTACCCAGATTGGGTATAATCTGACGGGCTTTCCGGCTGCCGATGTGCTTGTTGACGGATACCTGTCTGATGCCGGCGGCTCCTTTACCCGGCAACTGCGGGTGTTATACAGCAAAATCCGGTCAAACGGTACATACTATGACCTGATCGACCTGTCGGCGTGGAAGGATATGCTGCCGGCCGGAAACGGCTATCGGCTGAAAATCTGCGTTGGTAGTGTTTGCAGCCCGGTAAGCGCACCCTTTACCATTGCCTCGCCGGGTAGTATTCCCATCGTCGGGGAGTCGGAGTTCCGGGTAAAGCAACTGGATCTGGCAAGCAACGGGCAAGTGATTTGTCCCGGAAGCCCGGCGCGCTTTGAACTGAGAAACCGGGGACAGGCCGATCTGCAGTGGTTCAGCAACGGGCTTCCTGTCGCCGGTCAGACCGGAACGGTTTTTTCAACCACCCTGCCGGGTACGTTTACAGTGCGGGCAACCAAAAGCAGTTGTGCAACGATGGAAGACATCGGCTTTGCCCGGATTGGTAACGCCACCGCCGAAGCCGTTAACGTGAGCGGCAGCACCACCATCAACCAGAACCAGACCGCAACCATTACCCTTACCCGTCCGAATCCTGCTAGTAATACCTACGGGGGTATCAATGGCCTGGCGGTATATCTGTCTGATTTCGTGTACAACGGTTCGTCTCCGCTTATACTCGGTACCGCAACTCAGACGATTACTGTCCGGCCTGGTCAGACTACCCGCTATTTCGTTACGCGTGTATCATCGGACTGTGGCTTACAGAGCAATCCGGGCAGCGGCACGGCAACCGTGACGGTCAATACGGGGGGAAATAACCTACGGGTGGCACTCGGCGCCCTCCCGTCAGCCACGCTTTGTGCCGGTACCCGTATAACGGTGCCCTTCAGTACCACCGGTACGTTTCTGAATCAGAACGGTGACTATAACTTCCGGGTCGCCCTGACTGGTCCAACGGGACAGGGCGATCAGTGGGTAGATGGGTATGTGAGCAACGGGACTGTTACGTTCGATATGCCCCGCGACCTGTCGGGGACTGGTTTTCGGTTGCGGGTAATCAGTACCAGTCCATACGTAGCCAGTGATTACTCAGGCCCCCTGACCATCCGGCCGGGGATCGACAATACCACCCGCAACTTTATCGAACCTGACCGGTTGCCTGCCCTGTGTGTGGGTACGGGTGTCAATGCCGTGAAGCTTACGGCCCGGATTGTGCCCTATGGTCTTCCCGATCTGTCGCCCGCATCGCTCACCTACCAATGGTATCAGTACAATCCTGACTGGCAGGCAAATGGCCTGCCTGACCCGTGGACGGTGCTAAGCGGGGCAACCAGTCAGACTTATACGGCCACCCGGATCGGCCGGTACAGTGTACAGGTCAGTAACGGTTGCGGTACCATGGGTCCCAACGACAACGATCTCTTTATTAATGTGTACGGGGCTGAATCTAATCCTCAGCTTATACTGACGGGCCGCAACCCGATCTGCCAGTCTGAGCAGAGTTTTTACGACCGGCCGCAGATCAGGCTACCCGATCGGTTTTATGCTCCCGATGCACAGTATACGTGGACCCGGAATGGTCAGGCCTACACGCCGGGGAAAGTCACAGGATCAGCCATCCGTATGCTTGATCCGCTGGTGCCCACCGAATCGGGGCAGTATGGGCTTACCGTTGACCATCTGGGCTGTCCTGTTACCTTTCCGCCCGTTAGTATCAGCATCCTGCCTGTGCCCACGCTAACCATTACCCCACAACCATACCCCGCCAGTACAGGCAAAATCGTTAAGTGTGCTGCTGAGCCGGTTGTCCTGACGGGAAGCGTGAGCGGTACGGGCATTACCAGTGTAGCATGGTGGCGCACCGACTGGGATCAGGTCAGTACGACCAACAGTGTAACGGTTACCAATGCTAACCCGAACACGTATACGTTTAAGGCGTATCCTGTTCTGCCGGGGTGCACCAGACCCATTGAGAAAACGATTGATGTGGTGAGTACCACCCCGTCGGTGGCTACACTGACGGTCGCAAACGATAGTTACGACGCCTGGTCGCTGCGCCTGAGGGCCAGTAAGCCAATTGGTCTTACCAGTGACTATTTTACCATTCAATGGTACCGGAACGGACAGCCTTTTGATGCACTTACGACAATCTATGCTTCCTACAACGAAAATTTTCTCACGGCCACGCTACCCGTCAGTTCCTCAGGCACCTACACCGCCAGGGTGACCACGCTGTATTCCGAACAGTTCCCGACGGCAGGCTGTGCCGGCGAGCCATCGAACCCCGTTAGTGTTAGTACACATCCCGGTCTTACGTATTTCATCCCTGATTTTACGTACACGGTCAATGGGCTGACAGCCACATTTGCAACCAACCTGAATACCCCGATCTATTACCTTACGGATGTCCCGACGGTCGGCGCATCGACCCAAATTACATCGCCCTATACATTTGCGCAAAGTGGTACCTATCAAGTCATGGTTTCGGGTTTAGGTAGCGACGGGCAGTATTATTCGGTCAGTAAATGGGTCAACGTTAATACCTGTCCGGCCCTGTCATTTACGGTGAGTCCGGCCATGACCAGTAGTCAGCCACTACTGAAATGCACCAATGGCAGCCTGACCCTCAGCGTGCCATCGGGCCTGACCAGCTATACGTGGGTAAGTGACTTTTCTAACCTCACCGGGGCCAATAGTTTCAGCTACTCAGTAACTACTTCAGGGGCATATTGGGTGCAGGCCCTGGGCGCGAACGGCTGTCGCTATACGAGTAACCGGGTCATTGTACGGCTTAACGCTCCGCCGGGTGCGGGTGCGTCGCTGACCGTACAGCATTTGCCTTTCAAGTCACCCTATGACCGCATGCTTCATCCTGATCGGGGAGAATATGCTTATCTGAGGACGGCAATGGGTCAGTCGGGGTCGTTTTCAGCAACGGTTTTGCCCGGCCCGCTAACGACCTCCGCCACGCAGCGGCCTGACATTTGGGAGGCCCGTGTCAGTCCGGCCAAAACCACGACCTACAGCTTGGTGTCGGCCTTGAACGAGTGTGGCCGGACTACGTTTTCACCGGCCGTGACGGCTACGGTTGAGGTGCAGTCTGTTGATGTTAGTCTGGGCATACAGGCCGACCGGACCACCGCGACTGTGGGGCAGGATGTTGTGTTTACGGTTACGCTGACCAACCCACCAGGCTACAACACCGCTCAGGGGTATGTGGATGTGGTGCTTCCTGCCAATTTCAGTTTTGTGGGGAGTAATACCCTCCGGCTGGTAAACGGCCGGTTGAGCCACATTCCGCAATGGACAGTGGACAACACCGGAGATGCTACGATGCTTGACTATCTGCCCATCCTGCCGGGCAGCAGTGTGCCGTTATCGTTCACTGCCCGTGCTATCAGCAATGGTACGGGACTTGTTCAGGCGCAGGTGGCAGCCCCGTTGAATCCGTCATCGTATGTGTGGGATGTTGACTCTACGCCGAACTCCGGTTTCACCGATGGCGAAGACGATGCGGCCTCGGTGGTGGTAACCGTTGGTAGTTGTTCGTCCATGATCACCGTCAAGACCGGCAACTGGACCGATCCCGCCGTCTGGAGCTGCGGTCGTATTCCGGCGGCGGGTGATACGGTGACGATCGCTGCCGGCCATGTAATCACCATCGGCGCGGGCGCAACAGGTATATGCAAAACGGTGCAGCATCAGGGCCGCCTGGTGGTTGGCGCCACCGGGCGGCTGCGGCTGGGACAAAACTGATTAGACAACCGCCGGAACGTGTTAATGACTGCTGATAACGACTATACCACTAATCTGACAACCATATGCACCTGCTGAAACCGGGTCTGCTTGCAAGCGCCTTAACCTGTATGTTAGTTATTCTGACTGCCGGTATCGCCCGGACCCAAACCGTGGATCAACCTTGCGGTACCCGAAACATCCACAACGATAAACTACAGACGGACAGCGTTTACCGCCGGATGGTGAGGCGGGTCGATGAGCGGACGTTCGATAAAGCCGGTATGGATATGACGACGAACCACGTCATTCCGGTTATGTTTGTGGTCTATCACCTTGGGGAACCGGTTGGTAGCGGAACCAACGTATCGGAGGCAGACATTCAGGCACAGCTGACGCAGCTGAATAACCGGTTTGCCGGGGTCGGGGCTACTCCCGCCGGCACCAATGCCCGGTTGCAGTTTACGCTGGCGCAACGGACGCCCGCATGCCAGTCGTTCGGTGGAATCGTCCGGGTTAATGCCAGTGCCGTACCCGACTATGCCAGTACCGGTATTGTCTACGGTGACTTTACCGTGGAAAATCAGCTGCGTAAGCTCACGCCGGCCTACAGCAGCGGTACGGCCGATAGCCGGCAATTCATCACCATTCATCTGGTCAATAAAATGATCGGCGCATCGGCGTATGCATCATTTGGCGGGGATATAGTTTGCGACTACAGACAGATGGGCGCGCTGACGCACGAGATGGGCCATGTGTTTTTTCTATATCACACCTTTGAGGGCAGTGAGACCGATACGCCCGGCGTATTTGTCTGCCCGCCCAATGCCAATCCGGAAAAAGACGGCGACCGGGTAACCGATACCGCTCCCCATAAGCTGGACGATCAGTGCCAGGGTGGCGGTAACGATACCCACCTGAACACCTGCACCGGACAACCGTTTGGCAGTATCCTGTACAACTTCATGAGCTATTCCTGCGGCAACCGGTTTACGTTGGGGCAGCTGACCCGGATGCGGACGGCGCTTTATACCGTAATGCCCGGGCTGATAGGCTCGCCGTACCTGACACCGCCACAGCCTCAGGAAGTGCTGCGGCCCGTTAGTTGTTCCATCGCCACCGGACAGCCGACGGGGCAGTATACCACCGGCCTGTCGCGGGTGCGTTTTGGCAATCTGGACCATTCGTCGGGCGAAGCGCCGCTCCATGAAGGGCACTACACCGATTTTTCCTGTACGCGGAAAACCATCGTGACGGCGGGGGCTACGTATTCGCTTATCACTAACTCCCGCTCCGTCAACCGGAGGGCTTATCTGGATTATAACAACGACGGCGTATTTGATGAAAACACCGAGCGGATTCATACCGGAGCCAGCAACGGTAATTTCGGTGTTGAAGAGGTACGCGGGCTGGTGACCATTCCGGTTACGGCCGTACAGCATACTTACCTGCGGCTGCGTGTTGTGGCTGACCCTGGTACGTCCCTGCCCACTGCCTGCCTGTTGCCGGGCCATGCGGCCTACGGACCCGGTGAGGTAGAAGATTACGGCGTGATGATTCTGCCGGACAACCTGCCGGTGAGTCTCTCCATCACTGCCTGGCCAACACGAATGTTCTGCACGGGTAAAGCCGTAACGATTCCGGTGGCGACGAGCGGTGTGTTCGGACCGGCAAACCGCTTCCGGGTGTTGCTGTCTGATGCGGCCGGAAGTTTTGCGGCATCAACCACGCTGGCCGAAACGACCATCCTGCCGTTATCGGCCACAATTCCGGACAACCTGAACCTCGACGGAACCTACCGGATACGGATCGTGTCGACCAGCCCGGCACTGGTCAGCAACGATAGTCCGGTGCTGATGCTGGAACCGTCACCCACGGCGACGCTGACGGGTTCGCAAACAATTACGGCCGGCCAGCGGGTGACGCTCACGGCGACCATCACCGGCCGTGAGCCTTGGAAAGTCTATCTGTACGGCTCTGATTTCAGTAGTGTGTTTTTATATGATCTGTACAGTACGCCGGTCAGCCTGACGGTGGCCCCGACGGTAACAACCGTCTATACGCTGTCGGTGTCAAACGAGGTGTGCGGCATCGTATCGGCAGCACATACTGTTACGGTAACAGTACCTTGCCCAACCCCGCTTAACCTGGCAGAAGTTAATAAAACGCTCACTTCGGTGCAGCTCGACTGGAACCGGATTTATGGCAATACGTATGATATACAATGGAAGCCGGTTTCGGCTAGCACGTGGACGCAGATTAGCCGGCTTTACGTACAGCCTACACTGACAGACCTGGCGTATGGACAAACCTACCAATGGCAGATCCGGACGAACTGTCCGGACGGGCAGACCTCTGCCTGGTCGCCCGTGCGGACCTTTACTATGGATTGTGCGGTGCCGTTTGATCTCCGGGAGCTGACCGTCCCCACACAGGCAGATCTGCTCTGGGGCAGCCCCGGGGGGCTTGTGACCTACGACCTCCAATGGCGGAGACAGGGGGAGGCTACCTGGCAAACGCAGCCGGCATTAACTCTGAACAGCCTGCGGTTAACCGGACTTACTGCCGGTGGTGTATACGAGTGGCAGGTACAGAGCCGGTGTCCGGACAATAGCCAGTCGGCCTACAGTGCTCCGCGCACGTTCACGGCGCAATGCGGTATGCCGGTCAACCTGACAATGCTGGCGGCCAGCTCAACGGGGGCGCGAGTCGGCTGGACAGGATTGGCGGGCCTGACCTATCAGGTGCGGTGGCGCCTGAATATGACAACTACCTGGACCGAGGCGCCCGCATCAACCACCAACACCTATTATGATATTACGGGGCTGGGCAATAACCTGAGCTATCAATGGCAGGTACGGACAGTGTGCTCGCCGACGGAAAGCAGTGCCTACACCAACAGCGACTACATCTATACCACCTGTTCCGCACCGGCGATTCTGACATGGACGGTGTTATCTCCCACATCCGTCCGGCTCGAATGGTCGGAGGCGGGCCCCGACGTCAGCTACGAACTCCGGTGGCGACCTTACGGCGCGGCAGGATGGACCACCGTAGCAGCCCTGACCGGAGCCGCATACAGCCTGACCGGCCTGACAACCAACGTGTTTTATGAATGGCAGCTCCGGACGGTGTGTGCCGGAGGGCAGTCGTCGGAGTTTAGTTATTCCCGCTATTTCAGGCCGGTTTCCTGCACGGCCATGACGACACTGAAAGCCGGTAGCTGGCTGGATCCGGCGGTATGGTCCTGTAACCGGATTCCGGTGAGTACCGATGCGGTGGTGGTGGCGCATCCGGTTACGGTCCCTGTCAACGCCACGGCAACTATCCGCAAACTAAGCTACGGGACAGGGGGGAAGGTAAGCCTGGCAACCGGCTCCCGTTTGGTATTGCAGCCCTGAGGGAAGGCAATCAGACAAGGGTATTTATACGTTTCGTCGGCCCCGATTCCCGGAATGCTCTATCACAATTCAGCGCTCCGGACGAAAAACAGCTCATGCTCCGGTTGATCCGGAATTGGATGTATAAAAAGTAAATAACCGGTAATACAATACCCGTTAACAGGTACAGATAAATTGGTTAGTTTAACAGGACCACAAAGTCAAACCTTCTCAGGCTATGAAACGAATAATGTACAGACTTTTCCTGATGCTGGCGGTTGTTCATATAACGGCAGGCGTAACAATGGCCCAGAACAATCTCCGTATTGTCAGCCCCGTACTGGCTACGCCGGGCATGGACAACACAATGCTTGGTGTAGGCGCCGGTAATACAACCATGACCGGCTGGTTTAACACCCTCATTGGCCGGCAGTCAGGACAAGCAATGACCACCGGTACCGGCAATACGGCCCTCGGCTATGTTACAGCATTCAGTGCCACATCGGGCAGCTGGAATACTCTGGTCGGGTACGGGACAGGCAGCAGTATTGTAAGTGCTCAGGCGAACGTTTTTATGGGTGCTTTTGCGGGGGGGAGTACGCAGACAGGAGGCTTTAACACCATGCTGGGTTACTTTGCCGGTTACGATAATACGACGGGTACCTCCAATACCTTTGTCGGCCATGAAACCGGGGCCAACAACACAACGGGTTACAGCAACGTCCTGATTGGCGTAAGAGCGGGTTTAAGTAACACAACCGGCGATAACAATGTCATGGTCGGGGATTCGGCGGGGTACACGGCGACAACAAGCGTCGGGAACACCATGATTGGCAGTAAGGCCGGTTACCGGAATATCACCGGGGGAAATTCCTTTGTCGGCTATCAGGCCGGATACAACAACATTTCGGGTAATAATAACTCCTATATTGGCTATCAGGCTGGTTTCCGGAGTAGTTCCAACTTTGATAATGCCTATCTGGGCTATCAGGCAGGGTATAATCTCGATGGCGGCTGGAATACGATTGTCGGTGTGCAGGCTGGCTATGGCGTGGGGTCAGGGGTCCAGAACGCTCACAATGCCTTTGTCGGGAACCGGGCAGGCTACGCCATCACCACGGGTAGTTGGAATGCGTTTCTGGGGGCATCGGCCGGGGCCGCTACCTCTACGGGCGGTCAAAACGTGTATCTGGGCTATCAGGCCGGCGACGCCAATACCACGGGTTCGCGCAATACGCTGGTAGGCGCTTCGTCGGATGTACTGAGTCCGGGTCTGACCAATGCGGCCGCCATCGGCTATAACGCGCGGGTGGCCGTCAGCAATGCCATTGTCCTTGGGGACCCCGCGAATACCAGCCTGAATGTTGGTATCGGCACCGACTCGCCCCAGTACCCGCTCGATGTGAGAGGCATTATCAACGTTCGCGGGGCGGGCGGAAAACTTAAATTCAGCTCCCTGTCAAATACCCGTTACCGGCAGGGCTATACCGATCAGTTTCTGACTGTTGATGCTGAGGGCGAAACGGTTCTTGCCCGCTACCGGCTGCAACCGGCAACCACCGCCGAGTGGGCCGACCATGTCTTTACGCCGGGCTATCGGCTGCGGCCGCTCACAGAGGTGGCCGGATATGTAGAAACCCATCGCCACCTGCCGGGTATTCCGTCAGCGGCAACGATGACGGCCGAAGGAATCGATGCAACGCAGATGAGTGCGCGCCTCCTTGAGAAAATAGAAGAGCTTACCCTGTACATCATAGCGCAGAAACAGGATTACCAACAACAGATTGATGCACTGAAGGCCGAAAACCAGGCGATTAAACGCCGGTTGATGAAACGCTGATTCGGGGGATTATACCCCGGACAAACCTATTCACCGGTAACCGGGTTATAGTCGTATCCCATTTGCGCAACGTATGAAAATTCTGGTGGTTGAAGATGAACCCAAAACCCTCAATGCCATCCGGCAGGGGCTGGAGGAAAGTCAGTTTGAGGTCGATATTGCCTACGACGGCCTGATTGCCCAACGACTGGCGCTGAAAAACAACTATGCCCTGATTATTACCGATGTTATCCTGCCCGGCCTTAATGGCTTTGAGCTGATTAAAGCGCTGCGGAATAAGGGCCTGACCACGCCCATTCTGCTGCTGACGGCCCTGGGCGAAACCGACGATAAAATCACCGGCTTTGATGCCGGAGCCGATCAATACCTCACCAAACCGTTTCAGTTTGCCGAGCTGCTGGCGCGTGTCCGCTCCCTGACCAAGCGCAGCACGCAGGTGACCATGACGGCCCAGACCCTGAGTTATGCGGGCCTGGAAATGAACCTCGACGCCAAAACCGTCTCCCGCGACGGCCAGCCCATCGACCTGACCGCCCGTGAGTTTGCCCTGCTGGAATACCTTATGCGCAACCAGGGGCGGGTACTGTCTAAAATCGACATTGCCGAGCAGGTCTGGGACCTGAATTTCGATACCGGCACCAACGTTGTAGAGGTCTACATCAACTACCTGCGCAAAAAACTGGATCGGGACTTCCCGACCAAACTGATTCATACCCAGTTTGGTATGGGCTATGTGTTAAAAACAGACGAATGACAATCCGGACCCGGTTAACGCTGCGTTTTACGGGGCTGGTGACGGCCATCGTGGCGGTGTCATTTGCCTGTATCTACTGGTTTACGGCTTATTTTATCACCTCCGATTTCAACCGGCGGCTCGAAAAAAAAACGAAACCCTATGGCACCGCGCTGGTTATGCATGGCCATGATCATGAGGCGCTGAAAAAACTCAGCCTGCTCCATGCCGATCAGTTGCCCAGCCAGAAAATTACTATCTACGATTCGCAGAATACACCTTTCTTTACCAGTAATGACGGCCTGCGGCTAGGCATACCGGTTCGGGAAATGGCCAAAATCCGGAAGCAGGTCCGGCGGCTGTTCCGGTGGCGGTATTTTTACGTGGCCGCTGTGCGGTATGATACGCCGACGGGGCAGTATGTGGTGATGGCCAGTGCCGAAAACCTGTACGGCGATGATTTTCTGCGTACTATGCGCTGGGCACTGATCATTTTCTTCTTCCTGATCATCGCCCTGGTTGCTTTCTCGGGCTGGCTTTATGCCGGTGATGCTCTCCAGCCGATGAAACGGATATCAAAGCAGCTGAACGCTATTTTTCCGAAAAACCGCCACAAGCGGTTGCCGCTCAGCAAGGAAAACGACGAGATCGGCCGGCTCTCGGTGACGATCAACCAGCTGCTCGACCGTATCGACGAATCGTTCCGGTTACAACGGATGTTTGTGGCCAATGTCTCGCATGAACTGAAAAACCCGCTGACACAGATGCAGTCACAGCTCGAAGTGTCCCTGCTGAGCCGCCGTGAGCCGGAGCGGTATGTACAGACCATCCGGTCGGTGCTGGATGATGTCGGTGCGTTATCGGCCCTGACGCGGGCACTGCTTGAACTGTCAAAGATCAACGAAGAAGATGCCGACAGCCTGCTCACCGACAAGGTCCGGATGGATGAAGTAGTCTGGGATGTACGCGACATGGTTAAAGGCATTAATCCGCATTATCAGGTGCGGGTAACGTTTGATAACCTGCCCGACGAAGATTTTGAGCGTCTGACCATGACCGGTAATGCCTCATTGCTGCGGACGGCTCTGAAAAATCTGACGGAGAATGCCTGCAAGTTTTCGCCGGATCATACGGCTCTGATCAATGTGAGTGTAGGTGATAATTCGGTGCGGATTGCGGTGCAGAATCACGGCGAACCGATTCCGGCGCAGGATCTGCCCTATATTTTTGAGCCGTTTTACCGGAGTCAGCAAACCGCTCTGACCAGCGGCTATGGCATCGGTCTGTCGCTGGTGGAGCGGATTGTCCGCCTGCATCGGGGCTCCCTAACGGTTGAGTCAGCGCCGGAAAAGATGACGACCTTTGTTATTGAGTTTTTCTATCCCCCCTCGTTCTAATGAAATTCTAAGCCCTTGTTCAGGAGTGTCTAAGCTTGAGTATGGTGTTTTGCAGCAAGTCGTTCATCTACAGGCTGAAAACACCATGGAAAAGGAAGCTCAGACAGCACCGGTACGGGAGCTGGAAATCATATCAAAGGAGGATTCAAGCGAACAAAACACCGATCCGGTTGTTGTTCGTAAGCCGGATTGGCTGGTTATCTGGATTGTCTGCTTATTTTTACTGACGGCCCTGATTGCCTGGATTTCAGGCTTTTTCAGTTTGCCGGCCTGAATAACCTCTTACCTGACAGATCTATGGAGTTATTTCATTTACTGACCATTCTAATCGTTATCTCTGCCCTGTTTGCCTATGTTAATGTCCGGTTTCTGAAACTGCCCGATGCCATTGGCATTATGCTGGTATCGCTGTTTTTCTCCCTTATCGTACTCGGCGTAAACGAGGTAAAACCCACCTGGTTTGCGCTCACCCGCCAGACCATCCGCGACATTGATTTTCATTACGTTCTCTTTGATGTCATGCTTTGTTTTCTGCTCTTTGCCGGGGCTTACCATACCGACGCGGCAAAGCTGAAAGTAGAGCGGCGGTCGGTGATATTGTTTGCCCTGGTCGGTGTGGTGATCTGTACATTTCTGGTCGGGACGCTGCTGTATTATGCCGCAGGCTGGTTCGGCCTTTCTTTATCCTATACGCTTTGCCTGTTATTCGGCGCGCTTATCTCACCAACTGACCCGATTGCGGTACTGGGTATTCTGGCCAAATTCAAACTGCCGGAAAGTGTGAAAACAAATATTGTCGGCGAATCGCTATTCAACGATGGCGTTGGGGTGGTTGTGTTTGCGACCATTTATCAGGTTCTGATTAATGGTGCCGATTCGGTTGGGGCAGGGGATATTACGCTTATTTTTCTTCAGGAAGCGGGGGGAGGTCTGTTATTCGGGGCCCTGCTCGGTTACGGCATGTATTGGCTGCTTCGTTCGATTGACCATTATCAGACCGAGGTGCTGCTAACGCTGGCGGGTGTTATGGGCGGGTATTTGCTGGCTCATCAGCTACATGTATCGGGGCCGCTCGCGATGGTCGTAGCCGGTTTGTTTGTTGGCAACCGTGCGCGGCAAAGCGCCATGAGCGAGGAAACCGGCGAGTATGTTGACCGTTTCTGGGAGCTTCTCGACGTAATTCTGAACGCTATTCTGTTTGTGCTGATCGGTGTTGAACTACTGGTTATTGATTTTACGCCGACGAATCTGATCATCAGTGTTATTGCCATTGCGATTGTGCTGGTATCCCGTTATCTATCTATTCTGATTCCGTTTACGGTGGCCCGTCGCTGGCTCGATCTCGACAGCAAGGCCCCGCTTATGCTAACCTGGGGCGGGTTGCGGGGCGGGCTATCCATTGCCATGGCCCTGTCGATAGGGCAGGCTGTGCCAAACAGCGACCTGATCGTCAGCATTACCTATGCCGTTGTCCTGTTCTCGGTTGTCGGGCAGGGACTGACCATGGAGCTACTCATCAAACGGCTGTACCCGACCGGCTGACGCTACCGGCCTGCACAGTGGTGACGAATATCATAATGAGCATGGCATCATTCTTGTTTCCGGAATACAGGAAGGCTTATGCCTGCTATTTCCTCTAGATTCAACGGAACGATGAAAAGACGTTTACCACTTAGCGGAGCCGGTGTTTTAGGACTCGCTATTTTACTGGCTGGTTGTCAGCCATCCACTGATTTAACCCAAAAAGGCCCGCTGGATGATCAACTGGAAACCCTGATCGGTCAGGCATCATCCGGGCAGGGAAAAGCATTTTATGTGCTGCCGGAGAGTACGGATTATACCCGGATTCCGCAGGATCCGAAAAATCCGGTGACGGCGGAGAAGGTGGCGCTCGGAGAGCTGCTGTTCCATGAGACGGCCCTTTCGCAGCACCCGATGAAGGTGATCAGCTTCGGTACCTATTCCTGTGCGAGCTGCCACCATGCCAAAGCCGGTTTTCAGGCGTGTGTGCCGCAGGGTATCGGCGATGGCGGGGTGGGTTTTGGCCAGAACGGCGAAGCCCGGGCAATCAACAGCCAATATCAGGGGAGTGATGTCGATGTGCAGCCGGTGCGCAGCCCGTCGGCGCTCAATATCGCCTACCAGACAAATATCCTGTGGAACGGGCAGTTCGGGGCAACCGGCGTAAACACCGGCACTGAAGCGGCCTGGACGAAGGGAACGCCGAAGGAAAAAAATACGCTGGGTTTTCAGGGTGTAGAGACCCAGGCTATTGCCGGGCAGGATGTTCACCGGCTCAACATGAAAGCGTCAGCCTTCCAGGGTAATGCCACCTATAAAGAGCTGTTCAAAAAAGCCTTTAACGATAACTGGACGAACGATGCGCAAACGGCGATCAATGCCGGTATGGCGATTGCCGCCTACGAGCGGACGCTGTTATCGACACGGGCGCCGTTTCAGCGCTGGCTGAAAGGCGAAGCGGGGGCGTTATCATCCGACGAAAAAGAAGGCGCTATTCTCTTTTTCGGGAAAGCGGGGTGCGCACAGTGCCACAACGGTCCGGCGCTGAATGCAATGAAGTTCTATGCACTTGGTATGAACGATCTCACAAACGGGGCTCCAAGCGGTAATACAGTAGTTGTACAGGCAGACCCGGCGAAGGCGGAACACAAGGGTCGTGGCGGGTTTACGGGCAGGGCCGAAGACATGTATAAGTTCAAGGTACCGCAGCTGTATAACCTGAAAGACAGCCCGTTCTATGGACATGGTGCGTCGTTCCGTACGATTGACGAGGTGATCGCCTATAAAAATACAGCTGTGGCGCAGAATGCCAATGTGCCGAAAACGCAGCTGGCCGCGGAGTTCAAACCTTTGAACCTGTCAACGGCTGAGATTCAGAAACTGGTGTCGTTTATCCGCAACGGGCTCTACGATCCCGAGCTGATGCGGTATGTGCCCAAAGCCCTGCCGTCCGGTGCTGCCTTCCCGAACAACGATCCGGTCAGCCGTTCACAGCTTGGGTTTTGATAGCAAACTAGTGGTGGCATGACTATGAGTCATGCCACCACTCTGTGTTAAGGCATTTTCGCCAGATTTTCCCAGCGGACTTTCCATTTGCCGTTTTTCGGGAAGCCGGGAGCCGGTGTGCCTTTATCGCCGTCCCAGCCTTCGCACATCATTGCAATGGCCATCAGCAGACCGCCGTTGCCGGGCAGGTAAATACGCAGGTTATCGCGCTGGTAATTATGGCCGTTGTGCAGAAACGTGTTTTTCGTAACGTTCATCAGCAGTACGTCAACGGCCTGTTCCGGTTTGCCGAGGCGGGCGGCCGTCATCGCCACGAGCGGGTAGTCCCAGCCCCAGGTATTCTCCCACGACCAGACCTTCATCACCTTATCGAATGTCCGCTGCATGGTAGGCATATCGAGGTCGGGTGTGCCCGGCAGGTAGCCATAGGCGCCAAGCACCGTCGGGTGGTCGGTCATGTAAGGCGGATTGGTGTACGAGTCAGTAGCACTTTCGGCCGCCAGATACACACCGTCCTGCGCGGGCAGCGGCGACAACTCTTTAATCACCTGATCCCACTCCGGTTTTCGGCCCATGCCCAGCCGCTCGCGCCATTGCTGTGCCACTGACAGACCCCAGTACCAGTAGGCCAGCTCGAACGGCGGGTTGAACGTATCTTCAGCCTTGAAGCGCTCCTGCGCCGGAATCAGGCCCTTACCGAGAATATACTTGCCTTTTACTTTGTCGAAATAGGCGTAGGACGCCATAAAGTCGGCCGTCGCAAAGACGAGATCCTTGTACGTGTCGAGTGTCTTTTTATCCTTATGGTTCCGGTATGCCAGTTCGGCAAAGTACAGGAAGTGTGGCTGTTGCCAGATCAGGAACGGCGCGATGGGCGACGGGCTTTCGTTGCCCACATCGTCCACCATCTTAGGCCAGCGGATACCGGCAAAGCCCTGACGGTGCGCCAGTTCACGACCTTTATCGCTGATGGTCCGGTACCACGGTAAACTCCGTTCAAGCAGGGCGGGACGGTTCCAGAGCATGAAATGGGCAGCATGCCACCAGTGCATTTCGAGGTGGGGCTTGCCGTACCAGCTGTTATAGACCAGACCGGTTTCCTGAGGCGGAATAGTGCCGGAACAGTTGATCTTGGTCAGGTATTGTGAGAGCACAATCCGGCGTTCGAGTTCGCTGGCGCGGGGGTCGGTACTGCCACTGAGGTCAACAGCCCCGCCGGTTTGCCAGAAGCGTTCGTAATGCGATTTGTTAAGCGGCTGCACCACGGCAAAGGCGGCAACGGCTTTTGGGTTAGTCTGTTCCGAAAATAAAACGGCAAATTCCAGTACGTTGCTGTTCGCAGGCGTCAGCTCAAACTGATGGGGCGCCTTCTCCTGCATGCGGGCCTCACCGGTCCAGGCAACCGCCGCACTGTAGCGGGTCGTGTCAAGCTTCCGGTCGAGCACCACGCTCCGGCTACTGGTCGGCCGCAGGGTTGTGGTATGGTTGCCGGGCATATCCCAGCCGCCTTCGCCCTCCCAGTCGGTCGCGCCGTAGGGGAAGCGGAGCGAGACGGTCAGCCGGTTTTTCTGCACCAGCGGCGATTTCACCTGTACATTGATCTGGTCTAGCGACGGGTGGCAAATGGTGACCACATCTACCGGCTGGCCTTCGAGCTCAAAATGGCTGCGGATTTCGCCGGTCCAGAGGTCGAGGGTCTGCCGGATTTGCTTAAGATCCTGCCGGCCGGCCAGGCTACCATCGGCTTTTTTGAGCACAAAGCCAATGCGTCCCAGATCAAGCCGATGGGCGTTTTCGCGGAAATAGTTGGTGACTTCGCCCTTACGGCCTGTGTTGGCATTGAAGGCATAAGTATACGGAACCTTGCGTCCCTGAGCTTCATACTCCTTATAGACCTCCTCGATCCGGTAGTTGTTCGTATTCGGGACACTGTGCCAACCCCACTGCGACTGGGTGCCGAGCGGAACACCGCGCTGGTAATAGTCAGGGAAAGTCTGAAGGCCGGTCGCATCGACGGTATACGCAAATTCGCCGTTACCGACCGATACTGAACCGAGGGAATCGAAACGGGTATTTACCACGTTATGGCGGCTGACCAAGGCTTTTCGGTCAATTTTCTGCCCGAATGATGCCGTTGCCAGCAGCATCAGCATGCCCGGCAGTAAAGGTTTGAAAAGAAAATGCATGGCTGTATTGGCGACCGTACCTGGTTGCCCGGTTAACTTGTTTATTGGCGCGTCGGGTATTCGTCCGCGTACCTGTATGGGCGACCCCACGTGGTCGCCCACCTCCTGATGATGGTCCATTGTCTGTAATTGGGTGCCCACATTGGGGATGGGCGACCACATGGGGTCGCCCGTACGGGTCCACCACCACATCACAGAGCCCAAAGGGAGCCCGCATAGGCTTTATGTAAACAGCAGTCGTGTCTGTTTGTGGGCTTCGCCTTGTTCGAGATGCATCAGCGCGCCCAATGCAGTGGCCTGCGGTACTTCCAGCATCTGCACCCGTTTGGCGGGATAATGTTGCCGGAGTAGCTGCATGAACACACCGTTACGGGCAAATCCGCCGTCAACGTAGAAGAGGGATTCGTCGGTGGATACCAGATCAATAGACGTTTTCAGCAGCTCCATCAGTCCTGCCATCAGTACCTGATAAGCATCGGCAGCTGTGGCAAACCCATTGATATCCCAGGTCTGCGCCTCCCGCTCCGGGAAAGGCCCCGTACCGGCCATGCAGGAAGGCTGAAACGGGATTCCTGAACTCCCAGGCTCCGGTTTGCTGATCGCTTTGTAGAAGTCCGGCGAAATGTTGAAATGGCTGGCAATCCGCTCCACCTGATAATCATGCTCGCGGCCGAAAAAGACGCGGGAGGCCTTCGTCGCCTGCCCTTTGGGCGACATATAACTCAGGCAGTCGCGGCGAAGCATATCGGCCGACAACGCTTTGCCGTCGATAGTGATCTGGTTGAACGGGTTCAGGTTGATGCACCAGGTTCCGGTCGAGAGCAGCATAAACGGCTCGTCGCTCTGAAGCAGGTAAGGTACCAGGGCCGAGGAACTGTCGTGCAGGCCGACACCGATCATGATCCCATCGACAACCGACGCGATAGAGTCGCGGGTCAGCGGGGCCAGTTTTTCGTCGATACCCTCCCGGATTACCCAGTCGTGGTAGCGGTCCTGACCAAAGTTCCAGAGTGCTGTATGGCAACCTACCGAGGTATAATCGCTGAATTTTTCGCCTGTGATCAGATACGACAGGTACTGCGGTAAATGCAGGGACGTGTGAATCTGCCGGTACTGTTCCGGCCGCGCATATTTGAGCCAGTAAAGCTGCAACCCCGAGTTGAGCATGCCCAGCCGTGGCGAACAGGTAAGTGCCGCAAAGTCGTCGCGGTTTTCGGTCAGCGCATCATAAAATTGATAGGCGAGGGCCTCCGGAAACGGTTTCAGGTAATTGTAGAGCGGTAAAACCGGTTTACCGTCAACGCCCAGGTGCACAAAACTGGCACCATAGGCTGTAAAATTAACGCCCTTCAGCGCGTAATCCGGATCGTTTCGGAGGGTTTCCCAGGCGTCGAGTACCCAGGCAGTGAGCCGGTCAACGTCGTCACACGGAAAACCGTCCTCGTCTGTAATCTCCGGAAATACCTCCTGCCGTTCTTCGACCACCTGCCGTTTTTCGTCGAACAGAATGACCTTCTTGTTGGTCTTTCCGACGTCAAAAACGGCATAGATGGCTTTACGGCTGCTGCTCTGGGCTGAAACCGGCGGTGTTTCCGTCTGTATCATAGCCCTGTTGCGATGCTGCGCTTACCCCGTTTCTGAATCAACCCTTCGCGGATTTTCGCCGCCCGATATACTGCAATCGGATCAAGGGCGCCGCCTGCCTGCCGCATGGCTTCGGCGACCAGCGGACGAACGTCGGTCTGGAACGCGTCTTTCAGCAGTTCTTCGGCGACAACCACATCGTTGGCGTCCTGTGCCTGCGATAGCGCCACACGGTTAACGAGCAGTGCTTTGGTATACGTTGTCAGGATGCTCTGCACCGACTGGAGCAGGTCTTCGAGCGGGTCTTTGGTATTGTGACTGGCGTCGATCATCCACGCCAGTGGCGGGTTCTTTACCGCCGGATCGGTCATGCCATCAACGAGCTCGTTGAAAATCAGGAAGAACTGGTAAGGCTTGATGCTGCCGGTTGTCAGGTCGTCATCGCCATACATCGAGCCGTTGAAGTGGAAACCACCCAGCCGGCCGAAGTGTTGCAGGCGGCCTACGATCTGTTCGATATTGGTGTTGGGCAGGTGGTGGCCGAGGTCAACGAGTACCTGAGCGTTCTGCCCGACATACTGGCAAAGTGAATAGGAGGTACCCCAGTCAGGGATCACCATCGAATAGAAATGCGGCTCATACGGTTTGTACTCAATCAGCATCGTCCAGTCGGCCGGCATGGATTCATAGATCGACGCCAGTGATTCGGCCGTCCGCTGATAGGCGCGGCGGAAATGCTGCTGTCCGGGAAAGTTCGACCCGTCGGCAAGCCATATCGTGTGGGTTTTGGCGTCCAGCGCTTTGCCGTAGTTGATGCAGTCTATGTTATGCTGAATGGCCAGGTCACGGACGCTGGCATCTGTATGGCACAGTGAACCGAACTTGTAGGAAAACGGCTGATCGGGCTGATCCTGGAAGGTATTCGAGTTTACCGAGTCAATAGTCAGGCTGTTTTCGGCCAGTAGCTGCTTCAGGGCCGGCACGTCTTTCGGGATATCCCACGGAATGTGCAGTGATATAGAGTCAGACGAGCGGTTCAGCCGGTGGAGCAGGCCGATGTCTTCAATTTTTTCTTCGAGGTTCCGGGGTTCGCCACCTGCCGGAAAACGGCCGAAACGGGTTCCGCCGGTCCCTAATGCCCAGCTGGGAATGGCTACCTGAAAAGCGGCGACCTGATCAATAATTTCCTGAACCGCAATGCCACGCCGGTCGAGCCACTCGGCCAGAAAAGTAAAGCGGAACTGGTGGTCGTCCTGCAGCGAATGGTTAAGTTCCTGAATGCGTTGTTCGGAGATCATATACGTTACTTCAAGTTTCAGGGTTAAAAAATCCGTACGTCTATGCGTTTCCGGCGGCTAGCGTCAATCAGACTGTTGTGGTACAAATAAGCCCATTAGATAATCTAATGGGCTTACTACTAACCTACCTATGATGAAACTACATATTGAGAAGCAAGTTACGACCGGATTCTACTTAAACTCTTCTGGTCTCTCCTGCATTAATTCGGGATATTATAGGAATTAGTCTTTTCTCCGGACCGGTCTGGCTACAAACTGCCGCGGCGGATCATGTAAAACGGGTTCTTAACTTTTACCCGCTGCTTTTCCAGCAACAGCGTGGCGGCGGTCCGGCCCATGTACTCAAAATCAGTCGTGATGACCGTAATACCCAGCAAATCCTTAAGCGTGGTTTCGTTGAACGAAATCAGCCCGATTTCGCGGCCCAGCAGAAAGCTCGACTGACGGACTTTCTTCACCAGCTCGGCCAGATCGGTTTCTTCGACGGTGACGTACGCCGTTGAGGCTTCGAGTGCTTCATCCATGGCGTTTTCCTTGACGGCAAACTGTTTGTCGTGAACGATGCAGAACGACCGGAAACCACGGGCAATTTCGTCGGGGTAGTTGCCGTCGCCGGGCAGAATCAGCACCATGCGCTTGTAACGGTTCAGCAGGTCCTGTGCCGTTTCGAGGGCATTGAAAATGTCTTTTTCAAAATTCTGGAATACGCTCAGGCAGTTGCCGGACAGATCAGGGATGTCTTTGTCGAGCAGCACCAGCTCATTGGCCGGAATCGTTTCAAGAACCTCCATGTAGTCAGCCTTGTCCAGATCCTGGGTAAAATGCGGCATCACCACGTAATAGTTGTATTTGCCCAGATTCTTTTCGATGATGTCTTTGAAGTGACGGGCATTATAGTGGTGAATCTGGAGGTCTACCGTTGCCTGATCGCCGAGGGCATTGATAAACGCGTAATAAATCAGCTTTTTGTAGGAGCTGAGTTTATTGAATATCAGCAGCACCTTGATCTTGTTGGTGTCATTGGTCTGGATGTAGTAGCCTTTGCCCTGCACCGATGTTATGTAGCCGCGTTCCCGCAGTTCCCGGTACGCCTTTTCGACAGTATCACGGGCCAGATAGTACTCCACACTTAATTCACTGATCGAAGGCAGCTGATCGCCTTTTTTCAGTACCCCGCGCTCAATGTCCGTAATCACAGACTGTACAATCTGCTTGTACTTAGGGGTTTTGTCGAAGGGGTTAAACTGTAACTTATACATTCCGACCGATGGATTGTATGTATCGACAAAACCGACTGTCTGGTTCCGACTCCGACCTGTATGTGTTGGCTTGGCAATCATGGGTAGCTGAGTTCTGGATTTTTTGAGGATTTAGTTTTGCTGCACTGTTTTTTTGACGAAAATCAGATACCATAAGCTTACACAATTTGAGGATTAAGTTGGCCGATTCGGAGGTAGTTTATTTATGCAATCGTTATCGGGAACGTTGCCAAAAAAGCACAAATTTCAGATAAGGTTAAATAAAAGGGGGAAAAAGATAATAGAGAGATAAGGCATACCGGCTGTTTTCGTGAGAATCATACAGAATTATGGGAAAATAGTACAACGTTAAATTGTATTTAAGACAGGAGGTATAGACAAGAAAAAGCCCCCGCTCAGACTCCGGAGAGTACGAGAAGGGGCTCAGGTTGGTTGTTGGTATTGGTTAGCGTACGAAGGCTACGGCTACACCGCCGTCGACATTCAGTACGTTTCCGGTTGATTTGCCGAGGCTGCCGTCAACGAAAACAAGTACGGCTTTGGCGATGTCTTCCGGCAGGATTTCTTCGTTCAGTAACGTCCGTTTCGCGTAGTGCGAAGGCAGATCTTCCATCGCAATGCCATAGGCTTTTGCACGGCCTTCGGCCCAGCCGCTTTCCCAGATTTTACTGCCGCGTAATACGGCATCCGGGTTAACGGTGTTCACACGGATTTTTTCAGGCCCCAGCTCGGCTGCCAGCAGGCGGCTCATGTGCAGCTGCGCGGCTTTGGCCGTACCGTAACCAACGTTGTTTGGTCCGGCAAAAAGAGCATTCTTACTGGCAATGTTCACGATGTCGCCATCCAGCTTCTGCTTGCGCAGAATCTCAACAGCTTTCTGCGTTACGAGGAACTGGCCTTTTACCAGTACATCTTGGAGAATATCCCAGTCTTTCTCAGTATGCTCGGCCAGCGGCTTCGAAATCGACAGACCGGCGCAGTTAACGACAATGTCCACACCACCAAACTGCAATGCCGATTGCTTCAGCGACTCCGCAATTACGTCGGTGCTGGTTACGTCAATGGCTGCGGTAATGGCGCTGTCTTTGCCGTATTGTTTGCGTAATTCAGCCTGTACCTCGTCCAGCCGGTCGCGGTCAGCGGCAACCACGCAGGCACCGTTCTGCAACAGCACTTCACAGATCGCCTTACCGATTCCACCCGTCCCGCCGGTCACGAACGCAATCCGGCCCGAGAGCGATTTCGGCTTCGGCATACGCTGTAACTTAGCTTCTTCGAGGAGCCAGTACTCAATATCAAACGCTTCCTGCTCCGGCAGCCCAACGTATTCCGAAACGGCCTCCGCGCCTTTCATGACGTTGATGGCGTTGATGTAGAATTCGCTGGCAACGCGGGCCGTCTGCTTGTCTTTCGAGAAGGTAAACATACCCACCTGCGGCCACAGAATCACGACCGGATTCGGGTCGCGCATGGCCGGGCTGTTGTCATGTTTGCAACGCTCGTAATAAGCTGCGTAGTCAGCGCGGTAAGCTTCGAACTGCTCAATCAGGTATGTTTTCAGTTCGTCGGCAGATTTCAGCGTCAGGGTGTCGGCCGGTTCCAGTACCAGCGGCCGGATCTTCGTACGCAGGAAGTGGTCAGGGCAGCTCGTTCCCAGCGGAGCCAGTTTGTCCAGATCGTTTGAATTGACGAACTCCAGTACGCGGGCATCGTCGGTGAAATGGCCCAGCATCCGGCGGTAGCTCGACGCTAAGCCGCGCAGGGTAGGGATCAGTTCAGCGGCGCGCGCCTTGCGGGTTTCAGCATCGGTATTTTCCAGTTTCTGCCCGCCAAAAACAGCGCGTTTTTTGCCGTAGTTTGCGTTCAGGTATTCCGACGCCTGCTCGATTACTTCGAGTGTATTGATGTATGATTCGTATGAGGTACTGCCCCACGTAAACAGACCGTGGCCGCCGAGGATGATACCACGCAGGTTCGGATTGTCGGTAACGGCTTTTTCCAGCTGCAGACCCAGATCGAAGCCCGGGCGCTGCCACGGAATCCAGGCCATTTGGTCACCCCAGATTTCTTTCATGATGGCTTCCCCGTCCTTGCTGGCGGCAATGGCGATCAGGGCATCCGGGTGCAGGTGGTCGATGTGCTTGTAAGGCAACAGGCCGTGCAGCGGCGTATCGATAGAAGGAGCCGCACACTTCGGATCGAACAGACAGTGATTGAACAACTCAACCATTTCGTCTTCAAATTCGAGGCCGCGGTACCGGTTTTTCAGCGCTTTCAGTCGGTCGACGTATAGATTGGCACAACCGGCTTTAGTGAGCGTACCAATATCGCCACCGGAACCTTTTACCCACATTACCTCTACCGGTTGCCCCGTCAGCGGATCGGTTTCGGTGATTTTAACCGACGTATTCCCACCCGCATAGTTTGTCAGCCGCAGGTCGGCACCGAGCAGGTTAGAACGGTAAATGAACAAATCGACTTCGTTGCCGGCCAGTTCGAGGGCTTTGGCTTCGTCCCACAGGTAGCTGACGTGACGAAAGGTTTGTGTTGTATTCATGCGACAATAATTATCGGTCAGAGTCCTGATTTTTTGGCAAAGTACGGATGAATCCTACAGTTGGGCATCATGTACTATCCTGTGATTAGTTATATTTTTATGAAAAGTGCTTTAGCATACAGAGCCGTTACGGTACATGCTGTAAGCCTGATGCCGGCCTTTTCAGAAAAAGCTGAGGTCATTCCGGAATTACTCTTTCCCTTGAAACATAACTAACTGAGAGTCAATTTGTACTTTGTATTGTACTATTTTTCAGGAGAGAGCAGGAGAGTTGGCCGGTATTTATAAAGCAGATTTGTTGATGGTTGTCAGCGAACATAAACCGCCGGCAATAATCTGACCCGGAATCATCAGTCACGAAAAACAGAAAAAGTCAAATGGGAGTAATTTGGGGCGTCGTCCTGCACGCATTAGGAGGCTTTGCTTCCGGTAGTTTTTACCTTCCGTATCAAAAAGTAAAGGGCTGGTCCTGGGAGAGTTACTGGCTGACAGGCGGTATTTTTTCGTGGGTGATTGCCCCGCTGGTCCTGGGATCTATTACAGTACCTGGCCTCTTCGATGTGCTGGCGAATGCACCGTCTGAAACCAAATGGTGGACCTATTTCTGGGGTGTTCTCTGGGGATTCGGTGGCTTAACGTTCGGGCTGGCCATGCGTTACCTGGGTCTTTCGCTCGGGATGGCGGTGGCGCTTGGTCTGTGCGCGGTCTTCGGTACGCTGGTACCGCCGATCTGGGCCGGTGAGTTTGGTAAGTTAATCAGCACTACATCGGGGCAGGTGATTGTCCTGGGCGTGGCGGTTTGCGTGCTGGGCATTTCGATCTGCGGCATTGCCGGGATGATGAAGGAAAAAGACTTGCCGGAAGAAGCGAAAAAAGCGAATATCGCGGAATTTGATCTGAAAAAGGGCCTGACGGTGGCCATCTTCTCAGGCGTCATGAGTGCCTGCTTTTCTTTTGGCCTGACGGCCGGTCAGCCGATTGCGGAGCTGGCGTTGCAGAACGGTACCGATCCGCTATATGCTAATAACGCCCCGCTGGTGATTGTGCTGCTCGGTGGCCTGACCACTAACGCCATCTGGACGATTTACCTCAACATTAAAAACAAATCCTATACCGACTATACCAACATCTCGACGCCGATTGTGGCCAATATCATTTTCTGTGCGCTGGCCGGCGTAACGTGGTATTTCCAGTTTTTCTTTTACGGCATGGGCGACAGCAAAATGGGCGAGTACCGCTTTTCGGGCTGGACGCTGCACATGGCTTTCATCATTGCTTTCAGTAGTTTCTGGGGCCTGTACCTGAACGAGTGGAAAGGGTCGAGCCGGTCGACGATGCGTACGATTTCGCTGGGCATCATGACGGTGGTGTTGTCGTCGGTCATTGTCGGCATCGGCAATTATTTAGCCGGGTAGGGGCGACCCCACGTGGTCGCCCAATATCCCAACATATGGATGTGGTCGCCCAAAGCACAGACGTGGTCGCCCTTGATTGATGTCTCGAAGCAGTGTGGTCGCTCTTGATCGGTGTTCCGAAGCGGCGTGGTCGGTGTCTCCAAGCCGTGTGGCCGCCACTGCGAGGTGCTGCACAGGGCGGTGCCCTGTGTTACAGATACAGCCCCGTTGGGGCAAAAAGAAGGGGGAACGTTTTACGTTCCCCCTTCTTTTTGCCATATGTAGGTTCAATTCCGTGCGTTGGATGACCATGCCGCATATTGGGCGACTATATCCATATATTGGGCGACCACGTCTGTGCTTTGGGCGACCACATCCATATATTGGGCGACCACGTCTGTGCTTTGGGCGACCACGTACATATATTGGGCGACCACGTTTGTGCTTTGGATGACCACATCTATATATTGGGCGACCACGTGGGGTCGCCCCTACTCCCACTCGATGGTGGCTGGTGGCTTCGAGGAGATGTCGTACACGACGCGGTTAACGCCTTTGACCTTGTTGATGATCTCGTTTGAGATATCGGCGAGGAAGGTGTACGGCAGGTGAGCCCAGTCGGCGGTCATGCCGTCGACACTGGTAACGGCCCGTAAGGCCACAACACGCTCATACGTCCGTTCGTCGCCCATAACGCCTACCGACTGTACCGGCAACAGCATTGCGCCTGCCTGCCATACCTGATCGTAAAGGCCTTCGCGCTTCAGACCGCTGATAAACAGCGCATCAACTTCCTGCAGGATCTGTACTTTTTCGGCCGTGATGTCGCCCAGAATCCGGATCGCGAGGCCAGGGCCCGGGAACGGATGGCGCTTCAGGATGTGGTCGGGCAAGCCTAAGGTCCGGCCAACGGCACGTACTTCATCCTTGAAGAGTGTATTCAGTGGTTCAACAATTTTCAGCTTCATGAAGTCCGGCAGACCACCGACATTGTGGTGCGACTTAATGGTAGCCGACGGGCCTTTTACCGATACCGATTCGATAACGTCCGGGTAAATAGTCCCCTGACCCAGCCAGACGACATCTTCAATCAGGTGTGATTCCTGATCAAACACGTCGATGAAGGTTTTGCCGATGGCTTTCCGTTTGGCTTCCGGATCGGTCAGCCCTTCGAGTGCGTGGTAGAACTGATCTTTCGAGTCAACACCTTTGATGTTGAGGCCAAGGTGTTTGTATGATTCGAGAACGTTTTCGTACTCGTCTTTGCGCAACAGACCGTTATCAACGAAGATGCAGAACAGGTTCTGACCGACGGCACGGTGTACAAGCATCGCCGCCACGGATGAATCAACGCCACCCGACAGCGCCATAACCACTTTATCGTTACCCAGCTTTTCTTTCAGGCCGGCCACGGTGCTTTCGACGAATGACTCCGACGTCCAGTCCTGTGAGCAGCCGCAGATGTCGACCACAAAGTTCTGCAGCAGGTGTTTGCCTTGTAGCGAGTGGGTCACCTCAGGGTGGAACTGAATACCGTAGGTTTGTTCGCCTTCTACCTGGAACGCAGCAACCCGTACCGATTCGGTCGAGGCAATGATCCGGAAGTTATCAGGAATCTGGGTGATGGTATCCCCGTGCGACATCCATACCTGCGAGTGCTGGTCAATGCCCTGCATCAGCGGGCTTTCCGCATCAACGGTACC
This sequence comes from Arsenicibacter sp. R0_47, assembly GCF_057652235.1. NCBI lineage: Bacteria > Pseudomonadati > Bacteroidota > Cytophagia > Cytophagales > Spirosomataceae > Arsenicibacter > Arsenicibacter sp. R0_47. The sequence goes on along the minus strand of NZ_JBYFCJ010000026.1, from coordinate 42,098 downwards.
GAGTTTGGCGCGGCCGTATTCGCGGTGTGCCGAAGGCAGTACCTCGCCGCCGCTGGTATGGGCCAGCAGCTGAGCGCCGTAACAAACGCCTAGAACAGGCAGCTTATGACGGAAGGCGGCCAGATGAACCATTGGCGCATCCTGGTCGCGTACAGAGCACGGACTGCCGGAAAGAATGATACCCTTAACCTCGGGCGTAATCGCAGGAATGTGATTGTAGGGATGAATCTCGCAGTAAACGTTCAGTTCGCGTACCCGGCGAGCAATGAGTTGGGTATATTGCGAACCGAAATCAAGAATCAGAATTTGTTCGGTTGCCATGACAGGTCTTCAAAACGCAAAGTTCTGCATTTTGAACGAGGTGGGCAAGTTATTTTTGAAAGTAGGGTAGCAAGGAGCTGGTTTTGCCAAGTGACGGGCAGCAAAAGCAGCAGTACCGGGCAGGAGATCAACTGCGCTTCACTAGCCGCCCGTCTAGTGGCAGGGCACGTCTGTCCACAACCGCTAGCCGGGCGAAATCAACACAAGAAATGCCGTCTGCAAATCATTTCGCCTGCCAAATCCGTTATTTTTACGGCGCTGTTTGGATATGGCCCGGTGCCAGCCCACAACAAACAAACGGTTTTGATCCCTTGAACGTCCCTTTTTTTCTTGCCCGACGCATCCGTCATGCTCCCGTTGCCAGCTTTTCGGCGACCGTCACCAAAGTCGGTATCGCCAGTATCGCTATTGGATTAGGGGTAATGATTATTGCCTTTGCGGTTCTTTTTGGCTTTAAACAAACCATCGCTCAGAAGGTCTTTCTGTTTGGTGCACATCTGCAGGTCGCTAAATTTTCGCTTAACCGCTCCTATGAAGGCAGTCCGCTACCGCTGCATACGAAGGTCTATGATCAGGCCGCTAAAATCCCCGGTGTGGGCCACATTCAGGCCGTGGCGATGAAGGCCGGTATCCTGAAAGCCCCCGACGAGCTGGCGGGCGTGGTCCTGAAAGGTGTCGGCAAGGACTACGACTGGTCGATGCTGAAAGAGTCGCTGGTAGCGGGTAGTGTGCCCGATTTTTCGAAGGATACAGCCTATTCAACCGGTATCCTGCTCAGCAAAAAGATTGCTGATCAGCTGCGGCTGAAAACGGGCAACAACGTCATCATGTACTTTCTGGGTGGTGAAACCAACGCCCCGCGCCCGCGTAAGCTGACCGTGTCAGGAATCTATGAGACGGGGCTGGAAGAGTTTGATAATACGGTGTTGATGGGCGATATCCGGATGATTCAGCGGCTGAACAACTGGGGCGCCGATACCGTGGCGTCTTACGAAATCTTTGTTAAAGACTTTGATAAACTCGATGAAACGTATCGGGAAGTGATGAACGTAATCACCCCGGAGATGCGGCTCAGTAAGGTCACCGACGACTACCGGGCGCTGTTCGACTGGATGCTGATGATTGACACCAATACCGCCGTTTTTCTGGTTCTGATCCTGTTTGTGGCCAGTTTTAACATGGTTTCGGTACTGCTTGTCCTGATGATGGAGCGCACCCCGATGATCGGCCTGCTGAAAGCCTTTGGCGGCACCAACGGGCTGCTGCGGCGCATGTTCCTGTATGTCGGCCTGAACATGGTGGTCTGGGGACTGGTACTGGGTAATGTGATCGGGCTGGGACTTTGCTGGCTTCAGGATACGTTCCGGATCATTCCGCTCGACCCTAAAAGCTATTACATGAGCTATGTGCCTATCGTCTGGAACTGGCCGTTTATTCTGATCCTGAATGTCGGTACAATCCTGGTCATTGCTGCGGTGCTGTGGCTGCCCACGTTTGTGATTAACCGCATCCAGCCGATTAAAGCCCTCGTATTTAAAGCCTGATGCTGCTTACTTTTGTGCTGATCCGATGATTAACTTTGATTTTTCAAAGCTTCATCAGCATAGACTTATTCATGAAACCATCGTATAACCATAAAATCCGGCTTGTTACGGCAGCCTCGCTGTTTGACGGGCACGATGCGGCCATCAACCTGATGCGCCGGCTCATGCAGGCATCCGGTGCCGAAATCATTCACCTGGGACATAACCGGTCCGTGGCCGAAATTGTCGATTGCGCCATTCAGGAAGACGTGCAGGGCATTGCCATTACCAGCTACCAGGGCGGGCACCTTGAATTTTTCAAGTACATGTATGACCTCCTGCACGAACGCGGGGCCGGCCATATAAAAATATTCGGCGGGGGCGGGGGCACCATCCTGCCGTCGGAAATCGCCGAGCTGCACGCCTATGGCATCACCCGCATCTATTCGCCCGACGATGGCCGCGAAATGGGGTTGCAGGGCATGATCGACGATCTGCTCCGGCACTGCGACTATGAACTACCGGCCGCCATAATGGCTGCAGAGGTCTGCCCGAAGGTCATTCCGCGGCTCATTACAACGGCCGAAAATGCTCCCGAACAGTTTACACAGGTCTTTACTGCCCCGGTTGGCAGTCCGTCGGTGGTGTTAGGCATTACCGGAACGGGCGGTGCCGGTAAGTCGTCGCTGGTCGATGAGCTGGTGCTGCGTTTCCTGCGGACCTATGCCGATAAGACCATGGCCATTATTTCGGTTGATCCGTCGAAGCGGAAAACCGGCGGGGCGTTGCTCGGCGACCGGATCCGCATGAATGCGATCCATCCGGCGGCCAGCGGCGGGCGGGTCTACATGCGCTCCCTGGCCACGCGACAGTCCAATCTGGCCCTGAGCCGGTACGTGCAGGATGCCGTTGATGTCTGCAAAGCGGCCCGGTTTGATCTGATTATTGTGGAGACCTCGGGCATCGGGCAATCCGACACCGAAATTACGGAGCATGCCGATGTGAGTCTGTACGTGATGACGGCCGAATACGGAGCGGCTACCCAGCTCGAAAAAATCGATATGCTGGATTATGCCGATGTCATTGCCATCAACAAGTTTGACAAACGCGGTTCGCTGGATGCGCTGCGGGATGTGCGCAAACAGTATCGCCGTAACCATACTGACTGGACAACTGCCGACGAAGAACTGCCGATTATCGGTACGATTGCCGCCCAGTTCAACGACGCAGGAATGAACCGGCTCTTTACGGTGCTGATGCAGAAAGTGGGCTTTGACCTTGCCGAAGGCGACCGTATCGGGCAGGGCGGAACGGTATCGCAGCCGGTTATGCCGGCCGAACGGGTCCGCTACCTGGCCGAGATCGTGGAAGAAAGCCGCCGGTACGATGCACTGGTGCGCGATCAGGCAGCGATTGCCCGTCAGTTGTACCAGATTGATGGCACGATAAACACCCTGACTGCACCGGAACAGGCGTCGCTCCGGGAGCAGTTACAGGCTGTTTATAGCCAGCTGGAAGCCCGGTTGTTGCCGGATTGCCGGGAACTGCTGAAGCGATGGCCTGCCATGCAGACGCAGTATGCGGCTGATTTTTACGAATTTAAAGTGCGGGAAAAGGTTATCCGGCAGCCGCTGTTTACCGAAACACTTTCGCATCTCCGTGTTCCGAAAGTCAGTCTGCCTAAATACCATGACTGGGGCGATGTGCTGCGGTGGCTGATGACCGAAAACGTGCCGGGCGAGTTCCCGTATGCGGCCGGTGTATTTCCGCTGAAGCGCGAAGGCGAAGACCCGACGCGGATGTTTGCCGGTGAGGGCGGACCGGAGCGGACCAACCGCCGGTTCCATTACGTGTCGAAAGGGATGCCCGCCAAACGGCTCTCGACGGCCTTTGACTCAGTGACGCTCTACGGCGAAAATCCGGACTACCGGCCGGATATTTACGGCAAAGTAGGCAATTCGGGCGTAAACATCTGCACGCTCGATGATGCCAAAAAACTCTACAGTGGCTTTAATCTCTGCGATCCGGCTACGTCGGTGTCGATGACCATCAATGGGCCCGCGCCGATGCTGCTGGGCTTTTTCCTGAATGCGGCCATTGATCAGCAGTGCGAACTCTATATACGGCAGCATACCCTGCCGCTTCCGCAACAGGCAGGTCCCCAACCGGCCTACAACGGCGAACTGCCCGACGGAAACGACGGCCTGGGTCTGCTGCTGCTCGGCACAACCGGCGACAAGGTACTGCCCCGCGACGTTTACGAAAAAATCAAAGCGGATACGCTCCGGCGGGTGCGGGGGACGGTTCAGGCCGATATTCTCAAGGAAGATCAGGCGCAGAATACCTGTATTTTCTCGACCGAATTTGCCCTCCGCATGATGGGCGATATTCAGGCATATTTCATTGAGCAGCAGGTGCGTAACTTTTATTCGGTGTCGATTTCGGGCTATCACATTGCCGAGGCGGGCGCCAATCCGGTTTCGCAGCTGGCCTTTACGCTCTCCAACGGCTTTACGTTTGTCGAATATTACCTCAGCCGCGGGATGCACATCGACGATTTTGCCCCGAACCTGTCGTTCTTTTTTTCCAACGGCATGGACCCTGAATATACGGTGCTGGGACGTGTGGCGCGGCGCATCTGGGCCAAGGCCATGAAACACAAGTACGGGGCCAACGACCGGTCGCAGAAACTGAAATACCACATCCAGACCTCGGGCCGTAGCCTGCACGCCCAGGAGATTGCCTTCAACGATATCCGGACCACCTTACAGGCCCTGCTGGCCATTTATGATAACTGCAACTCCCTGCATACCAACGCCTATGACGAAGCCATCACAACCCCTACCGAAGAGTCGGTGCGGCGGGCAATGGCCATTCAGCTGGTGATTAACCGTGAGTTTGGGCTGACGAAAAACGAAAATCCGCTGCAAGGGTCGTTTGTGGTCGAAGAGCTGACGGATCTGGTGGAAGAAGCGGTATATCAGGAGTTTCTGTCGTTGAATGAGCGCGGTGGCGTGCTGGGTGCGATGGAACGGATGTACCAGCGGAGTAAGATTCAGGAAGAGTCGATGTACTACGAAACGCTGAAGCACAACGGTCAGCTGCCGATTATCGGCGTGAATACGTTTCTTGATCCGGCCGGTTCGCCGACGATTGTGCCGGCCGAGGTGATTCGTTCGACAACGGATGAAAAAACGTTTCAGGTGGAGGCATGCCGGGCCTATGAGGAGCAGCACCGCGATGAAGCCGTACCCGCACTTTCGGTTCTGCAACAGACGGCGCTCGAAAACGGCAATGTCTTCGCCGCGCTGATGGAGGCCACCAAGGTCTGTACGCTGGGCCAATTGTCGAATGCGCTGTATGCGGTCGGCGGGCAATACCGGCGGAACATGTAGCGAAAAAACAAAGCGGGAACCGGTACAAAACCGATTCCCGCTTTGCTAATGAATACCCCTTATTTAATTTTTGAATAATCGGTTGGGGTCATGTACGTTGATTCGACTTTCACCGTCAGCGAACCGTTCTTCTCGGATTCGCCTTTGGCTTTAACCCAGTCCGGATCGGCCCGGAAGGCGTCAAAAGCTTTTTTACCGGCTGCGTCGCCCGGGCCAGGGTGCGCCAGCAGATACACCAACCGCTGCTGACCCGAATCGTCGGGTTTGGTTGGGTCGGTCGTGATCCAGTAGGCAATGTTTTCCATGCCGTGCTTTTTAAACAGCTTCATCGTATGGTTTTCGAAGCGCGACAGCAGGTCCGGAAGTTTGCCGGGGCTTGCCGTATAGGTCCGCAGCTCAAACGTACGGTTCGGCGTTTTCTCCTTTAACTTCAGCTTTGGCGAGTGCTCCCATTCGGTCATAAATACCTGATCAACTTTTGACACCAGGCGGCCGTTTGCTTCTGTTTTGGCAACGACAGCCTTCCATTCCGGATCGGCTCCGAAGGCTTTCCAGGAAGCGTCGCGGGCTTCGCGGCTCGGGTAAGCCAGGATGTAAATGATTTCGTGGCGGCTGGTATCGGTCGGTAACCAGTAACCGATGTTTTCCATGCCGTGTTTCTCGAAAATCTTAGTCGTGTACTGCCGGAAACGGTCAACGATAGCGTCGAATTTGCCGGGAGCAGCGTGGTACACACGGATTTCGTAAAACTTGGCCGTAGCGGCCGGGCGTTCTGGCCGGGACTTCGCGAACAGCGTTTGTACGCCCAGGGTTGCCCCGAGGCATACGGTGAGCAGGATCGACTTGGTAAGGTTCATGTATTCTTCTGACTAGTAAAGCTGACGGAATCGCGTCAATGTGCTAAAATAAGCGAAAAAAGGGCAGTTTTTACTATCTTCTTTTTTTAGGAGCTATCAAGGATTATTGCTGTCAGGGAATGTGTATTTTCATACTAATCCTTACTTTTATGCAGTAACTGAACCCCTTAACCATGCACAAACGAACCTTTTTAAAACTCTCTTCTGCCATGCTGGCGGTTCCTCTGCTTTCCCCTTTATCGGCCTGGAGTGCCGGTGAAAAACTAAAAAATTGGGCCGGTAACCTGACGTACAGCACCGACCGGCTGACAACGGCTAAATCACTTGATCAGGCGAAGGCGTTTGTGAAACAGCACGCTAAATTCAAAGTGCTGGGGACACGCCACTGCTTCAATACCATTGCTGATACGCCAACCGAGCTGCTGTCGCTGAAAGACATGCACGAGGTGATTTCGCTGGATGCGAAGGCCAAAAAGGTAACAATTCAGGCGGGTATGAACTATGGACAGTTGTCGCCGTATCTGCACAGCAAGGGGTTCGCGGTCCATAACCTGGCCTCGCTGCCGCATATTTCGGTGGCCGGTGCCTGCGCGACGGCGACGCACGGATCAGGTAATAAAAACGGTAACCTGGCCACGGCGGTTTCGGGGCTCGAAATCATCAATGCTAAAGGTGATGTTGTTCAGTTGTCGAAAGAAAAAGACGGTGATACGTTCAACGGGGCCGTGGTCAACCTCGGTGCGCTGGGGGTAATCACCAAAGTGACCCTTGACATTGAGCCGACGTTTTCGGTGCGCCAGTATGTGTACGAAAACCTGCCGCTGGATCAGCTGAAGGCTCATTTTGACGAAATTACCGGAAGTGCCTACAGCGTCAGCCTCTTTACGGACTGGAAAAACAAACGGTTCAATGAGGTCTGGATTAAAAGCCGCGTTGGCAAGGACAAGCCGTTTGAGGCTAAGGCTGAGTTTTACGGCGCCAAAAAATCGGCTAAGAACCTGCACCCGATTGCCGAATTGTCGGCCGAAAACTGTACGGAGCAGCTGGGCGTGGCCGGCCCGTGGTTTGAGCGGTTGCCGCACTTCAAGATGGGCTTCACGCCAAGCAGCGGCAAGGAATTACAGTCCGAATATTTTGTGCCGAGGCGGAACGCGGTTGATGCGATTCTGGCGGTAGAGCGCCTGCACGCTCAAATCAGTCCGCACCTGATGATCACCGAAATCCGGACGATTGCGGCCGATACCCTCTGGATGAGTCCTTGCTACAAACAGGACAGTGTGGCCATTCACTTTACCTGGCAGCAGGATTGGCCGGCCGTCAGCAAGATATTGCCGCAGATCGAAAAGGCGCTGGCCCCGTATAATGTCCGGCCGCACTGGGGCAAACTGTTCAGTGTTGCGCCGTCGGTGCTGCAATCCCGCTACGAGCGTTTAGATGACTTTAAAAAACTGGTCCAGACCTACGACCCGCAAGGTAAATTCCGCAACGACTTTCTCAGTAAGAATCTGTACGGGAAATGATGTTAAGCGTTGCTGAGTTGCTGGTTGTTCTGGTCGTTCGATTATGAGTTGCTGGCCCTGCCGTCGAAATGATAATTAAAGAAGCGATGACGCCGGCAATAAAAAAAGTGGTTCGTGATATTTGTCACGGAATCACGGGATTCGGAACGCTAGTTTTACAGCATCATTTTAAACACGTACGACCATGATGAATCTATTGAAATCCGTATTCGGTGGTGGATCTGACAATACAAAAATCAGCGAGGTAATCGCGCAGGGTGCCGTTATTATTGATGTTCGTTCAGCCGGGGAATTTGCCGGTGGTCACGCTAAGGGTGCGGTAAACATTCCGCTTGATCAGCTGGAGGCTAAACTGGCTCAGATCAAAGCCTATAAAAAGCCAATCGTTGTGTGTTGTGCATCCGGCATGCGCAGTGCCCGTGCCAAGGGTTTTCTGGCCGGTCAGGGCATCGCCGATCTGCACGACGCAGGCAGCTGGCGGAATATTTAAAGAGCGAAAGAGTGAAAGAGTGAGTGGTGGCACGACTCTAACAGGGCCGCCTGGCGGTCGTACCACCACTTTTTTATGCCAATCGGGAACTCAAAAGGCCCACCGCCACTTTCCAGCAACCACCAGCAACCACCAGCAACCACCAGCAACCACCAGCAACCACCAGCAACCACCAGCAACCACCAGCAACCACCAGCAA
>NZ_JBYFCJ010000026.1:0-33693 GCF_057652235.1 Arsenicibacter sp. R0_47 | reverse complement strand
CCAATTACGCCTTCCCTGACAGAATCCGGTTCCAGTACAGCCACGGCAGCAGGTACTTTTTGAGCAGCCACATGCTCCAGCGCGGCACTGTCTGGTTGAACGGGAATGTCATTTTGGGTTTGTTGGTATAGTCAAATTCGGCGAGCATCAGCTTGCCGTATTCAGTCGGAATCGGGCAGGCGGTGTATCCGTCGTATTGTGCTTCGGATTGGGTATGATGCAGGTAGGCCAGAATGTGCTCTACCATAACCGGTGCTTGTTTACGAATGGCCGCGCCGGTTTTTGACGTAGGGGCGTTACTGACATCGCCACAGGCAAAAATGTTCTCAAAACGGGCGTGCCGGAACGTGAGCTTGTTCACTTCGACCCAACCAAGAGGCTGAGCCGGATCAACCAACGGGCTGTTTTTAATGAAGTCAGGGGCCGACTGCGGAGGCACGATATGGGCCATGTCGAACGAGATGGATTCTTTAACTACGTTGCCGTCTGTATCCTTACTCTCAAAATAAAGGGTATGGTTTGGCCCGTCGACTTCCGTCACGTTTTTGAGGTAATGGGTTTTAATGCGGTAGCGTTTCAGCAACCCCTCGAGAGTAACGGCAAAGTCCTTCACCGCGAAAATTGCCCCCGCCCCCGATACATAATGCACTTCGGTTTTGTCGAGAACCCCGTTTTTACGCCAGTAATCGCAGGCAAGATACATGATCTTGTGCGGGGCGCCGCCGCATTTGACCGGTGTTGTCGGATTAGTAAAAACCGCCACGCCACCCTTGAAGTTTTTAATGAGCTCCCAGGTATAAGGTGCAGTAGCAAACGAATAATTGCTTGATACCTGATGGCTGCCGAGCGTTTCTTTAAACCCTTTGATTTTTCCCCAGTCGAGCTGTAGACCCGGTACCACTACAAGCGACTCGTAGGCATAGGTATCGCCGCTTTTGCAGGTCACCTGACTGGCTTCCGGCTGAAACGATGCTACTGCGTCTTTAATCCAGATAGCTCCCTCAGGCATGAAATCGCGTTCCGGTTTTTCAGTCGCCCTGATATCAAATTGTCCGGCACCAACCAGGGTCCACGCTGGCTGATAGTAATGCTTTTCAGACGGTTCGATAATACCAATAACCAGATTGGACTCTTTACGGAGAAGCTGGGCAGCGACGGATAACCCTGCGTTACCGCCACCTACAATCAGAACATCAAATTTCGTTGCCATGCTCAGGAATAGTTTAATTTATTGGTGAAATTATACTATCTCTAAACGGCACTCAGTGACTTAAATCACATAAGGGTTATTTATTGTTGCTGGTGGTTCTGGTAAACCACCAGCAACCGATTACCGTGTTAGTGCGGCAGTTTGTCGCGCAGCAACCCGTAGGTCCATGTGCCGGCGATGGCGCTCAGGAGCGTGGCAATCACGACAACATAGCCGCTGCCGATCTGGGCAAACAACGGCCCCGGGCAGGCGCCCGTAATGGCCCACCCCAGTCCGAACATCAGTCCCCCGAAAATCTGGCCGCGATTGAATTTCTTCGGGTGAAACTGTACGGTTTCGCCGGATAATGTCTTGATATTGAATTTTTTGATGAGGTAGACGGAAAGCATCCCCACGACAACGGCCGAACCAATTACGCCGTACATGTGGAAGCTCTGAAGACGGAACATTTCCTGAATACGGAACCAGGAAATGATTTCAGCTTTCACGAATACAATACCAAACATGATACCGACAACCATGTATTTTACGTTTGAAAAAACGCTTTCTTTTTTAGCCATGTCGTTGGGTGCATCGCACACCATCGGCTCCGGAAATTGTACTTTCTGCATGTCTTGAGGCGTTTAGAACAGGTTGAAAATGTAAGGCATGATCAGGTGCGTCATCGTGAAACCACCGATCATGAAACAGCAGGTGGCAATCAGTGACGGCCATTGCAGCGTCGAAAGGCCCATAATAGCGTGTCCCGATGTACAGCCACCGGCCCAGCGCGTGCCGAAGCCGACCATAAAACCGCCGACGATAAAGAAAATAAAGCCTTTCAGTGTGAAGAGGTTCGATGCCTCAAACAGATCAGCCGGCATCAGGCCCGCAAAGTCTTTAATGCCAAGCGCTTTCAGGTCTGCAATGGTATCCGGCGAGAGTACGAAATCGTTTGGGTTCTCCAGAAATGTAGTGGCAAGGAAGCCTCCGATCAACACACCGAATACGAAAACCAGGTTCCAGATTTCTTTTTTCCAGTCGTATTTGAAAAACGGAATATTGGCAGGCATACAGGCTGCGCAGATGTGGCGCAGCGAGGACGAGATACCAAACGATTTGTTACCAATCAGCAACAGCGTCGGTACGGTGAGGCCGATAAGCGGGCCGGCAACGTACCACGGCCAGGGCTGACGGATTAACTCTAAAAAATCCATAGGAGAGGTTGTTTATTAAAAATGAAAATTGGCTATCGCGTTTAATTGGGTCATACTTACCTTGTTGATTATATACCGGTCAGGGTTGACCAGCGTACTGCCCGGTTGCCACCGGACGGGATCTTTCCGGACGAAAAGTAATTGTATGTCAAGTCCTTTCCATAACCCGCTAAACTGATAAGTGGTTCCAAGATTAACCTGTGTGTAAGCGGGGAGGCCATACTTGTTAAGCGCATAATTACTCACGTCAGGCAGGTGATAGTAGCCGGTGCCCAGATCGAGTTTCAGGTTCTTAAGCGGCGAGTAGCGCACACTGCCGGTAAAGGCGGTGGTATTGCCGGTACCTTCGTTACGCTCCCGGAGCATAAACGTGTAAAAGGGCTCCCGGCCCCATTCTCGGGGTATCAGCAACCGCCCGGCGGCCGTAATGCGGGTGGCGTTCAGGTTGAAAACCCAACGGGGAGCCTGGTATTCGATCCGGCCGGAGATAAAACCTGCCGTGGCGCCCGGTGTAATGTAAGTTTGAGCAATCACCTCGTTACCGCCGTTGTTAACCGCTTCTTCGTAACCACCCATCACGCCGGCCATCCAGTAGGCAGAGCTTGTCCGCGACGAACGCCATTCTATAGTCCCATGCAGCAGGTTAAAGACATCGGACACATAGGTGTTCCAGATCTGTAGCGAGAGAGGGCCTGCCTTCTGTGTCAGACCAGCCTGGAAAATACCGCTCGTCCGGATGTGACCGGCATATTGCGAGGGTTTGCCATTCAGATCAACACCAACCGGATACTGTCCGAAACTGTCGCCGACCGTAAACCAGTCAACTGTCGATCTTGGCGATATGCCGAAGATATACTCAAGCTGAAAGCGGGTATTTTTCCACTCGTTCCATTCCAGTACGGCCGATTCGGTCAGAGTAGGGCGCATCCGGCCATCCTGCGGATTAATAAACGGTGAGTGCGGAATCTGACGGCCAACGGTCAGTTTAGACTGATGACCAATGTACACACGGGCATATAATTCCTCCAGCCGGTCGAGGTCGCGCCGGTTATTCGGATCGGCCAGGTCAAACAAACCTACTTCGTAGCGGCTTGGCTGATTGGTTTTCGGGTCGCGGGCGGCCAAGTCCGACGACAGGACATTGAACGTAAAAAAGCCGCTGATACCGAGTTCAACGTGTTTGAAAAGCCGTGGTGTGTGATAGCTGATACCGGCTCCGATGCCGAGCGCATGGAAATCGGTCAGGCCTGGTTTGTTATCAGTAGCCAGAAAATAAGAGCGGACATGACCTGAAAAAAGCCCTTTCTTCAGGAATTGGGCTACCGGTTTTGCCGAGTCTGCCGGAGCAGGCTGATCCTCAGGGTCTATTCCGTCCGTTCCTGAAGAAAAGCCTGTACCGGCAGCGCTACAGCTCAATAATAAGATTAGAAAGAAATGCTTTAACATGGTGACAGGTTGAATCATTTACCTGACAAAGCTAAACCGGCATTTCCCCGCATTCCGTGACAATAGTTACAAAAGCCGTAATTCTTAATCGAATTCTGTGACGGCAACCACAACCGTCGGTTCCATCGTTACCTGAGCCCGCACCGAATTTGTGATCAGGCAATGGCGTTCGGATTTGATCAGGACACGTTTGGCCTTTTCGATGTCGCTGTCGTGCTGTACGACTACTTTCGGGAATAATTGTATGGCCGAAATCATCAGGCCGTTTTCCGTTTCTTCCAGTTTACCGGTGGCGCGGCAGTCAAAGTCTGAGAAATCGAGCTTCGAGTTTTCGGCGATGGCCAGGAAGGTGGTCATGAAGCAGCCGGATACGGCCGCCACCAGCAGGTGTTCGGGCGACCAGACGCCCGGCATGCCTTTGGCAAATTCCGGCGGGGTTGCTACATCAATGGTATCGGTCAGGGCCGGTGAGCTCAGCTGACCCAGGCGGGCATACTGCCAGCCGAGATTTACCTCGTAATAATGCGGTGTCATGGTTGTATTGGTTTATGGTTAGCCACGAAGGCATAAAGAACCAGAGGGGCACAAAGCTTTCGGGTCTTTGTGTTACTTCAGGCCTTTGGGCCTTCGTGGTAAAATCAACGAATTACAATAAAGTAGTCGGGCAAACGTAATCGGTCAGGGGCAGCTTGCCGGTTTGCTTAATGGCCGTAAAGCCACCGGCTACGTCGATCAGCTTGTCGTAGCCACGTGCTTTCAGGATCGACGCGGCAATCATCGACCGGTAGCCACCGGCACAGTGCAGGTAATACGGCTGGTTGCGGTCGAGCCGGGCCATGTTCTGGTTGAGGTTTTCGAGCGGCAGGTTTTCAATGCCCACGACATGTTCAGACAGGTATTCGCTTTGCCGGCGGACATCGAAAACGGGCAGGTTGTTATCGGCGGCATACCGGCCGGCAAACGTTTCGGCCGAAATAGATTCGATGGTGTCGGTGTCACGGCCATCGGCAACCCAGGCCGCAAAGCCGCCTTTCAGGTAACCAATGCAGTTATCATAGCCAACGCGGGCCAGCCGGAGAACCGCTTCTTCTTCGCGGCCTTCGGGCGTAATGAGCAGAACCGGCTGTTTCAGATCGGTGACCAGCGTACCGACCCAGCCCGCAAACTGACCGTCGAGGCCGATGTTGATGCTGTTCGGGATAAAGCCTCTGGCAAATTCCTGCGCACCCCGTACGTCGAGTACCAGCGCTTCTTCTTCGTTAGCAGCGGCGTCAAAGGCGGCCGGCGATAAGGCTTGTGTTCCCTGACGGATAACCTCATCGACAGAACTGTAACCCATCTTGTTCAGCACCGCATTTTTCGGGAAATACTGCGGTGGTGTTGTTAGACCGGTGGTTACCTCTTTGATAAATTCTTCTTTTGTTTGGGCCCGCAAGGCGTAGTTAAACAGCTTCTGATTGCCAAGGGTATCGGTAGTTTCCTTGCTCATGTTCTTGCCGCAGGCCGATCCGGCACCGTGGCCCGGATACACGATGACGTCGTCCGGCAGCGTCATGATTTTCTGATGCAGGCTGTCGAACAGGTGACCAGCCAGATCTTCGCGGGTCAGGTCGCTTTTAACGGCCAGATCAGGGCGGCCAACATCGCCGATAAAGAGCGTATCACCGGTGAAAATAGCTGTTTCCCTGCCGGTTTCGTCCAGCAGCAGGAACGTCGAGGATTCCATGGTATGGCCCGGCGTATGCAGCACTTTAATCTGAATGTTGCCGACGGTAAACAGCTCGCCGTCGGTGGCTACGTGTGCCGGATAGTTGGGCTGGGCGGTTGGCCCGAAAACGATGGCCGCGCCGGTTTTGGCGGCCAGGTCAAGGTGCCCCGATACAAAGTCGGCGTGGAAGTGCGTTTCGAAAACATACTTGATGGTGGCTCCGTCTGCTTCGGCCCGTTCGATATACGGTTTCGTTTCCCGCAGCGGATCAATGATGGCGGCCTCACCGGCTGATTCGATATAGTAAGCGGCCTCGGCCAGACAACCCGTGTACATTTGTTCGATTTTCATGACTTCTCTGTGTTTAAATTGATGAATCAAAATTGGCCATCCGCAGAGGGGTATTCTGTGATGTTTGTTACAGAGGGAGTATGATGGTTGTCAGCTGTTCAGTATGACGACGGTCATGGAAGAAGCAGGGAGAAAGCCCTGCTTCTGAAACGAATTGGTGATTAGGTATCTGACAGTCAGAGAGGTAGATATGGTTAGCGGAATGTGTAGTCGACGCCATGTACCTGCGTCAGCAGTTCCTGCGGTCCGTCCAGAATGCGGGTTGTACGCGGCAACTGCGGATTAACCGGCGAAAAGGCTTTCAGGTATTCCTTCATGACCGTATGCAGGGAGGAGGTTGTATTTTGCCCTGCCTGTACTCCTTTCATCCGGCATAACATGTCATCCGGATCACCTTCCCGTTCGCAGGCGCAGATCGTGTAGGTCCGTGCAGGGTCCAGCAGCTGGCCGCCGATCCGGACAGACTGAATCCGCTGCCCGGCTTCGACGAAGGCTTTAAAATCGACCTCCATGCCTTTGAACCGGACCACCCAGCCGCCGAAGCGTTTGGTTGCATCCTGTGCAAACACGTTCTGCAACTCCCGTTCCAGCCAGTCGAGCAGTTGTTTACCGGTAGCCTTACCGGTCCGGACGGTGGCATCGACCGGCAGCATGTCATACAGATAGGCCTCCGTAACCGGAACGAGGCCGCTGGCATCGGCTGTGCGCGGCGGACAGAACCGGAAGCCGTTCGAGAGAGCAACGTCGGGCTTGATTTTCCACATCAACGCATCCACAATCATCGTATCAATGGTATTTTCGACCACAAAATTCCGGTAAAGCGGCACCTTACTATAGCCGAGTACATTGGTCAGTGCGGCTTTATAGGGTGCCTCGACGTCATCGACAATGCGTTGCACGACCGGATCAGGCTTGTATTTTTTCGGATCAACCTCAAGCAGTTCGTAGCGCTCACCGGTAATCCGGCCATCTTTGACCGTAATATCGAGGCGACCGATAAACGACCCGAAGGCACCCGGCTCAACCACTTTGGCGTATTTACACTGAATTGGCTGCCGGACACGCTCGTGGGTATCTCCGCCGAAGATATAATCGACCCCTTCGGCGTGGGGATGGTTGGCCAGGCCGATTTGCTGGGAAAGCCCCAGATGAGCCAGTACAATGACCATATCGCACTGTTCCTGCTGTTTCAGTACATCGACCCAGTACTTAATCGTTTCTTCTGGTTTGGTGTACACAATACCCTTACTGTATAACGGCGACTGCCGGAGCGGCACCAGCGGATCAGTATACCCCAGAAAGCCGATTTTGACGCCGAAGCGGTTCACGATCTGGTAAGGCTGGAAGATCAGTTCGCCTTTTACGCCGTTGCCGGTATCGTGGTACATATTGGTGCACACTTTTGGCGCATGCAGGCTGCCCAACAACTGTTGCATGGCTTTTTTGTAATACACCACTTCCCAGTTGCCTGGCAAAAACATATCGTAGCTAAGGGCATTCAGCAGTGGCAGGAGGGCTTTCCCTTCTGTTTTTACGGCCAGCATACTGCCCTGAAACATATCACCGGTATCAATCAGGAGTGTATTGGCGGGGTTACGGGAACGAATGCTGTTGATAGCCGTTGCTAAATGGGCATAGCCACCGGATTTCCGGAATGTCAGCTGGTTATTTTCCCAGAAAAGCTCATCGTGGGCATGGAGCTGACAGTGGACATCGGTGGTCTGAAGCAAGGTAATTACCCCTGTATTGTTTTGACTGATTCCGGCTTGTCCGGTTGTTAAGTGGCTGTCAGCCATGCTGCTGGCCGTAAAGGGTACGGCGGCTGATACGCTGCTGAGCAGGCCGGTTTGTAAAAAAGACCGTCTTGAAGGCATAAGGTAAGGCAGTTTAGGGTAAAGCATTCAGGGTTTTTATAAGCCGGCCTTTATGTAGGCCCAGCCCTGTTCCTGTTTAAGAATCAGTTCAATGATAGCCACTGGTACGGTACCGATGCCCGGCATCAGGGCACTGAGCGTAAGCTGATGTCCCTTCAGCGTATTCTCGCAGACCACCACGCGGAGGTTCGCCGTTTGCAGAAGGGCTGTCAGCTGATCGGTAACGACTGACCCGGCGGGGTGCAGCAGGCTGATGCCGGGACCATGTACCACCACCTCAATCTCAGCATCCGGCCATACGTTCAGCAGGTTCCGCAGGTTACTGACCAGTGCCTTTTGTGAGGCTTGATCGGCTGCAACATATTGAAAAACAACACGGTGGCCTTGTCCCGTGTCCAGTGTGTTGGATGATTCCATCAGCGTGTCGCTACCTTTTTGTCGTTGCTGTGTGCTTTTTTGAACGCGTCGATTGGCTTATACGGGCCGTATTTATGCTGCTTTTCAGGAAACGAATCTGCATACGGTCCAAACGGGTGATCGACTGGTTTACCGGCGATATTCGGCCAGTCTTTACTGAGATCTTTCGCAGGGCGCGGCATCGAATTCACAAAAGCGGCCAGGTCCCAGGCCTCTTCGTCGGTCAGCTGCGGCTTGTCGAAGGTAGCGCCCAGCGGCATGTTGGCTTTAACGTATCCGGCAAACCGGGACACACGGTATAAACCTGCTCCCTGGTTGTAACTGTGTGGCCCCCAGAGTGGCGGGAATGTATAGCCGCTACCGTCGGGTTTGGCAATGCCCTGACCGTCTGCCCCGTGGCAGGAAACGCATTTTTGCTGATACATGACCTTACCCGCTTCCGGCCTGGCCGCACGGTCAAGATAGGCGAGTTTCCAGATACCCGACCCGTTCGGTGTTTTGCCTTTCTCAACATCATCGCCGAGAAAATGGATGTAGGCGACAATGGCCTTCATTTCGCGGCTGTTGCTGTCGAGCGACTTTCCGTTGAGGCTGCGTTCGAAGCAGTCGTTGACGCGTTTCACAATGCTTTCGACCGAGCCGGACCGCTCGCGGAATTTCGGGTAGGTTGCCGCTACCGCCCCATAGTTATTACCCCACGGTTTGCTGCCGGCGTCGAGGTGGCAGTTCTGGCAGTTCATGCCGTTCGATACGTGGGCCACCGACCCTTTGGGACCAAGATAGGTAGCGGTATTGGCAATGAGCTCTTTGCCGTAGCGGATCAGGTCCGCGTTTTTGTTACCGGCCAGCGCAGCGTCATCGGGCGCCTTCCAGAGTGGTTTCGACCCTGATTCTGCCTTATCGCCGGTTTTGGGGACAGCGGATTTTTGGCCGGCCACCGTTTTGCCGGCCGCCGTCTTGTCGTCCACCGTTTTGCTGGTATCAATCAGGCCGAAGTTGATTGACAGCAGTACCAGTACCGACAGCAGGGCCACGCCGACCAGACCAGCCAGCAGGGTTAACGTGCGCTGTAGCGACTGAATTGTTTTCGTAAATGCATCGTGTGTTGGCATATGGTCTTATACGTTAGAGGCTATAGATCAGATCAGGCACGGAGGCGTAGACGGTGCCAGAGAACATACCCGATCAGGGCAATCCAGGGGGCACCGTGTAACAAAAGATCGCCCCAGTCGATGAGCTGCATACCGTGGGCACCACCCAATACCCACCGGATTTTTCCGATAATATGCGGTTCCGGAAAAAAAGGAGCCAGCCCCATGGTAAGGCAGGCCAGCAGCAGGGAGCGGAAAAGCGGCTTTTTGACAATGTTCATGGCTTACAAAAGATAGTACACCTATGCGGTTAATCTGTTAGAATTAACGCCAGGTGTAAGCAGTGACTGATTCAAAAATGCAGGAAAGTTGGCTGCCCGACTGTAACATTAGTCACAAAAGAGGGCTAAGTGAAGGTTTTTCTGAAGTTTTCAGGACTTTTCCGGGTTTCTTTTTTAAAAAACCGGCAAAAATAAGACGCGTCATCAAACTGAAGGTCATAGGCAATTTCGCTGACTGTCTGCGGGGTGTGCGCCAGTAACCGTTTTGCTTCAATGATAATCCGCTTCCGGATCAGCTCGCCCGCCGACTGACCGGTGGTCTGTTTGCAGACTTCGTTCAGGTAATTCGGGGTAATAAACAACAGGTCAGCATAGTCGCGCGGATGTTTTTTGGTACGGAAATGCTGGTTTATCAGGTTTTCAAAGGTCCGGATCAACGTGCGCTGTGTACCTTGATCGGTGCCGGTTTGCCGGGGCAGGTATTCACGGGCCAGCACGATCAGCAGGATATTCAGGTAGGAGCGGAGAAGGTTATCGCTGTACAGTTTCGGCTTACTATATTCCTCATGCAGCGTGCTCATTAACTGGTGAAGGTTACCGAAACTTTGCCCTGTCAGTTCCATGAACGGTTCATGCCGCAGTGAATTAAAAAAGGGAAACTCCGCCAGGACGTTGTTATGATAGCGCAGCGAAAAAAAGTCATCGGTAAAAAAGAGCACATAGCCTTTCAGATTGTTGATTTCCCGCCATGCATGAATCTGTCCCGGACTAATAAAAAACAACCGGAGCGGATGAATGGCATAGGTCGAAAAATCAATGTCATGGCTGCCGCTGCCTTCGGTTGCCAGCAGAAGGGTATAAAAGTCGTGGCGGTGCGGAGCATACAAATGGGCAATGTCCCTGGCAAAGTACTCAAACCGGGCAATATCAAATTCCTGGTGTGGATGTTCCTGACAGTTCAGTTCCTGAATGGTAAAGCTGGGGATCTCGCCGGTGTTCTTTTTCATAGCCGAAGGAATAAACCCGTATCCGGGCGGCAAAACAGGTGTTCTGCGTCGCCCGGGCAGGGACGTATACAGGTATGCTACACGAGGAGCGTGTAAATCATTGTCAGGACGGAGGCAATGATAGCGAGTACGGCCACTACCAGCACCCGCAGGCTGTTGGTAAACATATTGACAGACCAGAGTTGGGTATCGGTCAGCGGTTCTTTGAATAATCGGTTGGTAATCATGGTTGTACGCAGTTGAGGTTTATTGAATATGCAGTATGTAATCGGCCAGGGCCTTGAGTTCGGGTTCAGATAGTTGGGCAAACCCCGGCATCTGCGGGAAATCAGGGCGTTTTTTGCCTGGTGCTTTCACCCAGTTTTTCAGCCCGTCGGGATTGGTCTTGTAAATGGCCAGCATTTCGGTCATCGGCGGGCCAACCACCTTCACATCTTTGGCATGACAGGCGCTACAGTTCTGCTGAAAGATGGTTTCCCCGCTGACGGTTCCGCCGGCCTGCGCCGTTGCGGGGGCGGCAGCCTGTGCCTGCTCGTGTGCCTGCCGGACCATGTCATTGTATTCGGCCGTGCGTTCGGCCATCAGTTTTTTGTGCGGAGCCAGCGCATTTTCACGGTAGAGGTGCCGGCCGCCCCCCATCACCAGTGTAATCACCAGAGTCATGGCCAGTACTTTGTTAAAATCCCTGTCCAGCAACTCTTCCTGCTTAGCCGTAATGCCTTTCCAGAGCCAGTACAGTACCGGTGTGAGCAGCACAACGCCGCCCAGCAACGTAACAACCAATGTAGTGCTGATGCCTTTGGCAGGTAAGGTCGTGACCAGAATCGGCCCCGCCAGTACCACTTGAAGCGCCAGTGTACCAAAGGCAAGACTGTAGAATCGCTTCCGGACGCTGTAGCGGGTAAGGGTGCTGAACCGGCCTTCGAAAGCGTAGGAAGACCGGCCGAAGTACCAGAACAAAAACAGGCTGGTGATGGCCAGGGTCGACATCATGAAGAAGACATACCGTGGCAAGACGTTTGGCAGCATCAGGGCCGACAGGAACCCGTGGACCGTGCCCCATTTTTCGGGAAACAGCATCAGGTTTACGTTCGTCAGAAAAATAAACGGAATAAAGGCGAACAGCAGGGCGGCCGCACCGATGATCAGCAGGTGCAGCGGTTTGTTGTCGCTTAGTTTTTCCCACGAATACTTATGGGCATAGGTCAGCAGAAACGCGACGATAACCAGCGGAATAATCATAATCCACATCAGGCCGGTTAGGGCATTGGCGGAATAAAAATAGACTGTATACAGGGTATTGATTGCCAGCAGGGGAGCCACACCCAGCACCACTGCCATACTTTTATTGACCGTAACGGTATTGGCAATTTCGTGGGCCAGGGTGTCATACTCCTTGTTTTTCAGTCCCTTGATTTCAAACCAAAGGGTGAGCAGTACACCGCCAACCATCATATCCACAAACAGGATATGGAGCAGAAAGGAAACGATAAGAACACCCACCAGCAACCATTCAGGCAATGGCAGGTCCAGCGGCAGGTCGTGCGGTACGGGCACCTGCAGCAATATAGCGAACGGATTCATGGCAATAAGTTGAGGTTATTTCGACAACGCGAGGTTTTGAGTTGACCGGGCTTTTGGTTCAGCGGCTTTAGCCGACAGCGTCTGGATTTCGTCGGTCGTGGTGGCAATGACGGTGCCCGCCGTCTGCGCTCCTTCGGCTTCCTGCGGATACGTTTGCAGCTGTTTGATATACGCTACCAGGGCACCGAGTTCCTTGTCATTACCGGGAAACGGCGGCATAAAATAACGGGCGTTGTGCATGTTTTTGATGTAGCCTTGCATGGCATCCGCACTAAACGGTTCGCCTTTGCCGCCATACATCCGGTCGAACACCGACACAATTGAGTTGACACCGCTCGTGGTATGGCACCGGCTGCAGGCAATCATAAACACGTCTTTTCCGGCTTCGATCCGGTTGGCTTCCGTAACTTCACGGTGTCTGACATACGTTGCATACGTGAGGATTCCTTCCTGTTTCAGCAGCGGATATTCCTCGACCCGTATCCCGTTGGAGTACATATAACCTCCGATCACGTAGGGTTTGCGGATAAACTCGCGGATTCGTTCAAAGATTCCGGCAAAACCAAACATCACCAGTACGGGGATGATAAAGGCAAGGGACGGAATCCGTTTCGGCCGCCACCAGCCTGCCGCCGCAATCAGGAGCATGATTGTAATAGAGCCAATGATAAACTTGCTGAGCAGGTTATACCACGACTGAAAATCCTGCGTGCCAACGGCTACGGCCATGTTGCCGATCATCAGTGTCGGGATGACGTTGTAGTACCAGGCTGCGGCAGCGATCATAAACGGCGTCCAGAACAGAATCCATTTTGAGATAAACCGCAGGGCCATGTACCGGATTTCTTCGCCTTTGCCGGTGAAGATAATTGTCAGCAGCAGTGAAACGGCGCCGGCCATCATCATTGCCAGTGGCGTACGGAAGGCCAGCTGAGGCAGATAAATGGGGTTGGTGAAGCCTTTCAGCAGCGTGTGATCGCTGAGCCAGTTGCCGGCGTCCATCATAAAACCGAGGATGGCCACAATAATTGACATTGTCAGCCACGAGGCAATGCTGAGATAGGTGCCGAAGCGAATATGGCGGCCTTTCGCTTCTACCGACGCATTCGACTTTTTCCAGTTCAGGAAATAAATCATAATCAGCACTACCTCCGATACAAACACAATCCATTCGGTAAACCAGGCAAAGAAAAAGACCCGGATCAGGCTACCGATTGAGTAGGGGTTAATCAGCGAGGAAGACAGCCAGATACCTACCCCGGTCATGGCGCCGATGGTCGTGGTAATCACAAAACCGACAAACATAATTTTGTAGGCCAGTCTGTCCCAGCGGGCATCATTATGTTTGAAACCCAGCCACTCCATATAGGTTACCAGCGGGATAAACCCCACTGCCAGCGCATGGTTGATCAGGACGTGCAGAATCGCAATTACTGCGATCAGTACGCGATCATTCATGAAGTCTAAATGAAAAATCGGGAAGTCCATATAGGTGAAACGTTACGCACAAATCAATCGATTTGATACGACAAAGGAAGCATACAGACCGCTTCGGGGTAGTACACCAATTACGGTCTGTATGGTACTTTTTACGGATGGGGTGTCAATGCGGCCTTGTTTTTTCGCCCCACGGATAAACCAGTTGTTCCTTAATGGTTTTCGGGAAGTTTTCGACTTCCGGAAAACCCAGCCTGATGTGGCTGTCGTCATACGGCTGGTAGGCTGTCCGGAACAGATAATCCCAGATACTGAGCGAAATTCCGTAATTAATCCCGTTAGGATGGTTGTCGGGCAGATCGTGTACATGATGCCACAGGTGCATCTGCGGGCTGTTAAACAGGAACCGCAGCGGGCCGAGCGGCAGGTTGATATTGGCATGATTGAGGTGACCGATGGCCAGCGTAAACAGGTGAACCAGAAAAAAGTCCTGGATGCCAAAGCCGATCATGGCGAGCGGAATGTACTCGAAAATCCGGTAAATGAATGTTTCCATCCAGTGATACCGCAGGTGGGCGGCAAACCCCATTTCCTCTACGCTGTGGTGCACTTTATGAAACTGCCACATCCACGGTATTTTATGGAGCAGTACATGAACGTTCCACTGCACAAAGTCACGGACAATAAACAGCGTCAGCAGCTGCGCCCACACCGGCCACGACTGAATCTCAAATGCGACCAGATTGCGGATGCCGAACAGTCCCAGAAAATCAGTGAAGGCCTGCACTCCTACATTCGACAGGGCATTGTAGCCGATCAGCGAAAACAGGAAAAAGTTGAAAAACAGATAAAACAGGTCAGTCCAGAAGTCATCCCGGAAAGCTGGCTGGTCTTTGCGCCACGGAAACAGGATTTCGAGTGCCCAGACCGCGAGCGATAGGCCGATGAGCCAGTAGAAGTAATTATGCCAGCCCGGGTACAGGATTTCATTGACGAGGTAGTTGAAATAACCCGCATACCCGTTGGCGAATGCATCGATATAGCGTTGCATGGCTTATTGGGAGATCGGGTTGCCGGCCTGCATCCATCCCTGAATGCCGCCCGACAGGTTATATACTTCCTTGAATCCTTTACGGGCACAGATTTGGGCGGCCTGCGTGCTGCGGCCACCGATGGCACAGTACAGGTAAACCGGCTGGTTTTTATCCAGCTGGTCGAGTTGTTGCTCAAAAGCTGGGCTGGCAAAGTCAATCTGCCGGGCGTTGGCAATCCTGCCCTGACTAACTTCGGCATCGGTCCGGACATCGATCAGTTGTTTGGGTGCGGGCGATTCGATGGCCGTTTTAAAGTCATTGGCCGACAGGTCTTTAACCGGTGCCTGTCCGGAACCACAACTGAGCTGAATCAGACTAATCAGCAGGAAAAAGAGAATACTACGAAGGATGCGCATGGCGTTAGTTTTTTTCTCAAACCTAGCGCCTGTTTGTAGCCCGTTCCGTGACAAGAGTCACAAAGCTGGTCTGAACGAGGGCTGACAATAGAAAACCCCGTCGCTACGAGGCAACGGGGCTTATCTTCTACCGACCCTGTTTTTTAAACTTTCTTTCGGGCAATGAGCCGGATGACGCAGGCAGACCCGCTATGAAACGGCCCTTCGTTCAGGTCAGTGTAACGTTCGTCAATCTGCAGGATGTCCAGTTCCTTGAAATCATCCAGTAGCTCGGTCCGGTTAAAGAGCATATCGGCCTGTTGCGGTCCGCCCGACGAATTGCCGAGCTGCTCCTTATGGAAGGCTTCCAGCACGAGATATCCCGACGGTTTCAGCCAGCTGACCAGCCGTTTGTGAAACTGCTGCCGCAGGGCAGGTGGCTGGTGGACGTATATCAGCCCGATCATGTCATAGATATTGGGCTGACCATCAAAGTTCTGAAGCGTTGCGATGTCGTATTGAATGGTGGTGCAGGCTCCGCCGGCCAGCGCCAGTGCTTTGGCCTTTGCGGCCTCGCTGAAGTCAAAGGCATCGACGGTCCAGCCCCGGAGGGCGGCATAGACCGCATTCCGGCCTTCGCCTTCGGCCGGCAGCAACAACCGCCCCGCCGGCAGTTTGTCGATGCACTCTTTAAAAAAGACATTGGGTTTGGTCCCGTAGGCATAGGTCGGGTTGCTATAGCGGGTTTCCCAGAATTCGTTCATTGTACACAAGTTGAGGTGGGCAAAAATGGACCAGCCGTTAATGAATTTCTTCATACGGGATATCCTGATGGGCTTCGTCCGGTTTCACCGAACGGCGGGGTGCCGGAACACCGCAGCCACCGGCCGCACAGCCGACATTCAGGATGGCCTGCATCAGAAATAATCCGCCGAGAATACCGAGCATCGGCTGCTGATCAACAACGGCACTCCACATCACCAGACCACCCGCCACCAGCCGGATAATCCGCATTACATCCCAGTTTTTCAGATCAATCATAATCGTTATTATTCAGAAAAGTAATCCCAATGGTAAAGCCGGCATCAACTTATCCAGCCTCAGCCCATCGCTAAAACATCGTTTCCTTAACAATGATATAAACGCCCATTACCAGTACAAACCAGCCGAATGCCCGTTTCAGCTTTTCGCCGGCAATGAATTTTGAGAGGTAAGAGCCAACGAAAATACCGGCGACTGACAAGGCCGTAAATTCGAGCAGGAACGTCCAGTCAACGGCCATGTTGGACAGGTCACCGAGGAATCCGATCAGCGATTTGGCGGCGATTATAAGCAGTGATGTACCGACTGCCATTTTCATCGGCAGACGTGCCAGCAGTACCAGTGCCGGAATAATCAGGAAGCCGCCACCGGCACCAACGAAGCCGGTCAGCGTACCGACGAGTGCCCCTTCCAGCGCAATCAGCGGGAGGTTAAATGTAACAGGACCTTCGGTTTTAGCCGCTTCCCCTTTTTTATCACGGATCATGGAAAACGATGCCGCCAGCATGATCAGCGCGAAAAAAATCATGATTGTCACGCTTTTACTCATTACAAATGAGCCGCTGCTGAAGACCGGATCCGGAATGGCCGGCACAACGTATTTCCGTGTCAGAAAAACTGCCAGAAACGACGGAATCGAAAACACCAGCGCGGCTTTATAATTAACCTGCTGTTTGCGCATATAATTGACCGAACCTACCAGCGAGGTAGTACCGACGACAAACAGCGAATAGGCCGTTGACATCACCGGATTAATCCCTAACAGATAAACCAGAACGGGCAGGGTCAGGATGCTGCCCCCTCCGCCGATCAGCCCCAGACTGACCCCGATCAGGATCGATGCGGAAAAACCTACTATCTCAATTGTATTCATGATCTGCCGTATTTTTTAGCAAATCACGCCATCTACAAGGCCCTTTTCCGTGATAATTGTTACACAGAGCCCGTTTCTTTGCCAGTTACCGCAATTTGTGGGCGCGGTTGGTCCGGATGCCGAAGGGCAGGTACAGCGGGCAGGTGCTGATCAGGCTTGTGAGCAGCAGGATACCGGCGGCGACAAAACCAACGATGTTCCAGACGCCGGTCAGAACGTCGGCGGCAGACAAACTGATCAGGAGTACGGCCAGCGCGATGCGTATGTAGCGGTCGGCGGCCCCAATGTTCTTTTTCATGGCTACTTTTTTTGTCTCCAAGGAAGCAGTATCCGGGAAAAAACTCTGTGACAATTATCACAAGAACCGGCTAATTTTCATCATACATTCGTCGTTTTGGTATATTGATCACCTTAACATCTCCTTACTAACCCTGATTTATTATGCGTACTCTCTTTTTTAGTCTGTTGGGCCTGCTGATGGCCCTGTCGATCAGCGCTACGGCCCAGTCGGCGTTCAATGGGGCGGAAGCCACGAAGAAAAAATACTATGCTGTGTATCAGTTAAATTCTGATGATGAAGCAAAGATCAAGGCAACCCTTAAAAATATGCAGAATGCCTTATCGGATCCACGCCTGAAAGACAAGCTGGAGCTGGAACTGGTTGTGCACGGGGGAGGAGTCGCGGCTTTTAAAAAAGGCAGCGCGTTTGAGCAGACGCTGATGGATATGCAGAAGCAGGGTGTGTTGCTGGTACAGTGTGAGAACACGTTGCGGGAACGCAAAATCAGTAAGGACGAGCTGTATCCGTTTATTTCGTTTACGCCGAGCGGTAACGGGGAGCTGATCATCCGCCAGCAGCAGGGCTGGACGTATGTACACCCGTAAAAAAATATCAGCGCAGGAAAACAAGTCCCTGCGCTGAATACCTACCCTGAGTGTATGTAAGCCACTTTTTCCGCAAAAAGTAATGTCTATGAGTGCGCTTTAGCCTCATCAGGCTTATAGCTGACAAAAATATTTATCCAGGTACGGCGAGCCAGCCGGAAAAAAAACGGGGTCAGAATAATGAGCGCCGGTACCAGACCGATCAGATAATACGTCAGGTCAATATCAAGCAGTACGTTAAAAAGTACAAACGTGCTGATAATAAAGGCCACGTAAAATGCGTAACTAACATACATCGCCCCAAAGAAAAAGCCGGGTTCCGGTTCGAACCGGAGATCACAGTGGCTGCAGTGCGTATGCATTTTGTCGAATCGTTTCAGGTCGTAGGCACTGTTGCTGACGAAGAAGTCACCTTCCTGACAACGAGGACATTTATTAAACAGAATGCTATATAGTTTGGTCCCCTTTAACATGGCGCTGGTTCATTTAGTGGTGAAGAAAAACCCGTGGGCTTTTCGATTGAAACAAAGGTAACTACTCCATAAACGGGAATATGTGATTTTTGTCACACTACCCGGAGTTCGGTAGTTTTTTTCTGATTGTCGCTTTTCCGATAGATGAAACGCATATAAACGTAATGAACATGAAACGACGCACTGCCCTTAAAAGTCTTTCAATGGCTTTTGGCGGACTGGTTAGCCTGCCTGCATGGGCTACGCAATGGACACCCGAATCCATTGGTGCCAGCGCCAATACGACCGCTGCGAACGAGGCTTTACTGGCCGAAATTGTAGAAACAATTATTCCTGAAACGACGACGCCGGGCGCAAAAACACTCAACGTTCACCGCTTTGTTCAACGCATGATTAACGATTGTTACGGCGAACCTGTTCAGCAAACCTTTCAGCAGGGCTTACTGAAAACCGACGAACTGGCGCAACAGGCTTATGGCAAGGCATTTACGGCCTGCGATAAGAAGCAGCGTACTGATCTGTTGCTGAAAATGGCCGCGTCGGCTGAACCGGCCGAAAAACAGTTTGCCGACCTTGTTAAGGGACTGACCATCCGTGGTTACACTAACTCCGAGTACTACATGGTTAATGTCCTTAAATACAACATGGCTCCCGGCTATTTCCACGGCTGTGTGCCGGTTAGTTCGCTGACGCCGGTAAGTGCCAAATAATCCATCAACAATCGTTCAATCTTCGCAATTCATGGCTTTTCTGAATATAGATTCTGTTAAAGACCGGACCTTCGACGCTATCGTGATCGGATCCGGTATCAGTGGTGGGTGGGCCGCCAAGGAGCTGACCGACAAAAAGCTGAAAACGCTCCTGCTCGAACGTGGCCGCGATGTCCGGCACGTCACAGATTATCCGACGACGATGATGTCGCCCTGGGAGTTTGAGCTCCTGAACCAGCTGCCGAAAGCCTATAAAGACGCTAACCCGATTGCCAGCCGGTGCTACGCGCTGAACGAAGATACTACCCACTTTTTCGTCAAAGACGCTGACCACCCGTACATTCAGGACAAACCGTTTGACTGGATTCGCGGCTATCACGTTGGCGGCAAGTCGCTGATGTGGGCACGCGGGACGCAGCGTTGGTCGCAGTATGATTTTGAAGGACCGGCCCGTGATGGCTTTGCCGTTGAATGGCCGATCGGCTACCAGGATATTGCGCCATGGTACAGCCATGTCGAAAAATTTGCCGGTATTTCCGGTAACCGCGACGGGCTGGCGCAACTGCCGGACGGCGAGTTCCTGCCGCCACACGAGCAGACGTGTGTGGAGAAGCACTTCACTACGCAGATGAGCAAGCTCTACAAAAATACACGGCCGGTGGTCATCGGCCGGTGCGCGCACCTGACCAAACCGCAGCCGATTCACCTGAAGCAGGGGCGGGGGCAGTGTCAGCACCGGAACCTGTGTCAGCGCGGTTGCCCGTATGGCGGCTATTTCAGCAGTAATTCATCGACCATTCCGTGGGCGCTGAATTCAGGCAACCTGACGTTGCGGCCGCATTCGGTGGTGCATTCGATTATTTACGACGAAGCGAAAGGGAAAGCTACCGGTGTGCGGGTAGTCGATGCAAACACGAAGCAAATGACGGAATACTACGCCCGGATCATTTTTGTGAATGCCGCGACCATAAATACCAACCTGATCCTGCTCAACTCAACCTCGCGGCGTTTCCCGAACGGACTGGGCAACGACAACGGCCTGTTGGGTAAATTCGTGGCGTTCCACAACTTCCGGACCACGATTTCGGGCGAATACGAAGGCTATCAGGACATGACCACGGATGGCATCCGGCCCAATGGCAGTTATATTCCGCGTTTCCGGAATGTATTCAAACAAGAAACCGACTTCCTGCGGGGCTATGCGGCGGGTTTCGGGGCTACCCGCATAACCTATAATGACACGGCGGGGATCGGCGAAGACCTGAAAACCAGCCTGAATGCAAAAAAATACGGCAACTGGCGGGTTGGGTCCCACATGATGGGCGAGACCATTCCAAAGGAGTCAAACTTTGTGACGCTCGACAAAACGCAGGTAGATGCCTGGGGAGTGCCGCTCATCCGGACCAACGTGGGGTACGACGACAACGATGAGAAGATGATTAAGGATTTCCACGAGCAGCTGACGGAAATGTACACGGCGGCGGGCTTCAAAAACATCCAGACGCACGACAAACCTGATAAGGCGCCAGGACTCGATATTCACGAAATGGGCGGTGCCCGGATGGGAAAAGACCCGAAAACGTCGATGCTCAACAAATGGAATCAGTTCCATAACTGCAAAAATGTATTCGTTACGGATGGTGCCTGCATGACCAGCAACTCTACCCAGAACCCGTCGCTGACCTTTATGGCCATCACGGCCCGTGCGGCCAATTATGCCGCCAGCGAATTCCGGAAGGGGAATCTGTAATGATCTGATATAAAGCGAAAAGGGGAGCATCAGCCGATGCTCCCCTTTTCGCTTTATTAAAGCACGATTACGCTTTTTTCAGCGTCGACGGACAAACAAAATCGGTGGTGGTAAACCGGCCGGTTTTCTGGATGGCGCCGAAACCGCCGTCAATGTCGATCAGGTTATCGTAGCCACGTGATTTAAGGATCGACGCGGCCATCATCGACCGGTAGCCGCCGGCGCAGTGGATGTACATGGTTTCGTCTTTAGGGAATTCGGCCATCAGTTCGCTGATGTAGTCGAGCGGCAGGCTCTTTGCGCCGTCGATGTGTTCGGCCGCGAATTCGCCGGGCTTCCGGACATCAATCACCGTAACCGGGCCTTGTTCCATGCGGTCGGCCAGTTCACCGGCCGGGATAGACGTAATCGTATCGACCTCCATACCACTGGCTGCCCATGCCGGGAAGCCGCCTTCGAGGTACCCCAATACCTGGTCATAGCCGACGCGGGCCAGCCGCGTCAATGTCTCTTCTACTTTTTCGGGTTCACACACCAGCAGCAGTTCCTGCCGTACGTCGGGAATCAGGGCACCTACCCACGGCGCAAACTGCCCGCCCAGGCCGATGTTGATCGAATTCGGAATAAATCCTTTGGCAAACGTCTGCGCACCCCGCACGTCGAGGACCACCGCGCCGGTTTCGTTCGCGGCTGCCTCGAAGGCTTCCGGACTCAGCGGCTGCGCCCCGCGGCTCAGGACCGTGTCGATGCTTTCGTAACCTTCCTTGTTCAGCATCACGTTCTGCGGGAAGTATTTCGGCGGGGCCAGCAGGCCGTCCGTCACTTCGTTAATGAACTCGTCGCGGGTCATATCAGCCCGCAGCGCATAGTTAAACAGCTTCTGGTTGCCCAGCGTATCGGTGGTTTCCTTACTCATGTTTTTGCCACAGGCCGAGCCGGCACCGTGGGCCGGATAGACGGTCACGTTATCAGGCAGAGTCATGATTTTAGTGCGCAGTGAATCGAACAGGTAACCGGCCAGATCGTTCATGGTCAGGTCTGATTTCTGGGCCAGGTCGGGCCGGCCTACGTCGCCGATGAACAGCGTATCGCCGCTGAACAGGGCTTTTTCCTGTCCGTTCTCGTCGATCAGCAGGTAGCAGGTCGATTCCATCGTGTGCCCCGGCGTGTGCAGGACGCGGATTTTCACCTTGCCCAGCGGCAGCTCTTCGCCGTCGGTTGCAATGTGTGCCGCAAAACCGGTTCTGGCGTTGGGGCCATACACGATAGGTGCTCCGGTCTGCTTCGCCAGATCGAGGTGACCCGACACAAAATCAGCGTGGAAGTGCGTTTCCAGTACGTATTTGATGGTAGCGCCTTCTTTAGCCGCTTTCTCAATGTAGGGT
The DNA here is from genome assembly GCF_057652235.1 of Arsenicibacter sp. R0_47. Classification (NCBI taxonomy): domain Bacteria; kingdom Pseudomonadati; phylum Bacteroidota; class Cytophagia; order Cytophagales; family Spirosomataceae; genus Arsenicibacter; species Arsenicibacter sp. R0_47. The sequence continues at coordinate 11,544 of NZ_JBYFCJ010000026.1, read as the reverse complement.
TTCACTTCGCGCAGGGGGTCGATAATCGCTACTTCACCGGCTGATTCAATGTAATAGGCTCCCTGGGCCAGACAGCCCGTATAGATTTGTTCGATTTTCATCGTAATGTCGAATTAAAGGTTGACGCTTTTCAAATTGATAGGCAAATCAACTACGTTTCGTTTGTTGGTTCCGTGATAATTGTTACATAATCAGGGAGGTACTATAAAATTTCAATCTTATTGCGTGACAGTTTTACGTAGCCGATCTTCTCCATCTGTTTCAGCAGGCGGGAGATTACCTCGCGGGAGGTGGCCAGTTCGTTGGCAATTTCTTCGTGGGTGATCTGAAGCACGGCACACTGGCAGCTCTGGGCTTTCTTTTTCAGATAAGCCAGCAGCCGCTCATCGAGCTTCTGGAACGCAATGCTGTCGATGGTGGCAATCATATCGTCGAAGCGCCGCTGGTAGGTCTTGAACACAAACTGCTTCCAGGTCGGAAAGCGGCAGATCCACTCTTCGACCTTTTCAACCGGTATAGCGATCAGGCGCGTTTTCTCTTCCGCTACGGCCACAATTTCACTTTGCTTCTTCTCCAGACAGCAGGTCAGCGACATGGCGCAGGAATCGAGGCCGCCGAGGTAATACAGCAGGGCTTCCCGTCCTTCGAGGTCAGGGCGCATGATTTTGACCGACCCGCTGAGCAGAATCGGCACCGAACGGATATAACTGCCTGGCCGGATCAGGTAGGCTCCTTCGTCTATTTCCTGATAAATGCCGACGCGGGCGATTTCGTCGATCAGAGCGGGCTCAAATCGCCCGGTCAACCCGTCAAGTAAGGACCGATTCATAAGCGCTGATACTGGATGATGAATGCTTGATAGTACATAGTCGAGGCCGGATGCCCGATACCGCCATCTGGTGAGAAACGGGAAAGAGGGTTCATAAAGTTCTGTTGGTTAAAATTGAGTTAAATTGCCCGGTCTCCGGATAGGGAGCAGGGTTTGCCCTGTTATACAAACAGCGAATAAAATGAGTTAGGGCAGACCGTTCCGTGATAAATATCACATGACCTGCTCACCGAAAAAGAAGTACTGTATCGGGGTTAAAAGTAAGCTGTTTCGCCCTTATGATGTAGGTACAAGTGTCTATCGAATATGTAAAATAGACGACAAATTCGTAACTTTTAGGACCGAACGTCGAATCATGTGATGTATTTTGGAAAAAATTGACTTTTGCCTGATTCTTTCTGTCAGAATGACGCAAAGCCGGTAGAGGTCTCTTCATTAACTCAATTACCTATGAATTTAATACGTGCTGCCTTACGCAAACCGATTACCATTCTGGTGGTCGTCATGAGTTTGTTTTTCTTCGGTATCAAAGCGGTCCGTACCATTAAGATTGACATTTTCCCGAACCTCGACCTGCCGGTTATTTACATCTCCCAGCCGTTCGGCGGTTATACGCCCAATCAGATGGAGTCGTTTTTCGGCAAGCAGTATGTGAACCTGCTGCTCTATGTATCGGGGGTAAAAAGCATTGAAACGAAGAACATTCAGGGGCTTACGCTGCTGAAACTGACGTTTTATGAGGGAACTAACATGGCACAGGCGGCGGCCGAGGTGTCGGCTTACTCCAACCGGGCGCAGGCCATCTTTCCGCCCGGGTCGCAGCCGCCGTTTATTCTCCGGTTCGATGCCTCAACGCTGCCGGTCGGCCAGCTCGTGCTGAGCAGTCCGAAGCGAACCAACAACGAACTACAGGACATGGCCAACGTCTATGTCCGGTCCGGTTTCAGTGCGATTCCGGGCCTTGTGGCTCCTGCGCCGTTCGGGGGTAACTCACGTACGGTGGTCATTAAAGTCGATCCGGAACTGCTGCGTTCGCACAACCTGACCCCCGATCAGCTCGTGGCGGCGCTGCGGATCAACAACACGGCAACCCCCGCCGGTAACGTCCGGGTCGGCGATCTGAACTACTTTACGCCGGCCAATACAACGGTTAAAAACATAGAAGACTTCGGCAAAATCCCGCTTTATACCGGAACGGTACAGAACCTCTACCTGAAAGATGTGGCCACGATTGAAGACGGGGCCGACATTACCCAGGGCTACGTACTCGTCAACGGCAAGCGTTCGGTTTACCTGCCGATTACGAAGTCGGCCGATGCCTCGACCTGGGAAGTGGTGCAGAACCTGAAAGCAGCCATCCCGAAATTTCAGGCGCTGCTGCCCGAAGACGTAACCCTGACCTATACCTTTGACCAGTCGGTATATGTGATCAATGCCGTCGAAAGTCTGATGACGGAAGGGGCCATCGGAGCGATTCTGACCGGTTTAATGGTCCTGCTTTTCCTCGGCGACGCACGGGGGGCGCTGATTGTTATCATTACGATTCCGACCTGTATCATTTCGGGCGTTCTGTTCCTGTCGCTGTTCGGGCAAACGATCAATATCATGACCCTCAGCGGCCTGTCGCTCGCCATCGGGATTCTGGTGGATGAATCGACGGTAACGATTGAGAATATACACCAGCATCTGGCCATGGGCAAGCCCAAAGCCCTGGCGATCTGGGATGCCTGTCAGGAAATTGCCTTTTCAAAGCTGCTGATTCTGTTCTGTATTCTGGCAGTCTTTGCCCCGGCGTTTACCATGACAGGGATTCCGGGGGCGCTGTTCCTGCCGCTGGCGCTTGCCATTGGCTTTTCGATGATTACCTCGTATCTGATGTCGCAGACGCTGGTGCCGGTACTGGCCAACTGGATGATGAAAGGCCATAGCCACGGTCCGGAAACCGGTAAAAAACAGGGCGGTGCCAACGGCCATCTGCTGCACGCCGGACTGAAGGATGGCCGGTCGGCCCACGATGAGCTGCTGGATCAGAAAGAGCTGCTGGCCAACCGGCTCGATATGGACGGCGACGGCAAAATTAGCCTGTTTGAGCGGTTTCGCGGCCGGTTTATGCGGTTTATGGAGCGCATGCTGCCCTACCGCCGCGCCATTGTTCTGGTATACATTGCCGGCGCACTCGCACTGGCCGGTTTTCTGTTATCCATCATCGGACAGGATGTATTGCCCAAGGTAGAGTCGCCGCAGTTCCAGGTAAGGCTCCGGTCTCCGGACGGAACACGGCTGGAAAAAACCGAGAAAACCATGCTCAGCGCCATCGGCGTGTTGCAACAACTGGCGGGTAAGGAAAATATCGAAATTTCATCGGCGATGGTGGGGATGCACGGTTCGCAGTTCTCAACCAGCCCGATTTACCTGTTTATGGCCGGACCGCAGGAGGGTGTGTTGCAGGTCAGTCTAAAAGAAAGCTATGAAGGCGATATGGACCTGCTGAAAGACCAGTTCAGGGGAAAAATGAAACAGCTGCTGCCGGATGTCAGGATGTCGTTTGAACCCATTGAGCTGACGGATAAAATCCTGAGTCAGGGGTCGCCGACGCCGATTGAGGTGCGGTTGCTGGGTAAAAATAAACAGCAAAACGAGGAATATGCCAACAAGGTCATTGCCCGGCTACAGAAAATCCCGTACCTGCGGGACGTACAGATCGGCCAGTCGACCAAATACCCGACCATCGACGTCACGATTGACCGCGAACGGGCCGCACAGCTGGGAACCGATATTTCGGCCATCTCACGGTCGCTGATCGCCTCCACCTCGTCGTCGCGGTTTACGGAAAAAAGCGTCTGGATTGATCCGAAATCCGGTCAGAGCTATAGCGTGCAGGTGCAGATTCCGGAGAGTAAAATGGCCAGTGTGAGCGATCTGGGCGAGATTCCGGTCCTGCCGAACGCCAACCGGCCGGTGCTGAGCGATGTGGCTACCCTGCGGACAGGGACCACCTACGGCGAAAACGATAACGTGGGGGCTATTCCGGTACTTTCGGTTACGGCCAACCTGCACGAAATCGACCTCGGCACTGCTACCCGCGATGTACAGAAAGCGATTGATTCGCTCGGTGAACTGCCGCGTGGCCTTACCATTAAGGTTCAGGGGCTGACACAGGTGCTGACGGAGACACTGGATAGCCTGCAAACGGGTCTGATCACGGCCATTATCGTGATTTTCCTGATGCTGGCGGCTAACTTCCAGTCGTTTAAGGTTTCGCTGGTCGTATTATGTACTGTTCCGGCCGTACTGGTTGGGTCATTGTCCCTGCTGCTGCTGACCGGCTCAACACTGAACCTGCAATCGTACATGGGTATGATTATGTCGGTCGGGGTATCGATCTCCAACGCCGTCCTGATGATTACCAACGCCGAGGAACTGCGGTTACGGAACGGCAATGCCCTGCTGTCGGCTAAAGAAGCAGCATCGGTGCGGTTACGGCCGATTATCATGACCAGCGTGGCGATGATTGTCGGGATGATTCCGATGGCGAGCGGCCTGGGCGAAGGCGGTTCGCAGACCGCGCCGCTGGGTCGTGCGGTGATTGGCGGGCTGATTGCCTCTACCTTTGCGGCGCTGTATATTTTACCGTTGGCCTTCGCGTGGGTGCAGGCTAAAACAACCACCCAGTCTGTATCACTGGATCCTGAAGACAAAGAAAGTAAGTTTTATATTCCTTCATCGTATGATTCGGCTAATTAATCGATCGTTTTATGGCCTGATGGCTGTGGGGAGCTGTTTAGTAATCGGTACGACCGTATTATCCGGTTGCCATACCTCAGAAAGTAAGGCAGAAGCCACCGAAACGGTCGAAGCGCCGGCAACCACCGAAGTGTTTGCCCTGACGAAAGGCAAGCTGACGACCGAACTGCACGTGCCGGGCGAGCTGGTAGCGTTCCGGGATGTTGATATTTATGCACGGGTGACGGGCTACATCAAGGCGCTGTATGCCGACATCGGCAGTGAAGTACGGCAGGGACAGTTGCTGGCCCTTGCCGAAGCGCCGGAACTGAGTGCACAGGTGGCCTCGGCAGAGTCGCGGCTGAAAGCGCAGGAAGCGGTTTCGATTGCCAGCAAAGCCAATTATGAGCGGATTCTGGAGGCCAGCAAAATGTCGGGAGCGGTGTCTAAAAACGACGTCGATCAGGCGCTGGCGAAGCGGAACGCCGATCTGGCCCAGCTCGATGCCGCCCGCTCATCCTACCGTGAAGTAGCCGACCTGCGGAAATACTTGGAAATCCGGGCCCCGTTCAGCGGCGTTATCAGCGCACGGAACGCCAGCACGGGTGCCTATATCGGGCCGGCCGGAAAGGGCTCGGAGTTCCCGCTTTTTGTCCTGACCGAGCAGCAAAAGCTACGTCTGGTCATTTCGGTGCCGGAAGCCTACACCGGTTATGTGGAGCCGAACGACGGCGTATCGTTTACCGTGAAGGCGTTCCCCGACAAAAAGTTTTCGGGGCAGGTGAAGCGACAGGCAGGGGCCCTCGACAAGCGTCTGCGGTCGGAGCGGGTCGAGGTCGATGTGATGAATCCCGACAAAAAGCTGTTGCCGGGCATGATTGCCGAAGTTACGTTGCCGTTGCCGACGCGGGGCAGCACGTTTATCGTTCCTAAAACGGCGGTGATCAATGCAACAACGGGTTTGTTTGTAATCCGTGTGGTCAACAAAAAAGCCGAATGGGTGCCTGTCCGGAAGGGCCTGGAGGCCAGCGATAAGGCCGAAGTGTTCGGCGAATTGCACGAAAATGACCAGCTGGTCATGACGGCCACCGAAGAAATACGGGACGGCAGCGTGGTGACTGTAAAATAATGGTTGTGCCGTACTGATTCGAATGGTAGTGCGTTCATGGGTGGTAAAGCTGGTTTTTGCCCGTGAACGCACTACTTATTTTATGTTTGATACCGGCTTTTTCTGAATTAGTATGCTGAAGCTAACAAGGGGAATGCCTGGCCTACTTTATGCCGCTCCTCAGCATGGTCGTGATTAGCCTGATTGCCGGCCATGATATAGCGAACGGAGATAGGTTGGTCATGTTAATCACTGCATAATTGGTAAAAGTGTAATAGATGCTCAAATCAAGCGTGATAATAATAACACATATGATGAAAATGGTGCAGTTCCCGCTCTAATTCCGGAAATCTTTGTCGTAGGGCAGTTGCCGGGATGCCTTACGCATAATAGTAGTGACAATCGAACCGGTATTGCTGCCAAAACCACGGGAAAGTGTTTTGTCGTATTTCCAGAGCAATTCGCCGTTTTTTCCATCGTTTATGCTTATCATCATTTTGCCGGTGTTGGTAGCCCCGCCGAAACCAACCACCATACTCATAGCCAAAGCTGCGCCATTTGACATAGGTTGGGTGCTTTCAAAAGTACCCGAAACAATGCCATCAACGCCCAGAAATCGGGCTAATTCTTCGGGGGTAAAGCCACTTTGCGTTTCGTAGGTAATACCATTTCGTTCAAGCAGGGAATTAGTACGACTAGGGTCCTGCACGTCAATTGACAAGTCATTTGATTCTTTGCGTTTCAGGAAGTATGAATGCATAGCACTCTGCACATCCAATCCTTCCCGTTTTTCCAATACGGCCACTCCGGCCGGGCCACCATTTTTTTCAACTTCTTTGGGACGCAACTGTAGCCTTGTTTTGAAGGGCAAAATTGCCAGAACCTTATGATTCTGAGCAATAGTTTTAAATCTGGGGTTCGTATAAATTTCCCGGGTTTGAGCCAGGCAGAGTAGGGTAATAAACTGGAAACCGATGATAAAAGCTACTGACTTCATTGGAAAGAAAGGTTATAAACTATTGATCTTATGATAAACTAGCTGATTTCAGGACATGCATCCTGTCAGACTTACTTCGGGGTGCTTATGGGCTGGGTTGACATGACTCTGGCGCCGTTGAGGTTGAGCGTTTCAGGACTGATAGTCATTCGTTTCAGGTCTGGTTTGGACGATAGAAACACGGTATTCTCGAAGGAGAGGGCTTGGCTTCTGGTATCAATAAACTCCGCCCTGGTGTCGAACAGGGCTTCGCTGAAGGATGCATCAGTTAAGGTTGCGTTGCTGAAATCGACTGCGTTATAAAACCGACAATTGGCAAAACTGCTTCGGCCCGACAATTCAGCATAATTGAACGTCAACAAGCCATGGCTACTGCTGAGCGAAAAATCCAGATTACCCCGAAACTCAGTCAGGTTAAACTGGGCATCGCCCATGAAACGGCTGTTCTGGAAATAAACTACTCCCGCCCATTTCGTTTGCCAGAACATAGCCATCCGGTCAAACACCACGTTTTGGAACCGGGCTTCTGTGGCGAACAGGGCATGGTCGAAGTAAGCTTCTGCCGAAAATCTGGCTCCCTCAAAGGATACGGGCCGGTTAAACTGGCAACCTGCAAAACTGCCAATCCCCATCACCGCCATCGATTGAAACTGTGTCTGGTTGTTGAACCGGCAATTAATAAATGTCAGGTTGCGTCCAAAGTGACACAAAATCGTAGTGTCGCCCTGCTGCCGGAAAGCCAGTAAGCGTCCGTTGAACGTACAGTTGCGGAAAAACAACGGCGATTCGATCCAGACACGGCTTTGGTTGGCCGTTTCAGGCGATGCAGGCAAGCGGGTAAAATCTAAGTCATCGGCAAACGTAACGTTCTCTACCAGCACTGGTTGGTGATCAACTATTTGTCCAAGTACCTGCCGGGCTGTGACAGGCTGGCGGTTTTGACCTGTAGTCGAACAGGCTGTACTGCTAATCGAGAGCAGTAGTACCCAGAGTTTACCGACTAACCATCTGTATGGCACTGGCTGGATAGTTACGGGTATACTCCTTAAGTTTTTGGTCAAAACCTCCATTACGCTGTTGTTGACGCAGAAAATCGACAATTTCTTCGGGCGAATAGGCATTAGGGGTGGTGGCTGAGACGGCGGTTTGGAAACGGCGCGCAGCTTTATCGCCAAACGTCAGTGGATTTTTGAATGAGAATTCCGGTGTTGAATTTCCTGAACTTACACGGGCGGCATAGCCGTTGCGGAACACAATCGGATATTGAGTCGTATAAAAATAGTTGTCGCTAGGGTTGGCATCATTCAACGTATTTTCAAAATCCACCAGCAAAGCAAGGTAGTAGGAGCCGTTGAGTGTGGGCCTCATTGAGTAGTTGATGGTTACCCCATTGTCATTGCCAAACAACTGTCGTGACAGACTACTGCCCGACGGTATAGGTATGTTGCTGTTACAGTTGCCGTTGTTGTCACATTGGGAACTGTTATAGGCTAAGTTTCTGGACGTGAACGTCTGCTGGAACAAAATGCCGTAATCGTTGGCATTGTAGGCGTTATAGTATGCATAATAGATTTTCCAGGCAGTACTGGTGGATGCGGTGGTTCTGCCGATGTTATAGATGTTGAAGGCGACCGTCCTGCCCTGTGGGTTGCCGGTTTGTTGGTATATTGAGAAATCATTAAAAACCCAGGCCACCAGATCTATACCCGTCGGGGCATTGGGCGTTGGGGTTGTGTTGCCCTGCGGTTTGGTGGTATTATCGACCATTACCATCAGGTTTTTTTTGCCGCCTCCACTGTCCTGGGCGAAGTTGTTGATCAGAAAATTATAGTCGATCCAGATGAATCCTTTACTGCCCCAGCCAGTTCCCCATGAGTTGACCACTTTAAACGCGCCGTTGGCTCCCTTGCGGTCATCGTAACCAACGATGGTCAGGGCATGGTACGCGTCCCGGCCTACGTTTGTATAGGTGGTGTTAGATGACAGCACGTTGTCGGTCTTCCAGGTTTTGAAATTATCGGACAGCTTTGCGCCCAGAATTACGGGCACTTTGTTGGCTAATTGTTGCTTGATGCTAGTGACACTGGGCTCGATGGTACGGTAGCTTTTGATTCTGTGTTTAGCGGCTTCTGCAGCCCATGCCGGGTTAAGATTGGCCCTGCTGCAATCGCCAAGGTTGCTGTACGGCACAGTTCCGAGAGTAGCCGCTCCGCGCTGCTGCAGCACATCAAGGTTAGCCGTGAAGTTGCTGCCATTACATTTTTCGCCTTTTTGGTTATCAGGAACGGCCGTAAACAGATCGCGGGGGCTGATCTGGTAGCCAGGGTTACTAAGTTGGGCGGTTGTATAGCCGCTGGAGAGTGCCTCAAGCGCGGTTTTGGTATAATAGCCTACTGCCCAGGCAACGCAGGTGCCGTACGGGTCCTGAAAGCCTACCGGGGGTAGATAGGCACTCAGATCAACCGATACAGGCAGGGAATTAGAGGAGGAAAAGCCAAAATTGGTTGACCCCGGCACTGTACTCAGGTTATCGGTGCCCAACCAGCCGAGGCTGTAATCGGTCGTAGAGGGACTGGGGTCCGGCGTGCCTTTCTCTTTACAGCCGGACATAGCTGCAAAAAGCAACAGGCTAATCAATACATAAACGTTTCTGCGATCTGTAGCCGGTAACGGCATTCTGGCGGAAAATTGGTTTACTTTCATTGGATAATTGTCGGATTGAAGGCTTGGTATGAACTTACAGATGCGATCTTGAAACCTTGGCTTATTGCAGAGAATCTGTTATTGCTTTTTCAAGTCGCTAAACTTTCCATACACTGACAGCGTGTACTTACCAATACCACTGGTGGCCGACCCTGGCGTGACGGTTATCTTATAGACCCCTTTATTGACTACGTTGAGCAAATAGTCATAGTTAGTGGGAACCGTAAATTTGTCCACCTGAGTACCATTCGGATTAATGAGGGCTGCACTGCCCACGATATCCGGCGAGCGCAGGCTGATATCGAGCGCTGTATTATCTTCTGTCACGGTCAGGGTATAGGTTATAACCCCATTTTTACCGACGTAGCTGTCTGTCTGGACAATTGAGTCGAATATAGACTGCTTCAGGTTTTTCACCTTCCCGAAAATATCTAATGTGTACGTGCCGATAGCATCGCGTGTACCTGTGCCAATATACAGGCCATAAGTGCCCTTATTAAGTGGCTTAGTAAAATAACGGGGCGATCCAACGGGTAAAAGGCCAAATGTATAATCAGCCTCGGCACCGGCAGGATTACGCAAATTCAACCAAATACTGATGTTTGCCGGGGCTACATTAATATCTGTAACAGTGTTATCGTCAGTTACCTCAAACGTGTAATAGTGATTTCGTGGCGAAATGGGAAAGCGATTACCAATACCCCCTCCACCGCCTTCTGAACCAAAGCTAACGCTGGTTGCCTGAACACGGTCGATAGGCCGCAGCGTAAATTCAGAGGCAATATTGCGCCCGGCCAGCCGAAACGTGCCGACGTCATAACGCTGACCCGTGTAGACCATGACGCTGTATGTACCGGCGTTGACTGTCTGATCCAGTACAACCGATCGGCCGGTACCCCGATTAACTACCCGATTTCCAAGCGAATCATATAGGCTAACCCCAACGTTAACATCAGAAGAAGTGAGCGTCAGCGAAATCGGCTGATTGTTGGTCGCTACTTTAAATGAGTAAAACTTGTTACGTGGCGTGTAGTCAGTGCCTCCACTAGTACCTTCGGCGGCTGTCCAGCTTCCGGTAATGACACGAACAGCCGGAACTGTGGCCATAACCGACACATCCTGAGACACAGCAGGCCAAACACCATCGGCAATGGTCAGACTCAGAACATACGCACCCGCCATGTCGGCGGTAAACAGGGAAACCGCTGACGTGGTATTGGCAAGTACAGCATTGCTACCCGCTGGCTTCGTCTTAATAGCCCAGACATATGTAAGTTTATCTCCGTCAGGATCGCTGGATTTGCTCGCATCAATGGACGCTTGTTGTCCTGTCTCGACCGTCATAGCTGTTACCAGACTGATAACGGGGGGCTTACCCGGCAAGGTTACGGATGGTACAGATTCGGCAGTTTTCTTGCAGCTTACAAAGGCAAGACATGACATCGTCAGCCAGATCAGGAAAAAAAATCTCCCCTGCGTTATCCGGAGACAATAAACGGGGATGCACTTGATTGTATCGATTTGTTTCATAGAAGTAGATATAATCGGAAAGCGCGGCAAAGACACACTACTGGCAATAAAGCAACGCGTGTCAATAGGCTGGCTTTGCGGGCTCCTGCCTGATAGTGGTGCTCTGTTATCTTGATAGGTAATAGCCAACCCCAAGGCCAAACGTTCTGTTTTTAAGGGTATACTTGATCACATTTACGGTTGGGTTAATATTGGCTAGGCCGAGGTTATAGAACAGATTCAGGGTAAGGCCTGAGGACATATCATACCATGCTGAAGCGCGTAGTCCAAAGTCGGTTGTTATTGCAAAATCCTTTTGGCCACTGCCGATTTTCATCTCGGATGATCCGGTTTTCCCACTTAGCGCATACGCGAAATAAGCTCCGCCTCCCAACATTAATTGCCCGTTTGAGGTAGGTATTTTGTACAATACGTCAAACGGTACTTCCAGATAGTTAATCTTAACGGATGACACATTGGCATTGGTTAGCGTACAGCCTTTACCTGAATACAATAGTTGTGGACGAAGCTCTAGTGAAGGACTGAGTGGTATATTGAGGATTAAACCAGCCTGAAAGCCTAAAATCCCTTTAGTAGTGTGAGGTGGTCCGGTTTAGCGGCACACTGAACTTGCAAGTTTAGTATAATACTCCTGCTCAAACTGTTCAGGGCTTT
>NZ_JBYFCJ010000025.1:0-108496 GCF_057652235.1 Arsenicibacter sp. R0_47 | reverse complement strand
AACCGCTAAACGTAGAAGAATAGCTACTGGTACCAGCTATAAACCACCCGAAGTCGAAGTTATACACCCCTTCTCCTGCTGCTGCTGTAGTTACAGTCGGTGCGATTACTGTCAGGCTCGGACAGTTGACGGTAATGGCGAATGGCGGCGCCACGTATGAACAACCATATTCATTGGTCACTGTCAGACTCACCGGAAACACGCCCTGTTGTGTCGGTATGCCACCGATTTCTCTGTAATTAGGATAGGTTGTTGATACCACTAAACCCGGAGGCAGACTGCCGAAGCTAAAAGAATAGGTACTTATTCCGGTGATAGACCAGATATAGGCATTGTATACGTTTATCCCTGCCGTCGCTACTGTCGGGGTGTTTACCGTCAGGCTAGGGCAGTTAATGGTCAGTGAATAACTGCTCAGAGCCGAACAGCTGGTCCCCCCAGTCGTCAGTATGGTAATCGCAAAGGTGCCGCTTTGGGTTGGTATGCCGTCTATCTGACCGGCATTACTCAGCGTAAGACCTGCTGGAAGTGTACCCTGGTTCAATGCAACTGTATAGGGTTCTACACCGTTAGTGACCGAAAAGTTCTGCGTAAAGGATACACCGGTTGTACCTGTTTGTATTGCAGGAGCCGTAACGGTAATGGTTGCCGTACTGCTCACCACCGTTGCTGATCCTGCCATTGCTAATGTGCAGCTTCCGGGGGTGGTGGCCAGAACTGTGTATGTTCCGGAAAGCGATTGCGGGCCAAAACTGATTGGTGAACCCGTACCAGGCACTGCCGGACCGCTGTCTGCCCCGTTAAGCCGGAGCTGATAGCTTACCCCGGTTTCGGAACCGGAAAGGGTAATCGTCGGCGAGGCCGTACAAGTGGCCGTGCCGCTGCCGAGTAAAGAGAAACTGAGCGGTGGTCCATCCCCCTGAAATTCGTAGGCACCCATGTCAACCACACCATTCTGATAACGACGGGGATTTCCGGCCAGATCGGTTGTAAAACCTGTCAGGGCTGTAGCCGAACTAAGCCCCGCATTAATGGCCGGGGAACAGGCCGCCAGATCGGTACCGGTCGTACTGCTGAAAGGCGACACATTGGCCGTCAGGTTTCCGGGGCCACTCACATCCACTCCGGTAACACTCACCGATGCAGGTTCAAACAACGAGTACGTCAGCGATATGGACGATAACTGGGTAGTATTTTGGGGGGCGTCGTTATAAAAACTGTGGCTACCCCCATTATTAAACAGGACACAATTCACCAGCGTGGCACTACTACTGTTGTAATAGGTAGCATTATAAATAACACCGCCCTCTGTATTGGCCGTATTATCACGGAAACTACAATTGGTCAGTTGTGGATTACTACTCAATTCACTGAATATAGCCCCGCCGTTCAGGGCGCTGTTAGACGCAAATGTACTATTCACTACCTGCGGGGATCCGCCTGCCCGGTTGAACATAGCCCCGCCGTTACTGGCATAGTTATTCCGGAAAATAACATTGCTGATCGCTGGCTGGCTGTAAAGGTTAAACATACCGCCGCCGCTACCAGCGGTATTAGAGCTGAACACACAGTTGGTAATCACCGGAGTCGTCAGTTCAAGCTGGTCACCTTGTCTGAGCCGGTTCATGACAGCTCCTCCCCAACCAGCGTTATTACGGGTAAAAAGGCAGTTTCGAATCGTCGGGCTTGCCCCATCGTTGTGAATCGCTGCGCCATAGTAATCCGGGCAATTGACCGAATTACCATTCCCACCGGTAATGACAAACCCATCGATGACCGCCGACTGATTCAGGGATAAGCTTTGGGTATTATGAATGACGTGGTAGCTGTTATCGCTGCTGTTGCCCAGCGTGCCAATATCCCCGCTCAGCGTACTGGATGAGGGGTTACCGGTTACAGGATTTACGGCAGGGCGGCCGCTCAGGGCGGTTTCGGAGCCGAGGAAGCCCCCATAGATGGCTACGTTGTTGCGCATCGCAAAACTAATGGTGCGGCTGTTCGGTCCGGTAGTAGTAGTGGGCTTATAGGTACCGGTGGCGACCCAGACCTGTCCGTTACAACCGGCAGCGGCATCGATAGCCGTTTGCAGTGCCGTCCCGGAGTAGGCGTTGCTCCAGCTACTACCATCCCGGCTACCGGCGCCCGCCTGCGTCACATAAATAACCGGATAACAGACTGTGGCATACCCGAAATTTACCGTTGTCAGTGACTGGCCCAATGTCAGGGTCAGGGTTGTAGTGTAGGGCGTTGCAACACCGTCCGGATCATAGGTCGGCTGGGAATTAGCCGGTAAGCCGGCCGTCAGTATTTCGGCCTGATAGGTACCGGGGGGCAGGAAGGAAAATGAATACACACCGGCTGCGTTTGTAACCCCGGTAAATGAGCCATCATCGGGATCGGTAAGGGTGCCGTTGGTGTTGGCATCGTACCGCAGCTGTACCGTTACTCCGGACCGACCCTGCTCGCCGGATGGGGCATTCTGTGAGCCGTTCCGGTCAATGTCGTTGAAAACCAGACCACCTGCCTGCCCCGTACTGCGGAATCCGAAGTCAATGTTATTTCTTGATGCCGTAATAAGAGGCGTAACCGGATTGGTCCCTGAAACGATGCCGTTGTCGAAAGCATCGGTAATGACCCAGCCCTGATTAGCGGGCGGAGTGGCAGAAACCCGGTAGGTACCGGTATCCAGCACGGTCAGACTCCAGATTCCGTCGGCACCGGTTGTCGTGCTGTAGGGGACATCATCGCCTCCGCCTGCACTATTGTCTGGCCCAAACCATAATGCATTTATGACAGTGCCGGGAATGCCGGGTTCGCCCGCGTTCTGAAGGCCATTCCCGTTGATGTCGAAATAAACACGATCGCCGATCGTGAATTGCCCCTTCACCACCACCGAGGTAGTACTACTACATCCGGCGCTGACTCCGGTCACAGAATAGGTACCGGTCGCGCTGACGGAGATTGCCGACGTACTAGCCCCCGTTGACCAGCTATATGAACTTGCTCCGGAAGCCGTCAGCGTAACGCTGTTGCCGCTAACGATGGTCAGCGACGGGGCGGCGGTGACGGTTAATGAGGGAACCGTCAGACTAAATGAAGTAGACGTCTGGCTTACGCATGAACTGGTTAGTACTACGTCATAATTACCCGACTGTGCGGGCTGAACATTAGTCAGGCTGAGGGTTGCCGTAGTCTGTCCCGCCAGGGCCGTACCATTATAAAACCATTGATAGCCGGTAACGGTACCGGTAACACTAACAGACGCCGTAACGGTACTTACTGCCTGCACAAACAACGGATCCGCTGGCAAGCTGCGACGTAATGGGGGTAATCGTATTGTACAGTAGCTGAACATTTTTACCAGAAACCAATGCTATCGCGACATCCTGCTTTGTGTCATTGTTAAAATCATGCGTAACTAATGGACCATAGGTCCCCAGTGTAGGTGCGGAGAATGCGGGGCCAAATGTACCATCCCCTCTATTAATCAGCCAATTCAGCTGATACGTCGAGGGGTTACCAGCTGACAAAATCAGGTCAGGTACCTGATCCCCGTTGATATCACCGGCAGTTATGAAGCCATAGCCCTCACCAATGGAATAGCTGACAACAGGATTCAGGCTACCGGAACCATCATTCAATAACACACCAATGCCGGCAGCGGTAGAAACAGCTACATCGACCTTTCCGTCATGATTAAAATCAGCGGTTACCATAAAGTACGGAGTACTGCCGGTTGAGAAAGTAGTACTGGTCCCAAATCCCCCCATTCCGTTATTGGTATACATGGCGACCACACTCCTGGATTGAACACTAACGATCAGATCAGGGTAGTTATCGCCATTGAAATCACCCATAGCTAACTGCTTTGAGCCCGGGTTGCCGGTATAATTCACCACAGGACTGAATCCTCCTGAACGGTTATTCAGTAAGACCGATAGTCTACCGTTAAAATCACCGTTTGCAACGGCAATATCAGGATAAGTATCCGAATCAAAATCGCCTACGACAACCGACTCGGGTATGTTAAAGCCGGAATAATTAACAGGTGTTGCAAATACGCCACCACCACTGTTCATTAAAACAGACACATACCCCGGATTCCGGTAGGCAGCCGTAACCAGATCCGGCTTCCCATCTTTATTAAAGTCTCCGGCAGCAACCGTATACGGAAGCTCGGAAGCTGAATAGCTTAACGGAGTACCGAATCCGCCAGCAGCGTTATTGAGCAGGATAGTCACATCATTAGTGTTCCGGTTAACTGTTACGATATCCACATACGAATCGCCGTTAAAATCGGCTTTGGCAATTGAATAGGGACCATATCCTACCTCTGCCTGAGAACCGCCTCCAAAGCTGTCGGCAGCATCATGCAGCAATACCGATATACTTTTACCTGCGTAGTTAGCGGTTGCCAGGTCGGGCTTGCCATCCCCGTTGAAATCACCGACCGCCAACGACCTCGGCTCATCTCCGGTGCCGTATTTAGCACTTGTCCCGAAACTGCCCGATCCATTATTGACTAATACCGAAACATTGTTTCCGGAAGCATTCGCCGAAACCAAATCAATCTTTGCATCATTGTTAATATCAACGGCCTTTATTGCGTATGGAAACGCGGCAACAGCCACTAAAGTGCTGGTACCAAAGGTCCCCGAACCCGTATTAAGAAGAATTGATAGGCGGTCACCAGATGCTACGGCCAGATCTAGGTTAGCATCCCCATTCAGATCAGCCACTGCTACTGACTTGGGGCCATCTGCAACCGGATAATTTGTCGCCGTGCCGAACCCGCCCGAACCGTTATTGAGTAAGACAGAAACATTATTGCTTATTTCGTTTGCGGTAACCAGATCCGGGTTTGCATCCCCGTTAACGTCACCAACAGCTACACACTTGGCCGAGGTGCCAACAGGATAAAGCGTTGCGGCTCCGGCTCCCCCTAAGCCATTCCCCAGCCACACTACTGCCAAATTCTGGCTATTGACATTTCGGGCCGTTGCAGCCAGATCAGCCTTATTGTCATTATTAAAATCACCGACCGCCAGACTGGTGTAACCACCCAAGGACGAATGGGTAAATGTTGCTGACAGGCTAAAACTACCCGAACCATTATTTAAATATATCGAAATACCGGAATTGTATTCTAAAACGGCTATATCTGGTTTGGCATCGCCGTTAAAATCACCAACAGCTACAGCTACAGCAGCGGGATTATTACCGGCGATTGAATAGGCGGTAGGAGCCGAAAGACCGCCGGAGGTGCTGCCAAAGTAAACCAGGATGCTGAAATTAGTACCGGCACGATAATGGCAAATGACCAGATCAGACACATTATCGCCGTTAAAGTCACCGGCGGCAAGTGAGTTTGGCTCGTTTAACGCCGGATAGCTGGCAAAAAGTGACGGGGTTAATGAAACGTCAAAACATTGACTGTAGACAGCATGGCTGATAAACAGATTGCCGGTTAGTAACAGGAGTAACCGGCAAAAAAGTCCCCGCCATCGGAGAACAGAAAACGGTCTTCTGTTTGTCAAAATGTACATAGTGCTGATAGTATAAAATAGAGAGACAATTGTCAGGAAAGGTATGGATAATCGGGTTTCCGGTATTAACCCATTTTGGACATTCTTTTGCTCATTTCGGACATCCCCTGTTTTTTTGAAAAAAAAAGGCCCTTTTCAGGGCCTTAAGAACGCTTTTACGTATAAATGGATACTTACATACTGTCTGGTGTCTCGTCGGTATACGCCGATGGCAGCACGCCATATTTTTCCTGAAAACTGCGCGCGAAATACGACAGGCTCTCAAACCCCACGGCAAATGCTACCTCTGAAACGCTCTGCTTTCCCTGCCGGATCAATACTGCCGACTGCTCCAGCCGGCGGTTCCGGATAAACTCTACGGTCGTCTGGCCGGTAAGCATTTTAAGTTTCCGGACCAGCTGCCGCTGGCTCAGGTTGAGCTGGCGGCTCAATTGCTCGACATCAAATGCTGCGTTCCTCATATTATTGTCCACAATTGCCTGCACCTGCTCCAGAAAGTTATTTTCTGTCAGGATCAGCTGCTCACTGACAGGGTCAGACACTGCAACAGGCATTGGTTCGGGGCGTGACCCATAATACTGGGCCAGCCGCTCGCGCTGCCGGATCAGGTTCCTCACCCGCACCCGGATTTCGGTCGCGTCAAAGGGCTTGGTCAGATACTCATCCGCGCCCAGCCCGAAACCTTCTATCCGGTCTTCGACCGTTGCCCTGGCGGTCAGCATCACCACGGGAATATGGCTGGTCGCCACCTGTGTCTTCAGCTGCCGGCAGAAGCCGAAGCCATCCAGCTGCGGCATCATCAGATCGCAGATCACCAGATCGGGCGTTACGTCGGTAGCCTTCTGCAACCCCTGCAACCCGTCTTCTGCCTCCACGATCACATAGTCGCCGGCAAAAACCAAGCGCAGGAAGGACCGGATATCAGCATTGTCGTCAATGATCAGCAGAATTTTTTCAGACGCCGCACCGGCCTGCGCCGTGGTGTCAGACAAGGAGGCCGTCAACTCTGTTAACGCCTCGTCCGGCCGGACCGACATAGCCTCGGGACGTTCATTGTCCCCCGGCGCCGGGGTCATCGGCAACACAACCCGGAACGTGGTCCCCTGCCCTTCTGTACTCGTTACACTAACCGTCCCTTTCAGCACCGTTACCAGCTCCTGGACCAGTGCCAGCCCAATGCCTGTACCTCCGTGTGCCCGGCCCTCTCCGTTTCCGGCCTGGTAAAACCGGTCGAAGATTTTCGGTAGTTGCTCCGCCGGAATCCCGATGCCCGTGTCCGAAACAGTCAGTTCGAGCTGTGAGGTTTCCGGCCGCCAGGCCACCTCCATCTGCACAGTGCCTCCCGGTGGCGTAAACTTAAAGGCGTTCGACAGCAGGTTAGTCAGAATTTTTTCCAGCTTATCCCGATCGGCATAGACCCAGCAGGGGGCCGGATTCCGGTCGAAGTCAAACCGGATCGCCTTACCGGCAGCCAGCGACATGTAGGCTCCGGTGAGCGTCCGGATAAACAAAGCGACATCAACCACAACGGTTTCTACCTGCATGTTGCCGGCTTCCAGTTTACTCAGATCAAGTACCTGATTAATCAGTGCCAGTAAGCGGCGGCCGTTGTGTTCCATCATGGATAATTCGGCCTCCCCGGGTTGTTTATGGCGCCGGTTACTCAACGGGCCCAGAATCAGGGTAAGCGGGGTGCGGAATTCGTGTGAGATATTGGTAAAAAAACGGGTTTTCAACGCATCCAGCCCGGCCAGCCGACCGGCCTCCTGTTGCTCAAACGCGACTTGCTGTTGCAACAAAAGCCGCTGCGTCTGGATACGGTAAGCCTGAAGCACTACGACAGTGATCACGACCAGGTAGAACAGGTACGCCCACCAGGTCCGGTAGAACGGCGGGTGCACCCATACCGACAGCGTCACCGGGGCACTCCAGACATCGCCGTCCGCCGAACCCATCACCTCTAAGGTGTAGTGTCCGTCGGGTAGCTGCGCGTAGTTGGCAAACCGGTTTGTACCGGCCTCTACCCAATTCCTGTCGATGCCTTCGAGCCGATACCGGAACCGGTTCTTACCCACATTGGTATAATCCATCACCGCAAACTCAAACGTCAGCAGGTTCTGATCATGGGCAAGGTGAAGCTCAGTGGTATGGTCAATGGTACCGGCCAATATACCCGAATCATCCCCTGGTTCTACCGGATTGTTGTTAACCTTCAGCCCGGTTATGTTTAGTTTCGGTGGCTGTCTGCGCTGGCCGGTCAGCATCCCCGGCCGGAAAATGGTCAGTCCGTTTACACCGCCAAACAGGAGTTCTCCGGACCGGGTCTTTGCGAAGGACAGGCTATTAAATTCATCATCCTGTAGTCCGTCGGCCTTTGTATAATTCCGGAACTCAACTGTACGCGGATTGAACCGGCTAATCCCTTTGTTGGTACTCAGCCACAGATTTCTGAATTCATCGGTCAGTATGCCGTATACCACCTTATTGGGCAATCCGCGGGCTACGTTGACATGCTCAAACCGGCCGGTCTGCCGGTCCAGACGCTCCAGTCCACCGCCTTTTGTACCGATCCAGAGAAAGCGGCCGGGCTGATACGGATCAGCGGCCAGGCAAAGAATAAAGTCATTGCTCAGGCTTTGCCGGTCCGTAACGGAATTTCTGAATATTGAAAAAACGGGCCGCTGCAACGGGTGCTGTACTTTTACCAGCCCTTTCTGCGTACCTATCCAGAATACGCTGTCAGCTTCCGAAACAAAGGCAAATGCCTCAACATCTCCCCCGCTTTGCTGCAATAAATGCTGGTAACGGTGTATCGTAAACTGTTCTGTCCGGCGGTTGAAGCAGAGTAAATTACCGTTGGTCGCCGCAAACCACAGATTCCCGTTCCGGTCTTCATACGTCTGGTTACCGGTAAAGCCAAAATATACGCCTTGGGGCAGCGGATATTTTTTAAGCAGCTTCCATTGAGGTGAAAACCAGAACAACCGGTTTTCATGCGTTTCAAAGTTTACGTTTGACACCCAGAATGATCCGTCCCGGCTCTGAATCAAGTTGCGCTGCCGCTGATCGGCAGGGGGCATCCGGGCGTCCAGAAAAGAGACCAGCTTATCCTGCTGAAACGCTATCTGCCCATAGGCGTACAGTACCCTCGCATAGGTCCGGCCCTGCCCGTCTACATACAGATTCCCCAGCGATTTGCCGGATAATACATTCTGAAACTGCTTAACTGCCGGATTGAACTTCCGCAGTCCGTAACCGGCGGTACCGATCCAGATATTCCCGGCCTGATCTTTCAGTGCTTTGGTTATCTGAAAAACCTGTGGCGGCAGCGAGGCATACACATCCTGTTTGGTCAGGCTATCCCGTGTGAACAGGTCACCGGCCGAAAGCAGCCAGAGGTTCCCCCCTTTTGTAATGGCCAGCCTCGTCTCATCAAACGTGTCGATCTTGACATCCGGCGCTTCTCCCTGACGGGGAAACCGGATTACTTTCTTTACCCCCTTATGCCAGCCGATCAGCTGATTCTCCGTACTGACAAATAAATAGTCGTTCCGGTAGTCTTTATACAGATCAATAACGACCGGTTTAGTGCCGTCAAGCAGGTTCAGGTTTTTTAATCCGGCAGGGTGTTTCCAGTTAAACGTGTACACATTATCCTGCATCCCCGTTATCGCCTGCCCGTCAGCACCAAATGCAAATGAATAATTAACGTTGTTGGGCTCCTCATTGGCAATCTGAACAGCTATGCAGCACACCTGATCCGTAAAGTCGGAGCGTTCGGGAAACCCCTGGCGCAAGGTTTCGGGCAATACGATTTTAAACGGTCGTCCAACGCTTGTCCCTACCCAGATATTCCCCTCCGGATCCTCGGCCAGCAACCGGATATCATAATTCCCTGCTGTTGCCTTTCCCTTGTTACGAATTAGTATATGGTAAAACCGGCCATTCCGGTCGTCATACAGATTAAGTCCGTTGGCCTGTGTACCAACCCAAAGCCTTCCTTTCCGGTCAACAAGTAATGCGGAGCAGGCATCGTCGGAAATACTGAATTCGTTATACGGGTCGTGGGTGAATACCTTAAAATTATAGCCGTCGTAGCGGTTAAGTCCATCTTTTGTTGCCACCCAGATAAATCCTTTCCGATCCTGCTTACAATCGAAAATCATTCCCTGCGACAGCCCGTCAGAAATGGTTAACTCTTGCCAGCCCTTCACAAGTGGTAACTGCTGAGCGTGCACTAAGTACGGTAATAACAATAAAAGGTAAACTAAACGCATCATATTTGCTCTTTCCAGAGCAAAATAAGGCATTTTCAGTTACTTCGATGTAAGGGGAGTGACAAATCGCCCACTGGCTTCATATATGCACATGAGCAAGCTGTTCATCTCCGTCACTCCCTTTGTAGCTTATATTTACAAATCAGGTAATACCGGCTTTTGGATCGCCATCCATTTACGGACAGTTCCGGTTAACCGTCACCGTCCGGGTCACGGGTGCGCTGGTGCCGCATTCGGTCGTGTAGGTAGCTGTCAGCTTGTAGACCCCGGAACGGGTGATACCGGCCGCGAGGACCGGGTGCTTCCCCCCACTTCGGTAGGCATTGCTGAATACATAGCCTCCTCCCTCGCCGGGACCTGTTACCAAAAACAAACTGCCCGTTGCCTGACCGGTAATCTGTACCGGACAACCGCTTTCATCCGCCGACAGACTTAGTATTCCCGCATCAGGAGGCAGCAGTACACCGTTACCAATGACGACACTGCCGCTGGCGGTTGCGCTGCAGCTACCTACCGTGCAGGTCGCCGTCAGGACAGACGTACTGCTACCGGCGGTCAGTGGTAAGGAATTACCCGATGCGCCGGTCGACCAGATCACCTGTCCGCTACAACCATTGGCCAGCAGGCTGAATCGCTGCCCCACGCAGACGGTCGCTGAACTGATGGTAAACGGCAGCGACAAATCCTGACTGATGCTGAAACTGTTACTGATCGCCGTACAGCCGTTGGCGCCCGTTGCCGTTACGGAGTAGCCCCCCACCGTACTTACGCTGATCGCTGCCGTTGTTTCGCCCGTTGACCAGTGCAGGGCCGTGGCCGTCGTCTCGGCCGTCAGTTGCAAGGCAGGGTTGGCGCAGGTCAGTACACTGCCGGCGGCGCTTATACTGACGACCGGCAGACTCCAGTCGGCGGTAACGGTATGGGACGTGACGGACTGGCAACCTCTGGCGTCGGTGGCCGTCACGGAATAGACGCCGGTCTGGCTAACGGGCAAGCTCTGGCTCGTAGTGCCGCCGCTGCTCCATACAAGGGCCGTGGCCGTCGTCTGGGCCGTCAGCGTCAGGCTGGGGTTGGCGCAGGTGAGCGGTCCGGCGGTGGGGTTGCCCGTGATGGTTACCGAAGGTTGGGCATTGACCGATACGCTGATGGTACTGCTACCGGCGGGGGCGCTGCCCGAACCAGCCACCGTTACGGTCAGTGTGTATAGTCCGGAGGCCTGCTGAGTCGCCGTTCCGGTGATGGCTGAGGTATTGGTATTGGCGGGCAGGCTGATGCCGGCCGGTGCTGTCCACGTATAGCTGTAAGGCAAGGTGCCGCCGGTGGCCTGTACGGAAAAGGAAAGCGGACGACCGGCACAGACCACCGAGTTAGAGACCGTGGGGCTGGCCGAAATCGTTGCCAGTTTGATGAGGAAATAGCTTGTCGGTAATGACAACGGAGTCGATGACCATGCGATGGTCGTATTATTTGTAAAGCCATGTACATATATATTTCCGGTCTGGTCCATTCCCAGTGCATTGACAAAGCTGCCTGGGCTGGAAATGCCCCTTGCCCACAATGCATTACCGGCGTTGTCGAACTTAGCGATCAGCCCGTCTGTATCCGCATTTCCCGCAATCAAAGTAGTTGCTGAAGGGCCGGAACCGACTACGGTTGTAGCCGAATACCGACCGGCAACAAACACGTCTCCGGCTTTATCAACCAATACCGCCAATCCCGCATCCTGAGCATCAGAGTCACCGCCAATAGCTTTGGCCCATTGTACACTGCCTGCATCGTTTAGTTTCAGCAGGAATAAATCCTGATCTCCGGCGCTGATGAGTGTCGTTGCTGTGGGGCCTGTACCAATAATGGCTGATACGGTAAGTAATCCCGTTACATATACATTGTGTAAAGCGTCCGTAGTCAGGCCCACTGTTGACGCCCGGCCGGATTGCAGGTGACAGGCCCACTTCAGTGACCCGTCGGGGTTAAATTTAGCGGCAAACCCGCCTCCGGTAAGCGTAAGTGCCCCCGGGCCGGGATCAAGGTCAATCGACGTGGAAATGCTGCCTCCCAGGTAGACAGCACCGGATGCATCGGTCTCGAGTGCATTGCCAAAGCCGCGCCCTAACACGTAAGCCCATTCCATGACCCCTGCGGCATTGATCCGCGCAATGAAAATATCCCTGCCGTCTGCCGTAAGGGAGGTAGATGTCAGCGCCGGACTAAAGCTGATGGTGCCTACGAAGCTGCCTGTGACAAACACCTCTCCCGAGGGACCGAGTGCTATTCTGCCGGGAAGCGCAAGGGTGCTACCGGTAATCAGGTTGGCCCAGATCAGTTCTCCGTTTCCGTTGAGTTTGACAACATAGCCGCTCGTGAATAATTCGGGGGATGTGAGCGTCGTGGAGGCAGGCCCCGAACCGAGTACCAGCGATCCACGGAAGATGCCGGTCATAAACAGGTTACCGGCCGGATCTACACGGATCGCGTCGCCGCTACTGGTACTAGTGCTCGCAAACGTTTTGGCCCAAACCAGGTTACCTGTGGCATCCGTTTTGGTGATAAAGATAGCACGGCTGGCCTGACCTGCCGATAGGGTAAGGGCATTGGGGCCATTGGTCAGCGCGAGCGTGCCTGAAAAGTAACCGGTGGTAAAGGTGTTGCCCGAGGCATCGACCGTTATGTCATTACCAACTAACTGCGCGCTGGTTGTATTCAGCCAGTCGACAGACTGAGCCGCCAGCGGATAGCCGGCAATCAGCAATAAAAGGGCCAGCACAGAAGCGCCGCATTGGCGGAAACGATTGCTGAGTGACGAGGTCGTCCCACCAGCGAACAGGACCTCAAAAAAAGATTGAATGTTACAGCCGTTGCCGGCAGGAAAAGGGTATCTCGTGTTATGCATAAGATTAGCCGTAAACGCTGATGTTTACCTACATAAATATCAGCAAAGGAAGCGCTATGGTGTTAGCTCATTTCAGACATTCTTTTGCTCATTTTGGACATGACCCTGTTTTTTGGCAAAAAAGCCCCTGAACTGAGGCCTTTTTTGCCAAAAAACGTGTTTCGTTCCGGCTGTTACGGACAGTTTCGGTTAACCGTCACCGTCCGGGTCACGGGTGCGCTGGTGCCGCAAGTGTTGGTGTAGGTGGCTGTCAGCGTGTAGGTGCCCGCCTGCTTCACATTCAGTCCGACAGCCTCATGCGTTGTTCCCTCGCGGTGAACTGTGCTGAAGACATAGTCCTTTGGACCGGTCATGGTGAATGAACTGGCCACGCCACGGCCTGTCAGCCTTACCGGACAAGCTGATTCATCGGCGGTGAAGCTCAGGATCTGCGCCGGCGGGGGCTGGATGCCGCCCACTACTGCCTGACCACTGGCCGTGGTCGAACAGACGCCCGTTGTGCAGGTCGCCGTCAGCAGGCTGGTGCTGCTGCCCGCTGTCAGGCTGATCTTGGCCGTTGTGGCACCGGTTGACCACAGGATTTGCCCGCTACAGCCGCTGGCGGTGAGGTTCACCGACTGACCCGGGCACACCGTAACGGAAGAAACGGTAAACGGCGACAGGCTGAAATTCTCCGTCACCGGCAGGTTATTGCTGACCGCCGAACAACCGTTGACGCCGGTTGCAGTGACCGAATAGCCCCCCGTCTGACTCACGCTGATCGTGGTGGTGGTCTGGCCGGTAGACCACCGCAGGGCGGTGGCTGATGCCGTGGCCGTCAACGTCAGCTGCGGTTGCGTACAGGACAGTGTGGTGCTGATTGCCGAAATACTGACCGTCGGGCTGGCAATATCCCGTGCGATGGTCAGACTGTTGCTGACGGCCGTGCAGCCGTTGGCACCGGTCACCGTGATGGAGTAAACACCCGTCTGGCTGACCGGCAGGGTCTGGCCCGTGCTGCCTCCCCCGCTCCAGGCAAAGGCCGTAGCGGACGTCTGGGCCGTTAAGGTCAGGCTTGGGTTGGTACAGGAAAGCGTGGCTGACGGGGCAGCCGTAACCGTCACCGACGGCAGGGCATTCACCGACAGGCTGAAGGCCGTTGAGGTCACCGACGGACAATCGCCGGAAATGATCACTGAATAACTACCCGCATCCGTTGTCTGAACGTTGGTCAACGTAAGGCTGGCGGTGGTGGCCGAGGCGATACCGGTCAGGGCAGTGCCCGACCGGTACCACCGGTAAGCGGTTGCTGACCCCGTTACGCTGACACTCATCACGACCGTAGTTCCGGCACAGACAACTGAACCGGCAACGGGTTGTTGCACAATCTGAAGCGGTACTCCGTTCGGGTTTTGATACTCGACAGCTCCCATGTCAATACGGGTACCGGTAATGCGAGGGGAGCCGGTCAGATCGACCGTCCCGACGGTGAGCGTTGTGGTGTTGGGGTTGCCCGCATTGATGGCCGGTGAGCACGGTGCCAATGCAACCGATGTTGCCGATACAAACGGCGACGTGGTAGCGGTGAGGTTGCCAGGACCGGTGATGTTTACGTTGGTTGGGTTATCAAACAGCGAGTAGGTAGCCGAAGCGCCGGTAGCCTTGTTATTGTAAAACGGGACACTACCATTGTTGACTAGTATGCAGTTGATCAATACCGGATCCGAATAGCCGGCAACATCCACTTTGTTGTACATCGCCCCGCCCCGGGTAGCTGAATTATTTTGCACCGAGCAGTTGGTTAGTACCGGAGATGATGATCCCATATCGCCATTGTTGTAGATTGCTCCGCCTTCGGTAGCTGAATTGCTTTGCAGTGAGCAGTTGGTCAGTATCGGAGAAGATGATGATCCCATATCGCCGTTGTTGAAGATTGCTCCACCCTGGTTAGCCGAATTACGTTGCAGCGAGCAGTTGGTCAGCACCGGACTCGCTTGAATTCCAAATGTACCGAAATTGTAGATTGCCCCGCCCCCGTACGAGGCAGTATTGCCCACAAACGAACAGTTACGGAAAGACGGGTTACACACAAATTGTATACTGCTGCCGTTATTATAGACACCTCCGCCGGACAGGGTTTCATTGGTTTGTCCGTTTGCATTGCCGCCGGTGATGACAAAGCCATCAAGCACAGCACTGTTCGTCAGACCCGGCCAGTTGTGAATGACATGATAGCTGTTATCACCGTTATTGCTGAAATCGGGACCATCGTCGCCATTTAAGTCACCGGACAGGATGGTTGGGTAGCTGGCCGGGTTTCGCTCCGCCATCGTGGGGGTGCCGGTTGCCGGAAAGCCACCCAGAATACTCACTCCGTTCTTCATCGAAAAGCTGATGTCGCGGGCGCTCGTGGAGGTGGGCTTATACACGCCTTGCGCCACCCAGACCTGATCGCCGGGCTGGCTGGCTTCAATCGCTCCCTGCAAATCGGTGGTGCTGGTGGCCCAGCTGGTAGTGGCCGAAGCGGCCGGTGTGATGCCCGTCGTGGAAACGTAGCGGGTCGTCTGGCTAAAGGCTCGGTGCGTGAGCAGCAGGCAGCACAGCAGGCCGATGGCCCGGATCTGTATTCTTACATTCATATGGATTGTTGGTGGTCGGTAGAACCAGTAGATTGAATTTACTAGAAATGATTGTTCGCTCCGGCAAGAAGCGGACGGGCAGGTTAGCAGGCGCATACCCGCCTGATTCGTTGGTGTTCGATGGTATAAAGTGATCGGTAGGCACTCAGCCAGCAGGCGCTCAGGAGGGGCAACAATGCACGGAAAATCATGGCAGAAAAGGGTTCGTTTGCAGTTGCAAGTTCCCCTTTGCA
Source organism: Arsenicibacter sp. R0_47 (assembly GCF_057652235.1). Taxonomy (NCBI): domain Bacteria; kingdom Pseudomonadati; phylum Bacteroidota; class Cytophagia; order Cytophagales; family Spirosomataceae; genus Arsenicibacter; species Arsenicibacter sp. R0_47. The sequence goes on along the minus strand of NZ_JBYFCJ010000025.1, from coordinate 92,932 downwards.
CCACACTTAGCTGTTAGCCATTCGTCCAAAAATGTTTGGCTCCGTGTCAAATTGAAAAAAAACTTCGTGTATTGTTGCATTTGTCAACTAATACACGAAGTAGGCATACTAAAAGTTGGTTTTTTGTTGCTTTTAAAACGGACTGTTTTTTCAGGCGGAAAAGCGCGGCCACTCGTAGTGTGAGACAGGGAAAATACCTCCGCGAACAGGCTTTTATTACGAGAGGTTAGGGGCAATAAAGTTTCCTTTCCCTGCCAAAACCTGTAGTACGTAAACGGTAAACCCGCTACTTTTTAGACCGGAATGCAGAACGTTGGCGTGGTAGTAATAAACTAAATTAGATTACTCAAAATGTTTAAGCGACCCAATTTATTGCGGACAATATGTAGCGATTAAATAAAACCAACTTCCCTGTCCATGCTATTTTTTGGCTACGATTTTTATAAAGAGTTTAACCTCGTTCAAAATTGCATAACCAGACTTAAAAAAGTGCTTTTCTGATGAATAATCGATACCCCAGTCTGTCCGGTCGATGGTCAGCGCACCGTTAACCTCGACAGTTCCGTCCATTCCGTCCTTAAAATGCAGGTTGGCCGGAAACGTAACTGTCTTCGTGATTCCTTCAAGTGTCAGGTTCCCGGTAACGTTTATATTTCCTTCATTAACCCGTATACTTCCATCTTTCGGGACTTTTGTATTTCCCGTTTCCACCTTTGTGATGGTGAATGTTGAAATAGGGAATTTATTGACATCAAAAAAAGGGGGTAATTTATTGCGGGAATGCTGATCAACAAAATTTTCAATTGTCGTCATGTCAACGGTAACGGCACCGCCCACCAGGTGACGGTTGTCGATCAACAACTCGCCTTTTTCTATATTGACGTCCCCCATATTGGTACCATCACCAAGAAACGTAGTGCCATCCCATCCGCCAAGCAGCATAGCCCCCTTCCATACGACAACACTTTGCATTGTATCGATGACATATTTTTTCCGGCCCTCTTTGTTATAAAAGTCGGTGATAGTCGTTCCATCATACCGATACACGCCGGTCGCATCGCCAAACCAAATACTGCCGTCGCCCGCTTCCGAAAGCCCCAGAAAAGCCCTTCCTGACATTAGTTCGGTTACCTCGGGCTTATGACTATATAAAGACTTTGCATCATACCGGGTAAGTGCCTGAACCGTCCAGTTAGCAGGATTTACCGGACCCGTAGTCCAGATGTTTCCTTTTTCATCCTGGATTATAGCATAGGCGCCCCGCTCCGATACCTTCGTAAAGGTACTGCCGTCGTAGCGATAGAGGCCACCGCTATTGCCGCTAAAGCCATTGTAGCCGCTGAGCCAAATCGTACCTTTTCTGTCTTCGATGATGCTCCAGACGTCGAGAAAGGGTTCGCCTTTATGGGTTAACGTGGTAAACGTTTTCCCGTCATATACAAAGGCATCGCCTCTTGTACCGACCCACAGTTTTCCTGTTTTATCTTCGAGGATTGTATGAATATCATTGTTCCAGTGCCTTTCCTTATAAAAAAGCGGGGCGTTTGGCGATGTGAAATTCCGGAACGATTTCCCGGCGCCCCCTTTGGGATCGTATCGACTTAGTCCGTTTGCTGTGCCAAACCAGATAATTCCGGCTTTATCTTCATAAACCGACGTAACCTGATTACTGGCAAGTCCCTGCGTAGTCGTGAAATGCTGAATGGATTTTCCGTTGTCATAATAAACCCCTGAATCAGTAGTAGTAAACCAAAGATTCCCCCGCCGGTCTTCCAGAACATCCCCGAATAGGTGCTGACCTGTTTTTTGGGTAAGATTAATAAACGGGTTTCCCGTTGCCTGTCCGGGGTCGTACCGGAAAACATCACCAAAAGATGCGTTGTTGGGACCAGCCATCAACATGGTGCCATGGCTGCCTTTTTTTATGTTACGAACCATCATGTTAGGTCCTATGTCGTTGATTCCGGACTTGATGGTATCGGTTGAGGGGGCAGTTTGGTTCTGTCCACAGGAGGTGTACAACACCAGCGTTGATAACAACGCAGATACGCGTAGGTAGTTCATAATTTTGTTTAATTGACTGTGTTCCCAAGCCGTGCCGTGTAGCGACACACGATCAGGCATAAGTATGGCAAGGGAGACAATACACTTATTTCAGCCTTGTTCGCTCGTCTGATTCAAACCTACCGGTTGACTTTGTTAAAAGAGTTAATCGACTGTAAAAAAGTGTTAACCAAGTGTTAACTAAGGGTAAATCGTGAAATTTATCGCCCCCAAGGCCTATTTTTGGTCCATGAGAAACGTTATTTTGGCTGTATTGCTCTTGCTGGTCATCAGCCTGCCTGGTTATAGCGATGGGGGAAACGTGTTGGTGACAATGCGCAAAATCGGTCATGACATATTGCTGGCCTCGGGCGATTCTACGTCCTGGGTGTCACCCATTGAAGAGGTCGATGAGCGCACCTTTCTGATACGGTTTCAACGTCCCTTTACGTTTAAACCAGCAGCCTTACTGGAGATCATTCACCGGCAGTTGCAGCAGAATCAAGGGTCACGGAATTATCTGGTTGAAGTCAGGCAAGAAAAATCAAACGCTGTTGTTTATAGCTATGAAGTCCGTCAACCACTGAACCGCAAGGCGATTCCCTGTCTTACCAGAACGCCTCCTCCAGGGGCCTATACCATCAAAATCCAGCTCGACCCGCCGGCGGTTCAGGCGGCCTCCATCAGCGATGCTGTATACGTAGCCGGCCTGCTTTCCCTTGTTCTTCTGCTCGTTATTTGTTGGTGGTTAATCAACCGGAAATCACCACAATCAGCCCCTGCCGAACTGGTAGCCTCCCTTAATCTGGTTCATTTAGGCCCCCTTACGTTTTGCTTAGATGAGCAGATTCTGCGATTGGGCAATGAGCGCATTGCGCTGTCAGACAAAGAATCCAGATTACTGAAGGTATTCGCAACGTCTCCCAATGCCGTAATTGACCGGGACCGGCTCATGGAACAGGTTTGGGGAGAGGAAGGCATCTTTGTGGGGCGCAGCCTGGACGTGTTCGTGTCCCGCCTGCGCAAAAAGCTACAGCCCGCCACTACGGTACGCATCGTTAATAGTCACGGCAGAGGATATAAGCTGGAAATCGACACCTCAAAGATGCCGCCGGAGGATGTCTGATTACAGGCAGACTTCTTGTTGGCCCTTATTTACCTTGAAGTCAACAATAGACCGTATACAGGTGACCGGCACCAATCCGGCAAACCGGCCTGTTCGCGTGATAACCCAAGTTAAAAGCTGACGTTAGCGAATGTGAATTTTTCATAACATGACATTCTTAAGGCGAAGTAAATCAATCTTTTACAAACCCCTTTTTAATTCCTTTATCCAATAGGCGAAAACTATTGGGCAGACGATGTAAATTTGTGTATGAGCGAATATTCAAATTTACAGTTAAATTTCCTGAATAACATTTCAGGGTAACCTTGACAATAGCTGGTACACCTACGATGAACCGTGATCAACAACCTGTCGACTATACAAAGGACCTCACCCAACGGCTTGATCTTGATTTTGCCCTTCAGGCCGCCGGACTGGGCGTCTGGGAGTTAGACCTGATCACCAGCAAAGTAGTATGGGATGACCGCTGCCGGATGCTTTTTGGGCTGGCTAAGGGCAACCTGCTTTCCTACGAACAGGCCATTCAATACATCCATCCTCAGGATCTTGACCGTGTGAATCAGGCTGTTGCCTGGGCCATGAATCCCCTGTCCGGTGGAAACTACGACCAGACCTACCGCACCATTGGGGCGGATGATCAAATTGTGCGCTGGGTACGTTTTTTTGGTCGTGGCTACTTCAGCCCAACCGGTGAGCTATACCGCTTTGCCGGACTGGCTCAGGAGGTAACCCAACAGGTAGAAGCCCATAAACAACTGGAGCAGAGCCAGCGGGAGGTGTTGAGCCTGTTTGAAGAGGCGCCCGTAGGTATTGCCACCATCAGTGCGGATGACTTGCTCACATTTCAGTCGGCAAACCCGTTTTATGGTCAGCTGGTTGGCCGGACTCCACAGGCACTGACCGGCAAGCCTTTACTGGAGGCTTTACCCGAACTCGCCGGTCAGGGGTTCGATGACCTCTTGCGGGAAGTAATCAGGACCGGAGTTGCCTTTACTGCCAAAGAGGTTGCCGTTGAGCTACGCCGCAACGACCGGCTCGAAACCATCTATGTTGATCTAACATACCAGCCACGGCGCGCGCCAGATGGCACCGTCTCCGGGATTCTGGTTGTTGCCACGGATGTTACGCGGCAGGTGGAAAGCCGCCGGCAGGTCGAGGCCAGCGAAACGAAGCTCCGGAGTATCATTGCCGCTGCACCCGCCGGTATCGGCTTGTTTGTGGGACGCGATCTGATCATTGAGAACCCGAATCAGACCTTTATCGATATTGTCGGCAAAGGTCCTGGCATAGAGGGACTACCACTGCGGGAAGCGATGCCCGAACTGCTCACAGAAGGACAGCCTTTTTTAAAGATTCTGGACGACGTCTTCACTACGGGGATCCCTTTTCTTTCACCCGCTTCATTGGTTAAGATTACCCAGAACGGGGTACTTAATGACAATTACTACAATATTTCCTACACGCCGGTCTACGATGCTTCGGGCCAGGTCTATGCCATTCTTGATATTGCCATTGATGTAACGGTTCAGGTAGCCGCTCAACAGGCGCTGGCCAGCAGTGAAGCACACCTGAAGTTCTTACAGAATACGGTGCCGGCTATGATATTTTACCTGGATACGCAACAACGTTATCAGTCGTATAATGAAACATTTATGCGCTGGTTCAGTGTCGATGCGACGTCCGCGCTGGGTAAAACGGTAGAGGAATTTATTGGTCCGGCGGCGTATCAACGCGTAGCGCCCTACCTCACCCTGGCGTACAGCGGTCAGCCGCAACGGTATGAGATGAGAGCCCCGGCCAGGCTGGGGGAAGACCGGTGGCTGGACATCATCTATACCCCCCACGTGGATCTGACCGGGAACGTACTGGGGATCATCGTTATGTCCACGGACATTACCCAAAGTAAACAGGTCGAAACCGACCTGCGCCAAAGTGAAGCCCGTTACCGGGCGTTGAGTAACGAACTGGAACAGCGTGTAGCGGAACGGACACGCGAACTGGTGGTAGCTAATCAGGACCTGACCCGCTCGAACGCCAATCTGCAACAGTTTGCTTACATCGCCAGCCATGACCTGCAGGAACCGCTGCGTAAGATCCAGTCGTTTAGCGACCTGCTGATCCGGCAACTGGATGAACACCTGAACGAAACCAGCCGGAGTTACTTAGAGCGTATTACGGCCGCAGGCGCCCGTATGTCGCTGCTCATTAAAGACTTGTTGGCCTACTCGCGGATTGCCACCCGACAGCAAACATTCGGTCCCGTCTCACTGATGACCATTGTGCAGGATACGCTGACGACGCTCGAATGGGAAATCCAGCAAACGGAGGCCCGGATTCAGGTCGATGAATTGCCGGTTGTCAATGGCGATGAATCGCAGCTGGGCCAGCTTTTTCAGAACCTGCTGACCAATGCCATCAAGTTTGTCAGGCCGGATCAGTCCCCCGTCATTGCTATCCGGTATAGACAGTGCCCGCCGGAGGACTTGCCGCTGACGATCAAACCAGACGCGCAGGTACCGTTTTACCATCAGATCAATGTGGTTGATCAGGGCATCGGGTTTGATATTAAGTTTCTTGACCGCATCTTTCAGGTCTTCCAGCGGCTGCACGGCAAGAATGAGTTTGCGGGGAGCGGGATCGGGTTAGCGATTTGTCAGCGGGTCGTGGAAAATCACGCCGGTGGCATCACAGCCCACAGTGCACCTGGCCAGGGAGCTACGTTCAGCGTGTATTTACCGGCTTAAGACCGTCCGATCAGGGTTTGTACTCCACTAATGGCCACTGGTCGGTTAGCCGGTAAACAATCTGGCTACAACCGCTTACGGGTTTATCTAAGGCTAAAACCACTGCACAAAACGATCTGTCACAGTGATTCTTGAATCGTCCCCTCCTTTAGCTGCTCAACACTCGACGGTTCAGGCAGTTGTCCCCCCGCAACTGGATCCTGCGCCGGCCGTGCACCCGTAGCAATGCTGGTTAATCACCACCGACCGCTGATTTAAGGCCGTCAGGTCGAAATCCTTAACGTGCTGAACCGGACTGGCTACTTTCAGGTCAAGCATCTGGTTAAAGTCACAATCATAGATAAAGCCGTCCCAGCTGATCGACAGGGTATTCCGGCACATGACGCCGGCAGCGGCAACCGGATTAAAGGCATTCACCAGTTTTTCCATGTAGCCGTCGTAGTTGCCCGACGAAATCAGGTAATCCAGAAACCGGCTGATCGGTATATTGGTAATGGCGTACAGATCATTGAACTGAATGCCAAACTCATCCTGCAATACCCGTTTGAACTGCCGTTTCAAACTCTCCTGCGAACCAGGCAGAAAAGCACCGTTGGGATTATACACCAGATTCAGCAGCAGCCCCGTGTCCGGCTGACCATAACCCACCGCATTCAGCATGCGCAGCGCCCGGACAGAGTCCTCAAAAACACCTTTCCCGCGCTGCCGGTCGGTTTTGTCGGCATTGTAGAACGGTAACGAACTGACGACTTCAACCTCGTGTTGCCGGAAGAAATCGGGCAAGTCATTGTATTTTGGATTGGCGACAATAATCGTCAGGTTGCAGCGGACCATCACCTTGCGACCCAGTTTCCGGACTTCTTCCACAAACCACCGGAAATTCGGGTTCATTTCCGGTGCGCCACCCGTCAGGTCAACCGTTGGAATGCTCGTTTGGGCCAGGGCATCCAGACACGCCTGCATTGTTTCCCGGGTCATGATTTCCTTTCGGTCAGGACCGGCATCGACGTGGCAGTGCTTGCAAACCTGGTTGCACATTTTGCCCAGATTTATCTGAAAAACAGCCGGTTCAACGGTACTTAACGGAAACAGCCCTGCGGCTTGAAGTTTCTCATGAAAAAGCGGTAACTGCAACCTGTCGGCTACCTCGCTTTGCAGTGTCTGAAGCTGTACGGCAACGTTGGCTAACTGATGCCCGCTGGCTTTTAGTGATTTCATAGGTTATATACGTATAAAGAGTACATGAGTGAACAGTGTTTTCACTCGTAAAAATGCCGTAGTCTGCGAATCGTGGTGAGTACAATCCAGTCACCTAACCGGGGCAGATGCGTATGGACCAGTACAATCAGCCTGCCCAGCGCGGAGATGACCGTTCGCTGACGCCGCCGCCGGATATGCCGGAGAATAATCCGGGCAACCTCTGCCTGACTTTTCTGCCAGCGGGGAGGGCGGTGTGCAATCGGTACCGGCTGCCCCGTGGCATCGAGTACCCTTTTTTCCGGATCATTCTGCGTAAAACCAATGTGTACCACACCGATCTGAATGCCTGTATCCGCCAGTTCCAGGCGTAACGTATGGGCCAGATTGGCCACCGCCGCTTTTCCTGCGCAGTAGGCTGAGCCACTGGGCATACCATTCAGCGCGGATATGGATGAAATAAAGGTAACAACCCCTTTCGTTTCAATCAGGTACGGTAAAGCAGCTTTCAACGGATAAACGGTTCCATACACATTACTATCGAGTACCTGCCGGAATACCTCGGGCTGCATGTCGGTAAAATAGGCACGCATGGAGATACTGGCGTTGGTAATCAGTATATCCAGCTGCCCGTATGTAGCAATAGCGTTGGTAATCAGGCGTTCACAGTCTTCAAAGCAGGTTACGTCGGCCAGACAACTGACGACCTCCAGCCCCTCGCGGCGAAGTTCTTCTTCTGTTTGGATCAGGCGTTCGTTGCTGCGCCCGTTTAAAACCACTTTCGCCCCGGCAACGCACAATGCCCGTGCAGTAGCTTTACCAATACCCGACTCGGAGCCGGTGACAATGGCTACTTTACCGGCAAAGGGCCCCGAAACTGCCGTTTTACCCGATGTACGCTTTTTCAAACCATCCGCACTGGCAGCAGCTGAAACCGGCGTACGTGTGGTTCCGGCATCCAATGGTTCGATTCGTTTAGTTAGTTCGGGCACGTTAAGTCAGATAGTTATGTCGTTTAAACCAGTTGAATGCTTCGTCGATCGCTGCTTCAACCGGCGTTTGCAGAAGGCCCAGTTCCGAAACGGCTTTCTGCGCTCTAAAATAATGGCCGTCGTTAGCTACCGCGATCATGGATGCATTCAGTTTGCCGGGCCGGTTTGTCAGACTCGCCAGGGCATCACAGCCAAAACCATAGAGTCGGGCCAGGCCAGGCGGAACCGGCCATCGCGGTGGTGAGACATGCATCCGCTCTGCCATCAGTTGAAATGCTTCCTGATAACTAAGGTTTGCGTTGCCCAGGATATAGGATTCACCTATCTGCCCCCGGGTCAGGGCATTAACGGTTGCGGCGGCAGCATCCCGTACATGCACGTAATTTTTTCCGCCGGCAGGGTAACCGATGACACGGCCCCCGTACAGTTCCAGCAACATCCGGCCGGACGTGGGTTTCGCATCAAACTCACCCAGCATGAACGTCGGATGAACCAGCACCGCAGGCAGGCCTTCCTGCTTCACTGCTTCCAGAACGCGGTCCGTAGCGGCCCGCTTACTGTCGATGTAATCAGAGCCATAGCGCTTTCCGGCAAACGGAACAGTTTCGTTCCCCGGATGCTCTTTTGTTCCGAACCCAAATACGTTGGCCGTCCCGACGTAAACAAATCGTTGACTACCGGCCTTCCGGACGGCATCAAGCATATTTTCGGTTCCGGTCACGTTTACCGACCATACAGCCTGATTGCGGGCCGGATTTACCTGAGCCAGTGCCGCTGCGTGTATAACAGCGTCACATCCCGACACGGCTTTTATAAGCGATGGTTTATCTAAAATATCGCCGTCGCAATAGTCAACCGGTAAACCGGCCAGCGTCGGTGGACGTTGCTTCCCGCGCAGCAATACGCTGACACGGTACTGCTGCGCCAGTAATTCCCGGGCCAGATGAGCCCCCAGAAACCCGCTGCCTCCGGTTAACAGAACGGTTGCATCCATCAACGGTAATTCAGCATGGTTTTATAGGTGCGGGCGATCCGGTCGGGGGCCACGTTCATAAAAAACAGCGAAAAGGCCGTCAGGTTCGCCACCTGTACCCGCAGCCAGCTATTGGTATCGTATTTCCGGGCCGACACAAACACGTCTTTCGGGATTATAAAAAAAGGTGCCACCTTCCGGATCCGGATAATAATGTCAAAATCTTCCATGATGGTATAGTACTCATTGAACCCGCCTAAGCGATCAAAGAGGGTACGCGTTATAAACAGCGTCTGATCGCCTCCCCGGCTCATAAGCCCCTGAAAACGGGTTCCGTAACTGTTGAACCGGAGCATGATCTTGTCTGAATCGAAGCGGAACCGATAACACCCCGCCTCATACCCTGCCTTAACGGCCTGTTCAATATCTGTAATAAAATCAGGATTGATGCCTACGTCGGCGTGGACAAAATACAGCATCTCCCCTTTCGCCAGCGAGGCCCCGTAGTTCATCTGGGCAGCCCTGCCCTTTTTCGGGGACTGCCAGACAACGGCCCCGTTTTGCCTGGCCACTTCAGCCGTACCATCAGGGCTTCCCGCATCAATCACTAAGACCTCCAGTAAGGAAGCCCCCCCAAGGGACAGCAAGTTCCGTACTAAACGGCCGATTGCCTGCGCTTCATTATAGGTTGGAATAATAATACTAAACCTCATTGATCATTGATAAGTAAGCAACTTAGACTATTTATCACCCTCAGACAAACCCGGACAGCGGAAATCACTTTTCCGCTTAAAAAGCCTCTCCAATGGTCAGATAGAACCCGCTTGATTGCTTTCCCAGTCCGTAATCCAACCGGATGTTCAGATGGTCACGACGGTTGATCGTAAACCGTAACCCTGCTCCGTAGGCCAGTTTAGGATCCTTTAACCGGAGCAACGATTCCGCATTTCCCAACACCCCAGCAGCAGCAAACACCACGCCACCGAGCCGTTTGTAGAGATCGAACCGGGCTTCTCCCTGAATGAGCGCTACGTTCTGATCACGATAACGGCCTTCGTAATAACCCCGCATCCGTTTGGTTCCACCCAACAAGGACAGGGCATTGAAGGGAGCGTCTCCCGTAGTGAAACTTACGAAATAATTGGCCGCCAGGATTGCATGCTTGCTTAACAAACGATACCCGGACACGTCTGCCGTGTAGCGTCCGAACCGGACATTACCACCTAATACCTGACTATGAACAAGATAGGAAAAATCAGCCACAATGCCTTTGGATGGAAAGAAAATCTGGTTACGCGAGTCATAGAATAAACCAACCCCTGCTCCGGACAACCGGCTGCCTGACCCGCCGGAAACTGTTCCCGAGGCCAGCAGGCCACCGGGTTCAACTGCTGTGACCTGATAATCTTCATACTGATACCGGATGCCGGCATACAGCTTTCCGCGCCTGATTTCGGGAACAATGCGCCGGAAGGCATTGATACGGATCCGTGGAAAATCTACTGCGTATAATTCGCGGGTAACCTCCTGCTGCCCAACGCCATAGAAAAAATAAGTATAGCGATAATACCCGGCTTCGCCATTGATGTAGTACTTATCCTGATCGTAAAAGAGCTGAAACGGCAGGTAAAAAAGTATCTGTTTGTTCTGCGTATAGGCAAAACCCAGTGTAATCTGCGAGGGGCGAACCGTAGCGCCGGCTTGTCCGGATGAATCGGCCCGTAATAGTTGCATATCGCGTCTGAACCGAAACGTAGCCGTAGCGGCTACCCCGTACGCCAGCCGGGTTTCGGGGGTATAATAAATTAGTGGCAGGGGTAAGACACTGAACGCTTTAGGAACACTGTCGGCAGGAGCCGACATGAGCAGGGCAGTAACCAGCGATGAAAAAACCATCAGGAATGTAAATTGCGTGTAGTGATAATACGAAAAGAATGCCCGCAAGGTTTGAATTCCGGATTTTTAAAACCATTTGACGGATTGGCGCGTATATCTGAATGTAGAAAAATACAATCATCATGAAAACGCACTCCCTATATACATTCTTACTGGTGGGCCTGATCGGGTTACTTACCACCGCTTTCACGGAACCAACGGCTGCGCCTGTTGATCACAGTGCTTATGACCGGCTGCTGAAAAAGTACGTCAACGAAAAAGGACTGGTTAATTACAAGGGGTTCAAATCGGACGAGAAAGTCTTTAATGACTATCTGGCCATGCTCAGCAAAAATCCGCCGGCGGCTTCTTGGAGCAAAAACGAGCAGATGGCCTACTGGATTAATGCCTATAATGCCTATACGATCCGGCTGATTCTCGACCATTATCCCCTGAAGAGTATCAAGGACATTGGGTCAAAGATCAAAATCCCGTTTGTAACAACGCCCTGGGCGGCGAAGTTTTTTACAATAGGCGGCGAAAAAATGAGTCTGGATAACATTGAACATGGCACCCTGCGTAAAAAATACAACGACCCACGCATACACTTTGCGCTGGTATGTGCGTCTATTTCATGCCCCCGCCTGCGGAACGAGGCGTATATGGCCGATAAACTGGATGCGCAGATGGACGATCAGGGACGCGACTTTCTGAATAATCCGTCTAAGAATAAAATCGGTAAGGATGAAGCGCAGCTGTCGAACTACTTCAATTGGTACAAAGGTGACTGGAACAAAAACGGACAGTCGGTCGTGAAATGGGTCAATAAATATTCGGACACAAAAATTTCGGATAAGACCGCCATAACGTACCTTGATTACAACTGGAATCTCAACGAGCAATAATGCTCCGGGCGGGGCCCTGATGCGCCTGATCTCTGTTTACAAATGAATGCAAATAACATTCGGAGCTGGCTTATCAGCCTGGCTTTATTGATGGTATTGTCATGGCCGGGTTATGGACAAACGTCGCCGGCAGATACCACAAACACAAAAGATTATGCGATCGAAGTTGCTGGCATTAAGGTTGGTACGATGACGGCCAACCGCCAGCAACGCGATAAGCAAAGTGTGCTCTACACGCTGATCAGCGATGTAAAAGTGAATTTTTTGATTTATAAGGTCAAAATCTACTACAAGGTTGTCAGTCTGGTTCAGCAGGGAAAATTAGTCCGGTCTACGGTGGATGCGCACACCAATCAGGGCAATTTTTCCTCGCTAACGGAGTGGAAAGGCGATCATTACGAGATTACGGCCAACCAGTATAAATACACACACAAGGCAACTGAAACCAAGCGGATCGACTTTACCGTTACAGACCTGTTTTTCACAGAGCCTGTGAACCGGAACCGCGCCTACTCTGAATATTTCGGCGATTATTTTACACTGACGCCACTCACAAAAGGCAGGTATCGGGCAACATTGGCAGATCGGGAAGATGAATATCTTTATGAAAACGGGCAACTGGTGAAAATCATCAAAAAGAACCCGCTGAAAAACTACATCATCCGACCGATCAAAAAGTAATTCTCCTCTTACCGGGCGGTAACTTCATCTAAAGCCGGATTTTTGTCGAGGGTAATGACCTGACCTTGCAGCGCTTTTTCTGCTTCCGGTAATATCTCGCAGTTATCCCAGATACCCGTTAACAGCGTCTGCGCGTAGGAATCAGGAAGCCGGTTGGCGACCATTGCCGCATGGGCCGTTAGGTTGTCGTACGTGAATGCGTGAAAGGAATACGTAAACAAGCCATCCGTATCGTCGAGCAGCAGGTACCATACGCGGGGGGTACCGTCGTTGGCCGGCAAACCGATGACCCCTGCATTGAGCCAGTACCGGTCGATTCCCGTATCAGACACCTGCCTATCCGCGAAGGGAAGCCCGGCGTGACCAGCCAGGATCACCTCAGCCTCCGTAGCCGCAAAGGATTTTTCTTTTTCCGGCCAGGGCGTCGATGCAAAGACAAAATCAGCGATGCCAGTGGCGGCTCCATGCAGTACAGTCACCGGTTTACCGGCATACCGGAACGACAGCTGAAGCGGCAGGGTACTCAGCCAGTTGACCGATTCCGCCGAAAGCGTCTGAACTGCATAGGGAAACCAGGTACGCGAAAAGAGATCACACCGCCCGCCTTCGGTGAAATTGCAACCGCAATCGTCTCCTCCCCGGACAATATTCTGTTCCACATTGCCCTGAATGGACTGAATGCCCCAGTTCTTCACCAGCTGTACAGCCTCTTCAGGCTGAGCGCAGTAGCCGACAATATCGCCCGTACAGATGATATTGCCGGGCAGAATCCGGAGCTGAGCGGCAATGGTTTTCAGGGCTTCAAGCGCCTGTAAGTTGGAATAAGGCCCTCCGAATACAAGCATTCTGCCGCTATTAGTATCAGGATTTATTGTTCCGGGACGATCAGTCATGTTGTTTGGGTTGAAACAGTTTACTGCCGGTGAAAGCAATAAAACAGTAAGCAGTCGTGATCAGGTTCACACTAAGCAGCGATCCGTATTTTCCGTCGCCCAGCCGGAGCGATTCAGGTAACGGGAAAAACGTCAGAAAACCGCCCAGCAGCAGCCCGCCTACCACTGAGAGATGAAACGCCAGGCGCGGCACCCGTACGTTCCATAGGAGGAAAACCGGTGCCAGACCAAGCACCAGGGTACCGCTGATGGTCGTGGCGGACAGGATTGCCGGATCAAAAAAGACGGGAATGGTTCCCAAAACCGTCAGCACGACCATGGCCCACCGGCCTTTGGTAACGCTCGGGACAGCGGCACGGCTCAGGTCAATACTGATGAGTTTGGAGAACGACGCCATGGCAGAATCCAGCGTCGATGAAGCCGAGGTCACCATAATCAGATTCATAAGCAGCAGCATCGGCACGCCAAAATACCGCGCAACGGCCACGGGTGCTTCGCCCGTCAGGCTGTTTAGCTTAGCGAAAATCCCGACAAAGCTGAAGAAAAGGATACAAAGCGACCCAATGACTGCCGCCCAACTATAGGCCCTCAACGTCGTGCGTGTGTCGGATATAAAGCCCCGGTCGGTCAGTACAGGGTCGTGGAACGGATAGCTGAAACACTGCACCAATGCCACCAGCAGCAGGTCAGCTCCCTGACTCAGTTCCCAGCGGCCGCTGGTGACAAAGGGTTTCAGGCTCCACCCGTACTGCGGCAGAATAAAACCCAGAATAACCGTTAGCAGCACAACAAAAAGCGATAGCTGTATCACATCGGTCATGATCGAACTACTCATACCACCTTTAAGGGTATAGGCCAGCGTTAGTACCGTAAACACCAGAATGGCAACATAGTAGCTAGTTGTACCTTGTGCGCCGAAGTACGAACCGATCACGATGGTATTCGACCAGATTTCGTTATAGAGCCGGATCATGATCAGCAGCGTAAAAACCACCACCGCACCAGCCCCGAATTTTGATTCCAGAAAGTGGTGAATGCTCCGGTAGCCACCCTTGTTACGCATGGATACAATCACAAACCCCGCCACCAGAAATGACAGGTAATAGCCTGCATAAGCCACACCGCCTACCAGCCCGAAGCTATGGCCCAGATTAGCGGCATTGGTGATTGATTTGGCAAACAGCCATGAAATGACAAGGCTACTCGTCAGAAAAAGGGTATTGGGCGTTCGCTCGTTGCGGGTACCTCTGAAAAATTCGGGGGCCGTTCGCGCCAGGGGCGATACCAGAAACAGGATGATGCTGGAAGCCAGCACCAGCGCCCATTGCAACAGGGTTGTGGTCATAAGCAATACTTAACGGGTAGCCCACCAGACGGGCGTGTTAATGCTGTTGTTCCCCGTTTTGTCAGCGGCTTTTTTGTACTGAACGGCATTTAGCGCGCTCTCGGTTCCGGGATAGGGCATCCGGACCGGAATCAGCCCGTTGTTAAGGCTGGCCGAAATCGGTTTCAGCTTCGGAAAGCCGGTGCGCCGGTACTCGGTCCAGCCCTCATACGCATTGTTGATGTTGCCCAGCCACTTCTGCGTCAGAATCTGTTCGACCGGATTCTGGCCATTCTGCCCGTAAGCCACTTTGCTACTGGTCAGGTAACCGGCTGGCAGCGAGGTGCGCCAGTAGTCAAATGCCTGCGTAATCCCCCGTTCATACCATTCTTTACCCGATGCGGATACAAGCCCCCGCTCAGCAGCTTCGGCCAGCCAGAAACTGGTTTCATGGGCCGTCATAAAATTGGCAGATAACTTATCCGAATCCTCCCGGAAAATCGTTCCCGTCAAGGAATAGTCGGCCACCGAAATCGACAGCTTTGAGGCGTCGGGCCCATTAAGCAACCCTTTGTAGGTGCCCGGTTTGGCAGCCGCCGGCCGGAAGTACACCCCTACCCGCGGATCGTTCAGACTGGCCAGTAGTTCCTGACTGGTCAGCGACATGATAAACAGGTTATAATCCCCGATGCGGGCCGTTGACATGCGGAAATTATTGGGTTGGGTGAGGGAGAACCGGAACACTGCATTGTCGGTACCGGCTTTGATGAAGTTGCCCTCCGTCAGTACTTTCTGCAAGGCATCTTTCACATTCACCTTGCCCGAAATACGCATTAGTGCTTTAATTTTCAGCGAATTAGCAAACAGCACCCACTTGCTACGGTTGCCATTATAAAGGATGTCCCCCTCGAGTGCAGAGGCACCGGAATACTTGCTGATGGAGGCAATGCCTTTATCGAGGTTGTCCAGAATACCCCCGGCAGCGGTGTAGATGGATTCCTGGGTATCGTAGGCGGGCGTTATAACACCTGACTTGCCCTGTAGCGCCTCGCTGTACGGTACATCTCCATACAGGTCGGTAAGGGTAGCTGCCATATAGGCCTTCATAATCAGTGCAGGACCTTCGTAAATACCGAAAGCAGGATTTGCGCGGGCCTTCTGCAGCAGGATTTCGTTGTCACGCAGGTTTGTATAGATGAATGGCCACGGGTTGCCTCCATACTGCGGTTCGCTGAGGCTGTGCCGGTCGAACAGATTGAAGTCGATGGCGGTGAAATATTGCCCCAGCAGGTTGCCCGCCACAAAAGCTTCGTAGGACATTTGCTCACCAAAATCGAATAAGACTTTACGGAATAGCAGCGATGGCTGTACATCGACCGGTGCGTTTGGATTGGTATTAATTTCCTGAAAGTTCTCCGTACAACCAGGCAGTACACCGGTTAGCGTAAGCAGCAGCAGAACTATATGAAGTTTTCTTTTCATAATCAGTTGGTTTGCGTCCCGAACAATGGACTTAAAAATTTACGCTCAGTTTCACCCCAATACTACGCGACGTTGGATACGTCATGTCCTCAACACCCGTCTGAAGCTGATTTTGCTGGAACGACGTCTGTTCGGGGTCGAAGTGTGGAATGTGGGACAGCGCCAGCAGGTTTCGCCCTATCAGGGCAATGGTCAGCCGCTGCATGCCCAGCTTACGGGCAAAGCCTGAGGTTTCCGGCAGGGTGTAGCCGATGCTCATTTCCCGCAACTTCACGTATGATGCATTGTATGTATTATTTTCTTCATTGTTGCGGTCATAGTACATCCGGTAATACGTTTCAGCCGGAATGGCAAGCGTATTGGGCTGGTAGTTCGGGTTATCGGCCGTACCTGTATTCACTACCCCTTTCGCTACGATACCCGCATCCGGACGATTGGCCGTTTCGATGAGCTGTCCTGCAACGCCGGCCAGGGCCAGCGTGCGTGATACGAGGATGCCACCTTGCCGCCAGTCGAGCAGGAAGCCCAGGTTCCAGTTCCGGACACTGAGCTGATTGGAAAGGCCCACCATGAAATCGGGGTTATAGTTGCCGAGTTTCTTGAGGGTGTTGTCAGCAATGTATTGGCCGTTTTTGCCGACAATAAAATCGCCCTGAGCATTACGCTCATAGCCCGTTCCCCACATATCGCCCATCCGGTCTCCCGCACGTACCTGATACCAGACTGTCTGGTTAACGTTATCGTAAATACGGTTATACCCTAATGTTAAGGTACCGGCTTCTTCAGGGAGTGACACCACAGTTGTCCGGTTGCGGCTGAAATTCAGGTCTATGTTCCAGCGGATACCGTTTGTCCGGAAGGGGATGGCTGATAACACCACTTCAATGCCCCGTGACCGGACCTCTCCCCCATTGATGACCCGTTCGCTGTAGCCGGTAGGGACCGCAATGGGCAACGACAGGATCTGGTTGCGGGTACGGGCGTCGTAGTACGTCAGGTCAATACCAAACCGGTCATTCAGGAAACGTATATCTGCACCCAGGTCCACCGACCGGATCGATTCCGGTTTCAGGTTGGTGTTGGCAATGGTACTCTGATCACTGAAAGCGGGCTGCGAGAAAACCGGATTACGGGCGTTAAACACGCCGACAGTCTGGTACGGGCTGGTATCATTGCCAACGCTGGCTACACTGGCCCGTACTTTAGCAAATGACATCACCGCAGGAAGCCGGAATTGATTTGACAGTACCCAGCTGGCCGATACCGAAGGGTAGAAAAACGAGGTGTTGGCGGTTGACGACGGTGTTGCCAGCGCACTTGACCAGTCGTTACGGCCCGTTATATCCAGAAAAAGCACATCCTTATACCCCAGCTTGGCCAGCGCATACAGGCTGTTAATCCGTTTGCGGGCGCTCTGCTGATAAGCCTCTACCGGCGAGGCGGCGTTGGTAAGTTTAAACACACCCGGCTGTGCCAGCGTTAAGGCCTGGTATTGATCAAACGACGTCAGCTGATCCATCCGGTTGCCTCCGGCCGACAGATCAAACGAGAGTGCGCCAATGCTACGGGTATAATTCAGCAAAAAGTCAGAATTGATTTCCCGGAAGAAAACAGCGTTTTCGGCATAGGCCCCATTTTTAAAACGGTTGCTGCTAAAAGCCCGCCGAAACTGCCGGTTCTCACTTGAATAGTCCATGCCGCTCCGTACCATCAGCGTCAGATTGGTTGCCAGCTCACCCGTCACGGCCACATTTCCGATAAGCCGGTCACGGGTAAATGAGTTACGGTTTTCGTAAAGCGTGAAGTACGGGTTGTCGAAGTAGGTATAGTTATACGAAAAATGCTGTATTCCCTCCAGTCCCGGCTGCCAGTACTGTTTCATCGGGTTGACATCCGTTTGCCGGCCTAACCAGGCACTCATCGCATAGTTGATATTTTCAGAGCCGTATTTGGTAGCTGGCCGGTTGTCGCTACCGGTGTTGATGTAATTAACAGACGAGCTGAATTTCAGTCGGTTGACAGGCTCAAACAGTAATCGGGCGGCCAGCGTTTTACGCTTCAGATCAACGCCCGGAATCGTTGACTGGCTGTTCAGGTCAGTGAAGGACAGCCGGTAGCTACCCTTGTCATAGCTGCCGGAGACGGCCAGGTTATTAATCGCGGTATGACCGGTTTCATAAAAGTTCTTAAGGTTGTCCGGATGCGAAACAAACGGGGTTGGGGTAATGGGCAACCCGCTGTATACCCGCGTATCGGCCCCGCGTACAACCCGACCGTCGGGCAGGTTTACGGGACTGTCGTACTGAGGAATCAGCAGACCGGCATCCAGTCGCGGGCCATAGCTATAGGAGATATTATCGTTAATACCACCGCCCAGGCCATCGACGTACTTAAAGGCTCCGCTGTTGCCCTGTCCGTAACTGTTCTGAAACCGGGGCAGCTGAAACGGGCGCTCGGTATAGAAGGTGCTGTTAAAACTCACTCCGATGCCTTTACCTTTCTGTACTAAACCGTCTTTGGTCGTGATCAGGATAACACCGTTGGCGGCACGGGTACCATAGAGCGCAGCCGCACCCGGACCTTTCAGGACCGATACCGTTGCTACGTCGTCGGGGTTGATATCCATTGCGCCATTCCCGAAGTCGATCTCCTGAAATCCGTTGGCATCGTCGTTGACCCGGTTGACCACCGTGGCGTTGTTAATCAGAATACCGTCGACCACAAACAGGGGGTTGTTATTGGTAAACGAGGACTCACCACGGATTGTAATGCGGGACGATGAACCCACACCTGTCGATCCGCCGGTAACCATCACCCCTGCCACCTTCCCTGATAAGTTGTCGAGAAAGTTGGGCGCCTTCACGTCGCTGACCTGCCGGCCGGAAACTTTCTGGACGGTATAGCCCAGACTCCGGGCGTTGCGTTCCAGACCGAGTGCCGTGACAACAACTTCATTCAACGACAACCCTGCCAGCAATTCAACCGTCAGGCTGGTTTGTCCCGTTTACGTAATTTCCTGTGATTGGTAACCAAGGTAAGAAAATGTCAGCACATCGGCCGGCTGTAAGCCAGAGACGGTAAACGTGCCCGTGGCGTTGGTGAGCGTGCCCGCCTGTTTACGCTTTACCTGTACGGTAGCCCCCACAATGGGCTGATGCGTTACCTGGTCGACGACCTGACCGGTAAGTTTCTGGGCAAATGCCGTTGCGGCTGATAAGAAAAGAAATGCAATGAGTAATAACGACCGCATAGAACGGGGATTATAGTAGAAAACTTGTCAGGAATATACGGGAGAATAACTTAAACAGATGTTAGTCGGAGTGAATTAATCAATTCCCCAAGGCCCCGATCGCTGGTTTAGTTACCATGGAGGAGGCTTTATCCGTTCGTATTGACGCTCTTACCGTAAGTTTATTAACATACTACGGATTAGCTGCCTTTCGGATTTACCTGTTTTTTCAGCTGTTTCATCAGCCGGTTCTGGGGTTACACCAATTTACCATAGCTGCGTAATTAAGCCTCTTGCCGGAGCCAATACGCCGGACTTATTTTAGTACCCGTTTTCATGTGTCCATATAGCACAACCTAAAATCACCAATAATCATGGTCTGGTATAGCAGGCAGTACGCCGTAACACTCATCCGGATAAACGCTGTAGTAAGTCTCCTTTTAATAGCCGGCATACTGTGTTTTTGGCCGGCAATCGGCTTTGCCATATCCATACCGCTTTGTGTGCTGCTAAGTCTGCATGTACTGACACTGGCACTATTCTATCGGTTAGAAATCGCAGCTAACAGGGGCAATTTATGCCTTAAACTGGGCATTGGCCTTATTTCCAGAACCATACGGCTGTCAGACATTCATGCTGTCCGGGTTGTGGGTATCGGACAGGATGAGGGCTGGGGAATTAAGTCTTCCGGGAATTATATGCTTTTTTCCGTTGGCGGTGAAAACGCTCTGGAATTAACCCTTAAGGGTAATCACCAGCGTATCCGGATTGGAATGGATGATCCGGCGGCGTTTGTTGCCTTGTTTAATAAGGAATTTGTCAACAATAAATTTATTAAGTAGCCGGTTCATCATCGTCTAAATTTCCGAGTACGGTGAACAGTTTCTGCAAACCGGCTTTATACGAACCGCCAATCGGTATTTTACATTTGCCAATCCACAGGTGCTGCCGGTCATAGCCGGTAATTTTAGTGACATTGATCAGGTAAGACTTATGTACCCGTACAAACAGGTTTCCCGGCAGGGCTCGGTTGACTACAAAAAACGGCTCGCTGATTAATATCATCTGTTCACCGTTGAACACCTTACAATAAGCATCATATGCCTGAATATAGTCAACTTCAGAATACCGAAGCCGGATCATTTTACGGCCTGCCTTGAAAAAAATAGAATCTGTTTCCGTCAATGACCGGCCTTCAGCTGTGTTTTTTAGGGCACGGGTTACCGCAATCTGTAATCGCTCGTCACTAACTGGTTTTAACACAAAATCGGCTGCTTTGCCAATTTCATAACTAGCTACAGCATATTCAGGATAAGCACTGATGATTATAACGGGTGGCAGACCAAGGACCGCCTTTAACAGGGTTAACCCTGACTGGCTGGCAAGCCGTACGTCCAGAAAAATCAAATCCACTGATTTTGACTCCAATACATCAATTGCCTCTTCCAGTGTCGGGGCAACTGCAACGAGCTGTAGAAAGCTCAACGTACCAAGCTGACTGACCAGTATTTCGGCATCGGCTGTATTATCGTCAATAATTAAATAGTGGCGGATTGTCATATAAGTTGTATTAACATCTGTAATCAACTTTAAAAGTACATATTAATTTCATCTATACCTTGCCGGCATGTATGCATGCGATTAAGGTTGAATACTTTATGAATCTATTTTCGAATTTCAATACACATAAGATTACTATTTATACAAATACAGTACACTATAAAATCAAACTTGCTCAGTCTGAGGGGTAATGTTATCCTGCTTTACCCGCTGAATGGTCCATTTCACCAACTTTAGTTGTGGTTTTGCCATAAATCAGGTGTATTCCGGAAAATACAGGTAATATGCTATCAGTTTTCGTGGTTGTTTTGTCATGAACAAATTCCGGACCCTACTTGATAAAAAGTGGAACTTATACATACCGGTAAGTACTATACGCAGCGGTTTGTTATTGAAATCCACATGGTTAAAGTTGGTTCGGAATGAAACTTAGTACTGGAAACGCAGGAACCCTGACATGAACTCAACGATAAATGAATTTATTCACGCAGTTAATTTGTATCTCACTGGCCGAAGTATTGTGTTACAGGCATTATCGGAAAGCAACCTGTCATACAACGTTCTGACTGACTCCCTTAACCTCTCCCTGAACAGCCTCTCCCGGCGACGGAAGGATCCTGGTCACTGGAAACCAAACGAAATCAGCAAACTGGCTGACCTATTGGGATTATCAACCGAATTCATGGCCGGACTTTCCACGCTGGCATTCAGGCTCATGATGCTGCCTGTTTCGGTCAGAGTTCCGCTGCTCAAAGAATGCCGGATTACGCGGTTGATGCTGCTGAAACGAGGAAAAAATATCGATAACTGGCTATACCATGATCTCCAGCAGATGGCTACAGTATTACGCAGGTGGGAAGACCATCATACAATTGAGTTGTACCAACCAACGGAATCAGCATGTTAGGTCAGATTGAGCGCTTTTTACCGCAACGGTAAGACGTATACTTACCTGCGTGCCTTTTTCCGGTTTGCTGATGATCTGCAGCGCCTCCGCATCGGCTCCCAGCATTTCCCGGCAAACGCGCAGGCCAAGTCCGGTACCCTGTTCACTGGCTGTCCCCTGCCGCACCTCCGGATTACTGAAAATCCGCTCAAGATGTTCTGCCGGTATTCCGATCCCGGTATCCTGAATCGTCAGCTTAAGGTGTTCACCGGTTTGTTTGACGGATAACCTGATATAACCACCGGATGGTGTAAATTTTACGGCATTACTGATCAGGTTGCGGATAATCGCTTCAAGCTGGGTTTTATCGGCCATAATCCAGGCAGACGGAGGCACCTGATTTAAAATCCTGAGTCCCTTCTGGCTGATGGGGTCGCGTTTCTGGCTGATTACGTTATCAACAATATCAGCCAGATCCACACATTCCGGATTTACGCGCCAGCCTTTCAACTGGATATATGACCAGTCTAATAAGTTTGTAAGCAGGTTAAGCATCTGATCCGTTTGTGCCTCCAGCCTGCCGATTGGTCCTTTCGCCTCATCGGGCAGACTGCCTGCGGAGAGCAGGTTTAATTGTTTCTTCAACCGTGTAACCGGACTGCGCAGATCGTGGCTGATAAGCGAAAACAGCTTGTCTTTTGTTTTATTCAGCTCAGTTAGTTCTATAGTCTGTTTACTGATTTCCTCTTTCTGCTGAACCAGAATCAGGCCGATTTTTTTCTGTTTCCGATAGGCCAAAAAGGCAAAAATAAACACACACGACATGCACAGCAATGCGGATAAAAAGAATACCCGCTGTTGATTTACAAGCCTGAGCTGTAGCTGTGCCGTTTGACGGGCTTGCTGCTGAATCGTCAGGTTCTTTTTTAATGCGGCGATCTGCTGCTGTTTGCGTTCCAGGTCAAAATTGGCCTGGATACCGGCAATGGCTTTTTCTTTTTCCAGACCAAACAGGCTGTCTTTCAGCACCTGAGCCTGATCACTGATTTGGTACGCATCTTTAAACCGGCCTGATTGTGCTAATAAGAAGCCCTTCAGGCTCATTGCTTTCTGCTCATCCTGAAGAGACGCTATCGAATGAAAAATCCGGATGGCCTGGTTGATATGAAGTAGTGCTTCGGTGTGCTGCCGGCTTTCTTTGTAGCACCTAGCCAGTAATGAATACGTATATCCTTTATCAATGTTATAACTATCCTCATAGTGCAAACTGTGTCGTAAATACGAAATGGCTGCCTTGTATTCTTTACGATGCATGGCCAGCTCACCGAGATTAATATAGACATAACCCAGTAAGATGGGCCTGGAAAACTGTCCAGCGATCTCATAGGAGCGCCTAAAGCAACGTTCCGCTTCCTGAAACCGGTTACTCGCCCCGTAAAGCGTACCCAGATTACCAAAGGCGATAAGAACCAGGCGCTTATCCCCGCTTTTTTTACTCAATGCGAGCTGCTTCTGAAAATAGCGTTCTGAAGCAGCAAAATGATGCAAATGCAGATGAATAACGCCTAACTCAGCATGCAGCAAGGCCAGTTGCCGGGGCCATTGGTTTTGCCGGTGCTCATAGTTATTCAACAAATCCAGACAAAGACGAAGCCCTGTATCATACCGTCCGCTACTGCGGAAAGCCCTTGCTTTCACGATCAGAATTTCTAACTGTGTACTGTCGACCGGGAACGGCCGGCCAAGGGCTTCGGCTTTGTCGAGCAGGTTAATCGTCGTTTCATAATCTGTATAAAAAAGGTATTCATTACCCAGTTTCAGATAGGCCAATCGCCTTAAAATCCGGATTTTAGACGCGTCTGCCAACCGCGCCGCCTGCCGGTAATAATAAATGGCGGAATCACTGTTGTAATTGAGAAACCCGTCTCCCAGCTTAATAGCACGGTAGGCGCGAAAAGAGTCGGTTTTAGAAGCGGCAAGGGTAGCGGGGTTCCTGTCCGGTGAAAAGTGATTAGCCTGTCCGAAGGAAATGCTTACGGATAAACATACCATCCAGCACTCCAGGTGCAGGTATTTCAGTAAACGTTGAGAGTACATGTAATTTACGGGCCATCCATCATACATGACAGGCCAGACAAATATAACTCTGTTCAGGCTCTACGGCGTAACATTCAGGATTAAGATTTATTAAAACTATACTTTGCCGGTATGCCTGACGTACTGCAGGCACACCGGCTTTATGATTTACTTAGTACGTGACTACGTTCGGTGACAAATGCTATGGTTAATACCTATGCAGGTTTAGTGGTACTGCTACCTGCCGTGAGTGTGATCATGGCCGTGGTAGCACCTACCTGCGGAAACAGGTATCCGGCCATCACCCGCTCGTGTCTGGTAGTCCGGGCGCAGGTACACAATCCCGCGGGCTATACGCCTCAACCGGTGTAACGGCAAAGTCAATCGGATAAATCCTGTCAGGCTGCTGCGGTGATCAGCAGCTTGATGAGCATGCCTTTTTTACCCCGGATTTCCGGTAAAAAAAACCTGCCTGCGGTGATCTTTTACCGGACTCACATCGCCTGTCACCAGGCTTTTCCGCCTGACAAAACAGCCCGTTTTCAAAGCAGCAGAAATTCGCCTGTAAGTATACATGTATCGTGCATTCGCCGACAAATGCAACAATACACGAAGTTTTTTTTTCATTCTGACACGGAGCCAAACATTTTTGGACGAATGACTAACAACTAAGTGGAGTATGAAGGGGAACTTGCAGCCACAAACAACCCCTTTTCTGCCATGCTTTTCCGTGTGTTGCTGACCCTGCTGAGCACCTGCTGGCTGAGTGCCTGCCGACCACTTTATACCTTCGAACACCAGCGCATCAGCCGGGTATGCGCTTACTAACCGAGTTTTCTTTTGTCAGATTCAATCAATGATTTCTACTGAATACTAATACGCCGCATGAATACATTAATACGAATCCGGGCCATCGGCCTGTTTTGTTGTCTGCTGCTCACGCACTGGGCTTTTAGCCAGACCACCCGCTACGTTTCCACAACGGGCATCACGCCGGCCGCCTCCGCTACCAGCTGGGCGACGAGCACCACCGATTTACAAGGCGCCATTGACGCCAGCCAGCCCGGCGATCAGGTCTGGGTGGCTCAGGGTACCTACAGACCTGCCAGCGGGAGTAGTTTCTCGATGCTACCGGGCGTGGCCATCTATGGGGGCTTTGCGGGGGGCGAAACGGTTCTCAGCCAGCGCCCGTCCGTCAACCCGGTAACGACGGAAGGCCGCCCCGGTCATCCATCCAATACCACGCTGGCAGGCAATGGCAGCCGGGTAATCAACAACCCCGCCAGTTTGAGCCTGACGAGATCGGCCGTGCTGGATGGCTTTGTGATTACAGGAGGGGGCAGTGTCGATCTTGGGGGAGGTATGTACAACAATGGCAGCAGCCCGACCCTGACCAACTGCTCCTTTCAGGGCAATCAGGCTACGGGGGGCTCTGTCAACTACGGCGGGGCCATGTACAACGATAACAGTAGCCCGACCCTGACCAATTGCTTGTTTCAGGGCAATCAGGCTACGGGGGGCTTTGTCAACTACGGCGGGGCCATGGCCAATCTCGGCAGTAGCAACCCTGTGCTGACCAACTGCTTGTTTCAGAATAATCAGGCTACGGGTAGCTTTGGCAACTACGGCGGGGCCATGTACAATGATAGCAGCAACCCTGGGCTGACCAACTGCTCGTTTCAGGGCAATCAGACTACGGGGGGCAGTGACACTTTCAACGTCGGCGGGGCCATGTACAATGGGAATAGCAGTCCGACCCTGACCAACTGCTCGTTTCAGGGCAATCTGGCTACGGGGGGCTCTTTCAACCAAGGCGGGGCGATGTTCAATAATAACAGCAACCCGACCCTTACCAACACTGTGGTGTGGAACAATGGCAGGGAAAACACCTTTTATAATATCAGTAACAGCTCGCTCACCGCCCGCTACTCCCTCTTCGATAACACAAGCGGCGTCGACATTACGGGGCCGGGCAACCTGACCACCGCTACCTCGCCCTTTGTGTCGGCAACGTCGGTGGCGTTGGCAGCGTGCTCACCGGCCATCAATGCCGGCAATCCCGCCAGTGCTACGGCTGCCAGCGGACCTTACTCGGCCACAGCGTTACCGGCCACTGATCTGACTGGCAATGTCCGGATTTCAAACGGGCGGATCGACATGGGGGCGGTTGAGTATCAGCAGCAGAACGGAGTACCGCTGCAGATTGTACAGCAACCAGTTGCCGGTTCAATTGTGTGTGCGGGAACTACGGTTGTAATGAGTGTCAGCCTAACGGGCAATGCGCCCGCCTACCAGTGGTACCGGTCGGGCACTGCCCTGACCGGTATCGCCTGGGCCACAACCGCCAGCCTGACGCTGACCAATACGCAACTCACGGACATTGGTAGCTATTCGGTCATTATTTCGGGCGATTGTCCGTCGGTGACCTCCACCGCTTTCAGTTTGTCGGTCAATGCTCTGCCGTCAGTAACAGTAACGGCTGCGCCGTCAACAACCCTTTCCTGTACTAACCCAAGCCTGACGCTAACGGCTCAGACGTCTGCTACGGCGTTTGCCTGGAGCAGCGCGGGTAGCACGGGCCAGACCCTGCCCGTCAGTCAGACGGGTACTTACTCTGTGACGGTCACCGATGGCAACGGCTGCACGGCCGTCAGCAACAGCCAGACCATCGCACGGGACAATACCAGCCCGACGGTCAGTGTATCGGCAATCAGCAACCAGCTGACCTGTACACAACCGCAGCTGACGCTGACAGCCACGGCTTCGGTAACCGCCCTGCGGTGGTCGACCGGCCAGACCACTACCACGATCAGCGTCAGCACTGCCGGTACCTACTCGGTAACCGCGACGGGCGCCAACGGTTGTACCGTGGTGAGCAACAACCTGCCGATCACGGAGAATTTCAGCCTGCCGCCGTTTACCATCGCCTCGGCCACCGTCTGCCCCGGTCAGACCATTAACCTCACTGCCAGCGGTTGCGGCGGGCAAATCCTGTGGTCGACCGGTGCCACAACGGCCATGATCACCCTGACGGCGGGCAGCAGCACCAGCCTGCTGACGGCGACCTGTACAACGGGTGTCTGCTCCACTACCGCCAGTGGTCAGGTCGTGGTGGGCGGCATCCAGCCCCCGCCGGCGCAGATCCTGAGCTTCACCGCAGATGAGGCGGCCTGTCCGGTCCGGCTGACGGGTCGGGGCGTAGCCAGTTCATTTACCATGACGGGTCCTAAGGATTATGTCTTCAGCACCGTTTACCGCGAGGGAGCCACGCATGAGGCCATCGGGCTGAACGTGAAGCAGGCGGGCACCTATACCTTGACGGCCACCTACACCAACAGCTGCGGCACCAGCGCGCCGGTGACCAGAACGGTGACTGTGGGCCGGAACTGTCCATAATGGGGTTGACATACAAACGCTCGTTTATAGTTGTACAAAACCATGTAAAACACCCCTAAGGGTACCTTATTATTGTATTGTAATAAGTGAGTTTGGTGAGGAAATATTCAATAGAAATTTTACCTTTTTTCGCCCCTGTATGACCTGAATTTTTAAGTCATTTCAGGAATAGCCCCCCCCGGAAGTATCATTCACAACAGCGCTGGTCAGCACTGCTGTAGTGCCTGATGACCCCTATTCTTTAGTATTAAAATCAATCAGGTAAGGCTTCAGGCGATCCCCGGTTTCATTTCGAAAACTTGAACCGATCAATAACTGGTGTCGTTGATTCGGTTTCAGCTCAAGTTCAAATGAAAACGATTTTGCATCTTCCGAAAAGCCTAGTAACCTTTTCACCCTTGCCATGCTTTCTACACCCAGAGGGCCTTTCCCAAAACTATAATATCGGGTATCCATCTTTTGGGAGAAGTGTAGGGTGACCACCGATGTGCTCGTGCTAACAGTTTGAGCCCCGTTTTCGAATGGTGTAATGCCAGTCACTCCCGGTCGGTAGTCCTCAAAATTCCAGATAGATTGCCGGGCTTTTTCAGTAATGGCCCCTTCCAGCAAATCCACTTCAACAAAACTGTCGTTGAAAACAGTTTGTGTGGCCTTCACATAATCGGAAGACTTCGCTTTATAGGGATTACGGACAAATGTCTGGGGGTTCCGTGCGAATAAGGGGAAAGCCGTACTTTGGACCTGGATCATGATCCGATGCCCTTTTTTAAAGGTATGCAGCACATCCTGCAACTGAAAATGGACGGCCGTTTTCTGACCAGCGCGGAGGGGCTGCGGCTTTTCAAAGCTGTTACGAAACCGCGCGGGCATCATCTCCGAACGAACCATCTGCCAGTAATTACTCAGGGTGACGTTTTTATTGGGCATGTAGGCATGATTGGGTTCGTCCAGGGGATATACATCAATCAGTTTGACAAAGAAATCAGCATCTGTACCTGTACTGGCGATGTTTAGATACGCTTTAATTTCCCCCCCCAGGGTCACATCCTCTGACAAAGCACCGGTTTGAAACGTCAGAACGTCAGGCCGACGGCCTGCAAAGCGCTGGTCTTCACTCATGTAATTGTAAGGCGTAAAGTTCATCGTCGATGTCAAATCCTCGGTGTGAGGAACGGGCTTCATAGGATCGCTGGGATAAGATACTGACTCTATCTTTTTAGGTGGTTGCTGATCTAATGTGCCCGCTGCATTCAGGTAAAGCTTTTGCTTACGAGTACCAGCAGCGGGCCATTTATCAAACTGATTCCATTTTTTCAGACCCGTATCAAACATATACGCTTCCGGTAAACCCGTGTTGTTGCCGATGCCCTTCAAAAAATGACGAAAGAATCTGGCTTCAATCTTATTCATATAAAAGCTCGCCAGGCTATCGCCGAAATAGAGGTTACTGTGCAGGGTATGGCCGGTCTCATAAGCCCATCCACCGTGACCAAACGGCCCCATGACAATCGTGTTGTAGGTGCCGGGGCTCTTCTTCTCAATGGTCTTATATAGATTCAGTGGTCCCGACAGGTCTTCGGCATCAAACCAGCCCCCAACGGTCATAACGGCTGTTTTAAGATTGGGCTGAAAGTGCCGGAGTAAAGCTCGTTTTCGCCAGTAGTCGTCATAATTGGGATGATTCACCGTTTCCTGCCAAAAGACGTTATCTTTATAATGGGTGTCAGCAAAGCTCAGCGGGCCTTGATCCAGGTAGATTTGATAGCCATCCCGGGCCACTTTAGCCGTATTAACCGGCGGGCTATCGTACCAGGCAAATGTTGTTGTGTCTTTCTTTGGAACGCCAAACCAGGGAAATAATAAAAAATAACTCTCCAAAAAGGCCCCGTTATGATGAAAGTCATCAAAAAAGAAGTCTGAAACGGGTGCCTGCGGGCTGGATGCTTTCAGGGCGGGATGGTTACTCAGCAAACCGGCTGCTGCGTAAAACCCCGGGTAAGACATCCCCCACTGACCCACATTGCC
Organism: Arsenicibacter sp. R0_47; assembly: GCF_057652235.1. Taxonomy (NCBI): domain Bacteria; kingdom Pseudomonadati; phylum Bacteroidota; class Cytophagia; order Cytophagales; family Spirosomataceae; genus Arsenicibacter; species Arsenicibacter sp. R0_47. The sequence goes on along the minus strand of NZ_JBYFCJ010000025.1, from coordinate 63,525 downwards.
ATTATTGTTCGGGACGTGCCTGACCAACCAGTCAATGGTGTCAAAGGTATCGGTGCTTTCGTCCACGTCTGTATTACTTTTATGAACCGTTACGGGTGTCATGTTCGTAAACTGCCCTTCACTTTTGTAGCGACCCCGCACGTCCTGATAAACCATGATATACCCCTCTTTCATCATCGTCACCGATGGGCCTAGCTGGTTAGGATAGCTTTCTGTGCCATAGGGAGTAATGCCATAGCAGGTACGTTGCATTAGGATTGGATAGGTGTGGTCGGGCGTTGCTTGTTTAGGGGTATAAATAGCGGTGAATAGCCTGACACCATCGCGCATTGTAATGTACGTCTCGCTTTTAGTATAGTGCTCCCGGACATTATACACTATTTGCGCGCTTAGCTGATATGACCCCAGGAGGAGGCTGATAACAAGAAACTTGACAAAAAATTGACTCATAGGAGTTGATCTGGCTCTTATTGATTAGTAACTGGTTTACATGTCAATAAATCGCCTTTGCTGACTAACAGTAGTCAGTTACCCGCCCAAAGGGGGTAGCGATTTCGAGTGGCAACTCCCATTTTGATAAAAGGTTACAGCCTAAACTGATAAATATACTCCCCTAAGTTTAGATGGATATAACGGGCAGCTTACGTTCCGATCCGCTAAATCCGAAATTGCCCCACCTGCGTACCGGCCAGGTAAGGCCAACCTTCTGCTGTGGCAATAGAGCAGGGCTGCCTGTGCCGTGATGTCAGTAACCCATCAATTCGGCGCTCCGATTTTTCCCTGGCTTATCAGCGGTAAACGATCGGTGATGTTTGTTGTCAGCACTATACTGACAGATACTTTTGGCATTGCTTATGATTTGCAAAACCACAAGGCTGGGTTTCCGGTAAATAATCGTCAGGAGATCGGAGCGTCGAAGCGACAATAAATTTCAATTACTTTTTCGGACATAGCGCAAGCGAATACTGTTGTTTTCGCACCGCCGGGAGGCACGGAGCAATAGTACACTTTCTTGATGCTATGTCCTTTTTTTATTCCATTAAGCCCGATTCATACAACTTACCTTAATCAGGTCAGTTTTTTCAGTGGTACAAACACGGCGTTATAGCGTTGTTTAACCAAATCCATCGATGCCTTCACCCGATTCCGGGCTTTGGCATAATCCGCATGAACGCTCATTAGCCGCCCGGCGATCTGTTCACCTGTCACGTCATTGATCTCAAAGGTCCAATCGGTTAGTTGCAGGTCATAGTACATCTGCCCCTTAATGGTATCCTCCGGCTGACGCAGATAAAAAGCCGGGGTGCCGTTGGTCAGGGCAATGATGGGCGAGTGACACTCAAAGCTCAGTACGCAGGGCCAGGAGGCCGGGTGTGTGGGCAATATCGCCAATGTTTACATCCTGCCAACCCGAAGTAATGAGTAGCACGGGATTCTCTTTTTTAGTGGCTTGTACCAGAAAGGGGAGCAGCGCAGCGGCTGAAACCAGACTGCTTTGTTGTATGAATTGACGGCGATTAAGGGTCATAAGATTTTCTTTTTTAGGGATGAAACTATTTAGCGGCACAGCGTATGTATTTATACCATCGCCAGTTTTTTCACTAGTGCCATTGTTTCTTTTTGGCGACTTTTGACTACATCCATCGCTTTTTGCGCTTTTACTTTGGCCGTTTTGTAATCTTTATAAATTGATAAAACGGCTCCCGTGATATCGGATGAGGGGGCTTGATCAATCTCGAAAAGCCACTCCGGTACGCCAATATCCCGAAACATCCACCCCTTTCGCCCATGTTTGAGTGAACGGGCATGAACTACCGGTACACCTAATGCAAGGCCCAAGATCAGCGAATGGGGCTCCATGCCGAACATTGTGTGCGCCCGGGCATAAACCGACATGGCTTCGTCGGCACTCCAGAAGCTTTCCCGGCATACAACTTTGGCCTTTATACGTTCGTCCAGCTGGTCGTAAAGCATCGTCCTGGCGTATTTAATTTCTTTCAACGCTTCGGGAGCAATCAGGACGTTCATGCCCGTAGTGGTGACCCAGCTGTTGATTAACTCCCTGACTTTGCCCAATCGCAGCGCATCCTGTTCCTGCTGTTCGGGTGTAGGGGCAGGATTCATCATATCCCCCTTTCCGGCAGCGTTGAGATGCGGGGTATTGGTACGAATCACCACCACCAGAAACCTGCCTTCTTCCAGGCCTGCCTGACGAAGATACGCGAGCCCCCTGGCCTCGTCCCGTACATCAATCCCAAAACACCCGTCGGGCCCGAATTCGATGATTGGCGTTTTGAACTTGTTTTCTTTCAGAAACTTAACTGATTCGTTATCACGACAATAGATAAAAGACGCCCGACTCAGTACATCACGGTAAAGCGATAGCGAAGGGGGCGCAAACTTATCAAAAGACTGGCCGTAGAGCCCGAAAGGAATATCGTTTTCGATGCAATACTAAAAAGGGGCAAGATTGGCCATCGTCCCGGTCCATTCATAATTGAATAAGCCTTAGTTCATCGACATGCCTGAATTATGAATATAAATGTCGGCTTGCCCGAAAGCCGTTTTCAGGTCTCCCTGTAAGCCTTCGTCCTGGTTGAAAAAAGCCCCGTGAACGATTTTTACTTTCGGGAAATTTCTGGCAATCAATGCCTCGGTGACGGGACGGGGTGTCCATGTCAAAAAGCCAATCGCCGGGGCCAATGTCCCGCCACATATACCCTTTACTGGTTTGTTCGTCAAACCGGCAAAAAATGGCTGGAATCCCCTGAGCAATACACATAATGGGCGAGTGCATTTCCAGGCCAAATAAGCCTGCCGAACGACTGTACGTACTCACGGCTTCGTCGGTAAGCCAATATGTTGATGCTTTGTTTTTTGGAAGGCAGCTCCCACCAGGGCGAAAACCGTAATTGAGGAATCGTACACAAAAACTTTCCTGTTTCGAGAACGTGTTCGCGCAAAAAAGTATCGGCAGCCTGGTCATTTCTGACATCCACGGCAAAGGCCCCATCGGGGCAAAATTCCATGATCGGGCAGCTGACGCACTGTTTTTTGGCAAAAGCCATTGATACAGAGTCCCGGAAGTAAGCAAACTGCGCTTTGGTCAGGATGTCTATGTCAAGAGGACTCACTTTTTGCCGATCCTCCGGAAAGCCATATACGCAACGCCAAGAAGTACAGGCGTTACAGGATACGATTTATGTGATCGGGGGTAAATGGAAGCTTCCAATTATTAATTCGATTTGCAACGGCAATAAACGCTTTCGGGAAATCCAACGAAGTATACCCGGTATTACCACCCGGATGCTCTCCAGAGAGTTGAAAGAGATGGAGCTTAATGGTCTGATTCGCCGGACTGTTATTCCGACAATACCGGTTGGGGTAGAATATACCTCGACAGAATATTGTCAGTCATTTGGTTCGATTATTCTGGAAATGATCAAGTGGGGGAAACAGCACCAGGAACAGATGAAACGTTGAATCAGCATATACTCAGCAGCACATACGTGCAGGGAAGTTTTAACTATTGATCATATCAGAAATTCTTTTGGCACAGCAAACCTTTTACTTATAATATTCTATTGAATATCAGTAAATTAATAAAAAGTACATAAACATACTAGTTGTAGGACAGAGAGCTTATATAGTTTTAATTGCATTTACAAGTAATATACTGACCTAAATAGCAACTAATATAGTTATGTTATAGTGTCTATATACTTGATAGGCAACTAATAGGTATGTATTTTTACTTACTTTTCTGCTAACATAGTCTGTAAAATAACGGCCTGTCAGATTTACAAAAAAACTTTTGTCATTCATGAGGAAACAGTTACCATTCATTCCGCCTTTAAGCCTTCAAATCCTGAATCAATGAAAAAATACGTTTACCTGTTTTGCATTCTTATCCTTTCATCTGTAACCTGCGCGCAAACGACCTATGTAGTCAGTAGTGCAGCAGACTCAGGTCCTAACACGTTACGGGAGGCCATTTCACGGATCAACAGCGGAACAGATGCCGCGCCTTACACCGTTGCCTTTTCTACTGCCGGTCCGGTCACGCTGACAGCTGCCCTGCCGGCAATCACTCGATCCTGTACGATAACGGGGTTCAGCACGCTTACACCTGCCACCGCTACCGGCGGCACCCTCATTGAGCGTTTGGGTACAGCCGGAAATTTCCGTATTTTATCGTTTAACGGAACCGGCATAACCGTCTATTTACAGGATCTGGTGCTACAGGGCGGTGCAGCAGGCAGTGGTGAAGGCGGGGCTTTATATGTGAATGCCACTGGCGGTAATGTGACCATCAACCGCTGTCTGATCCGTAATTCCACCGCTATTTCCGGGGGTGGGGCAAGAGTAATTTCAGGTACGCTTACTTTATCTGACTGCCAGTTTGCCAACAATACGGCTACAACTATATCAAATTCCGATGTTATATATGGGGGGGCTCTGGCAATTAACGGTTCTACCTTTACTGCAAACCGATGTACGTTTACCGGAAACAGCGCAAAATATGGAGGTGCGTTGGATTCTTACGCTACCAATGCAACGATGGCAAACTGCACATTTACCGGCAACAGTTCGACCTTTGGTGGCATTTGTATATACCTGAACTCCGGAACCGCTATGGATGTTATTCATTGTAGTTTTATCCGGAATCTTAGTGGGGAAATGGTTCTGATTCTGGATGGGGCAAGGGCACGGTTAGTCAATTGTGTCATGGCTGGAAACCAGAATCGTAATCTTTTTACGGCAGCATCGAAACCGACTACTTTGGGTGGAAATGTTAGTGATAATGCTGATGATAGCCGCACGCTGACAGATCCGACCGACAGAACAGGCCTGCGTCTTTTCGCCGGACCTCTGCAACAGAATCCTGGCGGGCTCGTTGCTACATGTAGCATCGGCGATTGCAGTCCGGCAAAAGATGCGGGTGTTGCGTCTTCCACAGCAGTAACTATACCAACATCGGACGCCAACAATAAGCTCCGAATCGGCGCCCCTGATGCAGGTGCTTTTGAAGTACAGGTGCCAACTTCCGTCAGCCTGACTGCCGGTAACAGCGGGACTATAACCTGCGTGAATCAGGTACTAACGGCATCTTTAAGTGGCGGTACCAGCGGAACCTATGTATTTGCAGGGCCCGGTCTGAGTACAACAACAATCAGTACCACAGCTATCGCCAGTCAGGCAGGGACCTATACCGTTACTGTCACTAGTGCCGAGGGTTGTACTGCTTCTGCCACCACGTCTGTTTTCGTCGATACGGCTTCGCCCGGTGTAAGCTTATCGGTGTCCAATAGCGGCATAATTACCTGTAGCACACAAGCCGTAACGCTGACAGCCGGCAGCCCGACCGCCGGGAGCAGTTTCAGCTTTACCAGTCCGGGCGGAGCGGTCCAGACCACAAACCTACTCACGGTCAATACAACGGGAATTTATTCTGTAACAGCGACGAATCCGCAGAATGGCTGTGTCAGCTCGACAACTGCCACCGTTACAAGCAGCACCGAAGTGCCGGGAGTCAGCCTGACCGCGACGAACGGAGGGGTACTTGTCTGCGGAACCCAGACGCTGACCTTAACGGCAGGAAGTCCGACAAACGGAGTCTCCTACAGTTTCACCGGTACCAATCCGTTTACAACATCAGGTAATTCCATTATTGTTGCCGCGACAGGGCAATACTCCGTAAGCGCCATTAATCCGGCAACCGGCTGTTTTAGTACAACATCGCTGACTGTAAGTGAAAATCTGATCCCGCCCGGTCCTGTTTCGATAAGCCAGGGCGGTGCTATTGGCTGCGGACCGAACAGCGTGACGCTGTCAGCCAGTGCTGCGGGGGCGGTAAGCTATACGCTCTTACCTGCAAACCAGAGTGGTGCCAGCGGTCAGTTTGTGGTCACCTCAACCGGTACCTACACCATACTTGCAGCCAATGGTACGGGAGCGGGCTGCCAGTCGTACGGCACGGCTACCGTCAATCAGGGAGTGGGTGCAGTGGCAGGTCCTATTTCAATGTCCGGTCAGCCCAATGCCGCCAATCCGGGACGTTTAGCTGCCACCGGCACCGGATCCCGCTTCGTTTTTACGGGACCCAACGGATATGTATTTTCGGCTGTATACCGGTCTTCCGGTACGTACAATGTCATTGCCAACGGCATCATCGCCCCCGGCGTTTATACGCTGACTGTATACGGTACGGAAGGCTGCCCGCCGGCCACCAGCAGCATTACGGTGCAGTAGACGCACGGTTCTGTATTGCAAAAAAGCACTTCCCGGATAACAGGTGAAGTGCTTTTTTGTAATATGCTTTATAAAGCTGAAACCTACTGTCAGGAAAAGTCCTGCAGTGCTGACGGAGTTTTATCCGGCTTGTGCTTCGTTAACAGAATGTTCAGGCTGTACCTATAACAGCCTGAAGAGCAGGCCAAAGAAGCGTCCATGCGTTTACACCGCTATTTGATCTGATAAACTGAGTAGGAAACACCATTCGGATCAACTTCACCCACACCAATTGACAGCGTACGGTTTAGCCAACCATATTTCTCGGAAGCCGTTTCACAAAAGGGTGCAATGCGAAAATAGTACGCCGACCAGTCAACGGCTTCTCCTGACATGAGCTTAGTCTCTAACGAAGGTGTGTGGTACAAGAGCCCCTGATACGTAATAAAAATCAGGGAGTCATCGTCGGTCTTCAGCGTAAGTCGCACATCGAGTATCCCTGTTCCGTCGGGACGTACCAGAAAGGAGTCACTACCACCAGGTAAAACAGTACCCTGTAACTGTGGGCCTTTAAACCATCCACCTTTGATGGGGTAAAGCCGACGATGGCCGGCCGGTGTATCACCAATAATCTGTAAATCGAGATCGACCCGGATTTCCATCAGAAATTCGGTTGATAGCGCTTTTTGGCTCGCTTGCTGCGTTTCCATTTTAGTTAGTTTTAATAAATCGATAAGGGAGTTTTATTATTTATATGAGGCACTAACAGGTTTTGCATCGCCCATTAACGTTTTTTGGGATCTACTCTCTCCGGCCATCGAGAGCTGTGGCCTGGTAGCCCGCCATTTTCCAAGCGCCCTGCTGCCAGACAAACAGTTGTGTGCAAAAATCTTTTTGTGTAAATGAAGTACCATCCTTCCGGCGATAGACCGAAAAAATAATGCCGGTCATAACGCCCGTCGAACCATATTGCCGGATAAGAAGGTCTTCATAGCTGCGCTTTTCGCAGACGAACTCCCGGAACATTTTTTTGTGGTCGTTCAATGATACTCGTTTTCCATTGGCTCCGATTGACACAAAATCAGCGGTACATTCTTTTTCAAAGAAGGTATCCGGACTTTTCAGAAAAATACTGATCACCTTGTGAAAAGTTTCTTCCGTAAAACGAGGAATGTTCTGAGCCCACAGGCAGGAGCTCATCAGCGCGAAAGCCACGGTAAGCAATACACGGTTCATGGTATGATTTCAGGGATTAAGTTCCCTGCAAACTTCCGAAACCGAAACCGGAAGGGCCTCCTCTTTTGGGGCAAATACGGTCAATTTTGGGGCAGTATACGTTTATTCCGCACACTAGCCTGTCCGATATACTCGCTTGGCGTCTGATGGTATACTTCCTTAAAGCACTGACTGAAGTAATTAGGGGTTTCAAATCCCACCTGATAGGCAGTTTCCGCAACCGAATATCCTTCTTTCAGGAAACCGGTTGCTTTACTAAGCCGGTACCGCCGGATGAGTTCGTTCGGTACCAGTTGTGTAAGGCGCTGCGTTTTGCGGTACAACGTTTTGCGGTTCACTGCGAGTTGATCAGCCAGCCATTCTACATTTAGCCGGGGATCATTCAGGTGTTGGTCAAGCAGGTTATACACCCGCTGCAGAAAAATATCCTGAACCGGCCCGGGTTCGTCCGACACGCTTAACTGCTGTCGGAAATGCTCCCGCATGGTTTGCTGCAACAACAGTTGGTTAGATACCCTTAGTTTTACTTCTTCGAGGGAGAACGGTTTGGCAATATAGTCGATAGCCCCGCTCCGCAGTCCGTCGAGTTTACTAATACCGTCAACTTTGGCAGTAAGCAGGATAACTGCAATATGGTCGGTGGTATCATTGGATTTAATGCGCTTGGTCAGAGCAAAACCATCCAGCAAAGGCATCATAATATCCGAAATTATGACATCAGGTAATTCAGTGCGGGCAAGGTGCCATCCCTCCTCCCCATCGGCCGCCATCAGGACACGGTAACAGGTCCGGAGTTCGGTAACCAAAAATGACCGGAGTTCGGGATTGTCTTCTACTACCAGAACCAGAGGTGTATCTTCATCGGAGAGGTCTGCCTTAATCGCAGGCTCTGCCCCTAACGGGAAAGCTGCCATCAGGTCCGGATTTACAGCCGGAGCCGTCACAATACCATCTGCTTCAGCCGGACGTATTGGCAGGCTAATCAGAAATGTAGTTTCGCCCGGCCGGCTGCTGACGTCAATATTGCCGCCTAGCAGGATGATCAGTTCCCGTACCAGTGATAAGCCGATACCGGTACCATCCTGAGAACGGGTAGGTGAGTTATCAATCTGGTAAAACCGGTCGAAAATTAACGGTATTTGTTCAGGAGGTATCCCAATGCCGGAATCTGTCAACCTGATCTCAGCATTGAACCCCTCCCCGAGCGGAAGAAGCCGGATAATAAGCCGGATAGTTCCGCCGGCCGGGGTGAATTTAAGTGCATTTGCCAGCAGGTTGGTTAAAATACTATCCCATTTCTCTGCGTCGAACCGCCACAGGGTTGTCAATGGCGCGGGCTGAAAAATCAGGTCTATTTGTTTTTGCTCTGCTACCGGGCGAAACAGGATCATCAGTTGCGCCACACGCTCCACAGGATTTCCGATACTTTCAACCACTGTCAGGCGCCCTTCCTCCAGTCTGGCAATATCAAGGAGTTGGTTTATGAGCCGGAGCAGCTTATGTGCATTTTGACGAACGGTTTGTAACGTGCCATAGAAGCGGTCAGGGTATTCGGCATCAGCCAGTAGTTTATCTACCGGAGCCAGGATAAGTGACAATGGTGTACGAAACTCATGGGTGATGTTTGCGAAAAAGCGCATTTTCATTTCATCGACAACCCTGGCCTGCAGCGCTTCACGTTGCTGACTTGCCTTGAGTTCCGCCATAGCATCCCTCAATTCCTGCTGTTGTTGTGTTAGGAGGGCATTTGTTAACTGCTTACGACGGTATGCCCTGTATAGCATCAGCCCGAGAAGACCAGATACTGTTAACCCGGCAAGCAACGTATACTGACGGACCCGATTGATATATGCAATCCTGACTATTTCCGCCTTTTGCACGCGCTGCTGCTCATCAAACAACACTAGCTGGGTTTGCTGTACACGTTGCCGGTTGTAAAGTGTATCCTGGGCAGCCAGCCAGATTTCCTGAAAATAAAAGGCACTATCGGGTCGATGACGCGCCTTGTAATACTTAGTAAGCAGGGAACTGGCCTCCCAGATATCCAGTGTCATGTGCACCTGACCGGCAAACCGGAGAGCAATAAGGGCATAATACCGGCATGAATCCATCTGCCCATCGTTGTAATAAAGACGAGCGAGTTTTACACAGTTATGACTGAAGGTACGGTAATTTCGCTGACGCAGGCAGACACTAAGGCTGTTCTGATAGAGCTTGATGGACGAATCTGTTTTACCGACTCTTGCATAGACACTAGCCAGCGAAGCCATCATATAGCCAAGATGAAGTTGCGTTTTACTGACAACGGCCATGTGATAGCCTGCTCTTGCATACCAGCGGGCTGAATCTAACCGGTTTAGTCCTTCGTATGCATTGGCTAAATGGGCATAAACGAACTGCGGCCATTCATTTGTCTTTAGTTTACCGGCTTTAGCAACCAATAAATATTGCCGTGCCTTCTCATAATCGCCATAAAGAACATACATATAGCCGATCGAACGAAAAATATCCGCCTCTTCTGAAGTGTTAGCATATTTCTGAGCGATAGTGAGGGCTTTAAACAGAAGCGCTAATGACCGGGCGTAATTCCCCTGATTCATATAAACGTACCCCAGATTTTTCAAGGCATTTGCCTCACGTTCCGGCTGGCAGGACTCTTGCGCGAGCCGTACATACCACTTCCCGTAAAAAAGGGCTGAATCATTATTAATTTCTTCGTAACTATTTACCAGAAACGGAAGTATACGCAGACGGACAGCGTCCTCCCTTGCCCGAAGAAGCGCCTTTCGCAGGCTATCAACCGGTTTCTGTTGAGCCCAGGCGGTCAGGCCCAAAAGTAAAATTAAGCCAGTGCACAGATATCGCCAGGTACGAATCATAAATGGAAGTTTAACACCGGAGCCTGGACAGGCGCTTAAAGCTACTCATTAAACCCTTGGATTCCAATAAGGTAGTAATGAAGATATAATTAGCTTCCATCGTCTATTTCCCGTCTGAATTCTACCCTGAATTCTTGAGAAACGTATGTACTGAATCCAGGTCTACCAGATCAAGTTCTATAACAGGAGGCCAGAAAGAAGCCCAAGGTTGCACGTCATCAAAAAAGCCTCCTGTGAGCGATAAACTGCACCTGAGGAGAAGAAACGGAGGGCTTATGGCCCCTCCGGTTATTCGGGCAGGAACACACTGAAAGTCGCCCCCTGACCTGGTTCACTGCGGGCACTTATCCAGCCTCCATGATTCAGGGCAACTTTCTCACAGATGGCTAATCCGATGCCTGTTCCGGCATAGTTACTCCGGCCATGTAAGCGCTGGAATACCATAAAAATGCGGTCAAGGTATTTTTCCTCAAAGCCGATTCCGTTGTCTGCCACATCAATTCGGTAATAGACTTTTGCAATCCGATGAACGTTAAAACCAGCCGGTAGTTCGTCGGCAGCTACCCTGCCAGCTACGATCTTAATCTGCGGAGGTATTCCTGGTTTGTGAAACTTCAGGGCGTTACTGACCAGGTTCTGCATCAACTGCTCCAACTGTGAAGCTTCACCGGCTAAGCGGGGTAATTCGCCCACCTCAATGACAGCTCCGGTTTCCTGAATCAGTAGCTCCAGGTTCTGGAAGACGGCATCCAGAACAGTCGTTAGTGCAACCACCTGACTGGTATTCCGTTGGGTTGAGATCCGCGAATAGATCAGTAAATCCCGGATCAGACTTGACATGCGCTGTGCAGCGCCCTGCATCCGCTCCAGAAAAGAAGCGCCTTCGCCCAGTTCAGTGCGGTATCGCTGCAGGAGGAGGTCACCGAATTGCTGAATTTTACGTAGCGGCTCCTGTAAATCATGGGACGCGATATAGGCAAACTGTTGAAGATTCTGGTTTGACCGCTTCAGGTCCTGCACCGAGTCCTCCAGTTGCCGGGTCCGTTCGGCAACCTGCCGGTCCAACTCCCCCGACTGCTGCCGTAACTGCTCCTCCCTTGCTAAAAGCGCCTGATGGGCGGCAACCTGCGCGGTAATATCAACACCTGTGGCAATGATGCCGTAAACATTCCCGCGGGCATTGCGGAGTGCCTTAAAGGAAAAATCAAAATAAACGGTTTTAATCTCTCCGTCAATCACCATTTGAGCAGGGGTATTGTCAGTAGCAAACGTTACCCCTGTCGTAAAGACCTCATCCAGAATAGCCAGAAAGGGTTGCCCTTCCATTTCGGGGATGGCTTTGGCCAACGGCAACCCGAATACATTTGCTCCTTTTCCCCATACGGCCAGCTGCGGTTCATTGGCGACGGTAATAATCATTTCCCGGCCAACGAGCAGGGCAATCGGTATAGGGGACTCCATCACCAGGGCACGGAAAATGGCTTCGTTATCGAGCGACTCAGCATCACCAATCATACAAGTGTAAAGGTAAGGCAAAGTTTGCTACCCATCATTACCCCGAAAGGTTTTCCCGATTACCCTTATTTAGTGGATTCAGCCGCCGGTAGCGCCAGTAAAACACAGTAATGCACAAATGCCGTACTATAATAACAATAAGCCCCTGACCCATAGGCGCATAAACCAGATATGCCGGGGTCGATCCTGGTGCGTACGGATGTGGCGGGGCCATATACAGTTGGCAGGTTTTTCATCTGGACACGAATGGTATCAGCTGACTGACCGGTACCGGTCTGCGCCTCACAGGAAATACGAATCACGGCCGCAAACAACCAGATTAACAGGAATGTAGACTTCATATCCGATTTATGTCAGCGCTTGCTTATAGCGTTCAGGCAAACATATCGGTTTCCGGGCTGATCATTTGTTAAGCAGTTGTTAAAGCCGGATAGAAGCCGGACCTTAAGCAGTAAACCCAATCAGCGCTTATTCCGGTAATTCAGGATAAAACGAATGTACCTTCATGTATATACGTCACTCATTAGATACAGGGACTTCCTGCTTTTTTGAAAAACCAGGAATCTAGGTGTTGCTATCCCGTTGGGTTAACTGCGCAATCTGCGCTTCCAGCCGGGCAATATGAGCCTGCATTGGGGCGATTGCTGCCTTAATCTCCTCCTGCGTATACCTTGGAACAATATGCTGAGGACAATTCCAGTCATAGGCCTCAATGTGCAGCAGGATAATGCGCTCCGTTTTATGGGGATAATCAACCGGATCGAGCTGGGCTAACAGCGCTTCCTGATCCGTTATTGACACAATCTCCGCTCTGGCATAAATCTTCAGCCGTGCCTGACGGGCGTAATCCATCAACAGCAACGAAACCTGCGGATTAGACTGGATATTACCCACCGAGATGTATTGTTTGTTCCCCTGAAAATCAGCAAATCCGATTGTCTGGCTATCGATCACACGCAGAAAGCCTTCCGGACCTCCCCTGTGTTGTACATACGGAAAACCGTTGGTGCCGATACTGGCCATATAAACGCTATCCATACGCTGAATAAAGTGGATCTCCCGCTCGGTAAGCCCGTCCACATTCGTTTGTTTTTCGAGCCGGGCATAGGCTTTACGGCTTCCGTTTTGTTCCTGTAAGGCCTTTACTACGTCGGTAAAGGCAACTGATGCATAATTGGGTGCCATGAGATTTAGTCTGAATGGATGATTACTCGACCGATTCTGTTTCGGCTGACGCTTTATCGGTTTGGGTATGTTGATCCGTCAGCACTTCGGTCAGCTGATTCAGCATCGTCATATCCCACATCGTATCTCCACATTCATCATTGACGAAAGGTTCGTCATAGGCATCATCGGCCGTACTGCTGGCTGTGACTTCTTCGCGGGTTGTTTCTGTAACGTGTAACATGGTTAATTCTAGTTTAGTAATTGAAATTACCGAACGATCGGTAAAAATAAAATCAAAAGTTATGAGTAAACAGGTTTAGTTCGTTAAAGGTCAGTAAAATCAGTTTTTATGTCCGCTAACGCTTGTGTAAACAAGGAGGGTTGCCGGAGCGTCTGGGCGAGGATTAACGAACCCTGAACCCGGATCAACGTAGATTCACCTAAACGCCTCGCCGGTTCGGGGTCGAGCCCGAAATCCTGAGCCAGATGAGCAAATGCCTCAATCCATTGATTAAACATAGCGGAGATCCGTTCGCGGAATAACTCAGCCGCCGTCCCATGAGACAAGGCCCTTAGAATACAGGCCACCTGTCCCCCTTCATACAACTGATATATCGCCGTCAGAGCGGTCGTTAACCTGGTTTCAGCCGGTAATGAGGAATACAATACTCCGGTAAGCTGCTGCTGATTCCACTCCGATACATGATCGAGTACGGCTTCTGCCATCTCCTGTTTTCCCCCCGGAAAACGATGGTATAAACTGGCTTTTTGTAAACCGGTCGCGTCGGCTAATGCTGCCATACTCGCCCCATCATAGCCAACTGAGCGAAATACATCCATGAGCCGGTCGAGGACTACATCCGTTTCAACTTTTACGTTAGCCATTTTATTTTCCTTTCTTTTATATATACCGAACGTTCGGTAAAATTTAATGGTTCATTGGAAACCAAAATAATCGTTTAAAATACCTTAGCTGGTAATCATACCACGGAGATTGGCAGTGCGCTGCTTGGAGAAGTTGGCATGTTTGGTGATAGCCCTCCGTATGGCAGGCGTATTTTACCACACGGAGGGAAGGATATACTCGGAAAGCACTTACCGGCAACCGCTGTATTCGTAGGTGGCAGAACCGGATTCATTCGTAATACCGGTAACAGTATATGTCCGTTTAGCCATCAAACCACTTTGATTGGCAGTCCGCTGATATACATAGTCGGACGTTTTAGTCAGTGTACCGGTATAATCACCGGTGCTGTTTACCGCAGAATAGAGTTCAATGCGATTCGGGGATGTATCAGGCTGTTTGTGAATCAGCGCGAACTGGAGATTCTCGGTTACCGAACTGGTATATAAGGCGGCTTTGGCCCCGTTTGCATACGACTGTATGGACGTGATTAACCCGCGGGAATCATATGCCGGGACATCGTAATTTGAGGTGGAATACGAAATCTTCGTAAGCACACAGTCATCGGGGTTTGTACTACCCGCATCCGGATCGTTTTTAGGTTGACAGGACAATAAGCCGAAAAGCAGAGCAAGTAAAGAGGTTGTGAATAATTTCATTCAGTTAGCGCGTTTTCCAAGCGCCGATAATGCCAATGAGGATCGTACAAACCTAGAAAAAAGCCTCCTTTTACGGCAGAATGCAAGGTGGACAAATTTTTCCTCGCCGCCATGATAAAAAAAGACTAAATCTTAGTGTGTAGCCTATAAATAGAAGGGGTTGCCGGGTAGAATACCTGCGGGAACCGGCTTTTGTAAACAATTTTATACATAATGCTACAATACAGCATTTACCTAATAATTCCCCTGAAATAAAACCCTGTATGGATACTGACCTGAAATGTAAACAGAGCCCGTGTCAGTAATCCGGTATACACGCCCTTATCCAACATGCATGATGCTGAACCGCAGAAATTTTATCCGAAATACACCCGCACTTGCCGGTCTTTTGCTGAATCTTCCGGCAATTGCCCGGACAGACGACAACGGGCGGCCCACTGCTAAAAAAGCAATTATACTCCGCTCATCGTGGCAAACCGTTAATATCGGCGATATCGGGCATACACCGGGCGTTCTCGCCCTACTGGAAAAATACCTGCCGGATGTAGAGGTCCGATTATGGCCGACGAGCCTCGATAACGGGGTAGAAACGTTACTGCGGCGGCGGTTTCCTAAGGTTCCTGTCATCCGGACGGCTGACGAAGTAGCGCGGGCCTTCAGCGAATGCGTCTTCCTGTTACACGGCTCCGGACCATCGTTGGTTGCCCGTAAAGATGTCGGTCGCTGGGATAAGGAAACCGGAAAACCATTCGGCGTGTATGGCATTACGTTTCCCGGCGTTTACAGTCCGGATCCGAAAGCAATGGTTACTGCCAATCCACTGGATGTCGAGCTGCTGAACAAAGCCCGTTTTGCGCTCTTCCGGGATTCCGTTTCGCTTGAGTTTGCCAGGAAGAACGGGGTTCAGAACGCGGTAATGGAATACTGTCCCGACGGCGCCTTTGCAGTGGATTTGCGAAACGATGAGGCGGCCACGTCCTTTATGCGTGCGCATGGCCTTGAGGCCGGTACATTCATGTGCGTCATTCCCAGGAACCGCTTTACGCCTTACTGGGAAATTCCGGCTAAGAAAACACCGTTCGATGAAAAGCGTAACGCCCGTAATCAGGATATGAAAGAGCACGACAATGCTCCGCTGCGGGAAGCTATTATTCAGGTGGTTAGGCAGACACCAATGAAAATCCTGATCTGCCCTGAAGACGAAACGCAGGTCCGGCTTGGCAAGGAAATCCTCTATGATAAACTGCCCGACGATGTAAAGGCCCGGGTCGTATGGCGGGATCATTACTGGATTACGGATGAAGCCGTCAGTACCTATGTCCGTTCGGCCGGATTATTTGGTCTGGAAATGCATGCGCCCATCATGTGTATCGGGAACGGAATTCCCGCCATTGTCGGACGATTTGCCGAACAAACAAGCAAGGGGTTCATGTGGAAAGACATCGGCCTTGATGACTGGTTGTTTGATATGGACAATGAGCAGGATATATCCCGCTATGTACCAACGGTACTGGCTATGGCCAGGAATCCGAAAGCGGCAAAAGCCAAAGCCGCCCGCGCCCGTAAACTTGTAGAACAACGTCAGCGCGATACAATGAGACTGGTTAACAAAAATGTAACCGGATAACGGGTGCTGATTTTTCGGTGCCCCTCTCCTATCCTGATTATTTAGGCTCCGTCGTGCCGGTCAGTGAAGTTGAATGTGGAATTACCAGCTGCCCGCCAACCGTCATTCGGGCATATCTATTGGTCAGACTTAAGCGGATTCAGGATGAGACAAGACAAGAGTTACCCGTGGTTTCAACAGCAAAACCGTATTCAATTCTTGTGCCGGTTGGTTTATCTGTTGCTTTTTTGCAGCATTACCTTCCCGAACTTCAGTGTTTATGGTCAACAGGTGACCTTTCGCTGTGGTATCGATTCCGTCAGGCAACCACCCAATTATGACAGCTTTTCCCCTAACAGGCAGTCCGGTTTTTACCCGAAAGCGGCTCAGGAGGATACGGCTACGTATCGTATCCCGGTAGTATTCATCATTTACCATTTAGGGGAGCCGCAGGGAACCGGCTCTAATATTTCGGATGAGTCAGTTGGATATGTTCTGAACCTGATCAATGAACGTTTTGCTGGCATCGGGGTAAATGGCTACCGGGGGCAGGATAGTAAAATCCGGTTTTTGCTTGCCAAACGAACCCAACGCTGTAATGCTACGTCCGGAATTATCCGGGTTGATGGCCGCAGCGTTCCCAGCTACGAAGCGAACGGCAATACGGAGTATAACATACAACAACAGCTAGCAGCGCTGGTTCCCGACTTTTTTGATCAGTCAACCCGCAGCGGTGTGCTTGTGATCAACCTGTACCATCGCGTGGGGGGCGGCGCTTTTGCCTATTACGGCGGGGCGGTCCATATGACTGTCCCCGGTGAAGTTGATCTGAATCCGTATAATTATGTTCCGACCCATGAAGTGGGTCATAGCCTGCACCTGTTTCATCCCTATGAAGGATCGTATCAGCAGGGCGACCAGTATACCTGCCCGGCTGATACGTACAATGATCTGGTGGAGGATACCCAGCCGACCCGGAATCAGGATCCTTATTATGCCTGTAATCCGGATGCCGGGGAATTCATCAACTCCTGTACCGGATTGCCGTTTGGTACGCAACTCCGTAACCTGATGACTTTTGGCTGTGATCAGGACCGGTTTACTCCGGGACAGATTGCGCGTATGCGGTATTTTTTAGCTAATGAAGACAACTGGCTGGCTTCTTCCGGTTTTTACAGGCCCCTGACTCCTGACGAACTACCGGCGTCTCCGGTTTGTCAGCTCAGTACGCCCCCTGCTGTGACGGGGGGCTACTACTTTGGTATTTCTGCCGTCAGCATTAACTCATTCACCAAAGCAACCGCTGTCACCAGCAGTAAGTATACAGATTATAGCTGCTCCTATCGTGCCAATGCAACAGCAGGTCAGCCCCTTTTTCTGAGCGTCAGCGGATTCGGAACGTTTGGCAGGGTGTACATTGATTATAACGCAGACGGCGCTTTTGATGAATCCTCGGAACTGGTCATGTCTTTCCGCACGATCAACGAAGTTGATTTGTTTACCTCGGTTCAGTCGGTGACTATTCCGGCAAATGCTGTCCTTAACCGGATTCTGCGCGTCCGGGTTATTTTTGATATGGGTTATATGGCCCCCACGGCCTGTTCGCTGCCTGGCAGACCGGGAATGGGATTCGGCGAAGTTGAAGAGTATGGGCTTATGATTGTAGCCCCTGCCTGTGAGAGTGTCCGGACAGGCAGCTGGTACGATCCGGCAACATGGTCCTGCGGGCACGTACCCGATAAACTAACTAACGTGGTCATAAAGGCCGGACACACAGTCACCCTGGATCAGCAGATGCCAAAAGCTGCCTGCCGGCATCTGGTCCTGCAGGGCACGCTGATACATCAGCAGGGTACAATTCTGATAAACGGTAATTAAGTTACGGAGTACGATAACGCATGTTTACGACAAGAAACTTCCGCCATCCTGCCATCTTCTTCATGGGCCTTTCTGTTGTAGCAGGGCTCTTTCAGAATCTGCTGTATATTTATGTCGGGCCCGACCTGATAACACGACCGGCGTTTCCGGCTTACTTTCTGACTGCTACGCTGATATCATGTACGGCAACGGTATTTCTGCTCCGGTCCTACTACCTCCTGCACTACCGTATTGCCTTCCTGACGGGTCTGGTTGCCTTCGGAACAGCCCTGTTACGTGCGATGGTACTCTATTGTCTGCTGGTACCGCTGAGCAGAGCGCCCGAACAGTATTACCCTTTCTTTCTGATACTGGAACTGGTCGCCGCACTTGCAGCGGTAATAAGCCTGATTTGGTCACGTGCCGGAAAAAACGGCTGGTTAAAAGCTGCCGGTATATTGGGTGTCCTCATAGCTGTTTGTGCCCTGGCTTTTCTCTTCTGGTCATTTCAGATGCACAATGGCCGCAGTACCCCGACACTGGAGCGGTTTCAGCTCTTTCTTTCGTTTTTTGCCGGTTTACAGCCCTTGTTGTTCACTGGCTTCTTCAGTCAGCAATCCGATGGTCAAGAGGGTACCTCCGGACAGTCAACGCTCCTCGAGGCAGCACGCGTCATCAGCGTGGCCGCATTATTCTTTACCGGAGTAGGACTCTTCGGCGAAGCGATAAAAGCCATTCATCCACCGAAAGAAGCCGTCAGGCTGGCCGGCGTTTCGGCTGCGCGAATTTTCATAAACCCGCGCGGCGACACCCTTTCTTATCGCTTATTAAAGCCAATAGACTATGATTCAACCCAACGCTACCCATTGCTGGTTAGTCTGCACGGGGGAGCCGGTTACGGGACAGATAATATCCGGCAGTTAGCCAGCTGGGAGATTCAGCAGCTTACAGAACCGGAAAACCAAAAAAAATACCCGGCTTTTGTCCTGGCCCCCCAGTGTTCCCGGGGAACAGGCTGGGGCGGTATCCCAAATCTGGTTGCCAGGGACACTATTGTTTTTGAGTTAATGAGCGCGCTGGAAAAGGAGTACAGTATTGACCCTGACAGGCGGTATGTGGCGGGCGGATCGCTGGGTGGGTATGGAACCTGGTATTTTATCGGAACCCGTCCAGGCGTTTTTGCCGCTGCCATCCCCTTATGCGGTGCCGGTGATCCGGCCCTTGCGCAAAATATGAAAGCGGTCGCAATATGGGCATTTCATGGCGAGAACGATCAGAATGTACCGGTCGAAGGCTCGCGGCGCGTTATCAAGGCCATCCGGCAGGCCGGCGGTCACCCCCGGTACACTGAGTTTCCGGAAACAGGGCATTACCAGACCCCCGGCTTAGAGGCTACTCCAGGTATACTGGACTGGCTGTTTTCACAAAAACGGCAGGCGAAAGATACACCCGAATCATAGCCTGAACCAGGCAGAAGCTGACCTTTAGCTTGTATTTTTCAAAAAAAACCGGGCTTCCATTGACTCAGTTACTGTTTTGAGCATAATTTACTGACACCTGAATCAGTAAAACCTATGAAGATTAATTACGAAGTTTTTATGCTCACTCAGTTTCATACAACAGGAAATTATGAGTACAAGCTATTGCCTGTAGATTACAGTCACGTACAGGGCCACGGGTATGCTCCGAACCGCTACCGCTTCGATACCAGAGAAGAAGCCGAGGAATGTATCGCCGAATTATTAACCCGGTCTTCCGGGCCGTTTGTCATTATCCAGCTCTACACTAAGGCATAGAATCGGAATTTTGAGCAGGATTCTTGTGAAAGACAAGCTTAAAGTGAATTCATCAGGTCCGCTGACAGTTTTTTTAAAACTACATTTCACGCCCTATCCGGCGAGCCACTTACTTTTTTTATATCAGTACAACACGGAAGTATAGCGGTTGCCCCGCTATACTTAGCTAGTCAGGGAGGCATTCGCCCTGACCTAGCCCATACGTTTATATCAATGACACAGTGCCGGCCGACACAAACAGGCATTCATGCTTAAGGAAACGCAGGCTGCTAACAAGTTACCTTTATTCTCATTATAGCTCCTTAATGTCTCGTTTGGGGCTATTTTTTTGCAAAAAAATTACTGATGTCGAAAATGAGCAAAAGAATGTCCAAAATGAGCTAACAGCCGGAGGGGCTAACAGGCTTTTTTTGTGGGGTAGTAAAATCCATGTAAAACCAAACTATCCCTCAAAAATGTATGAATGCAACTAACTACGTAAAGACAGCCTGGCTAACCGTCGGACTTGTCCTTGCTTTCGTTATCGGCTGGGAGATGTACTGGCGGGGCCAGGGACTGCCGCTCTCGTACAACGATGACGAAAGTATGTGGGCCAGCAAACGGCGGGAAATCTATGGCAGCACGCCCGCGAAACCGGTAGTAATCGGATCATCCCGGATCAAATTTGACCTTGATTTAAGTACCTGGGCGCACACTACCGGCGAAAAGCCGGTTCAGCTGTCGATGGACGGAACATCGCCGAGGCCCATGCTGACGGATCTCGGTAATGATCCGGCGTTTGCCGGTACCCTGATTATTGATGTTACGGAGATGCTGTTCTTCACTCCTGACGGATCGTTTCCGGAAAAAGAGGCAATCAAGCGGGTAACGGCTTACCCAAACTGGTCGCTCTCACAGCAGGCCGGTTTCTACATGAACCGGGCCATGGAGTCGTCGCTGCTCTTTCTTGACGACCGGAACCTGGCACTAAACCCGCTCCTGAATCTGCTGCCGCTGCCGGCCCGACCAGGTGCCTGGGGCGGACCACAGTTCCCGCGTGAATTCTATGTTGTCAACCGGGACCGGCAGTCAGCAATGACACCGGCCTTTGTGGGAGATACCGCGCTACAGAACAAAGTAAAAGCGGTCTGGCTGGATGTTGGCGCCCACAGCCCGCCGAACCCCGTTGATGGGCCGGCCCTGACGGCAATACTGGATGCCACCAAACAGTCAATTGACCAGATCCGGGCGCGGGGCGGACAGGTACTGTTCGTCCGGACACCATCGACCGGTATTATGCGGGAAGTCGAAAAGAAAATGTATCCCCGTGCGAAATACTGGGACCGGCTACTGGCCCATACGCAGACCCAGGGCATTTATTTTGAGGACTATACCTCTCTGAACCAGTTCGTTTGTCCGGAATGGTCACACCTGACTCCGCAGGATGCTATTCTGTTTACTGAAGCGCTGATACCGGTAATCGCCGAAAAAACAGGCTGGCCGATCGGCCCGAAGTTATCTGATAACCGTCCGAACCCGTCGACTTTCCGACTATAATCTACTCCTGCTATGGTATTTAACTCGTTTACATTCATCGTCTTTTTTGCCGTAATACTGCTGCTGCACAACCTGCCGTTTTCCTGGAAGACCAAAAAGGTTAACCTGTTACTGGGTAGTTATTTGTTCTATGCACTCTGGAATCCACCGTTTATTCTGCTGTTATGGCTCTCAACGGTGGTCGATTATTACATGGCCCGCCTGATTGCCGTTGAACAGCGGCAACTTCGCCGGAAACTGCTGCTCACAGTTAGCCTGGTACTGAATCTGGGTATGCTGAGCTATTTCAAGTACGGCGGGTTCCTGCTCGAAAACTTTACGGCTCTGTTGTCTGCACTGGGGATTTCATTTCAGGCGGCAAAACCGGATATTATTCTGCCCGTCGGGATCTCGTTCTATACCTTTGTAACGCTTTCCTACACGCTGGATGTTTACCGGCGTAAGTTTGAGCCAGAGCCGTCGTTCCTCAATTTTGCGCTGTTTGTGACGTTCTTCCCGCATCTGGTGGCCGGTCCGATTGTACGGCCGGAAGACCTGATGCCGCAGTTTCACAGTCCGCGCCGGGCCACGGCTCAACAGATGAGCTGGGGACTTTTTCTGCTCTCACTGGGTTTGTTCATGAAAGTAACGGTTGCTGACGGCCTCCTGGCCGATACGGCTGATCTGATCTTTTCACTGCCATTTCCGGTGCAGATGCTGGATGCATGGACCGGTGTGCTGGCGTTCTCATCACAGATTTTCTGCGATTTTGCGGGGTATTCAACCTGCGCTATCGGTGTATCCCTGTGCCTGGGGTTCGTCTTACCCGACAATTTCTGGTATCCGTATGCTTCCATCGGCTTCCAGGATTTCTGGCGTCGCTGGCACATCACGCTCTCTACCTGGCTGCGCGATTACCTCTATATTCCCCTGGGCGGCAACCGGCATGGCGCCTTCCGCACGTATATCAACCTGATGATTACCATGCTCCTGGGCGGACTCTGGCACGGAGCCTCTTGGACATTTGTTGTCTGGGGCGCCTTACATGGTTTGTTTCTGTGTGTGGAGCGGATCATCCGGCAAACGGCTGGCAGGCGCCGTACGGCCGCAGCCACTCAACTGGCAGAGGGTATTGTCATCAATCAGGCATCACTGGCTCCGCCGGTCACCTCAGGCAGTGCATTCGGTCAGTTTATGCTCGCTATGCTGACACTCTTTTTTGTTAATATAACCTGGGTATTTTTCCGGGCACCCACGTTTAACGGTGCCATGCTGCTGCTGCTGTCGATGTTCGGCGTGATTCCGAACGGCGGTACGATGCTGACCACTACTGCTATCGTTACCGTACTGACCGTAACCGTAGTGCTCATTGGCTGCCACTGGCTGCTTCGAAACAGCTCATTGTCGGAGCTGTCAAAGCGTCTGCCATGGTGGGTCATGAGTCTGGGATGGGCAGTTATGCTGATTCTGGTTATTCTGACGCAGAAAAGCAGCGGTTCATTTATTTATTTCCAGTTCTAGGCTACCCTGACGCTGTGCATTACAGGCCGGCCGTCTAGTTTGTATCAAAACCCTGTAAGCGTTCTGATTTACACACCAGACGGTCGGCATTTGAGGCTGATACGTGACGGGTATCCGGCCTGATACCCGAATTTACGAGGGCCAGGTTCCGTTTCCACGAATGCTGTACAAACAGCGCTGCTGCGTCAATCAGGGACAACTGCGTCCAACGGTTACCGACTGGCTGACCGGCACGCTCGTGCCGCAACTGGTCGTGTAGGTGGTCGTCAGGGTATATACACCGGACCTTGTCACGTTGAGCCCAACCGCATCATGCATACCGCCCTCGCGGAAAATAGTGCTGAATACATAGCCCTGGGCGCCGGTCATGGTAAAGGTGCTGGCTACGCCACGGCCCGTGAGCCGTACCGGACAGGCGGATTCGTCAGCCGCGAAGCTGATGATGCTGGCAGGCAGGGGCTGGATGCCGCTGACGGTAAGTGCTCCGGCGGCAGTGGTGGAGCAGACACCGGTGGTACAGGTGGCTGTCAGCAGACTGGTGTTACTGACAGCCGTCAAGGTAAGAACGGCTCCGGTTGCGTTTGTAGACCAGCGCACCTGACCGGTACAACCGCTGGCCGACAGGCTCACCACCACACCCGGACAGACCGTTGCCGAAGAAACGGTGAAGGGAGGCAGGCTGAAATTCTCATTAATGGTCAGGCCGTTACTGACAGCCGTGCAGCCATTTGGCCCTCTGGCGGTGACCGAATAGGTTCCGGTGTTCGTGACGCTAATGGTTGTGGTACTTTCGCCGGTTGACCAGTGCAGGGCCGTCACGGATGAAGTAGCCGTCAGCGACAGTTGCGGCTGTAGACAGGAAAGTGTATTGTGCAGGGCCGTCACGCTGACTGAAGGGCTGGTATTATCCTGACTGACGGACATGCTGTTGCTCACGGCCGTGCAGCCATTAGCTCCTGTGGCGGTGACCGAATAGGTGCCGGTTTGATTTACGGGCAGCGTGAGGGCTGTACTCCCCCCCCTGTTCCAGATAACAGCAGTTGCCGATGTCTGGGCCGTCAGCGTCAGGCTCGTGTTTGTGCAGGTAAGGGTGGCCGAAGGTGCGGCGGTTACGGTCACGGATGGCAGCGGGTTTACGGTCAGGCTAAAGGCTGTTGACGTTACAGCGGGGCAATTACCGGTAACCACTGCCGAATAAATCCCTGCCTGGCTCACCTGCACTGCGGAAAGGGTCAGACTGGCGGTCGTCGCCGAGGCAATGCCCGACAGAGCCGTACCGCTATTGTACCACTGATAGGCGGACGCTGACCCCGTTACGCTGACACTCATCACCACGGTACTGCCCGCACAGACAATCGATCCGGCAACCGGTTGTTTCACAATACCGAGCGGAATGTTAGCCGTGCTTTGATACTCAACAGCGCCGAGATCGATACGTCCGTTGGCAATACGGGGTTGACCGGCCAGATCAGTAGCCGGCACGGCAGTTTCCGAGTAGGGTCCAGACACAGCCGTCTGGCTGGCTGGACTGCCTGCATTAATGGCAGGAGAACAGGGCGCCAACGCAACCGACGAAGTACTTGTAAACGGTGTGGTGGCGGTTGTAAAGTTGGTGGCGTCAGCAATAAAGTCCTGTTCACCAACTTCGAACAGGGTATAGCGGGCCGTAACAGTGGAATTCTGGAAGTTTTTTATTGTGGTGTTTCCACCATTGCCAAAGAAAATACAGTTGATCAGTGACGGATTGGCACTATAGTTATAGATTGCACTGCCGTTGTCCAGACCAACATTGCTGACTTTATTGTTCAGGAAGCTACAGTTGGTTATTTGTGCACATATAGGATTACTATTTGTATTATGATAAATAGCTCCCCCGGAGGAGGCTTCATTGCCTATGAAGCTACAGTTAGTGGCTGAATAGATGTTGCCATTCAGGTAAATGGCACCTCCCCATATACTAGCATTGTTTCCCTGAAAATTACTGTTGATCACTATGCAGTTGCTATTGTCGCGCATGCCTATGGCCCCGCCATATCCTGCCTGATTACCCTGAAAGCTACAGTTTAGTACTACAGGTGTGCCGCCATACCGATTACCGATAGCCCCGCCATAACTTGCTTTATTACCCTGAAAACTACAGTTTGCAATCGTAGGACTTCCCCCTATGTTGTACAGGCCTCCACCATCGACATCAGGATCAGGATTTTCCTTATCTGTCGGGATATTGGCATTACCACCGCGGATTACAAAGCCATCCAGTCGCGCAGCGTTTGTCAGATTGTTCGCACTTTGAACGACGTGATAGGAGTTGTCACTTATATTGGTAAAGTCCGGGCCGTCATCACCGTTCAGGTCGCCGGAAAGAATGGTAATATTGGTCGTGTAATCGCGGTCTTTTAAAAGAGGTGTATTTATATTGGGAAAGCCCCCCAGAATAATCACCCCCTCTTTCAAATTGAAGCTTGCAATGAGGCTATTTGCTGAAGGTTTATAGGTTCCGGCAGCTACCCAGACTTCATCTCCCGGTGAGCTGGCATTAATCATCGCCTGGAGGTCTTTGCTGGCATTAGCCCAGCTAGTCCCTGAACCGGTACCTGTAGCCTTAACATAGCGGATGGTATTTGCCATTGCGCCGGAGCAAATCAATAAACCCAGCAGGAGGCTACATAGGAGTGGACAGTATTTTTTGTAAGCGTAGCACATAGTTCGTATTCCGTTCAGATTATTCAGGTTTCGTAACATTAGCGGCGGACAAAGCCCGTTACCAGACAGTAGTAGGGTGTGACCATGACCGGCACTGCCGGTTGGCAGCTCAACTCAAAGATTAGCATAAGCGTGAAAAATGCCATAAAATGGGTGTAGACAAAAGCATAGACATTTTGTATATACCTGATAAACAATAACATACCGTGACTAATTACCATAAATGCAGCTGCCGTGTCCGGCCATCACGGCTTAAGCAAGTCCTTAAGAAGAATTAATCTTTACGAAAGCCCGTCTTTAAGTGCTGGCGGTAGGTTTGTGCTGTAATCAAAAACAGTACAGCTATGACACGCAAACTTCAGTATTCAGCCATGTTGCTGGCAGGTATAGTAGCAGGCATCAGCGCCGTTCAGGCTCAGCCACCGGTACCGCACGGCCCCGGTAAGCCCGGAAGACCCGCGACTGAAAATCGTCCTCGTCCGGCAGAGGGCCTGGTCGCGCTGACCACCCTCAACGGAACAATCGGGGAGTTCACTACGAATGACGAAGCCATTCTGAACGGCTTTACCCTGAACACAGGATCGGCTACAACGACCGTTCAGTTTCCGGCGCATTTAGGCAAGGCAATTCAGTCGGCCGGGAAAACAGGCAGTAACGTGACCATCATCGGTCTGAAGGAGGTCACACCTGAAGGCGTATCGGTTTTCAGGCTTTATAATCTGACATCCGGTGGAACCACCGTGGCAGATACGCCCCCGTCTTTGCCCCTGACACCGGCAACCCCACAAGCTATTACCGTTAAAGGAAAAGTACTCGACTATCAGTTCGATAAGCAGGGCCAGATAAACGGTCTCCAGCTCAGCGATCAGACAATAGTACATGTGCCGCCTCATATCGGCTCACAAATCAGAGATATTGTCCCGAAAGCCAATGAGGTGTCCGTGGACGGGTTTGTTAAGCCGTTGGGCGAGGGCCAAATACGGCTCCGGAAACTGACGGTTGTTGAGGCGTCGCTTATTTCAGCAAACGGTAAATCATTCCTGATGCGGTAACCGCTTTGTTAAACCGGTCCTGCTTACCGGTATACCTCTGATTCATGCCGGTAATGGCAATGAATCAGAGTTTTTTTTTGTCATCATCCGCAGCGACACAGAATTAATTTCATCTTAAGCGAATCTTTAATCCGGCCGGGCAACTTTGGTAAAACAAAAAAACGCCAATGAAATGAAACGATCCATCCTGACAGTTGCCATTCTGGCAACGCTTCTTACCGCAGGCTGCAACAAATCCGCAATGTTGCCCGATCAGTACAGTGACACTGAAACCAGTTCCCTGTTCAGTGCACGGGTTGCTGCGGGTTCAGCTGCACTACCGGCTTCAATCCTGCCTTCAGCCATTAAATCCTGGCTCGATCAGTCTGCTGCCGGCTATACCCTGATTAAGGTTGAAAAAAAATATCAGCCGGGGACCACAACCTTTACGGGTACAAAAGTAACTGTACAGGTGAATGACCGGCCGGTAGCTTATTATTTTGATGTAAACGGAGCACCTACGACCAGGCCGGCCGGTCCACGGGGAGAAATCGTTGTGTCACTCACAAGCGATCAGCTGCCGTCCGCTGTGCGTAGTTATCTGGGGCAGACATACGCTGGTTATCAACTGCTGGTTGCTGAAGCAATGCAGATTAACGGGGCGGCACAGGAATACCGGGTACAGATACTGACTAACAACCAGCGTGTCGATGTCCATTTTGATGGCAGCGGGGTGTTCCGGGATGCGCATACTGCTCCGGGCAATCCGGCAACTACACACACAGTACGCTATGTTTCACGCGATAACCTGTCTGAAGCAATAAAAAATGCACTGAGCAGCACTTATTCAACCTACACGTATGGTTGGGCCGAGGAGCATGTGCATGACGGCACAACTACGTATGACGTGAAGTTATTCGGCAGCTCCAGACCGGTTGTACTCCATTTTGATACCACAGGGTCACTCGTTGCCCCCGGAAAGCCGACGGGCGTGCCGGTATCGTCTACCCTGATCGCCGGTCAGGGGCCGAAACCGGGAGGCCCAACTCCGCCGGCATCATTTACAGCTGGACCTGCTGCCCCGCTGATTATTCTGAATGGCGATCAGCTTCCGGCAGCTGTTACTGCCTGGCTGCGGGCTTCGTTCAGCAGCTATACATTTCTGGCAGCGGAAGTTCACACGCCACCGCACCAGTCCGGCAGTGAATACAAAATTGATCTGGCTGTCGGTCAGCAGTTGTATACCCTCAGATTTACGGCATCCGGTGAGTTGATCATGGCTGAAGCGCGCGGGTAATTAGTTATGTGGATCTTTTCCGGCTCATTCCGTTATATGAGCCGGAAAACTAATCTCTGCCTGAAAGGATCCGCTGACAGCCGAAACGGTAAACTCCCCTCCCATCAGCCTGACTACCTGATGACTGATCCACAAGCCCAGTCCATATCCGTCATGCCGGCTGTCTGCCTGGTAAAAACTGCCGGTTAACCGCGCCGGATCAGGTACCGGTATATCGGTATGATTCACTAATCTCCAGGTTATTGAACCGTTTCCCGCCATAATCCGTAACTCAAGCTCAGAACTGGTTCTGGCATATTTTACAGCGTTGTCCAGCAGATTCAGCAGGACGTTGGTTAATTTATCCAGATCGGCCCAGACCGTTAGCGAAGCGGCATCATCGTCGAGCGCAATGGCCAGAAAAAGCTGCTTCTGATTTATGGAACCATGATACCGTTCTGCCAGCCGCAAGGTAAGGTCATCCAGTTCAATTGCTTCCTTCCGTAACTGAAGCGTTCCGGCGTGGAGCTGGCTCATGGCCAGCAGATCGTCGACCAGGCGGCTTAACCGGCGAAGCTCAGTTAGTTGACTGGTCAGGAATCTACGCTCACGCTCATTTGTTACTTCCCGCTGCGCAACTTCAATTTCCGTGCGCAGTATACTCAGGGGGGTGCGCAGTTCATGAGAGGCGGCAGCAAAGAAATTATGTTGTGTATCGGCGGCACTGCGGATACGGGCCAGCATATCGTTTATCGTCCTGGCCAGTTCCTGCAACTCATCGTCGGAGTCCGGGGTTGGTATGGGCGTTACCTCCTCGGCCAGATTGACCGAGCGGGCAGAATCAATGATTGCCTTCAGCGGCCGCAGTAATAAGCCACTGAACACCCAGGCACCGAGTCCGGAGAATAACACACTGAGCAATAAAATTCCCGTCAACAGCCACCCGATTGACTGCAGTTGCCGGACCAAAGGCCGGTTGCTGTGCCCCAGAACGGTCGTGAGCCGGCCGTATCCGTTTTCCGGAATACGCTCATACCGAACCAGCTGAAAGGTATCGGACTGTGTAACTACAGAATCGCTCCTGATTGGGTAATCATCCGGAAAATTCGGCGACTGATAGATTTTTTTCCTGAACCGACCGGCCGTATACCATAGGGCGATGACTTCACCTTGATCGGGTAAGGGAATTACCAGCGGATAGAGCGATGTTCGTTCAGATAATCTGATTGCCCGTTCTGTGAGTATACGGTTTTCCTGCCTGATCAGTACGTCCTTTACCTGAACATACACATAGGCGGCTGCGAGGGAGAACCCCAGAAAGAAGGTTCCTGCGAACACAAGACCAATCTTAAACCGGATACTGCGAACCGGCCATATACCTGCCATAGGCGTATTAATTTATTTCGAGAGCGCCTTTTAGCCGGTAGCCCACACCCACTACGGTTTCGAGCAACGGCATGCCGAACCCACGGTCAATCTTCTTGCGAAGCTGGTGAATGTGTACTTCAACCACATTGCTCCCGCGGTCAAAATCGGTTTCCCAGACCTTTTCGGTAAGCTGCGCTTTTGACAATACACGACCCGATTGCCGCATGAGCTGTTCCAGCAGCTGATACTCGCGGGGCGTCAGCGCGATTGTCTGACCTGCCCGTGATACGTTTCGGGTAGCGAGGTCCATCACCAGATCACCAACCCGCCAGACGGCAAGCTTACTTCCAGCCTGATTCCGCTGAACGGTACGGATCCGGGCAAGCAGTTCTTCCAGTTCAAACGGTTTCCGAAGGTAGTCTACCGCGCCTAAGTCCAGCCCTTCAACCACGTGTTTCGACTGGTTGAGCGCACTCAGAATCATAACCGGAGCATTAAGCCCAAACGCTCTGAGCGTACGTAATACATCAAATCCGGTTGTTCCGGGCAGCATCAGATCAAGCAGAATAAGCTCATAGTCGCCGACAGCGGCCTTTTCCAGACCGGTGGCCGCTGAAAGGGCGGTATCAACGGCATAACCGGCCTGCCGCAGCCCTTTCTGCAGATGTACTACCAGTTTTTCTTCATCATCTATCAGGAGGATTTTCATCAGAGTGCAAACGTTTGGCCATGGATGGTTAATGTTGTGGGGTGAATGACCGGCCGGCCGGTCCGGTTAACAAACCCCTCCGCCGATCGTTCAAAACCTGTAAACCCGATTCGCTGAACACCCGGCAACATAGAACTGATTTGCTGCGCCTGATGGGGTTTTAGTTCGATCAGGTATTTTTTAGTCAGCAATGCTGCTAACTGTCCCTGCCCGTCAACGATTTTCGATACCAGCTCACCTTCAGACTGAATAAGCTGCCCGGCTTTCGGCAAAGGCGGCGGTATGTCACGGAGGGATAGCTGCTTACCGGATGCATCATTGCGAAGGCTTTTCAACCGGAATGTTCCGGCTGTTTCCGGTCCTTCCCCTCCCGGCATCGGTGCAGGCGGGCCGGGGGGATGAGGGCCTGACTCTGTCCTGGCCGTGATCCGTTGACCGGCAGCAGCCAGTTCCCGCACACGGGCTGCCGTGTGCGGGGGAAATCCCAGGGTTGCCGTCCCCTGTTCCGTTTGCACCCGTAGCCCGTCATAGTCTCCGATCCTGTTATAAACGAACCCAATCACCTTTCCTGAAACCGTTACCTGCGCTTCTGCCTGTTTAAGATTACCGGTAATCAGCATGACGGTTAAAAGAATGTAAAGTTTTCGATTCATATGCGCTGTTGTAAGCCGTATAATCCGGTGCGTACTCCTGCACGTGCCGGTTGTCCTGCATGAAAGTCAAGGGTGTTATCTGCTGATTTGCCATACGGTAATTTGCCGTTTTGGCAGCAAATTGGCCTCTTATTGTGAAGCCGACCTTAGTTTACCATTAAGATTTCTTAAGGTGGCGATTATCCGGCGGGTAAATAGACGTGAAAGGTAGTACCGTAACCGGGTTTACTGCTGACTGTAATAGCTCCCCCGTGATTATCAATAACCCGCTGACAAATGGCTAATCCTACGCCCGTACCGGCATATTCATTCTTGCCGTGAAGCCGCTGGAATACCTGAAAGATGCGGTCAGCATATTTTTCGTCGAAGCCGATCCCTTTATCGGCTACATCAATCCGGTGACAGGGCGTTCCGCCGGCGCCCTGCAGTATTCCCGGCGGTATATCATCCGCCGTACATACTGAAGTGCGAATGGTGATCTGAGGCGACTTGCCCGGGATCACAAACTTAATAGCATTCGAAATCAGATTCTGAAACAGCTGTCCTAACTGCGACGCATCACCTCTGACAACCGGCAGGGCATCGGTATGGATTTCAGCACCTGACCTGCTGATCTCCCAATCCAGCGTAGAAAAAACACCATCCACAATGGTTTCCAATGACACAGGACCGAATACCTGTTTGAGGGTCGAAATACGGGAATAGGCCAGCAAATCTTTGATTAAGGCCGACATCCGAGCACCGGCGGCTCCGATACGCTGCAGATGATCGTTAGCGTCCTCAGGCAGACTCTCCCCGTATTGCTGGCTCAGTAGACTGCTAAAGGATTGAATTTTGCGCAGCGGCTCCTGTAAATCGTGGCTCGCCACGTAAGCAAACTGCTGCAGGTTTTCGTTTGAACGCTTCAGATCAGCATTGGCCTGGCTTAAGGCCAGTGTGCGCGATTTTACCCGTTCTTCTAATTCGGCAGAAAGATGCCGGTACCGTTCTTCGCTCTGCCGCAGGGCTTCCTCTGCCCGTTTGCGTTCGGTCACATCACTGGCCGTACCAAACCATTCCAGAATTACGCCCTGCTTATCCAGAATAGGCACTGCCCGTGAAAAGATCCAGCTAATCCGGCCATCGTCCTGCATGACCCGGTGTTCCAGTTCAAAAACCTCTCTGGTAGCCACAGCCTGGTCAATAGCAGCTTTTACCGCCTGCTGGTCTTCGGGATGCACATTACTCAGTATCCAGTCATGGCCGGCTTTCTGCAGATCCTGCATAAACGGTTTGCCGGTCAGCTGTTTTATTTCTTTCCAGTCTGCCCCGACAGAATACACTACATCTGAACTTGCCGTAACGAACGACCGGAACCGTTCTTCACTTTCCTGCAAGGCGGCTTCTGCCCGTTTTCGCTCTGTTATCTGATCAAACAGTACGGCAAACTGATTATCCGCAAACCAGAAAGCAGTCAGCTCATACCATTCGTTCAATCCGCCAATATAGTCTTCAGTCTGTATCGGCTGACGCGTGTCGATAACCTGCTGATAAACGGAAAACCACTTCGGATCTAAATCCGGCAGGATTTCCAGTACGGTTTTACCCAGCGCCTGCTCGGGTGTCAGACCGGTCAGCTTGCCAAAGGATGCATTGACCTGCAGGAACCGGTAATTAATCATGTTTCCTGACGCGTCACGGATCGCTTCGCAAACGGCATAGCCTTCCTGCATGGATTCAAACAGGGTCCGGTAATTGTTTTCAGACTCGCGCAGGGTTTCTTCTGCCCGCCTGATTTCGGTGATGTCACGGGTAGTACCTGCCACGGCTTCTACTTCCCCGTTTTCGTTCAGCACCGGAGCAAACACATAATCGTATATCCGTTTTCCGAGCTGTGCATGCGGAAACGACACCTCACCCCTAATCAGTTGCCGCGTGGCCACTACCTGATCGATTTCCTGTTCATGCATCCGGGCATGCCACGGTTCATAGCCGTTCTCCAGCAAATTCTTCCCGATCGACTTCTCCCAAGTACTACCCCACACATCGAGTAATGCCTGATTAGCATAAATAAAGCGGTAATTCAGGTCAAACACATACATCAGATCGGGCGTACTGGCGGTAATCGCTTCGTGAATCCGTTGTTGCCGCTCAGCATACCGGCGCGTTGCCTTTTCCCGCTGCTTTGTCTGCACCCACTGCGTTACCTCCTGAGCAACTCCGGCAAACCGGTACAGTTCACCAGACTCCGAAAAATAACTCCGGCCATAAAAACGCACCCACCGTAACTTGCTGTCATCAGCGCCGATTGTCCGGTAGGTCTCATCAAGGAATCCCCTGGATTGCGGGTTCAATGCCTGCTGAACCGCCAGATTTACCCGCTCTACATCGTCTTTATGAATAAATTGAATGGCCTGATCATACGCCAGGCGGTTGTGCTTTGCCAGACCAAAGAGCTCACGGCAACGGTCATCCCAGTTTACTTGTTTTGTAACGGGGTCAAGTTCCCAAACGCCCAGCCCGGCTGCCTGAAGGGCAAAGTCAATATCGAGTCGCTGCGTTAGTTTATGGTTTGAATCAGGGTGCTGCTGATAACCGTTCATTGTTCAACTGCGTAAATGTGAATTTGCCCTCCGCCGGAAAAAGCCCCCGGGCCCGGGCTACCCTGCAACTTCTGATCATGGAAACGCTCAACTCCTGTGTGTAGAATTTGCAAGGCCGGAACCAAATTTACTATGGTTTATGCCTAAACAGGTGCCGTCAGATACGGATATTTACAGAATGGCCTCTTACTGTATAGGTAATACGGCCATTGGTTGCTGTAGCGCCTACCGGCAGCATGGCAGTTGAACCGGATCCGGGACAGGAGCACCCCTTCCCTGCTGAACAATCCGGTTTACCTGTTTCGTCAGGTTCACGCTGTTTCCGGATCGGTGTTACCGTTCTGCATCGGTAAGCTGCGTGACCAGTTCAATCATTTTTTTACACAACGCTTCTCTTCCGGAACTTGATTTTACCTCCTTTAGTAACCTTGTAAAGTCCTTCATGATATGGGCATCACTGCGGGTTTTAGGTACTGACGGAACGTTTGCGGATTCCGTTACCGGACTTATGTTTAAAAAACTGTTGATGGCTTCCACCGAATCCAGCTTCTCCGTAAGGCCGCTGCTTTTTGCCAGTTGCTGAATAATCTGTTTACTCACCTTACTTTTCCCCGACAAAACGGCGCTTTTCAGCGACGGATTGAGCATGTCAAGGCCTTGCGCATACTCAGCGTCTCGTTTGATCGTAGCTTGCCCGACATTAAATTCTGCTGCCAGCTGCTCCGCCGTACTCCTTTTTTGTACCGACTGACCATAAGGATCATTTTGATCTTTATGGGATGATACCTCAGATAGATCATAAGGATCATTTTGATCTTTATGATCTAACCGCTCATATTTTCCTTTTGCCTGCCGTACGTTCAGGTATTTAATACCCCGCAGATAAGATGTCTGCTCAGGGCTCAGGTTGCGTCTGCCTAGCTGATTATCAATCATGAAGGCTCTGACTTCGTCCAGACTCTCGTACCGGACAAAATGAACCGGGAAGTCAAGGTTGTTGTGGCGGCATATCCGGTACCGGTTATGCCCATCCACTAAAATATACACAGGCGTTTGCGACAGAGAACCCGGAATGGCTACCATTTCGGTAGTCGGCCAGATCAGGAGTGCTTCCCGGCATCCTTCTTTTATAATATTTGCTTCAAGCTGAGCCTTTTCATCATCATTCAGCGGAGGGATCAACGCTTCAAGCTCAGGGAGGACGGTTATCCGGCGTTTTACTTCTTCATGCTGCAGGAAAGCTGAGCGTTGAAATATATTCTGCTCTCCCAGTGAGGTCTGGTACTTCTTAGCCATGGGTCAGGGTAGGTTAACGGGTTATCTCTTTCGCCAGGTTCATGTAGTCTTTGGCACCATTCGACGTCGGCTCATACTGGAAAATATCAATCTGAGAAATCTGTGATTCCTTAAGCGCAACATTCAGGCGGATCTGGGTATCAAAAATTCTGAAGGCAGAAAGCTGATTGCGTACCTGGTCAATAATATCACGGTGGATGTTAAACCGGTGATCGACCATTGTAATAAGCACACCTTCGATATACAAACCACTGTTCAGCCGGCGCTGGATTTGAAAAATATGCTCAAACAAGCCGCTGACGCCTTTAAGTGCCGAGATTTCCGGCTGCAGCGTAATCATGCAGGCATTGGCAGCAATCAGGGCACTTGTCGTGAACACATTTAAGGCAGGCGGGCAATCTATTAAAATATAATCGTAATCACTCAGTTTTGGCTGCAGCGCGCGCTGCAGCTGTAATTCACTTAACACCATTCTGATCATTTCTATCTCGCGGCTGGCCAGGGTAAGGTCACTCGGCGAAAGATCAAAATTTTCAGCAATAGGGTAGACAGGGAGAGGCTCATCATCAATTAAGGCATGCATAACCTGCTTTTGCGGATTATCAACACCAAGGGCCTGCGATAGGTTGCCCTGAGAATCCATGTCAATAACCAGCACCTTATGCCCGAGTAAAACCAAGGCCCTGCCCAGGTTCAATGTCGTTGTTGTTTTTCCGACACCTCCCTTGTGATTCACCACGGCAATTACTTTAGCCTTTGTTTTATAAAATTCTTTCCAGCCATAGCCCACCAACACGGGATAGAGTTTGGCCAGATGGTCCTGATTTAATTCCCGTTCACCGGAAACAGCTTTAGAAAGCATTCCTCTTGGAATACCAGCTTCCTTTTCGACCTTGGATAAGGTAAGTCCTTCCTTATTCCTGAGAAAATTGACGACTTGTGTATTAGTAACAGGCATTTGGATGATGTATTACATTGTGTACAAATATATATAATGTGTATTTATTTTTGTACAACCACTTAATCAATAATCAACTGATGCTGAATAGCGGCTTTCTGTACTACAGATTCCATCGATACTAGGCTGTTTGATTAACCGGCTGGCAGAAAAAATCTAACTACGAGAAAAGTACCGTCGCGGGAGAACCGTTTGGTTAAGGAATAGGCTACACTTTATTAAACCCATTAAAAAAAATAAATCTTAAAAATTCCATTTTCCTAATTGGTTGGTTTTAACCTTTTAACTTATTAACTATTAGGGCGCTGTAACCTATTGATTTTCAATTACAAAAAGCACTCAATTACGAGAAAAGTACCGTTAACTGCGAGAAAAGTACCGTCTAACTGCGAGAAAAGTACCGTCTAACTACGAGAAAAGTACCGTTAACTGCGAGAAAAGTACCGTCCAACTGCGAGAAAAGTACCGTCACTACGAGAAAAGTACCGTCAGCTACGAGAAAAGTACCGTCAGTGCGAGAAAAGTACCGTCACTACGAGGAAAGTACCGTCAATTACGAGGAAAGTACCGTCACTGCGAGGAAAGTACCGTCACTACGAGGAAAGTACCGTCAATTGCGAGGAAAGTACCGTCAACTGCGAGAAAAGTACCGTCGCTACGAGGAAAGTACCGTTACTATGAGGAAAGTACCGTCAGCTACGAGAAAAGTACCGTCATAGTAAATACAGTAAGTAAATGCAGGCGTCACCGGAGGCCGGTTTGTCAGATATTGAGTAATATTGTACAGCAGGATGTTTGAATAATGTACTAATTGAGGGCAGAATAACGGGAAAAGCGTATTGTAAACAGGTTGTTTTGGGAAAGTAGAGTTCTATAAAAAAGGATCAGCAACCGGTTATATTGGCCAGAACGAAAACAGACGGGCTTTTTCTCGCAGTATGGGCTGCGGCATAAAACTTTTAGTAACACAAATAAGACTACAGGCAGCGCCGGGGCAATACTGGTTACAGCAAAGTATGGCGGGAGAACCCGCAGAAGATTAGAAGATATGTGTGCGATTAAGTATGTTTGTTTAAATTTCAGGAGGGTGAGTAATGGCTAAACGTAAAGAGGAAGGCATAAACGCTGAGTCAGTAACGGGAACACAAATTGATTTGTTCAGCGCTGATCAACGGCAGGACCGCCCTTTAACACAACATAATGATCTTATCCGCGCTCAGTACGATATGTCACTGCTGGAAATGCGGTTGTTTATTGCCTTGCTTGCCCGCATCAACCGGGGTGATAAGGAATTTTCGATCTGTAAAATTCCGGTAAGCGAACTGTTTTATCAGGACGATAAAAAAAATAACGAAGATGGTACCGATAAAACGCCTTCCAAAGTAGGCGGCAAAACGTATTCACAAATCAAAAAGGCTGTTGTACGGCTGGCCGGCCGCACAGTTACGGTTGAATCGAGGGACGATAAGGGAAACCGCGAGATTATCAGTAACCCGCTGATGGCGACCTGTCGCTATAAGGAAAAGTCGGGCTACGTAATGGCGCAGTTCAATAATTTTGTGAAGCCCTATCTATTAGAACTGAGCGGAGGCTTCACTACGGCACAGGAACTGACCCTGATGAGTTTCCGCAGCTTTTATTCCTTCAGAATATACTGGCTGCTGAAACTGTCGGCCTATAAGCGTGATGTTATCCAGTCGGGCATACCGGAAATGAAGCAGATGTTTAATCTGGTGGGCAAATATGCTAATTTCTCGGATTTTAAGCGGTTCGTACTGGATGTTGCGCAGGAAGAATTAAGGACGACTGATATGGCATTTGACTATTTGCCGACAAAGGAGGGCAGGGCTGTGACGGGAGTTACCTTTACGCTGCTGCGACCTACGATGGTGAACATGATCAGTGCGGAATTACCCGAAACAATTCACAACCGCCTGACGGCGCTTGGCTTGTCGCTGAAAGCGCTGGCAGACATTAAACTACGGTATCAGCAGGGTAAACTGGAAGAAGAATATATCCATTTTGTGCTGCAATATTACGATCAGTTGCAGCATAAGGCACAGATCCGTTCTTTGGCTGCCATTGTCTATAAGGCAATCATCAGCCAGCAATTAGCAAGTGAATTTGCTCACTGGAAAGAAAACAAGCCCGTTTATAAATCGCCTGCTACAAAAGAATCTGTACAGTTTATTGAAGAGGTTATCGCACTGGACGAGTTAAGAAAAGGGTGGGAGGCAATGTTCCGTAAAGGACTTTCACCGTACGAGACATTTGAGGCCAGTCTGGAACAGTATCTCAGTAATCCGGAATACCGGTTCGACGTGCGGAATGGTGTTAACTGTCTGGTTTACAGAAAAACCTTATGATGTAACGAAATTGGCCGGAAAGGAAGGCGGCCTGATTTGTCGGGAAACAGTTCAGGCCACCGGCAACACTGTGGTGATTAACCGGCAATAACCTTGCTGAGGTTATCGCAAAGAAGCTGATTAGTCAGGCTTGCAGTACTGACTGCCGGCAGTCAGTACCGGATAACGCACTTTTGGGCATCGTCATATCAGCCCCGCTGGCTTGATCCACGGATGATTAGTTCGGTTTTAAGGACACGGGTAATTGGCTTCCAGAAGGACGAATCCGTATTGATCTGATCGAGCAGAAGCTGCGCGGAAACCCGTCCAATGTCCCGTGTTGGCTGAGCAACGGTAGTAAGACCGGGTTCAATCAGCGCTGAACCGTAATCGTTGCTGAATCCGACAACGGCAATCTGTTCGGGAATCTTCAGGCCATGCTCGCGGATTACCTTCAGGGCTTCGATTGCAGTAGGGTCGTTTACGGCAAATAACGCATCAGGCGGTTGCGGAAGGTCAAGCAGGTATTTAATGTAGATCTTTACATTCTCCAGATTAAGGTCATAACTGATAATCAGTTCGTCAATGATCGGCCGCTTGTGTTTTCGCAGGGCATCCTTGTAGCCTTCCAGTCGTTTTCTGCTGATGTAAAGCGAGGGAGGACCTGCCAGATGCGCGATGCGCTCTTTACCGGAAAAAATCAGATGTTCGGTAGCTTTGAATGCTCCTTCATAGTCATCAACAACGACTTTAGGAGCTTCTATTTCATGACAGACACGGTTGAAGAAAACCATGGGTATACCTTTCCGCTTGAAAATCTCAAAGTGAGCAAAATTTTTCGTTTCCCGTGTCATTGAAATCAGTACACCGTCAACACGGTTGGCCAGCATGACCCGTGCATTGACGACTTCTGTTTCGTAGGTTTCATTTGACTGACAGATCAGCACAGAGTACCCTGCTTCGGCGGCTATCTCCTGGGCACCCATGATAACAATGGGAAAAAAGGATGTGACAAATTCAGGCACGATAATGCCAATGGTCTTACTCTGACTGGATGATAAATTGATGGCAAGCATGTTCCGCTGGTAATCCATGCTTTCTGCAAGGTCCATAACGGATTGTCTGGTTTCGGGCCGCACACTCGGGTGTCCGGTTAAGGCGCGGGAAACCGTAGACTTTGAAATGTTGAGTTTTCGGGCAATATCAATAATGGTAACCTGGTGGCGCTTCATTGCATCGATGAATTGAAATTATAAATAACCAGGAAAACCCGCTTTAAGCAAATGAAGTGATTAAAATAATTTCTGGGAACGCTCCCATGAAATGGAACCGTTCCCAGAAAAAATATCATAAAATAGCTAACTGTGATTGTATTATATAGTTTAATATTTGTACGGATTCAGGGAAGAAGATCAGGATTGTACAGTTTCTTCGTTTTACGTCTTTATATACTTAAATGTATGTCAGACAGTAGTGTAAAAGGGTAGCTGGATCTGAGGCCTGACCGCTTTTTGTATTATTCGTATAAACCCATTAAACGCGTTTCGTATCATAGATAGCGTTACGAGAGGCAGGGTGCAGGACTAACAACCCTTTACCCACGATCAACCGGATTAATGCCTATGAAAATGAGATGGCTTTGCGGAATTATCCTGTTTATGAGCTATACGACCAC
This sequence comes from Arsenicibacter sp. R0_47, assembly GCF_057652235.1. Classification (NCBI taxonomy): domain Bacteria; kingdom Pseudomonadati; phylum Bacteroidota; class Cytophagia; order Cytophagales; family Spirosomataceae; genus Arsenicibacter; species Arsenicibacter sp. R0_47. Next base: position 24,043 of record NZ_JBYFCJ010000025.1, on the reverse strand, counting down.
AATCGCCCAAAAACGGCAGCTGTTTCTGATTGCGGGCCAGAGTAATGCGGTCGGCCAGGGCAATAGTACTGAATCAGTGAAGTGCGCCACGGCACTTACCGGTGTCATCAGCCGATTCAGACAGCAGCTTGGCAGCGACGTACCGGTTTACATCGTTCTGACGGGTTACCAGACAGGACGCACCAAAGCCGGAAGTGATGCGGTACGGGCGGCTCAGCTTTCCGTCGCAACGCGTACTGCCCGTACGTATATTGTATACCGTGAGACGGATGAGTTTGCCGGACGGGGCTGGATGAAGGATTTTGTGCACTATAATCAAACCGGACTAAACGACATCGGGCAGAAAACGGCCCGGTTTATCAGCCGGCCTCCGGACTGATTGTCCGCAGCAACAAACCGGATCTGCCCGGGTATTGCCGCACAAAAGCGGAAAGCAGAACAGGTTTATTGAAACCAGACAACCTACAGACCATTTCAACGCGTGAATACAACAATAGACACTGCTGTCATCGTCATTTTTTCGGCTTTCGTACTCGGTATAGGGCTGCTGTTTGCCCGCACAGGCCGTAACCTGAAATCATTTTTTGCGGGGGGCGAAGCTGTCCCCTGGTTTATCGGGGGCTTATCGCTGTTTATGAGTTTTTTCTCCGCAAGTACGTTTGTTGCATGGGGCAGCATTGCCTATAAACACGGCTGGGTAGTGGTTACCATACAGTGGATGATGTGCGCAGGCGCCCTGGTAACGGGCCTCTGGCTGGCTCCTCGCTGGAAAAAAACGGGTGTTCTGACAGCCGCGGAGTATATCCGGCAGCGGCTTGGACTGACGGTTCAGAAAACGTACATTTTCATTTTTACTCTGGTCAGCATTTTCATTAAAGGCTCTGTTTTGTATCCGGTGGGCAAACTGGTCAGTGTTTCGTTAGGCCTGCCGCTGGTACCGACAACGATAGGACTGGGTATTTTTATGATTGCCTACACGTCGGTAGGAGGGCTGTGGGCGGTGATGGTCACCGATATACTGCAATTTGTGGTGCTGTCGGCCGCCGTCTGTATTTTACTGCCGCTGGCTTTCGGGTACGCAGGCGGGACGGCAGGGTTTACCAGTAAGGCGCCGGATGGTTTTTTTGACCTCCTCAGCGGCGAATACACATTCGGGTTCATGCTTGCCTTCTTTGTCTATCAGGTAGCCTATATCGGCGGGAACTGGACATTTGTACAACGGTATACCAGTGTCGACAGCCCCGCATCAGCCCGGAAAGTAGCGTTTCTCTTTGCCGCGCTTTACCTCATCAGTCCGGTTATCTGGATGCTGCCACCGATGATTTATAAGACCATCAATCCTTCTTTGACCGGACTGGATACAGAAAATGCCTATCTCGAAATCTGCAGGCTGGTATTACCGCCAGGGCTTCTTGGACTGATGCTGACCGGGATGTATTTTTCAACGTCAGCCAGCGCCAATACGACTCTTAATGTAGTGTCAGCCGTTTTTACCAATGATATTTACAAAGGTCTGCTGAACCCTTCAGCTACCGATCAGCAGCTGATCCGGGTGGCCAGACTATCGTCATGGGGTTTTGGTATCGGGATGATCGTCATTGCCCTGTTAGTACCTTATATCGGTGGAATTGTTGAGGTTGTCCTCACAATCGGAGCCGTAACGGGCGGACCGCTGCTTGCACCACCGATCTGGGCGCTCTTTTCAAAACGGTTAACCGGACACACCACGCTGCGAATCACCCTGCTTACCCTGGCGCTGAATCTGACCGGGAAAATAATGCTGCCTTTCCTGTTCGGTATGAAACTCAGCAGGGCAGAGGAAATTGTCATTGGCGTCGGTGCTCCGTTATGCTTTCTGGCGCTTGCCGAATGGCTGGCCTCACGCAAACGCGAGGATAGTTTGGATTACCGGCAATACGAATTGAACCGGGCAGAAGAACCGAGCAGTACGGTACAGGAGCAGGCCGATGAAGCCCTTGAAATTCACCGGCAGAATCAGTTTGGTTTACGGGTTATTGCCGTTTCGCTGGTAGTTACCGCCTTGATTCTGTTCGGGCTCAGTCTGTTAACAACGCAGGGGGCAGGTGTTACGGCGCTGCTGGCAGGCATTGTGTTCGTAACAGCATTGATTCCGTGGCGGGCTGCATCTGCCATGAAACCGGCCCCTGAAACCAGTACGCCTGCTGCTGTGCAGGAATAAAAAAAAAACATAAAACCGGTCCGTGCTGAACCGGCAGGATACCTGACTGCGGTTCGTACAGGCTACATAACCATTACGTTAACAAATGATACGGGAACAGGCAACTGATAAACGTCCGTTACGGACAATCCGGCATGAGGCCGGCTTAGTGGTGATCGGAGGTGGGCTATCGGGCGTATGCTGTGCCATTACAGCAGCACGGGCCGGTGTACAGGTCGTACTTGTACAGGACAGACCCGTACCGGGCGGTAATGCCTCAAGTGAGGTACGGCTTTGGATTCTGGGCGCCACATCACACATGGGGAATAATAACCGCTGGGCCAGAGAAGGCGGTGTAATTGATGAACTGCTGCTGGAAAACCTGTACCGCAATCCGGAAGGAAACCCCTTGATTTTTGACACCATCCTGCTGGAGAAAATAACGGCTGAACCTGCAATCACCCTGCTGCTGAACACAGCGGTATATAACGTGACCATGTCTGCGGAGGAAGCCGGTAAAATCGGTTCGGTGCAGGCATTCTGTGCGCAGAACAGCACCGGCTATGACCTGACGGCACCGCTGTTCTGTGATGCGTCGGGCGACGGAATTGTGGCCTTTCAGGCAGGTGCGGCTTTCCGGATGGGTGCGGAGTCAAAAGAGGAGTTCGGTGAAAAGTTTGCCCCGTCGGCTGATTACGGCGGTTTACTGGGCCATTCTCTGTACTTCTATTCTAAAGATACCGGTAAGCCGGTTCGCTTTGTTCCGCCGGCCTACGCGCTGTCGGATATAACCCGGATTCCCCGGTTCCGCTCGTTCAATACCAGTGATTATGGCTGCCGGCTCTGGTGGCTGGAGTATGGCGGCCGACACGATACCGTGCATGATACAGAAACCATTAAATGGGAGTTGTGGCGGGTGGTCTATGGCGCGTGGAATTACATCAAGAACTCCGGAAAATTCCCTGAAGCGGAAAACCTCACCCTTGAATGGGTGGGACAAATTCCGGGTAAACGGGAAAGCCGCCGCTTTGAAGGCGACTACATGCTGACGCAGCAGGATATCGTGGAACAGCGGCAGCACCCCGACGCAGTAGCATTCGGCGGCTGGAGTATTGACCTGCACCCCGCCGACGGCGTGTTTTCGGAGAAACCGGGCTGCAATCAATGGCACAGCAAAGGAATCTATGGCCTGCCGTTCCGGTGCTTTTACAGCCGGAATGTCAGTAACCTGTTTCTGGCAGGAAGGATTATTTCTGCCTCACACGTGGCGTTTGGCTCGTCGCGGGTAATGGGGACAAGTGCTCACGGAGGGCAGGCGGTCGGCATGGCTGCCGCACTTTGCAGCCGGAAAGGAATATTACCCCGTGACATTACAGCAGAACCGCTGTTAATCCATGAACTGCAGCAGGCTCTGCTCAGCACCGGACAGCATATTCCCGGTGTCCGGTTGCAGGATACAAAAGATCTGACGCAGGAGGCAACGTTATCGGTATCCAGTGAGCTGATTCTTAGTGAACTGCCACCCGACGGGCCGCTGAACATGCTCCGGCATTCGGCAGGGCAGATGCTTCCGCTGACTGCCGGTCCGGTTCCGGAACTTACCTTCTGGGCGGTTGCCGGTCAGGAAACCACGCTGACTGTAGAATTCCGTGTGAGCAGCAAACCGGAGAATCACACGCCGGACACGGTGCTGGAACGGCAGGAGATCAGCCTGCGAAAGGGCAGACAACCGGTCATTCTTCAGTTTCATACACCGATGCCCTACGAAGGATATGGTTTTATCTGTTTTCTGAAAAACGAAGCGGTGGCGATGCAATACAGCCGGCAGCGGATATCGGGTCTGGTATCGGTATTTAACAAAACAAACCCCGCCGTATCGAACTATGGTAAACAGGAGCCTACGGAGGATATTGGCGTTGATGCCTTTGAGTTCTGGACGCCGGAACGCCGGCCGGGAGGACATAATCTGGCCGTCGGCATTAACCCCGGCATACGGCTGTTCGGGGCCGCAAATGTACGGAACGGCCTGCAACGCCCTACGAACGCACCCAATGCCTGGGTTGCCGGGCTGGCGGATAACCGGCCGTCGCTGACGCTAACGTGGACGGAGAAAAAGCCAATCCGGGAAATCATACTGAGCGTTGATACCGATTTCGATCACCCCCTCGAATCAGTGCTGATGACGCATCCGGAAACAGCAGCACCCTTCTGTATCCGGGACATCGTAATCTGTAATGATCAAAAACAACGGATATATGAGGTAGCAGACAATTATCAAACCCGCCACATAGTCCGCTTTGAGCAGCCGGTTCTTACTAACAGTCTGACAATCCACCTGAAGCACCCTGACGAAAACATCCCGGCGGCGTTGATGGAAGTGCGCTGTTATGCTTAGGTATTAACTAAGCGACACAACTAACCTCGTACAGGAAGACAATCTGCCGGCCTGCACAGGTCTGCAAACGTAGGGCTTATGCAGGCACCGGCTATGGCCGGAAATCAGAATACGTATATAGGTTTCCGGTAGAGAAAAGAGGTCTGTTTTGTCGTTCCCGTCAACGGGTTGACATTGCTGGAAATGCATACCGGCACAGACTGACCGGAGGCAGGTCTGCATAATTGCATGGTACAATTCATGGGAACGCTCCCACAAAATGGGAGCGTTCCCATGAAAAAAGTCGCCGTAAACAAGAATGTATTGTGCTTATCGAAGTATAATTTTAATTATTCAACTAAACCAATGCCTGCAAACACCTGCTGTTCAGTAAACGGAAACGGACTGAATGGTTAGGATAAAGAGCCCGGGCATCACTCAAAACCGATTCCTATGAACACAGGTATTACCAGACTTAACACGTGCAGGCTAATCTGCTTTCTGGCCTTACTGGGCGGAATAATTTTATTGCCGTCCGGCGCAACTGCTCAGAAAACAAAACTGGTCAGAGGGGTGGTTTTCGCAGCCGATACCGATGAACGGCTGCCGGGCGTAAACGTAGTGCTTGAAAACACAACACAGGGAACGTCGACCAACAAGGACGGGGAGTTTATCATTAATGTCCCGAACGCAAATGCGGTACTGGTTTTTTCGTTTGTCGGTTATCTGCCGCAAAAAATCAAGGCCGGCGCTGCCGCTAAACTCGAAGTCCGGTTAGACCCCGATGACAAGGTACTGGATGAAGTAGTGGTTATCGGATATGGGGAGGCGAAAAAATCGGATCTGACCGGCTCGGTCGGGCAGATTAAGACAAAGACCGTTGAAGAAAGCGGGTATGGCAATTTTCAGCAGGCAGTAGCCGGACGGGTAGCCGGGGTAGTGGTCAATGAAACCTCAGGTCAGCCCGGATCAGCGCTGTCGATTGAAATCCGTGGGGCGGGTTCGCTGAATTTTTCCACACAGCCCCTCTATGTTATTGACGGCATTCCGCTGGAATCGCCGAATGTCGGGGCGCTGAACGCCAATACCAATTTATCGGGCGGGGCAGTCGCCAGCCCGTTATCGGCCATAAATCCAAACGATATTGCCAGCATTGAAATCCTGAAAGATGCGTCGGCAACGGCTATTTATGGCTCCCGCGGGGCAAACGGCGTTGTTCTGATTACGACGAAAAGCGGCCAGAAAGGGAAACCTAAAATTACGTTCAATTACTCGACGGCAATGGCTACTCCCCTGAAACAGGTTGACGTACTTTGTGCCGCAGATTTTGCCCGGATGGCCAATGAAGCCTACAAATACCGTAATCCGGCGAGCACGTTTGTACCTTACCTGGACAGCGAAATTCCCGGCCTGGTTGCCTTTGATCCGCAGAAGGCCGTGACGATAAAAGCAATTACACAGGATGCCAACATCGCAATCTCAGGGGGTGAGAACCGCTCAAAATATTATATCTCCGGCCAGTATTTTAACCAGCAGGGCCTGATCAAATCAACCGGCTTTAAGCGCTATAATGTTAAGGTAAACTACGAAAATGAACTGTCCTCAAAGGTAAAGCTCAATACCAGCCTGAATATCACATCCAGTTCGTCGAACGGGAATTTAACCAATAACATTATCCAGACTACCCAGCGCTGGGCTCCGATTCTGCCCTTTTATACGCCTGAAGGTAACCTGAACCAGATTACCATTCCTTATTACTACGGCACACAGCCCTATGATGACCCTACGTTCGGCCGGATATTCTACAATCCCCGTTTTCCAATTACGGAGGTACTGGCCAATATCAGCCCGAACAGTTTTGCCAATAACCCGGCCAACTATATAGACGGTAATCTGAAGGGAGGAGGGACCATCAACCGGAATACGAATACTCAGATCATCGGTAATGCAACGCTGAGCTATAAGATTACGGACGGGTTAAAACTCGCCGGCATTCTGGGGGTGACCACTTACAACGGAACACTGGAAAATTACCTGCCATCGACCATTCTGCCGGCCTTTACCACACAGCGGGGAGTGGCTTCCATCGGCAATTTGCAGAGCAGCAAACTCCTGTATCAGGCGACGCTGAGTTATGATAAAAAAATAGCGCGGCACAATCTGAATGCTGTTGTGGGGGCTACGGCTGAACAGTATACCGAAAAGCGGCAGACAGTATCTTCGCAGGGATTCGTCAATGACTTAACCGGCCCGAATTCGATCCAGTCGGGGCAGGTGCCACAGGCGCCGGCCAGCGATTACAGCGGCTATCAGCTGCTTTCGTCGATTTTCAGAGCCAGCTATAACTACGATAGCCGGTATTATCTTACCGTCTCGGCCCGCTACGATGGTTCCTCTAAGTTTGCTAAGGCCAATCAGTTCGGCTTTTTCCCGTCGGTAGGTGCTTCATGGCGTATCGCGAATGAGAAATTTATCAAAGAGCTGAACGCCGTCAGCGAACTGAAGCTTCGGGCGAGTTACGGCGTAATCGGTAATCAGGCGCTTGGCCCCTATAATACCTTGTCTACCCTCAGTCCGGGGACAGTGATTTTTGGTAATGCCCAGGCCAATGCGGCATACTCACTGAGCCGCCTGCCAAATACCGGCCTGACCTGGGAAAGTACCAGACAAACCAATCTCGGCCTGGATCTGGGATTGTTTAAAGACCGGGTTAGTGTTCAGGTAGATCTGTATCAGAAAAAAACGAATGATCTGCTGTATACCATTGACTTACCGGGCACGTCAGGGTTTACAAACTACACCAAGAACGTTGCCAGTGTGACGAACAAAGGACTTGAGTTATCGCTCTCTACGGTCAATATCGAATCAAGAAACATGAGCTGGTCAACGAGCGTCAATATCGCCTTCAACCGGAATACAGTTAACAAACTGGCCGGTAATTCGGGTGAGTTTCTGGGAATCAATCAGTTAATTGGTAGTTCGTATCTGTTCATTCTTCAGCCCGGTCAGCCTATCGGTCAGTTTGTCGGCTTACTGGCTCAACCAGTCTGGAATGCCGAAACGATCAAAACCAAACCGGCAACCTTTCAGCCCGGAGCCCGCGAAGGTGATATGCGTTATGCCGATGTAAATAACGACGGCCTGCTTACCAATGATGACCGGGTAGTGATCGGATCGGCCCTGCCGAAATTTACCGGCGGTTTCCGGACAGAATTCCGCTACCTCAATTTTGACCTCGCAGCCTTCTTTAATTTCTCGTACGGCAATAAGATTTTTAATCAGAACGACTGGAACATGACCAATATGAGCGGGGATAATAACGTGTATCAGCGCACATTTGATGCCCGCTATATTCCGCTTTCGGCGTTGACGGCTGCCGATGAATCCCGGCGCGAGGCCATTCTGGCCAATAATGCCGTCACCCGCGTACCAACGGCCGGCTCAACGTTTGACCGTCGTGAGGTAACTGATTTTTATCTGGAGGATGGTTCGTTTCTGCGCTGCAAAGACATCAATATCGGCTACAACCTGTCAGGCAGTCTGGCCAGAACGTTAAAGATCAGTAACCTGAAGGTATATGTAAACCTCCAGAATATGATTACGTGGACCCGGTACTCCGGCCTCAATCCGGAAGTGGGTGCCGGTAGCCTGGCGACCCGCGGCCTCGACAATGGAACGTACCCGATTTTTAGAAACTACCGGCTGGGCATAAACCTCACCCTATAAGGCAGGCAGCCCCATTATCAACCGTCAACGATCTCTGACAATGAAACAGTTTACTATTCTTATAAGCCTTTGCTGCCTGATTGCCTCCCTGACGGGCTGTAGTTCTTTTCTGGAAGAAGAACCCAAAAGTCTGATTGCTACCACAAATTTTTACAAGACAGACAACGATGTGGTAGGTGCCGTTAATGGCATCTATCTCGCCATGCGGGAAGATGTGACGGGAAATATCTCCCCGATCTGGATGGCAGAAATGACCACCGATGATGCAAAGTCGGGAGGAACACCGGTGGGGGAACGTCTGGAAGTAGAAAACCTGATTTATGCCTCCCGGCACTCGTTTATCCGGGCCGTGTGGAATACAGCCTATAAGGCGATCGGACGGGCAAACGCAGTGCTTACCTATGTTGATACGCTGGGTATACCGACACTGAACCGGGCGATTGTCAGACGCTCATTCGCGGAAGCCCGTTTTCTGCGCGCGTTCTATTATAGCCGGCTGGTACAGTTATACGGGGATGTGCCGCTGGTGCTGACGCCTACCGACGATCAGACGCTGTATCCCGCACGTGCTCCGAAAGCGGAGGTCTACAAACAGATTATCGACGACCTGCAGTATGCCGAAAGGAACCTGGCGCCCAACTACACCTATACGGAAGCCAACGGCGGCCGGGCGACGGCCGTGGCTGCGAAAGCCCTGCTGGGGTATGTGTATATGGTAATGGCCGGCTATCCGGTGAACGATTCGGCAAAGTGGCCGCTGGCATCCGCCAAACTGGAGGAGATTATTACCAACAAGACGCTGTACAACGTGGATGTGATGCCTGCCTACCGTGATATTTTCGACGTTACCAAAAAGGCGGCCAATAAGGAAAATATATTCTATTACAAAGGAGTAACGGGACAGACATCCACATTTCTGGCCTACACCCGGCTCCAGTACTGGTACTATGGCTTTACCTCAATTATACCGACCAATGACGCTATCGATTCATTGTATCAGTCAACCGATCTGCGCCGGACGGTGAGTATGGCACGCAAGTCCGGTTCGTCAATTGTTTCACTCACAACCACGCCCGGAACGACGATACCGATTGTCAATAAGTACATCGATAACCTGAGTAACAGCAACGATAACCAGAATGATTTTCACGCGTTGCGGTATTCAGATGTAGTATTGATGTATGCAGAATCCCTGATTGAGCAGGGGGGAGGCGCTAACCTGACCAAAGCGCTGGCCGCTATCAATTCGGTGCGGGTACCTCATTCTGGTTTACCGGCGCTGGCGTTTACCGATCAGGCTGACCTGCGGCAGAAACTGCGTCAGGAGCGCCGGCGTGAACTGGCCTTCGAAGGGAAACGGTATTATGATCTGATTCGCTGGAACATATTTATTCCGGTTATGAAAGCCCATCTGGCCCGTGAATACAACAAGCCGCTCACTGATTTTAACTACATAGACCAGAACCGGTTGCTGATGCCGTTACCGTACATTGATCTGGTGAACAATCCGAATCTGGCACCGCAAAATCCGGGCTATTAATCATGAAGGTCTCCTTACTCTACGTTATGATGCTGCTTTGCGGGGTATGTCAGCCGCTCAATGCCCAGCCGCCGGCAAATAAAGGCTACACTTTACTGTTCAGCGAAGATTTTGCGGGTAACAGCGTGAATGAAACCAACTGGCGCTACCGCATTGACCGGCGAACGGGATACGGCTACATGGATGGGTTAAACCTGAAGGAAAATGTGTATGTAAAAGACAGTGCGCTGCATGTAGTGCTGAAGCGGGAACTGATCAACGGTAAACCGGAGAATACGGGGGGCGGCATCATCAGTAAGCATAATTTCGGCTATGGGTACTATGAGTGTTTGTCGAAACCGTTTATGGCCGGCCACGGGGTACATTCCTCATTCTGGCAGCGGGGCGGGGCCAATCCGAACAACAACATTTTTGAGATTGATTCCTACGAAATCGACGCGGGTACGTGGGTGGCAACCAATAATCTGTATGTTGACCTGGCGCCGGACAAGACCATGAAGTATACCCCGTGGCCGCACCGTGCGCAGGTCCCGTTTACGTTCCGGCCGGATGGCTGGTTTCTGGATGCCTATGAGTTTACACCGGAGGGTGTCATTTTTTACGATAATGGCAAGGTAGTCGCTAAAGCGGAGTATCCCGAACTCAACGCGCATCAGACCGTCTGGCTCACAGCGCTCAACGGGGTCGGTAAAGTGGATTCGACGGCATTCCCCGCCGAGACGGTGTATAAATATTTCCGGTATTATGCCAAAGATTACCCCGGTGTCACGATTCTGCCCAACGGCAACTTCGAGTATAACCTGAACCGGTCGGATTTCTCGAAACCTGTCTGCTGGGCACCCTCCGGCACCGAAGGAGCGGTTAACGTAATTGCCGGAGATGCCTTTCGCGACGGACATAAACTGCGGATCGGCCATACGTCCCGCCATACGGCGACGGTCTCTCAGTCACTCGAATACATTATGAATGGTTCCTACCAGCTGACGGCTCATGTCCGTTCGTCGGGCGGGCAGAAAGCGGCAACACTTCGGGCATATGGGTCTGGCGGAAAAGAAACGTCCGTAACGATCCCTAAAGCAGACCGGTGGACGTCTGTTTCGATACCAGTTCAGGTCTCCAATAACTCCGTTACGATTGCCGTTACGGCCGACGGGGAGGCGGGTCAGTGGGTGGAGATCGACGACATCACGTTCATGAAGCCATTACCAAACGGACAGCAGACGGCTAAACCAGCGCCGTATCTGAAACCCGATGCACCCGTCTGGCAGCTGGCTATTCGGGAACCCATCGAGTTTACCGGCGATCAGAAATTTTACTTTTTTGACCGGAATGTTGGTCTCGGGGACTCCATAACGGTGGCCTTCGATGTGAATGCCGCCGAACAGGCCAACATGGTGCCCATTGCCCGTTTGCCTAAAACCGGAAATGCCGGTTGGGCCATTCAGCTCAAGGAAGACGGCGGACTGATTTTCCGGATCGGCAGCGCCGGAAATCACCATGATGTTGTTGCCGGCGGGATGTATAAACCCGGACAGGTAGTGTCTGTCAAATGTGTTTTCCGGAACGGAACGGCCTCAGTGTATCGCAACGGAACGCTGGTAAAAACTGAAAGCGGTATTACGCAGACAACCAGCGATGCAACGGCTGCCGGCCGGCTAGGTACGGTCGGACCGGCGTTTGAAGCCGTCGGGGACGTGGTGATGGAAGTGAGTAAATCAGAACGGGAGACGGCCAGAATGAAAAACTTCCGGGGTACGCTTCAGCACGTTAAGATCTATAACAAAGCTAAATAGTGCTCAAAACTAATGCTGAACAACCGGTTATGAAAGGTTTGCTATCCGTTATTGCTTGTCTGCTGATCAGTCAGCTTACGCTGGCCCGGCAGCTCGTCCTTGACAAAAAAGGTTGGCTGGTCTCGATGGACAACGTTGATAGCAAGACCTCGACAAACGGCTATGACTGGCAACCCGCCCGTTTTCCGAAAGTAATCGGAAAAACGGTATATCAGACAACTGGTAACCCTTTTGATGATAAACCCGAACGACCTGCCTGTATACCGAAAAAGGCGTACCTAAACTGCTGTTCGGGGCAATGGGTATCCACAACCGCGAACATGCAATGAATATTTTTGTACCATTATCCAGCTCAAAATGAAATTCAGATTTCTTTTTCCTTTTCTGTGTCTGACTATTCCCGGTGTAGCACAACCGGCTAAACCGCTGGCTGTGCCGCTTGTCAATCAGGCCGGTTATAACCGGGGGGAAGCGAAACGGTTTGTCTGCTACGAAGCAACTGACGGAACGCCCTTTCAGGTGATCCGGCAGGCAGATAAAACCGTTGTTTTTAAAGGTGCCATCAGGAATCGCGCAGGTGATTTTTCGGCGTTTAATCCGGGAAACGGGCAGGAGGAATATGTAATTACCGTTCAGGGCCGTGAACCCTCGGTACCCTTCCGCATCGCTGACCACCTGATCGAGGGCATTTCGTCGAAGCTGGCTTATGACTTTTTTGTGGATGTACGCGGCTCAGACGATCCGGTTCACGCTAACGAAGCAAAAGTCTATGGTGGCGGCCCTTCCCGCGATCAGGGCTCCTATGGGCTGGAAACAACGTTCGAATCGTTATTCTATGCCTCGAACCCCGCCCTCTTCGACCGCTGGACAACCGAGCTGGGTGATAAAAAAACAGCTGACCTCATTGATCTGATTCTCTGGCACGGCGAGTTTGCCTACCACCATGTCGAATACAACGGACCGGTAGCTAACCGGCATGGATCGCTGGGTTACGAAGGGCAGCCCCGGATGAACTACGATTACTGGAACACGCTGGATCAGCTGGCCGCTGTCTGCGCGGGGTACCAGAGTTTTCTGAAACCGTATCTGCCCCGTGAAACCTACCTGAAGTACCGCGACGAATGCCGCAAACGCTGGCAGGCTTATGACCGTCATAAGGTCGTCCGACACTGGACGTACAGTACGAAATGGGTTGATGAAGGCTATCAGGAATTCAATGAAATGGGTAATGCGTTCGGGCAGTCGGTGTTCAGCAACCTGTACATGTATCTTTCTGAAAAAGAAGAAGCCGACGGCAAGCCGGACCAATACCTCCGCTGGGCACAGGAGGGTGCGGAGGACATTATCAAAAACTGGGACTTTAACAATCCGCGGCATATGTGGTGGATTCGGAATGCCGAGCACATCACCCCGCAGGCACTGGCCTTTTTCCTGCTGGTTGCCCCCGACAAAGCACCCAAAGGTACCCGTGAAAAACTCATGGCGTGGCGTGATCACATGAAACAGAAAACGGCCAATTTCTGGCAGTACCGTGTCCACAGTGATACCGAATGGGCACATCCGCGCACCAAGGAGCTGGGTGGCGCACCGGCCCTGGGCGGTTCCATGTTTGCCGTGGCGCATCTGCTGGGGGACCGGCAATTGCGCGACATTGGCTGGTCTCAGGTCAATTTTGTGTTTGGTCTGAATCCGGTGGGGGCTCACCTCAGCAACAAAAGTGCGGAGCGGCTGGCGATAAACGGGTATTGGGAAGGGGTAGAGCACGGCTGGCCCCGCAGCCACCCCAACGGGTATGGCATGCTCGGCAAGGTACGCGGCACACTGGATGGTACCCCGCTGGACGGGCAGTTCCCCCGGCCGGGCACTACGCCGGTCGCTGATAAACCGGCTGATGGTCAGGGCGATCATATCGGACAGAATGCTTACGCAACCGAAGGATGGGCAATTTCAAACCGGGGCTGGATGGCTACCCTTACGTTTGCCCCGCTTGGTACACAGAAAATCAGAATACTGGATGCATCGGGTAAAAAAGCGCTGACGACGGCTAAAACCGGACAAGCCATCAAACTGGAACTGACTGCCGCCCTTAACCTTGACCCCGCTAAAAAGGAAACCGGTTGGGTATTGGTCGCTACCGATGCGAATCCACCTGCCAAAGTATTTGTGGAGGAAACGGCCCCGGATTCAGGTGTTTTTACAGCTCCATATGCTGTTCCGGCCGGAAAAAAAATAACTGTTTCCTATGGGTATTGGGGTTTAGGCGTACAAGAACAACTTTCTGTAAAATGAGTAAACTAGTAAAAACCGGCCGTTTGTGCCTGATTCTGTGTATGCTGTTGCCGGAACTGGTGCTGGCGCAGAAAGATCTTGACTTTCAGCGTATGTTGAAGCCGGTCCCCCGCACAGCAGTGCTGAGTGATTCGGCGTACTTTATCTGGTGCGGGACGATGGTAAAGGGCAAGGACGGGTTGTTTCACCTGTATTATTCCCGCTGGAAAAAGGAATTGGGTTTCAACGCCTGGGTGACGCATTCAGAGGTTGCCCATGCCACTTCCCGAAAGGCGCTGGGTCCGTTTAGCTTCAAAGACGTGGTGCTGCCGGCCCGCGGGGCTCAGTACTGGGATGGCCTCTGCACCCACAACCCGACCGTTCACGAATATGACGGCAAGTATTACCTGTATTATATGGGCAATACCGGCGACGGTAAAAACATGAAGGCACTAAACTTTACACATCGGAATAACCAGCGCATCGGGGTTGCTGTGGCCAATTCGCCGGATGGCCCCTGGGTACGTACCGACACGCCGTTGATCGACGTTAGTCCGGATGCCAACGCGCCGGATGCCCTGCTGACCAGTAACCCGTCCATTACCCGACGGCCTGACGGCGGGTATTTAATGGTCTACAAAGCTGTCGGCAAAAAACGTCCAGGCGTGTTTGGCGGGCCGGTAGTACACATGGTTGCTACGGCTGACAAGCCAACCGGCCCGTTTAAAAAGTATCCCGATACTGTATTTAATGCCAAAGGCACGGACTTCCCGGCCGAAGATCCGTTTATCTGGTATCAGGGTGACCAGTATTGGGCGATTGTAAAAGACATGCACGGTGCGTTTACCAAAGCCGGCCGGTCACTGGTGCTGTTTGACTCAAAGGACGGGTTCGACTGGAACCTTGCCAAACATCCACTGGTCTCAACACTGCAGATTCACTGGGCCGACGGTAAGGTGGAACCGGTTGGCTACCTTGAACGGCCCCAGCTATGGTTTGATAAGGGTAAACCGGCCGTACTGCTGCTGGCAACGACCATTGATCAGTCGCATTCCTACAATGTGCAGGTTCCGTTACGGTAAGAATCTTCATGAAAAGGTCAATTTTGTGCTAGTAATTGTCAACATCCGGCCTGTCATCAGCCAAAATCTAAGATAACTTTGTACAAAAGCAATAATCAGGGGATTTAGTAGGACTAAATTACCCTGATTGCTTTTCAAAGCAGAGGTTATCAACCGGCCAGACTGATGTTTAACAGACAGCATTTGGATGTGTCAGACCCGCTGAAAGTAACTGCAGCAGGCTGACAGACAATTTTTTATGAGACCAGTACAGGCGATACTAGGCATAAGTTCAGCAAATAAAGTGTTTCTGACGAAGGAAGTCGTTCAGCCTTACTACGCGACCGAGTTTCATTTTCACCATGAATGCCAGTTGACGTATATAGTAGAGAGTTCGGGTCAGCGGATTGTCGGTGATAACATTGAGTATTTTGATCCCGGAGAATTAGTTTTTCTGGGGTCAGGCGTACCCCATGTCTGGTATAACGACAAGGCGTATTTTCAGGGAAGTGAACACCTCAGGGCCCAATCACTGGCCATGTATGTTGATCCCGATCAGCTTGCCGGAACGATGGAGGGCTTCGGGTGCCGGAATGCACTCGACCACTGGCTGACTGTTTCGCGCCGGGGAATTATTTACGGGGGTAAAACGAAAACGGAACTGATTGCACTCTTCAGAACCCTGTTTAACCGGGAAGGCATGGACAAAATTGCCGCGTTTCTGAAACTGATCGACCGGTTGATGAACGCTGACCCATCAGACTACCGGTTTCTGTCGAGCCCTGATTATATCAACAGCTATTCTGAAAATGACCAGCAGCGGATGGAGCGGCTCTTCCAGTTTATTTTTGCCAATTTCAGACGTGAGATTCCGCTGGAGGAGATTTCATCGCTGGCGAATATGAATGAGTTTTCGTTTTGCCGGTATTTTAAAAGCCGGACCCAGAAACCGTTTACGCAGTTTGTAAACGAACTCCGGATCGGCTATGCCTGCAAACTGATGCAGGACCGCTACAATCAGATTGAGCATGTAGCCTATGAAAGCGGGTTCAATAATCTGACCCATTTCAACCGGCTGTTTAAGCGCATAAAAGGGGTTACGCCCCGTGATTACCGGAAACAACTGAAAACATTTTCCTGAACATACAGTAACGTTTACCACAATTCCATGATAGCATCTTCGTACCCAGGGGAAACGAGCCCGGTTACAGCCCAACCGAAACGGAATGTCATTACTGCCCTGTCGACGCAGGATCGCCGGTTTACACTGGGGGAGGGGGTGGGTACGGATGCCATTCACCAAACGCCGCAGTATTCCTATGCTGTGTGTGTGTTAAAAACGGGCACTGCGCTGGAAGGAAACGGGCTGGCTTTTACGCTGGGTACGGGAAACGATCTGATTTGCAAAGCGATAACGTATTTAGCGCAACCGCTGGTCGGATACGAAATTGAGGAATTAATGGCTGATTTCGGTACTGTTTACCGCCGCATGGCTGATGCACCGTCATTGCGGTGGCTGGGTCCGCAGAAAGGGGTTGTACAGTTGGCGCTGGCTGCCATCGTCAACGCCTGTTTTGACCTGTGGGCGAAAACCAGACAGGTTCCCCTGTGGAAGCTGTTACTGGACTTGTCCCCCGAACAGCTGGTTAATACGCTGGATTTAAGTTATCTGGAGGATGTACTGACCCGCCAACAAGCCATCGATCTCCTCACACAGGCGCAGGCGGGCCGCAGTGGCCGGTCAGGCGTGCTGCAAACGGGGTACCGGGGCTACGATACGTCGGTAGGCTGGTTTAATTACGCCGATCAGGCAATTATTGACAATACCAGAAAGGCAATGGCTCATGGTTTTACGGCGTTGAAGCTGAAAGTCGGCTCCGATGACCCTGAGCGGGATCTGCGCCGGGCAGCCCTTATCCGGGAGACGGCAGGGGAGGAGGCCATCATCATGCTCGATGCCAACCAGCGCTGGAATGTCCCGGAAGCACTGGCTGTTTGCCGGCGGTTGAGCCACATCAATCCGTTCTGGATAGAGGAGCCGACTCACCCTGACGACATACTCGGCCACAAAGCTATTGCTGATGCTATTGCGCCCGTTAAAGTGGCTACCGGTGAGCACATACCAAATAAAGTTATCTTTAAAAACTTTTTTCAGGCAGGCGCCATGGCATACTGCCAGGTTGATGCCGTGCGGGTAGGCGGAATCTCGGAATTTCTGACCGTGAGTCTGCTGGCAAAGCAGTTTGATATTCCGGTTGTGCCGCACGTGGGTGATATGGGGCAGATCCACCAGCATCTGGTGCTGTTTAATCATATCGGCATGGGCCATGAAAACCTGTTTCTGGAGCATATTCCGCATCTGCGGCAATACTTTACCCAACCGGCAACCATTGTCGACGGCTACTATCAGGTACCACAGGAACCCGGCAGCAGCAGTGACTTAATCGCAACGAACGGATGAGCGTATTACTCGATAAGGTCGTGTTAATCACCGGCGGGGCATCCGGTATCGGTCAGTCCTGCGCGCGGGCGTATGCCCGTGCCGGTGCCCATGTAGTAGTCCTGGACCGGGATGCGGATGCGCTAAGCGGGTTACTAAAGGAGCTCGGTGCAGGCCATACCGGTATTACCGGGGATGTGCAGCTCGGGGCGGATGTGAAACAGGCCATTGACACCGCACTTACGCAGTTCGGCCGGCTGGATGTTATCCATAACAATGCCGGAATTGCTAACTCCTCAAAGCCATTACACGAAACGGAGGAGGAGGAGTGGGAGGCTTTATTTGCAGTGAACCTGAAGAGCGTTTACTGGACGACACGTTTTGGTATTGACGCCCTGAAAGCGACCAAAGGCTGCATCCTGAACACGAGTAGCCTGGTGGGTGAAATCGGGCAGACACGTCATGCTGCCTATGTCGCTACCAAAGGGGGAATGAATGCACTGACGAAGGCAATGGCTCTGGATTATGCCCCGTTCGGTATCCGGGTCAATGCCATTTGTCCGGCCGGCGTGTGGACGCCGATGTTACGGACATGGGCAGCTGATCAGCCGGATCCGGCTGCAATCGGAAATTACCTTAACAGGATCCATGCACTGGGCTATTGTCCCGAAGGCGACGTCATTGCGGATGCCGCTGTCTTTCTGGTGTCGGATGCCGCCCGCTTCATCACCGGCTGTATCCTGCCCGTAAGTGGCGGGGCTGAGCTTGGGTACGGGCACAAAAGCGCTGAATAATATGAACGGTTTCTGATTTACTTAACTTTAACTGCATGAAAACGTCGTCCCGCGTTCTGGTTCCGTTATTGGCTGTTATGACCCTTATGTTCATCTGGAACCTGAGCCGGAATATCAATGATGTGTTAATTCCGCATCTGAAGCGTGCCTGTCAGTTGTCAGATCTGGAATCCTCACTGGTGCAGACGGCCTTCTTCGGCGGGTATTTTGTGCTGGCACTGCCGGTCGGGCAGTTTATCCGGCGCTATGGCTACCGGGCGGGTATGGTTACCGGACTGCTGACGGCAGCAGTAGGGGCAGGCCTGTTTTATCCGGCTGCCGTAACCCGGTACTACCCGCTGTTTCTGGGAGCCCTGTTTATTATGGCCGCTGGGTTTACGTTTCTGGAGGTCACCGCTACGCCGTATATTTCGGTATTGGGTGATCCGGAAAAAGCGTCGAGCCGGTTAAGTCTGGCCGCAGCGGTCGGCTCTCTCGGCGCAACGCTCGGGCCGCTGATTGGGGCACAGTTTATGTTGCACGCGGACACTATGCCGGATACGGGCCTAATTCAGCCGGATACAGATCAGCTGGCTGCCTATTTAAACAGCGAGGCTCAACTGGTCAAGGTCCCGTATATCGGTTTGTCCGTGCTGTTTTTACTGCTTGGGCTCTTACTGACCCGCATACCGCTGCCGGCCTTAACTGAACAAGGTGAGTCGTCGGTACGCCTTCGCGGTATTTTCCGGTTCCCCCATACGGTGCTCGGTGCCCTTGGGGTGTTTTGTTACCTGGGTGCTGAGGTGGGCATTGTCAGCTTTCTGATCCGGTTTGCCAACGCTGAGCAGCTGCCGGGAATGTCGGAAAAGAAGGCTGCGCTGTTCATTACGCTTTTTATGGCGTTTGTACTGGCTGGACGGCTTGCCGGTGCCTGGCTGCTGCGACGTGCTGATCCTGCGCGGATATTGTGCGTTTGTGCTGCCGGAGCCTGCCTGCTGGTGGTTACAGCCATGCTGACATCCGGTTATCCGGCCTTGTATGCATTGAGCCTTGTCGGCTTGTGTACGTCTGTCATGTATCCGGTTTTGTTTACGCTGAGTATTCATAAGCTCGGCGCTTACACCAAAACCGGTTCATCGCTGCTGATTATGAGTATCGTGGGCGGCGCAATTGTGCCCCCCGTCATGGGCATTATTTCGGACATGCAGGGTATTCGCCCGGCGTTTATCGTGCCTGCCATGTGCTATGTGTATATCCTGTACTATGGAATGAAGGGCCACACTGCCGCACCGCCGGTGAGTGCCCGGATATCAATTAACCCCTGACTGCCATGCATCTCTATCTCAGACTACTTAGCTGCGCCTTACTGATCGCAGGCCACACCCTGGCCGGAGGACCGCGCAAAGACGACGGGCGGCTGGCGCGCTGGCGGGATAATCCGTTAAGCCTGTTTGTTCATTGGGGGCCGGTCAGCCGGATCGGGCAGGAGATAAGCTGGTCACGGCAGGCATACGGAAAAGCCCGCTATGATTCACTCTATAAAGGCTTTAACCCCACCCGCTTCAACGCAACGGAATGGGTCCGGATGGCAAAGCAAAACGGGTTCCGGCAACTGGTATTGACGGCCAAACACCACGATGGATTCTGTATGTGGGATACGAAAACCATATCCTACAACATTATGCGGTCTCCGTTTGGCAGAGATGTATGCAGGGAGCTGGCAGCGGCTGCACACAAGGAAGGCCTCGCGATCGGGTGGTATTTTTCGGTGGGTGACTGGAAAGATCCCGATTGCCGCAATCCTGAGACCAATGCCCTGTTTGTTGACCGTATGCTTACCCAGATTCGGGAACTGTTGACCAATTACGGTAAAATAAGCCTGCTCTGGATTGATTACGACGGCTGGCCAAGTCCTGCCCATCCTAAAAAGGTATACGAGCTGGCCCGCCGGTTACAGCCTGGCATCATCATCAACAACCGGCTCGAACCATTTACACCCGACGAGTCGCATGCCAGAGTCGGCCCATACGCTGATTATGCTACTCCGGAAAACTTTGTGGCCGGTTACGGGCGTGTTCCCTGGGAAACCTGTACCAATATGGGCCACCAGTGGGCGTGGAAGTTCGGGGATACCCCGCGGCCATTGCCCGAGTGTGTACAGACGCTTTTACGCTGCATCGGGGGTAACGGCAACCTGCTGTTCAACATTGGCCCTGATAGTACGGGGGTATTTCCGGCCGCTTTTGTGAGCCGCACGAATGAAATGGGGGATTGGATTAACCGGCATGCCGAAGCCATATACAAACTGAGAGGCGGCCCCTACACACCTACCCGGCATTACGTCAGCAGTTACCGCAACAATACGGTGTACCTGTATATATTTCCGGAAAGCCCTGACAGTATCCGGCTTCCTCCCCTGAATGCGGTTCTCAGGAATGCGCGGTTACTGAACGGTCAACCGGTAGACATCCGCCAGGAAGCGGGTGGGCTGACCATTCGCTTACCGGCTTCGGGCCGGGATCCGGTGGCTACGGTACTGGCGCTCACCCTCGACAAGCCAGCCGCATCGCTGGGGTTGATACGGCCCTTCAGCACCAGCGGAGCGCTTTCCTACGGCCGGACGACCCGCGCGTCAAGCGCATTGGGCAGCTTTCTGCATGATGCCGGCGCGGCTGTTGACGACAATCCGGGAACAGCCTGGAAAATGGGCCGTCGAACGGATGTTAATTTCGATCGCTATTATGGCCGCAATATGCATTACATGGCTGATTCTATAATGCAACTGTTTACCCGGAAAGGTTGGCTGGAGGTTGACCTGGGCAGGCCGGAATCAGTCAGCCGGATAACGGTCTCCGAGTTGGTTTACAACAAATCGAAGATTAAGGATTTTACCATTCAGTACGAAAAAGCCGGAAAATGGATACGGCTGGCCAGCGATACCAATATGGGTAACTGGTCGAGGGAAATTGAACCGGTTGTGGCCCGGAAATTCCGGCTGGTCATTGACGACGCATCCGGTTACCCGGGCATCCGGGAGTTTCAGGTGTTCGGGACGCAAAACCGCAACTAACACCGCAGCAGATTAAACTACGTCAGGGAAAACAATTATTCCGGCGGTACCAACCGGCACGTCAGTGTCCGGGCAGGTACTGTGGGCAGGACATGTTGTGCCTGCCGGATGTACGAATTGAACCAGTCTACTAAACTCATAACTAAATTCACAATCCAATGTACTTGTTTACACGCAACCTAAACTTGTATTCCGGTTTATGGCTAGGGATTTTTCTCCTGCTACAGAACCGGTTTGTACAGGCTCAGTCCGGCCGGGATGTTCAGATCAGAGGCAAGGTAATTGCCGCCGAAACCAATGAAGGTATTCCCGGCGTCAACATCATAATTAACAATACCAAACAGGGTACGTCAACGCAGGCCGATGGTACATTTACCTTGAACGTACCGGAACGGCCCGCAGTCCTGTTGGTGTCGTACATTGGTTACCAGACACAGGAGGTCAGTGTAAATACGCAGACAACGCTTTCGATCACGCTCCAGCCCGACAACCGTTCGCTGAGTGAAGTCGTGGTCGTGGGTTATGGCACCCAGAAAAAGCGGGATCTGACCGGCGCCGTAGCGTCTATAGGGGCCGATCAGTTTAAGGAACGCCGCGAAACCCAGGTCTCGCAATCGCTTCAGGGGGCCATGTCGGGGGTAGTCGTAACCCGCAGCGGATCGAGCGGGGCGATGGGCGGGGCAACCATCCGGATACGCGGGGTGACCACCATCGGAAATTCAGACCCCTTAGTAATGGTCGATGGTATACCGGTTGCCGATGTAAACCAGGTCAACTCCGCCGATATTGAGAACATTACCGTGTTGAAAGATGCCGCGGCTTCATCCATTTACGGCTCGCGGGCTGCTTCCGGGGTTATATTAATTACAACGAAGCGGGCTAAATCGGATCAGGTTTCTATCCAGTATTCCTACGAAAACGGGGTTGACAAACCGACCCAGCTGCCAGAGAAAATGGGCGTTGTCCGGTACATGCAGCTGGTCAATGAATTGCGGTGGAATGATGCCGGGAATGGATCAAATCAATACCCGACATTTACGAAGGACCTGATCGACGGCTATGCCGAAAAGCACGCGGCCGATCCTGATAAGTATCCGGATACCGACTGGATGGCTATAGCCCTGCGGCAGAATGCCCCCCGTGAAACCCACAGCCTGAGCATGATGGCGGGGTCAAAGTTTATAAAATCAAACGCATCGATCCGGTACGAAAAAGTAGGCGGCTTCTACGATAATAAGGATTACCGGCGGATTTTTGCCCGGTTGAACAATGATTTTACGCTGAACAAATACCTCAGTGCTACCTTCGATTTCAACTTTAAACGGACGACAACCACCGATCCGACCCACGGGGATCCGCTCGGCGAAATCCGGATTGCCTCCCCGGTGTATCCGGCAATGTGGGCCGATGGCCGGGTAGCCGACGGAAAAGCAGGTGCCAACGTATGGGCGCGGCTGAAATACGGTGGCACTAATGCCAACCTTTATAATCAGATCAGCGGCCGCGTCGGAATTGACATTAAACCCATTGACGGCCTGAAGATTACGGGTGTTCTTGCCCCGATTTTTGATTTTAACAATCAGAAATTTTTTAACAAACGGGTTGATGCGTTCTCGGCAACCGATCCGACCCAGTTTGTCGTTACGCTTTCTGAAAACGGAGCCAACGCAACAACCCGGCTCGTGGAAGGCCGTAACACAAACCTCGCCCTGACCACGCAGTTACTGGCCAACTATGCCCGGACATTCGGCAATTATGATATTACGGCGCTGGCGGGCTATGAAAATTATTACAACAAATACGAGAGCCTGTCGGCATCCCGGGATCAGTACCTGTTTGATGGCTACCCGTACCTGGATCAGGGACCCATAACCTTCAGAGATAATGCAGGGTCTGCCTATGAGACGGCTTACCGGTCTTACTTCGGCCGGTTGACCTATGCTTTCCGTGAAAAATACCTCCTCCAGGCGAATATCCGGCGCGATGGCTCTTCGCGTTTTAACAGTAAGTATCGCTGGGGCGTATTCCCTTCGTTTTCGGTCGGATGGGTGCTCAGTGAAGAGGCCTTCCTGAAAAATCAGAAAGTACTGTCGTTTCTGAAATTACGGGGTTCATGGGGCACACTGGGGAACGAACGGATCGGTAATTACCCGTATCTGGGGATTATCAATTTCGGAAATGCGCTGTTCTATCAGTCAGGGGCGGCCCTGTCGCAGCAGACAGCAGCTCAGGTTCAGTATGCTATCGAGAATATTTCATGGGAAAAAACCACCTCTGCCAATATTGGCCTGGATGCGAATTTCTTTAATGAACGGCTGCGGTTTGTCGGGGATGTTTATCAGAAACAAACGTCGGATATGCTGTTAGCGCTCCAGATACCCATCTTTGTCGGGTTTGAAAATCCAAACCAGAACACCGGCAAAATGAGCACAAAGGGCATTGACCTCGACCTGTCGTGGAGTGACCGCATAGGAGGGCTAAAGTATTCCGTGTCGGGTAACCTCTCGCAGTTTACATCGATAATGGGCGATCTGGGCGGAACGGAGTTTCTGGGCGACCAGATCAAACGGAAAGGGAGTCAGTTTAATGAGTGGTATGGCTACGTGTCGGAAGGCATTTACCGGACACAGGAAGATGTCAATAACTCACCTAAGCTGAGCACAAATGTGAAGGTAGGGGATATGAAATACCGCGATATCAGCGGACCAAACGGCGTGCCGGATGGTAAAATATCACCTGAATACAGGGCTTTCTCATAAAACCCTATGCATGGTCATAAATTCGATTAGTGAGTTAAAATCATCCGCAAACTGATCGAT
>NZ_JBYFCJ010000024.1:0-121558 GCF_057652235.1 Arsenicibacter sp. R0_47 | reverse complement strand
CTGGTCATTAACAACGTCCGTAACAAGCTATTACATCAATTGGTGGCGGTTATCCGGCAGGGTAAGCCCGACCAAATGACCACCATTCCCAAGGCTTAAAAAATTGCACTTAAACCCTTGACTTTATCATAGCTATCGGAGATGTCGCCGTTAGTATAGGTTTGTAAAATTTTTCTAATGTTCTAACAGAGTAAAGCATTTGTATCGGATATTCATTTAGATTATATTCTTTCGAAAAAGCATTATAAAATTCCATTTTTTCTTTTGAATCTACTTTAATAATTGAATCTATTAATCTAAATGGTATATCTTTCCCGTCATTTGTCTTAAATCCAAATGACACTCCTATATGAGGAAAATTATCTAGCATTGAAATAAAAATCACCCCATTTTCATTAGTATACATATCAATGAAATCATCTGATATTTTCTCATTATAAACATATCTATACGGCTTTAAGAACTCACCTACAATTTGGTAACAATCTTTTTTAAACTCAAAATAGCTCAATTCCATTTAGAGCTTTATTATAAAACTATTTCCTTGTAAAGAATAATTTATTAAACTAAATATTCGCATTCCTATTTCGAAAATATATGCAAACTAGTAATATTGTCCGTCATCGTTTGCATTCCGCGAATGCTTCTTATCGAGAAGGGTCCGCAGCGGCGGACTTCTCGCATCCATGAATTGTTTTACGGCAGGCTAGCTTTAGGGCCAGTATCATTTATTGATGATGATTATTCATGTTAATCAAATGATAAAGGTATTTTTATAGGTTTCCGAATAATTGTCCGTAAGATGTCAATGATTCAAGAAACTTTTCTAAACTATCTGCAAGTCTAATCGGCATTAACTCATCATCATACCAAATGTAATTTATCCAATATATTACTCCATAGTTATCTGATTTATAACCCATTAGTATACACCCACCTCCTTGTGTATCTGCTATTCTAATCATTTCATGATGGAAATAGTCTGGAAAGCCTTCTTCCTTTTCAGAATCGACGAATGTAAAGTAACCACCTTCTAAAGAATCAATAGCCACTAATTCTACAAGACTATCATTTAAATCTTTATTATTAATATTGATCTGAAAGAAAGAAGTTTCGTCGCTTAACTCTCCTCCATTACTTTTTAAAAGGAAATCCCTATATGGATCCGGAAGAGAAAACCCAAATTTTGCTTCAGTACTTAAAATCTCTTGTAAGCTACAAGGTCTATTAAGCTTTTTAAAGTAATTGTTTAAATTTTCCATCTACATTTTATAAACTTATATAGCTCCTCATATAAAATAAGTGTATGAACTTTTAAAGCAAGTTTGTTTTCTTCGCTGGTAATAGTATAAACTACGTGTTCTCAGACCGCCGTATTATTTACACAAGATTACTAGTTCGGATGAGGAGGTTTTTGAATAAAAAAGTCCACTCAACAGTCGACAGCTTACTTTCATATTTTTTTTGTAACAATCCACCGTTCGCGCCGGAACCGTGCGCTAGTATAGCCCTCCTGATAGTTATTACAACACTTACCGCCTGCTCACAATTGCGAGCGGTAACCGGAAAAACAGACTACCAGATTCTATTCATAAATTCCTCAAAGTCCCATTCCCAATATAAGGAGCCTTTGAAAGCAGCTTTTAGTAGCTTATCTAAATCGGGTTCAAAACGTTTTATGTTTGCATACCACTCAGGGGTATAGCTCACATAAGGGTCAAGACCACTTTCTGCCTGACTGCGGAATGTGCGGCCAAGTCGGGTAACCCAATATTGAACTTTTTCATCTTTCGTTAGGTCATCATACCCAAGGGCAATTTCGGTTTGCTGCGAGCGCCCCCATTCTTGGATTTCCTCATAATACTTGATAAAGTCATTTTTTGACAGTTTCATCAATTCATTATAAGATAAAATTCCAGGCTGTTTATTGTCTTCTTCCATCTCTTAACTTTGCCGGATTAGCCTTATTACAAATTATAAAGAAAACGGATCAGGTTCAGCATCATCCAGGCTTTTAAATTTAGTACCAGCCTTATAACTACGAGCTATGGAGACACCACTGCAACTTACGCGCCAACGCCCAAACTCCCCCAAAAAAGACTGTCTGCCGTTTGGGGGCAGACCCGCCAGGCGGCCCCCAAACGGCAGACAGTTATCGGTACGACAGCCAATTGAAACCTACTTCAACGGCAAATGGACTTCGCACATCATACAGCGGGCAGAGCCACCGCCATTGCCTTCGATCATCGACAGGTCAATGTGCATGATCCGCGCGTAATCGTCTAGTACATCAAGTTGTTTGTCGGTCAGCGAGGTATAGGCCTGATCAGACATCACCAGAAGCTTCTGCCCGGTCTGCGAATTGACCAGCAGCATATTGCCGGCAAAGCTGGCCATCTGTTCCGGTGTAATCTCAACGACCCGTTTGCCCAGGGCCTCCAGCTCCTGCCGGACCATCAGCCGCTCGTCGATGTCAGGGATAGCCTGCAGGCAGATCACCGCAAACGTATCGCCCATACACATCACCACATTGGTATGGTACACGGGTTTGCCATCGGCGTCAACGGCGCGAAAGGCCACCGTCCGGTAACCGGTCTTGTCGGCAAAGGCGCTGAGTACCTCCGCATCGGTCCGGGGCGACAAACAGGCAAATGCCACGCGGTTCATCCGGTCGAGGACCAGGCTGCCCGTCCCTTCCAGAAACTTTCCTTCGTTCTCGTAGCCGCTCAGGTCAACCACACTGCCGACGATAAAGCGTTTGCCCAGGTCATCAATAATATCCTGCCGGCGTTCCGGACGCCGGTTCTCGGCCTGCATCGGATACAGAATGACCTTCCCGCTGAAATGAAACGACACCCAGTTATTTGGAAAAATCGAGTCGGGCGTGTGCGGATCGGCGGTATCGTCATACACCATCACATCAACACCCGCCGACGTCAGGTGGCGTACCATATCGTCGAACTCCCGAAGGGCTGTTTCCTGCGCCGTTTCTTTGGTTTGTTCGGCCAGCTGCGCGTTCTGAAAGGCATTGGAGCCGGCAGTCTGTTCGTTAAAACCGAACTGTACGGGCCGGATCATGAGTATATGTGAGGTGGTTTGTGACTGCATAGGTTAGTTTGTCAAAAAGCAGGAAATATTGGCAAAATGCCATTCAGCGCTTTAAAATTACAAAATCTCTCGTTTCGGCGGGCAATATCGCCCTACAACTTCTCCCGCCACAGCGGCAGACTCATGCAGTGCGACCCGCCACGGGCACGGCTCAGCTCGGCCGACGGCAGCATGATAAACGTATTCTCAATGGTTTCGGGCGAGCTTTCCCCCCGGTCAAACCGCTCGAGCAATTCACTGGCTTTCACCACATCGAACCCTTTCGCACGGAAGGCCTCCAGCGTTTTATCGTTGCGGTCATACCCGATCACGACCCCGTCTTTCAGGGCCAGCAGGTTGCAGGAATCAGTCCATTGCTCACGGGCCCCGAACGGAAATTCGTTGTTGCCGGAGTATATAAACTGCACCGGTTCGGTGCTGCCCAGATCGTTTTTGCTGATGTCGGCAAGGAGGTCTTCGAGGTTCTCGATTTCGATAGGCTTGTGTTCAAGCCCCTTGATGAACTGGAGAATTTTAAGGTCTTCGGACACATCTTTCGGCGCAAAGAAATGGATCACATCCCGTTTTTTGGCTTCATCGCCGGTACGCCCCAGCGAAGCCAGCAGCACCCATATGTTGCGTTTCACCTGGGTAAAAACAGTGTCGATGTGCATGTAATCGCGCTTTTTCGGAATCTGAATCACCGTCACCGTATCAACCAGATTCTTCTGAAACACGATCCGCATCACCTGTTGGGCCGCGTAAAGCGTCGTCCGCTCACTGACGCCGATCAGCAGGTGCCGGGGCGCAATCATCATCACGTCTCCCCCTTCCAGCGTCGAACGCGTCAGGTCTTTGTTTACCTCCGAATCGGCCAGCAGAAACGCGTGCTCATTATCCGGAATTTCGATGATATTATCCCGGAAGGGCGCAAACAGCGGATGGTGAAAAAAGATGTACTGGGTCAGCAGGGCTTCCCGCGTCCGGGCATGTTTGGCCGGTTTGTTGAGCAGGATATGGTCGTTGATGACGATACCGATATCGCGGGTAAAGATAAAGTTGGGGACCGGCGCAAAGATCATGGTCATGGCCTCGTCGGGGAGTGTACCCGAGATCAGAATCTTGGCCAGCTCGACCGGATCGTAGCTTTGGAGGCGTTGCTGGGCGGCAAATGAGGTACGTTCAATGCCGCAGATGGCCGCCACCAGCTTGGTTTTGATAACGTCATCGGCCAGAATATCAGACAGCAGGCACTGTACGTCAACGACTTTGTCGGATGCAAAATAATCCGGATGATCAGGTTTGAAAAAGTTACGATCGCTGGCGGGTCCCAGCTCCGCAATGCGGCCTTTTACTTTATCAGGATCGAGAAAATACAGCAGAATCTTAACGTAATAGTCGTATTCATACCGCCGCATGGTATCAAGGTGCACGATATCTTCAAACAGCCAGTCCTGGGCTTTGGAAGGTACAACCTTGCCAAGGCCCCGGTCCGGACTGTGGATCAGCAGCCGCCTGAGCGTACCGATTTCTGAGGATACCTGTAGCTGAAGTGTGTTTCCTGTGGTTTTGCCATGTTGCATAACATGTTTCGTCGATGTTTCCGGCAAGATACACAGAAAGCCGTTTATTCATACAGGTCGTCGAGGTCGGCGGCGGCCAGTTCGACGAGCAATTCGCTGATCTTCGATGTCAGTGCTTCCAAGTACCGTTCGCCCTTTTCGGGAGTTGCCTGCTTCGGATTGCCGATGCCGGTATCTTCCGACACCTTCGACCATTGCCGCTCGGCCCACGCCCATCCCTCGCGGAACGCCTTGATTTTCCAGCGTTTGGCCGTACCATCGCCGGCCTCGTCGAGTGGCAGAACCAGATCAGGGTGCAGGTGCATCATTACGCTGGTTTCGAGTTCGTCGGCGTGGTCGCCTTTCACGTCGAAAAACGTTGACCGGTCGAGAACGTTAAACCAGAAACAGGTACTAATCAACATCTTCGGAAACCGCACGCCCAGTTCACGGATCATCTGCCGGAAATCGTTACCGCCGTGGCTGTTCAGAATCAGGAGTTTGTAAATGCCCTGCCGGTTCAGCACCTCTGCGATATCGTTCAGTACCGCCAGCTGGGTGCTCGGGTGCATGTTAATGTCCAGCAAAATATCCGTCTGCCCTGTGTTGACGCCAAACGGGATGGTGGGCAGCACGATCACTTTTGCCCCCTGCTCCCACGCTTTCTGCGCCGATCCGGCCGCTATGGCGTCGGCTTCGTAAACGTCCGTAGCATAAGGCAGGTGGTAATTATGGGCTTCGGTGGCCCCCCACGGCAGAATAGCGAGGTCAAACGATGTATCTTTGACGGCTTTCCAGTTGGTTTCGGCTAAAATATATGGTCGCACCAGGTACGTATTTGGTTTAATTAATCAGGGCAAAGCTACGAGGAATGAATTGCTTTCAGAAAACAATCCGGTTACAACCCTATTCACGGGGCTTTCATTTAATCACCCGCATCATCGAGCGTGAATTTCCGGAGCTCCGGCAACTGAAGGCGGGCATGGTACAGGTGTTTATCCAGCACACATCGGCCAGCCTGACCATCAACGAAAATGCCGACCCGACCGTCCGCGTTGATTTTGAAACGCATTTTAACCGGATGATTCCGGAAAACATGCCGTATTACCAGCACGACTACGAGGGCTCCGACGACATGCCGGCCCACCTGAAAGCGTCGGTACTGGGCAGTTCGGTGCTGATACCGGTCACCAACGGGCAGCTGAACTTGGGCACATGGCAGGGCATTTACCTCTGCGAACACCGCAACCACGGCGGCAGCCGCACGCTGGTCCTGACGGCGTGGGGAAGTTAGGGCTGGTTGTTCGGGTTGTTCTGATGGTTCTGGTTGTTCGGGTTGTTCTGATGGTTCTGGTTGTTCTGATGGTTCTGGTTGTTGCTGGTTGTTCGGGGTTGCTGGTTGTTCTGCTCCAATGGCCCGTAGGGCCACAACAGCCGCAGGCGTCGGTAGAACGTCGGGCGTCATCGTTCGTCATCGTTCGTCATCGTTCGTCATCGTTCGTCATCGTTCGTCATCGTTCGTCATCGAACGTCGGCAAAACATCCATAAAATCCCGATTGCCAACCGAAGTAATCCCCGTCGCTGTGCCGTCAGGTACAGCACATGCAGTTGTATAGTCACAAAAAAAGCGGCTCAGATGTCTGAGCCGCTTTCCTGTCGCTTATCATTATGCTTACATCGCCAGTTTCTGAGCAACAACCGCACTCAGGTACTCGCGGATCGGTTCAATTTTGATTTGTGTCAGCACGTCCTGCGCAAAGGCATACATCAGCAATGCCTGGGCTTCGGTTCTCGGGATACCGCGTGACCGCATGTAGAACAGGGCCTCTTCGTCGAGCATACCCGTTGTTGTACCGTGCGAGCACTTCACGTCATCCGCAAAAATTTCGAGCTGCGGCTTGGTATTCATCGTTGCTTCCGGCGACAACACTACGTTTTTGCACGACTGGTACGCGTTGGTTTTCTGCGCATCCTGACGAACAAAGATCTTCCCGTTGAAAACGCCCGTCGATTTCTCTTCCAGAATCCCCTTATAGAGTTCGCTGCTGTACGAGTTCGGTTTAGCGTGATCAACCAGCGTGTGGTTATCGACAAACTGACGGCCGTTCGGGATGTAAAGCCCGTACATGTAGGCCTCGCAGTACTCCCCGTCGAGCACGATATTCAGGTTGTTCCGGACAAAGCCGCCATTCAGCGTAACCGTGGCTGAATAGAAGTGGCTGTTGTCGGCCTGACGCACCTGCGTTGTCCCGATGTGATAAGCCGCATCCGTATCGTTCTGCACTTTGTAGTGTTCAACATTAGCGTCGCGGGCCAGCGAGATTTCGGTCACGACGTTGGTGAACGCCGTCATCTCACCCAGCGAGCGGTATGATTCGGCAATTTTCACGTTTGCATTCCGGCCAACAATAATCAGGTTACGCGGCTGGGCAGCGACTTTCTTTTCGCGGGCGTCGTTGATGTAGCGGATGATAATCGGCTGTTCGACCACTTTCCCGTCCGGTACACGGATAAATACCCCGTCATGGGCAAATGCCGTATTCAGGGCCGTAAAGGCATTATCCTGATAATCGGCCTGCTGTGCAAAGTAATTGTTAATCGTTTCCGGCTGCGACTTCAGCGCTTCGGCGAAGCTCAGAATCTGTACCTCAGCCGCAGGGCTGACGATGGTCGACATCTCCGGTTTGTAACGACCATTCACAAAGTAAAGAATGTTGCCCGACAGGTTCGGGATTTCCAGCGTATGCAGGTCATCGGCCGACAGCGGTGAGGGGGTTTCCAGCTCAAACGCTTCCTGAATCAGGTTCTTTACATTGGCATACTTCCACTCTTCGTGTTTAATGGTCGGAAAGCCCAGTTTGTCGAACTGTTGCAGGGCCGCCCGGCGCACCTGATGCACGGGAGACTTGCTTTCGCCATTGATTCGTTCCTCCGTCACCTGAAATGCGGCCAGCAACTGGTCTTTCAGCGGAGAGGTCCGACTGTATGATTGAGAATTGGGAGTCATAATAGTTTTGTAGCAGTTTGCTGAGGCTCACGCCCGGCAGTAGGTTTATTGAACAACAGTTTCGTCAACGCGTTACTGCCACAGATTACTGCTGGTATTCGGCTTCAGCTTTGATCCAGTCGTAGCCTTTTTCTTCCAGCTCAAGGGCCAGTTCTTTCGGACCCGACTTCACGATACGGCCTTTATACAATACGTGTACGTAGTCCGGCACGATATAATCCAGCAATCGCTGATAGTGCGTTACGACAATGGTTGAGCGTTCCGGAGAGCGCAGTTTGTTCACGCCTTCGGCCACAATCCGCAGGGCGTCGATATCCAGACCCGAATCCGTTTCGTCGAGGATCGCCAGTTTCGGCTCCAGCATCGCCATCTGGAATACTTCGTTCCGTTTTTTCTCACCACCGGAGAAGCCTTCGTTCAGGGAGCGGCTCAGGAGCGACTGGTCGATGTTCACCAGCTTCATTTTCTCCTTCATCAGTTTCAGGAACTGAACGGCATCGAGTGCCTCTTCGCCACGGTATTTACGGATTTCGTTCAGGGCTGTACGCAGGAAGTTCGTTGTACTGACGCCCGGAATTTCAACCGGATATTGAAAAGCGAGGAATATACCTTCGGCAGCCCGCTCTTCGGGTGCCAGTTCTAACAGATCTTTTCCATCAAACAGCACACTTCCGCCGGTAACTTCGTAGGTTTCACGACCCGCTAACACCGAAGCCAGTGTACTTTTTCCTGAGCCGTTCGGGCCCATAATTGCATGAACCTCACCGGCTTTCACCTCAAGGTTAATGCCCTTTAGAATTTCTTTTTCCCCAATCGAGGCCTGCAAATTACTGATAGTAAGCATAATAGGTCAGTCGTAACGGCTGTAAAAGAACTGCAAAAGTAGCGCTAAATCAGATTGATTCTACGCAGCTAACAAAAATGAGTGAATAAAAGTTGATTTTGCGCCCGCCCGAACCGAAATAAAGTACTGAAAAGCAGATGCAAAGAAGCCCGGCTTCATCTGAGCCGGGCTTGCCTGACATACTTGCTTATTCCTTCGGCATCGAACCAAAGGAGATCGTTTATGGGAGCGTTGCTACCCTTGATTTCGTTTTCCGGATCACGGCCGGTACACAGATTTCCGCCGGGCACTGGCAGTTGGTCACTACATCTACCCGCACATCGCGGTAGCAGCCCAGTGCACTGTATACGCGGACGGTATATTGCTGATCGCCCGCGAGATTTGACGCAATCACACCGTTGGCCGGTATGGCCGTCAGCACCGGATTCACCGTGGTGAAGCTGCCGCCCGCCGAGATCGCAACGCTGTACGAAGCCGGATCACCCAGCCCCAGCACCGTCAGCTGACCGTTCAGCTGTGGCTGGCTCGCAATACAGGTCGGCGACTTCGCCATCACCGTAAACAACGGCACGCTGTCAGCTTCAATGACAATCGGACAGCACGACAGATCCGGACACAGTCCCGGCGCATCGTTTACCACGATCCGATACTCACCGAACGCCGTTGCTGTAAATGTATTTAACGGACCTTCGTAGGCTTTTATTTCGGCACCTGTAACCGGTTTAAAGAACCACTGATACAAACTGTAACCAGACGGAGCAGACAGTTCATATTCAAAAGTAGCACCTGCACAGACTTTTACTGGTACAGACGTACAAACTTTCGCAATGGCCCCCGGTATCATGGCGGTGTTATAGACAACACCCTCTTCGGTGATGCTGGCCGAAAATACCAGCGTCACGGTTGCACTCGCCGGCAGGCTCGGAATTGTCCATTCGCTCACCGGATTACCAGGCGAGAATGTACCCGTTGATACATTGATTGAGCCGGTCTGAATCGCCAGTCCGCTGCTCACCGAATCGCGCACCACCACGTTTGTTGCGGCACCGGGACCTCCGTTGCTGACAATCAGCGTATAGGTAATCAGGTCACCCACTTTCGCGCGGCTGGCACTGACCAGCTTTGTGATGGCGAGCGATGTCTGCTCATTGACACTGACCGTCACGGAACCGGTGGCCACGCACTGACCGCTGGCACACGACGCGGTATAGGTTGTTGTTGTCAGCGGCATGACCACAATGCTCGGCTGTCCGGCAAACTGACTACCCGCCGACCAGGTAAGTGTTCCGCTCTGACAACCGGAAGCGGTCAGGGTAACACTTTGCCCGGCGGCAGCGGTCTGACTGGAAGCTGTGACAAGTATGGTATTACCTATTCCGACAGTCACCGGAATGACCAGTGTCAGCACCGGCGTACCCAGTACGCTGGCGGTGACCGTCAGCCCTTGTGTTCCGCTTAGTAACCCATCGACAGTTGCAACACCGGCTGAGTTTACAGCACTCACCGTAGCACCGACCGGACCTGTTATGGCCAGTTGTACCAGCGGGTTGGTCAGGCCGAAGTTGAGCGGCAGCAGCGTTAAAGACAAGGTCTGCCCTAAACAAATGACATTATTTAAGGCAATATCAAGCAGTGGTGCCACAACGGTCAGGTTAATGATCGTCGTCGGGCTCACACACGTTCCGTTACCGCAGACCAGCGACAGGGCCTGAACCCCGATCGCAGACGTCGATACCGGCACAATGCCCTGCACCGGATTCAGCAACGTACCCAGCGTACCGGCCGGACATAAGCCCGTCAGCGATACCGTACTGCCGACAACCGTCGTCAGTGTACCTGGCAATGACGGCGGCAGCAGACTGCCGATATTCACCGGAATCGGCAGGGTCAGTACCGGATTGCCCAGCACACTGGCGGTCAACGTCAGGGTTGACGGGCCGGCTGGCAGGCCGTTTACCGTTAAGACGCCATCCGGACCTAAAGCGGAGATCGTAGCACCCACCGGTCCGGTTACCGCCAGTTGAATCAGCGGATTCGTCAGACCAAAGTTCACCGGCAGCAGCGTCAGCGACAGCGGGCCGTTGATGCAGGCAATCGTACCGGTCAATACCTGTACAATCGGGGCCACAATGGATAAGTTGACAATACTCGTCGGACTCAGACAGGTACCGTTACCGCAGACGAGCGACAAGGTCTGAACGCCTACTGCCGACGTTGATACCGGAATTACCCCTTGCAGCGGATTGAGCAGCGTACCCAGCGTACCGGTCGGGCACAGGCCGGACAACGATACTGTACTGCCTGTCAGAGCAGTCAGCGTGGCCGGTAACGACGGGGCCAGCGGAACCGGCAGCGCGATAACCGGCAATGGCAGGCTGAGCACTTGTGTACCCGCTACGCTGACACTGACTGTCAATGTGGTTGTCCCCGAGGTCAGGCCGCTAACCGTTAAGGCGCCATCCGGGCCTAAGGCTGAAATCGTTGTATTTGCCGGACCGCTTACCCCAACGCTGATCAGCGGGTTGGCCAGGCTGAAATTCCCCGGCAAGACCGTTAATGACAGATTCTGCCCCACGCACACCAGTCCGCCCTGCAATATCTGTAGCAACGGCGCAACCACACTCAGGTTCAGAATGCTGGTCGGGCTTAAACAGGTGCCGTTACCGCAGACCAGCGACAAGGTTTGTACCCCGACCGCCGATGTCGATACCGGAATGATACCTTGTAACGGGTTCAGCAGTGTACCGAGCGTACCGGCCGGACAGAGGCCCGACAACGACAATGGTGTACCGGCCAGCGCCGTCAGGGTCGTTGGCAGCGTAGGCGGCAGCAGATTACCAATCGTAACCGGGATAGGGATCGTAAGCAGCGGCGTCCCCAGCACACTGGCTGTCACGGTCAGCGTCGACGGACCGGCGGGCAGGCCGTTTACCGTCAGGACACCATCCGGGCCGAGTGCCGAGATCGTCGCCCCTACCGGACCGGTCACCGCCAGCTGAATCAAAGGGTTGGTCAGGTTAAAGTTGACCGGCAGCAGTGTTACCGACAGCGGCTGGCCAAGGCAGACAATACCGGATGTCAACGTTTGCAGCAGCGGCGCCACTACGCTTAAATTGATGACGGATGTCGGGCTGACACAGGTGCCGTTGCCGCAGATCAGCGACAGCGACTGCACCCCGACGGCCGTTGTTGATACCGGAATAATGCCTTGCAGCGGATTCAGCAGCGTTCCCAGCGTACCGGCCGGACAAAGGCCCGACAGCGATAGTGTGCTGCCGACTACCGTTGTCAGCGTCGTTGGCAGGGACGGCGGCAGAATACTGCCCACATTTACCGGAACCGGAATCGTGAGTACCGGATTGCCCAGCACACTTACCGTCACCGTCAGCGTTGACGGGCCGGTTGGCAGGCCGTTTACGGTTAATACACCATCGGGGCCGAGCGCCGAGATCGTTGCACCAACCGGACCGGTTACGGCGACCTGGACCAGAGGATTGGTCAGGCCGAAATTAAGCGGCAGTACGGTTAGTGACAGTGGCTGACCCAGACAGACAACACTGGTAAGCGTTTGTACGAGCGGGGCAACAATCGATAAGTTAATGATATTCGTCGGACTGATACAGCCTGAGGCGTTTGTACAGATCAGCGACAGGCTCTGTGTACCGACCGTGGATGTCGATACCGGAATACTGCCTAAGAGCGGCAGACCAGGAAGACCCAGTGTGCTGCCCACCTCGCAGAGGCCCGACAGCGACAACGGCAAGCCGACCAGACCCGTTACGGTTGTTGGTGTCGTTGGCGCCAACGGCAGCGGCAGACGCACTACCGGCACCGGCAGGCTCAGCACCTGATTGCCCAGCACACTCACACTCAGTGTCAGCGTTGTGGTTCCTGATGTCAGGCCGCTGATCGTCAATACACCATCCGGACCAAGCGCCGAAATCGTGGTGTTAGCCGGTCCGCTGACACCCACGTTGATTAATGGATTTGACAAATTAAAGTTACCCGGCAGCAGCGTCAGCGATAAGGCTTCGCCCACGCAGGCCAGCGGCCCCTGTAACACCTGCAACAATGGCGCAACGATTGACAGGTTCAGCACATTCGTCGGACTGATACAGCCTGAGGCGTTTGTACAGATCAGCGACAGACTCTGCGTACCGACCGTTGATGTCGGCACCGGCACACTACCCAGCAGCGGCAAACCCGGCACACCCAGTGTACTGCCTACTTCGCAAAGACCGGATACGGATAATGGTAAGCCGACCAGGCCCGTTACGGTTGTCGGCGTCGTCGGGGCTAATGGTAACGGTAAGCGTACGACCGGTACAGGCAGGCTTAGCACCTGTGTACCCGCTATGCTCAGGTTCAGCGTCAGGGTTGTAGTTCCTGATGTCAGCCCGCTGATGGTCAATACACCATCCGGACCAAGCGCCGAGATGGTGGTGTTGGCCGGGCCGCTGACACCCACGTTGATTAATGGATTTGACAAATTAAAGTTACCCGGCAGCAGCGTCAGCGATAAGGCTTCGCCCACGCAGGCCAGCGGTCCCTGTAACACCTGCAACAATGGCGCAACGATTGACAGGTTCAGCACATTGGCCGGGCTTACGCACCCTGATGCGTTTGTACAAATCAGCGACAGGCTCTGCGTACCGACAGTGGATGTCGACACCGGAATACTGCCTAATAACGGCAGGCCGGGAAGCCCCAGTGTACTGCCCACTTCGCAAAGACCGGACAGTGATAAGGGCAGACCTACCAGGCTGGTTACCGTTGTCGGCGTGGTCGGCGCCAATGGCAGCGGCAACCGCACTACCGGTACCGGCAGGCTCAGAATTTGTGTTCCTGCCAAGCTTACGCTAACCGTCAGGGTTGTTGTGCCCGAGGTCAGCCCGCTGACGGTCAGCACACCGCCCGGACCGAGCGCCGAGATGGTGGTGTTGGCCGGGCCGCTGACACCGACGTTGATTAACGGATTTGTTAAATCAAAATTACCCGGCAGCAGCGTCAGCGATAAGGCTTCGCCCACGCAGGCCAGCGGCCCCTGAACAATCTGCAATACAGGATCAAGAATGGAGAGATTGACAAGAGTCGGTGCGCTCAGACATCCCCCGTTGTTACAGACAAGGGATAGGGACCGGGTTCCGGCCGTGGTGGTCGGCACCGGAATGACGCCCAGCAGCGGCTGCGTTACCGTTCCTAACACAGTCCCGACCGGACACAATCCGGATAAGGACAATGTTGAGCCAGTCAGCGCAGTCAGCGTTGCGGGCGGGCTTGGGCTGGACGGTAGTCCGGTAATGTTCAGGGGAACCTCTAATACCAACGGAGGGATTAAATTCAGCGGATCAAGGACCGGTAGCACATCAGCCGAGATTGTCAGATTATAGACACCTGTTGGTAAACCGGTTCCGGTACTGACACTGATTAAACTGTTTCCACTCCCAACGGAGGCACTGATACCAGCGGGACCTGATACAGATAGATCCAGAATTCCCAGATCACCTGTCCCTGGCAAGGTTAGACCGGGAAGTACTGTGAGGCCTATCGGTTGCCCGGCACAAATGGAACCGCTCGACGGCTGAATACTGATGAGCTGGGCTTTACCCGCGAAAGGTAACAGCATAGCCAGCCAAAGCCAAAGCCATGGCTTTTTCCGTGGAAGTAAACAATAAAGCATAAACGTTATAGTTAGAAAACCTGTCGCAACTCCGCCCTGCTGTGTCCTTTTCCTCAATACTATGGCTTATCAATTTAAGCCGACATCAGAAAAAGATTTTTTATGACAACAAAACCAAAAATCACTTCTAAGTACTTAATCTGCGACAACAATTAAACCACTATTCAATTCACGTAACAAATAATTTTACTTCAAATACTAAAATCAATCAATTAGTCACAATTTTGACATATTCATTGACGAAAGCAGGCAAACTTTTTTTCGTAAAAAACAGGGGCCGGTACTTACAAAAAGTATACCATTAATTAATGATTAACCATCCATAAGTACCGCTCACCTGCTTTTTTGCCGGCAAAGCATATTATTTTATCTTTCTGATGCGAATTGGCACGCATTCGGGCCCATCACACGTACAGGTTACCTGAATGG
Source organism: Arsenicibacter sp. R0_47 (assembly GCF_057652235.1). NCBI lineage: Bacteria > Pseudomonadati > Bacteroidota > Cytophagia > Cytophagales > Spirosomataceae > Arsenicibacter > Arsenicibacter sp. R0_47. Next base: position 106,948 of record NZ_JBYFCJ010000024.1, on the reverse strand, counting down.
TAACGGTCACATCCTGATAACAGCCGCGCTCGTTATAGATCCGGACAGTATACGCCCCTGCCGTACTGATGGTATCTGCCAGCAGCCCGTTTTCCGGAATGCCTTTTGCGGCACCGGCGGTTGTTTCGTTAAACGTACTACCGGCTGAGTAACGGTATGTATACGCATTCCGGACACCATCCAGACCGCTCAGCTGAATCCGGCCATCAGCCTGCGCCACCGTACCGCGGCAGGTCGGGTTAGCAGCGGTAAGCGAGAACGACGGAATACTGTCTTCACGGATAATTACCGGACAGCACGATCCGCTGGCACAGGCTCCGCCCTGTTCATCAATGAAAACCGTGTATTCGCCCGCGGTGGTGGCAGTATAGCTGTTCAGGCTACCTTCATAGACCAGTGTACCGTTCCGCAAGAACTTATAGTTCAGATACCCCGCCGGTGCATTGACCCGGAAGGCGTAATCACTCCCTTTACAAACGATAAACGGCACCGACACACAGACCTCTGCCGTATCGGTCGGTACGGTAGCCGTGTTCCGGACAGAACCTCCCCGCAACACACTGGCAGAGTAAACAACGGTTGCGGTTCCGTTCACCGGCAGCCCGGGCACGGCCCAGGCAAAACCGGACGCCGTTGTCGTAAACTGCCCGACCGACGTGGTAACGGAGCCGGGAATAACGACCGCATTGGTGGTCAGCGAATCCCTGACTATATCGTTCAGTGACGGGCCGGTTCCGAGGTTTTGTAAAACCAGCGTGTACGAAATCAGTCCCCCTACCTGCGCCTCCGAGCGGTCGACCAGCTTGCGGATTGTCAGTGCAGGCGTCAGCGGCGCATAAACGGCAATGGAAACCGTAGTATATGTACTACAGCCGGGAACCGTTGTCACGACGGCCGTAAACGTATGAATACCCACCGGCAGCGCCGATGTGGTCACGGTCGGCGAGCTGACTGACGAGAGGGTAATTCCAGCCGGTGCCGACCAGACATAGCTGTAACTACCGGTCGGCGTTACGTTGGCCGACAGGTCAACAGCACCGCTACTCATCGCAGTCTGGCTGCTAACCTGAGTCGTTACCGTAATAACCGGGCAAAGGGTCTGACACACCGGAGAGGCAACTGTCTGCGTGGCTATACAACCGCCGGATGTCATCAGCGCCAGTGTGACGGCACTACCGGAAGCAATGTTGCTTACTGTAAAGCTGTTTCCGCTCTGGCTGAGGGTTCCGGCTGAGGCCGAAACGGTTGCCGAAACCGGACTCACTGTCCCCAGTATTATGTAGGTTTTCCCGTCTGCTGCACAGGTCGTCGACACTACTGTAAAGACAGGGTTTGGCACCACCGTCACCATACCGACGGACACGGCCGTCGTACTCAACACCACGCAGGTGGCGCTGTAACTTAAGATCGTCGTCGTTGTAATCGTCGGCGAAACAGGAATCGACAGGACCGGCGTGGTTCCGCTCACCCCGTTGCCCGACCAGCTCAGCTGACCCGCACAACCCGTTGCCGTCAGACTCGCCGTACTGCCCGCACAGACCGTTGTGTTATTCACACTCACCACCGCCGGCGCGTAGCTGTCAATGGTAAGACTGCCCGTGCCCACACAGCCCGGACCGCTCACGCAGCTGGCCGAGTATACCGTAGTCGCCACTGGACTTACCACCACCGTGGTCTGCCCGTCGAAGCCACTGCCCATCGACCAGCTCAATGTACCGCCCTGGCAACCCGAAGCTGTCAGGCTAACGCTGCTGCCCGAGGCCACTGTCGTGTTCGGGCTGGCACTCAGGCTCACCACCGGTATGGGCACCACCGTCACCGTGCCGACCGACACGGCCGTAGAACTATATAAAACACAGGTAGCCGTATAGCTCAGTACGGTACCGGACGTAATCGTCGGCGATACCGGTATGGCTACCACTGATGTGGCTGCACTAAGGCCCTCGCCCGACCAGCTCAACTGACCGATACAGCCCGTCGCCGTCAGACTCGCCGTCGTTCCGGCACAGACCGTTGTGTTATTCACACTCACCACCGCCGGCGCGTAGCTGTCAATGGTAATATTGCCCGTGCCCACACAACCCGGACCACTTACGCAGCTGGCCGAATATACCGTAGTCGCCACCGGACTTACCACCACCGTGGTTTGCCCGTCGAAGCCACTGCCCATCGACCAGCTCAATGTACCGCCCTGGCAACCCGAAGCCGTCAGGCTAACGCTGCTGCCCGAGGCCACTGTCGTGTTCGGGCTGGCACTCAGGCTCACCACCGGTATGGGCACCACCGTCACCGTGCCGACCGACACGGCCGTAGAACTATATAAAACACAGGTAGCCGTATAGCTCAGTACGGTACCGGACGTAATCGTCGGCGATACCGGTATGGCTACCACTGATGTGGCTGCACTAAGGCCCTCGCCCGACCAGCTCAACTGACCGATACAGCCCGTCGCCGTCAGACTCGCCGTCGTTCCGGCACAGACCGTTGTGTTATTCACACTCACCACCGCCGGCACGGTACATGATGCCGGAGCAGTAAAGGTATCACTCACCGGCCCGCACCACAGATCCGAGAAGGTGGCAGTAACTGTATACGTAGCCGCATCGCTGGTGAGCCCCGTAAACGCAAACGGCACCGACGTGGTAGAGGCCGTAGCCGCAACCGTCAGCGATGTTGTTCCGACAGTAATCGTCAGCGTACCATCAGCCGGTAATCCTTCTGTCAGAAGCGCCCCGAGTAACGTATATTGATTCGTGGCACTGTTACATCCGGATGGCGTTAAAACCAGTGACAGGGAGCAAGGTGGCAAGGGCGCAAAACCAATATCTATATTATGATTATTTTCTCCTGAATATCCTGTGTGTACCGTTGCCGATACCAGACCGCCCGTCTGCACGGCATCATTGTCCCGCACGGCCACATTATCCGTCAGCGGCGCATCGGCAAACGCTCTCCGGAGAATCGCTGTCGTAACTGTCAGACCATATAACGGGCCATACCCGCGGCCACGATACTGGGAAGCCGGAATCCGGATCGTGTACTGACGATCTACCTGAAGCCCCGGCCGGTTGGGCCGGAAAATACCTGTCGTATCAATTACATTTCCCTGATTGAAATAATACGTACCGTCAGCATCCGTAACCTGCGTACCAACCAGCTGATTTTCATCATTATACAACTCAAGTATTACATTCGGCACGACCTGTTCATCAGCATCCTGGATTCCGTTTTTATTCGTATCAATCCAGACACGATTCCCGATTTCGAGCGATTTTGCCGTGCATAACACTTCAATACCGCCAACACCCGATGCTTTACCAAAGAGGTTATTTCCGTTATTTGGCGGAATTTCAGTTAACAGCTGGAACCCTCGTACTTCCTGGCCAGTCGTATTGCTCAGTACACGGTAGCCGTTTGAATAGATATCCCCGCCGTTCGCTTCATTGATCGGGTCAAACGCCGACATGATCAGCTCATTGGTTCCCGGCACAAGTCCAAGGGCCCCGTCGGCCGTTTCGGTATGGCTGTCTTTGTTGAAATTATCCCCCGAATAATATTCGTATTCAATCGGGCTGTAGGTAGCATCCAGATATTGTCCTCCGCCGTTATCCCCGCATTTACCGAGTTGCTCCAGATCATACACCGGTTTATTGACTGTTCCGGAATTACAGATGCGCAGCACATCCCCTCCCGCACGCAGGTTAAACCGCCGGAACTGCGTATTGTCATCAGCCCGTTTTGAGCCCTGCGGATCCGGCCCGTCAAAAATACCCTGATGCCCGAAGCGATCCATGAAGGCAACGACAAGCGAGCCATCATCATCAAACACGATATCAGACAATAAGGCTTGCGGACAAACCAGCTCCCAGCGGTAGCCTAAGCTCCAGACCTCACCCGGCGATTCGTTGTAGTTCGTCCAGTCTGCATCGTCGGTCCAGGGCTGCCACTTGCCGTGTTCGCGGATAAACTCGCCGCCTGAAATATTACCCCGCAGATAATCCAGCGTAAAGTCAATAACCGGCGTCATGACGTGGGTCAGCACGTTCAGCTTGTAGATATAGGCGTGCAGATCCTGATATTGTTTAGAAATGCTGCCGTCGCACACGGTACCAATGTATACGTCGTCGCCGCGGACACCTAATCCATAGGGACGTACCACCCCACCGGTACAGGCCGGCGTGGGTAGGTCATAGGCCAGCACATCAGCGGCGGTCGGAAAGGTAGCCGGATTTTTATCGCTGTCGATCCGGATCCGGTAAAGCCGGTTTTCGTTCAGACTGACCACAAAAAGGAATTGTCCGTCACTCGACATATCCATGTCGCCGAACGAGATTTTCCCTACTGCATCCGTGGGATTACCATTGGCATTAATCAAATCCAGATAGTAATCGCTTTTCATGTGCGGATCATTACCCGTATTGACGGTTACGGTGCCGCCATTGATGTGCGCCACGGTCATCCCGTTCAGGTTGAGCCACTCAAATGACCGCGACCCCGCCGGATCCTTAATATCCGTTGTTACATAAATAACCCCGGTCCCATTAGCGCCGAATGCCGTATGGCGGCGCATAAACGAGGCAGCATACAGCCAGCCCGTTTCCCGGTCAAAGGCTGTTCCCCAGATGGACCCGACTGTTGTTGCCGGTGCATTCGGGTGGCCGACATCATTCGGATCCTTGCCGTTTGCGTTGTAAGGAATGTTAGCGAGCAGGTTATCGCCAAGCGTCGTGCCGGATCCCACAACAAAACACACCACCGAAACAGGAGGCGTCGCTTCACAGAAATCTACCGGATAGTTAATGGCAAAATTAATGTCGGTAGCAGGCCCATGCACAAACTGAACGCCTGTGCCATTACGTCCGACTCCGGGTGCATAAGCACCGGGAAAAAACTTCTTGAGCGAGTCCGGAACGGAAAATTCAATCCGCAGGGCCTCTCCCGCTGCCGCTGCCGGTGCTAAGGCATACAACCCGTCGGCGCCGGATACAGCCGTTGCCAGTAATGAGTTGTCAGCTCTGAATGATTGAATAACGATGCCTTTTACACCAATATCATTACCATCAGCCGCCCCGTTGTTGTTGAAGTCACGAAATATCTTACCTGACTGTGCTATTACTGACGAAAAAGTCAGTATAAGCAATAAAACTGGCAAGACTATTTTCAAAATTTGTGCATAAAATTTCGCCATACGTGTTGAGTTAATCTCAATTGGATATACCTCACCCGCAGCAAAAAAAATGCCCTATGTCCCAATATGAAACACTTAATAAACAATATGATACTATAAGTATATTTTACGACTACTTTTTACCATCAAATAACCATTCATTCATGTTTACATAAATCCATCATTAGTAACATCAAATACTATGCCACATTTTTAGCGTAAACACGCTGAAAACAAAAAGGGCTTCCCATCTTATGGGAAGCCCTTTTTTACACATGAATAACCCTTGTTTTTTACCTCACTTTTGAGCGCTTAATAACGACTGGCACACAGATTGCCTCGGGACATTCGCAATTTGTACTTACTGTTATTGTTTCATCACGGAAGCAACCCTGTTTATTATATACCCGCACCGTATACGTCTTTGTTTGGTTCAGCCCGTTCAGCAATATCCCGTCTGCCGGGACCGGCCGGACGACCGGATTTGTCGCCGTAAAGCTGCTTCCTTCTGAGATAGCATACGTATACCCCGTCATCGCTGTTGCTGAACCCAGCCCTGTGATAACCAGACTACCATTTGCCTGCGGCTGGTTAGCCACACACGTCGGAGAGCTGGCAATCAGGCTAAAGGCCGGAATGCTGTCTTCTTCAATAATGAGCGGACAGCACGATAAAGTCGGACATTTATCCGGCTGCTCATCCACCACCACCCGGTATTCGCCCGGCTCAGTGGCTGTAAAACTGTTCAGTGCTCCGTCATATACGACTGCCTCCGGTGCCGTACCTACCCGCCGTAGCCATTGGTAACGGCTAAATCCGGCCGGGGCACTCACCTGAATAGCATATCCGGAATCTTTACAAACCCGGATCGGTATCGACGTACAGACGGTATTGGTATCCCCGGGAATGGTAGCGGTATTATACACAACCCCTTCAGTGGTAGCACTTGCCGAAAATGTCAGGGTAACGGTCGTATTCGATGGCAAGGAAATCAGCGTCCACAAACTAACCGGCGAGCCGGACTGATAAACACCCTGCGATACACTCACCGAGCCCGGCACGATGGCCAGCCCGCTGCTGATCGAGTCGCGGACGATTACGTTTGTGGCCGTTCCCCGACCCGTATTGCTCAGCACAACAGTATACGAGAGTACATCCCCAACCGCAGCCTTGGCCTTATTTACATATTTTTCAAGCGATAGCTTCGGTAATAACTGCACCAGCAAACTGATGTTGGCAGAAACCTGACATTGGGGTCCGGTTGTGCAGGTTGCCGAATACACCGAATTAACCGTCGGGCTCACCACGATACTGGTTGTCGCCTGCCCCGTTGACCAGACAACAGTGCCACTCTCACAGCCCGTGCTGACTAAGGTTACACTCGTACCTTCAACCGGATTCGTTGCACTAGCCGTTAAGGTCAGGGCCGGAATCGGGTATACCATCACCATGCCGGTTGCGACCTCGACAATAGACCCGTTTGTACAGGTTACACTGTATTCGGTCGATACCGTCGGACTAACCACTACCTGTATCGTTGTAGCTCCTGTGCTCCACCGTAACCGCGCATCACAACCAATCGCAGACAGAGTTACGCTCTGTCCGGCGCAGATAATGCCATTATCCGTAAAGATCATCAGATTGATCGGCGCTCCGCCAACGGTTACACTGGCCGTTGTCATACAGTTTGGCTGCGTGATACAGGTTACCGAATAGGTATTGCTGATGGTTGTGGCTTCCACAACGGCTATACGTCCGGTGTTACCCGGCACATTCCAGATGAATGACCCGTTTTCGCAGCCGACAGCGGTTAATGTTACGTTGCTGCCCTGAGTTACCGTCAGGCTTGAGGCCACGATGGACACAGAAGGCAGCGGTTCAAAGGTTGCCGTGGCAATGCCCGTGGTTACGGTCGCAACGTTTGTACAGGTAACGGTATAACTCAGTACCGTACGGGTTGTTACTGTCGCCGGCGACGGCACCTGAATCTGCGCACTGGTACTATTCACCCCGTTGCCGCTCCACTGAATCTGTCCGTTACAGCCCGCGACCATTAACACAGCTGTTTCGCCCGCACATGCCACATCGCTGGTTACAACAAGGCTGGTTGGTGGCAGAGCCGTAATCGTCAGACTTGTCGTTGTCGCGCAATTTGGCAAGTTGGTGCAGGTTACCGAATAAACGTTCGTTGCGGCCATCGGCATAACAATGCGCGTATTCTGTGCCGTATTGCCGTTAACACTCCAGGTCAGATTACCATTCTGGCATCCTGAAGCCGTCAGCGTTACGCTGCTCCCCTGCACCACCGTCAGGCTGGAGGCTGTCAGCGTCAGGCTCGGTATTGGTACAACCGTTACACGCCCGATTGCTGTGGTGGTAGCCGAAACAGTAGTACAACGGGCGGTATAACTCAGCACCGTCGTGGCCGTAACGGCTGCATTTGTAGAGACAATTATATTGGTCGTATTGCTGGTAAAGTTATTTGGCCCTATCCAGGAAACAATTCCCTGACAACCGGTAGACGTCAGCGACGTGGTAGCTCCGGCACAGACCGTCTGCGAACTGACACTGATAACCGCCGGAACCGTACAGCTGGCAGGTGCGGCATACGTCCGGCTCACACTTCCGCAGGCTGTCGCCGGCGACAGCACCGAAACAGTATGCGTCCCGCTGCCCGAATTCAGCCCCGTCAGCGAGAATGAGGCCGATGTCTGGCCTACTGTCACCGAAACGACCGAACGCACACTGCCATCTGTAACCGTCAGACTTCCGGCCGGTGTGTTGGTCAGGCTGATGGTTCCTGCAACGGTGTACTGGTTCGTTACCGGATCGCACTGGCCCGGCGTAACACCTAACGCCAGCGAACAGTTACAGCTTGTTTGCGGCAAGGTAACCGAAATAACGGTCGAGCAGCATGGACCGTTAAAAATGATAAGTTTGTAAGCCGTTCCGGTAGTAGCCGCCGGATTTGACAGCCCCGTAAACGCCACGGCACCGCTTACGACCGCCGTATTGGTTGTTGTCGTATAAGCAGGCGGTGTAGTCTGGCTGGCCGGATAGAGTGCCACCTTATCGCCATTGACAATATTCGTCAACCGGATAGCTGCATTACTCTGGGCCGTAATTCCCGCACAGGTCGCCGGCGTTACAGACAAGGTATAGGTCGATGTCAGGCAGACAAAGCCAACGTCGAAGGTATGATTTACCTCGCCCAGACTACCGGTGGTCAGGCTGATAACCGGTGCAGTAATCCCGGCTACCGTACCAATCTGCGCGTCCGAATCGTTCAGGTCGTTAGCGGTTACGGAAGTGCTGTTAAAGGCTGATAGCTGATATTTTCCGTTGTCTACCGTCAATGTTGTTCCGCTGAACTGATTACCGGTACCAAAAACAAGCTGATACGCGGTATTCGGTTGTACAAGCGTGTAGGAGAAATAGTATTCCCCGACCGCATTGGTAGTTGTTGAGGCGACCAGCGTAGTACCACGATACAAGGCAACCCGAACATTTGGCAGGCCTTTTTCGCAGGCATCCTGAATACCATCCTTATCGGTATCCACCCAAACGCGGTTACCGATCTGCAGATACTGAACAGGATCGCAGGTAAGTTCCATATCCCCTAACCCGGCAGCTTTGCCGAACGTACCCGGTGCCGGATCAGCATTGGAAGTTGCCGTCTGGTAGACAACATACGCGTCATTGACCAGACCGCTTGTATTATTCATGCGGCGTACCCCGCCAGAAAAAGGTGTAAACCCATAATTTGTGTTAACCCCTGTCGGATCCATGGCGCCGGTGACAACCTCGCCGGATCCCGGACGGAGGGCCAGTGACCCGAAACCGACCTCAGAGTGATATAACCCATCGCCCAGATCAACACCGGAATCATCGTTATAAAACTCGCCGAAGCCGGGGCCCTGATTATTTCGGTTTGCATAGCCGGTTGCAGGCCCTGCCTTAGCGGCATTTTCCAGTACAAATGTACCGTTCCGATAAAATGCCCGGAGAATATCTCCGCCAATGTGCCCGTTGTAAAGAATTGACGTTCCGTTTGTGGCATAATTCCGGTAACCCGTCTGTAAACCGGTCCGGTCGTTCAACGCCAGTACCAATGAGCCATCAATATCGAATTCAATGTCACTCAGTATCGGCGTAGGCCGTGTAACATTGAATAAAGGATTGTAATCAGCCGTAATGAACAGGTTGCTGAATGAATCCGTCCATGGGTACCAGCCCGTGACATCTCTGTTACCACCGTCAGGAAATCCTTTCGGATAGGTCAGCGGAAAATCGAAAACCGGTTGGGTAGAGAAGGTACTGGTTGCGGGATCAAAGGCAAAGACCCCGGCCCGCAAATCCGAACGGGTACCGGCAGACCCATCACAAATGGTACCGACATATACTTTCCCTTTATTATACTTAACCGCCCAGGAACGTTGCTGCCCGTTTGCACACCCCAACCCCGGAACTGCATAAGGCCCACCCTTAAGGGTAATGCTGGCTGCATTCAGGGTGATATTGTACGCAGACAGATCGAGTGCATACAGTGAATTATTACTCAGATTGAGGAAATATAAAGTCTCTCCGTCGCTCGACATGCTCATTCCGCCGATACCGATCTTACCGATAGCCGTAAAGGATTGCGGATCGTTAGACGGCTGAGTTTTGTCGCCTACCAGTCCGCGGGCGCTGTTGCTGATAAACGTCCCCACACTAACGCCCAGATTTCCGACTTTGATATAGCTTAGTGATTGCGGGCTGGATGGGTTCGTGAGATTGGTAATATAAATGGCATCCAGTCCCCCGGGGCCGAGCCCTGAGTGCCGCTTAATGGTTGCCGCACTAAACAACCGTTTTGTATACTTACTATACGCCTGTGCCCAGGTTGATCCTATGGTTGAGGCCGGTATCATAAACGTTTTGGTTCCGCCCGTTCCCGAACTGTTGTAAGGGAAACCGACCAGAACATCGCCCGAGGCGGCGGATCCGGCCACTAACGGGTCACCGCTTACATAACAAGGTGTTATGATCAGCGGATTACTCTGACAATAATCAATAGGATCGTTTACCCCCAGATTAACCGCACAACTGGCTGCGTCGACAAACTGAACGGTAGTTTTACTACTTGCCCCATACACTGTCGACGTATTCAGGAAGGCCGGCGGGATACTGGTAAATTCTACCCTGACCGGATAGACCACGGCTCCGCTGATGCTCCATTTACCGAACGCATCGGTTGTTGCCTGATAAACGGTGTTATCACAGGCGTAGGCTTTAACCGTTACGCCGGCAACCCCGTTACTCTCACCCGGTTCCAGAATACCATCGCCGTTGTAGTCATTAAACACAACCCCTCCCAATCCGCCGGTCTGACAAACAAGCGGATTACAGGAAGCCGGAATTGTGTAGGATGCCACTACCGGAGTTGTACAGGTTGCGTTTACAAACCTGGCGGCTACCGTCGTACTGGACGGACCATTGGCGTTAATCTCAAAGGCTACGACCTGCGGAGAAACAATCGTCTGTAAACCCGATGGTGTCGTCGTGCCGTTATTCCCGTAATTAACCGTGATTTCCCCCGGCGTAATCGTCCGGCTCTGGGTGCCCGTAGCTACGACTATGTAACTGTTCGCGGGCGCACTGGTCCAGCTTACCTCAACGCTGACGGTCGCTTTACTGCTTCCGCTGACGGAGTAACAGCCGGAAACTGTCACTTTCTTAATAGCAACGGAGCACTGCCCGAATACAGTAAACGTTGCAAAACATAACAGAGCAATACATAACGTACCGCCCCGTATAAACGGGGTGTAGAAAAGTCCCATACTCTTTCAAAAAGTTTCGATGCCAAAAGTGCCTGTAATACCAATAGTTAGGGCAAAAAAAATGCCGTCTGTCGATCGAGGCAACAAAATGGTTTTATCCGAAACATTTGAAGACTAAAGCGGAACTAATATTTGATTTATGGTCACAAAAACAGCTTACCTTTATAACACATAGTATTTTAGCAAAATTAATGCCATAGTACATATATAATTTATTTCATATATAAGTTCCGGGCTGTTACCCGTTCTTTTAACTGATTTCCCATAAAAGCAATATAAAAAAAGCGCTGTTCATACAGCGCTTTTTAAGTACGTTGAAGCTGTCTATTTAATTCTGGTAACAGTTACCGGCACACAGCTTGCTGGTGGACACGCGCAGCTAACCGTCATGGTAACGGTGAAGTCGGCAAAGCAACCGGTGGCATTGGTGATCCTGACGGTGTATGTCTGCGTTGCACTCAGGTTCCGGATCAGGATCCCGTCCTCCGGAATCTGCGCAACCGTAGTCGCTGTAGTCTCATTGAATGCCGTACCCGTGGAGTACCGGTACGTATACTGCCCCGCACCGGCCGGACCGCTCAGTGCAATCTGTCCGTTGGCTTGCGGCTGATTGCCCGAACAGGTCGAAGCTCTGGCCACCAGCGTGAACGACGAGATGCTCTCTTCCTCAATAATCTGCGGGCAGCAGGCGTCCTGCGGACATCCATTGGCATTGACCCGCACGATATAGGAGCCGGCCTGCGTTGCCGTGTAGCTGCTCAGCGGTCCGTCATAGACCACCTGATCCGGCTGACCGGCTACCTGCCGAACCCACTGGTACTGGCTATAACCGGCCGGGGCGACCAGGCGAATGGCGTAATTGCTGCCCTTACAGACCTTAAATGCCACCGATGTACACACGGTAGTGGTATCGCCCGGCACATTGGCTCCGTTGTAGATTACGCCCTCTGCCAGTACACTCGCCGAAATAACGAGAGCTGCCGTACCGTTTGCCGGTAAACTCGTCAGCGCCCATGTGCTGACCGGAACGCCGGGCGTGTAGGTACCCGATGTTACGCTCGCTGTGGTTGGCTGGTAGGCAGCAAGGTTGCTGCTGATCGAATCCCGTACAACCACGTTATTGGCCGTAACCGGACCGGTATTGGTCAGTACCAGGGTATAACTGATGACATCACCAACCTGCGCCTTATTGGTGCTGACGAGCTTTCTCAGCGTCAGGCCGCACTGTTCGCAGACAAAACCGGCATCGAACGTATGGTCTACCCACCCGCTGTTGCCCGTTGTCAGGCTGATTACCGGTGCTACCAGACTGTTAACGGCTGCGACAGCGGCATCCGAATCGTTCAGGTCATTGGCGACACCCGATGTACTGTTGGACAACGTGAGCTGGTAAGCCGTCTGCCCCAACGTCAGTGCATTACCGGCAAACTGCCCCTGGATGCCGAAAGCAACCTGATACACCGTATTCGGCAGGAGCGTTGTATCTGCGCCCGTCCCGTTCCAGGTGCCGGTTGTCAGTTTGCTCTTTGCGGAGAAATAATACTCACCGGCAGCATTGGTTTCTGTAGTGGCAATCAGACTGCCGTTTTTATAGAGGCCGACCTTTACACCCGGCAATGCCGGTTCACAGGCGTCCTGAATTCCGTCATAATTGCTGTCGATCCAGACGCGGTTACCCAGTTCCATGTACTGTACCTGATCGCAGGCCAGTTCAAGGTCACCCAGACCAGCAGCTTTCCCGAAGGTGCCGTCGGCCACGGCGCCCGGATCATTGAACGTATCCGGCGTGGCATAGACGACATAGGCGTCGTTGACAAGGCCCGTAGTATTGTTCATGCGGCGGATACCGGCCGCCCAGTTGACAAACGGATACGGGGTATTGATACCCAGCGGATCCATCGCCGCCGAAATTACTTCGCCCGAACCCGGCCGCAACGCCAGGGCGCCCAGACTGTTTTCGGAGTGATTCAGGCTGTTGCCGAAATCAACGCCCGAATCATCGTTGTAGAACTCCCCGAAGCCCGGTCCCTGATTGTTGCCCACCCCATAGCCTGTAGCAGGTCCGGCCTTGGCGTTGTTTTCCAGTACATACGTACCGTTTTTAAAGTAGGCCCGCAGAATATCCCCGCCGATTATACCGGTATAATCATTGTTATTATTGCCGTCCAGCCCGTAATTCCGGAAGCCGGACTGCAGACCGGTCCGGTCGTTGAACGCCAGAATAAGTGACCCGTCGATGTCGAATTCAATATCGCTGAAGATCGGCTGCGGATGGTCAAGAAAGGCGCTGTTGGGTGTCGTGTAGGTTGCAGAGACCAGATCACTGAAATTGTCGGTCCACGGGAACCAACCGGTAATGTCAGTGGCACTAACGTCCGGATAGCCTTTCGGATAGGTAAGCGGAAAATTAAAAACCGGTGTGCTGTTGAAGGTCTCCGTGGCCGGATCGAACGCAAACACAGCGGCCGTCAGGTCTGAGCGCGTACCGTCGGCGCCGTCGCAGACACTACCCACATATACCTGACCCTTATTGACTTTCACCGCCCAGGAACGCTGCCCGCCGTTTACGCAACCCATATCCGGTATGGCATACGGCCCGCCTTTCAGGCTGATATCACCCGGATCACCCGAAATATTGTAATTGGTCAGATCAAGCGCATACAGGGCATTTTCGCGGATATTCATCAGGTAGAGCGTTCTGCTGTCGGAAGACAGGCTCATGCCACCGATTCCGACCTTGCCGATAGCATCAAACGCCTGCTGATCAACCGACGGCGATGTACGGTCCGGTACCAGACCACGGGTGATGTTATCATCAATCGTACCGACATTGATCCCGAATGAGCTCAGGGTGATGTAGGCAGGAATGCCCGGATTCGCCGGGTCCGACAGATCCGTCACATAAATGGCATCCAGGCCACCCGGACCGAGACCGGCATGGCGCTTCAGCGTAGCCGCGCTGAAAAGATGTTTAGTTACTTTATTATAGGCTTGTGCCCAGGTTGTGCCCACAAACTCGCCCTTGATGGTAAACGTCTTAGGCCCGCTCATGCCTGTGCTGAAATACGGGAAGCCAACTATAGCATCGGCAGTTGCCGAAGACCCACCCTGTAACGGATCGCCCATTACGTAGCAAGGTGTAATGATCATCGGGGCACTCTGGCAATAATCGAGCGGGTCATTCACGCCCAGACTCACATCACAGCGGCTTCCGGCCACAAACTGAACAGTTGTGCGGCTACCGGTTCCGTTAGGCGTCGACGTACCAAGGTAGGCCGCCGGAATGTTCTGAAATTCGACCCGAACCGGATAACTGATCCCCGTCTGGCTGAGAAACCAGCGGCCGGTCACGTCAGACGTTGCCTGATACTGCGCACCGTTACAGTCATAGACGGTTACGGCAATGCCAGCCACTCCGTTTGTTTCGCCGGCATCCTGTATCCCGTTGGCATTGTAGTCATTAAAGACCATACCGCCTAGACCGCCTGCCTGACAGGCCAGCGGCACACAGGCTGCCGGAGCCGTAAACGAAGCCGTTGCCGTACATCCTGCATTTGACCCGAATACCGCCGAAACGGTACCGGTACTGCCATCGGCATCAATGTCAAAAGCAATGGTCTGAGGGGATACAATAACCTGGACGCCACTGGGTGGTGTTGTACCGTTATTCCCGTAATCAACCGTAATCGGTCCCGGGGTAATGGTACGGCTTTGCGTACCGGTTGTAACGAGAATGTAATCGCCGGCCGGCGGATTAACCCACCCGACGTTGATACTGACCGTCGCTTTGCTGGACCCGCTGACAGAATAGCAACCCGACACGGTTACCTGTCTGATCGTAAGGCCGCACTGACCAAAAGCGCCGTATAAGCCAACACAAAACAGACAGCACAGTAAACTGCCCGCCCGTAACAACAACCGGTAATAATGTACCATAAAAATTCTATGCCAAAAGTGCCTGTATGTACTCCGAAACGGAACAAAAAAAATGCCGTACTCGTGAGGCTGTTCCGAATACGGCATTAAGGTACACTTTTAGCGCATTTTATACACTTTAAGTACCGATGCAACCTATAAAAGTTATTTTCCAATTTACATTAATTCAACAGCAACTTTCATACCAAATCGGAAACAAAAAGCTACCATTTATCAATTCTTCTACACTTAAATTTATTTTCAGAATACATTCGGTTCTTCAGATTCCGTTTTTTACATCATCAGCTTGCCCTTATATTAATTTTCGTCAGCTGCTATTACGCAAAAAAGCTCTCCTGAGGAGAGCTTTTTTGCGTAGCGTTACCAGTCGGTTATGGATTTACAACCCGTACTCTCCGGATTGATACCGGTACGCAGACTTGCGGCGGACATGCACAGTTGACTGACAGCGTAACTGTTACGTCGCGGAAACAGCCTTGCTGGTTATAAACCCGCACCGTGTAGGTTTGTGTCGTATTCAGATTGCTGAGAATAATCCCGTTTGCCGGTACCGAAGCGGCCACAGATGGCAGCGCCGTTGCCGGCGTAAAGGTTGCACCAGCCGATACCTGATAGGTAAACTGCGTCGGATCAGCGCCCAGGCCCATAATCGTCAAACTGCCATTCCCTTGGGGCTGCGTATTTACACAGCTTGGCGACTGCGCCATGACGGTGAACTGTGGAATACTGTCTTCTTCAATCACAAACGGACAGCAGGACAGATCCGGACACTGACCCTGTACATCGTTTACCACCACACGGTACTCACCGGCCTGTGTTACCGTAAAGCTGGACAATGTACCATCATACACAACCGTTTCGGCCGATGTCGGGGTAGCCCGACGGAACCATTGATAGCGTGCGTAACCTTCCGGTGCGTTCAGCTGGAATGCGTAGTCTGTCCCCTGGCAAACACGGATTGGAATGGTTGTACAGGCCGAGGCCGTACTGCCCGGTACCGATGCCTTGTTATACACAACGCCTTCGGCCGTTACACTCGCCGAGAAGGTAAAGGTAGCTGTACTGTTGGCCGGTAACGATGGCACCACCCACACACTCACCGGCGAACCCGGCGAATACGTACCAACCGACGGCATCACCGACGCGGTCAGAATCTCCAGTCCGTAGCTTACCGAATCCCGCACCTGTATATTGGTGGCTTCGCCGGTACCGGTATTCGCCAGCACAATCGTATAGGAGATGATGTCGCCCAGGCGTGCGCGGGACGCACTGACCAGTTTGGTAACAGTAAGTACAGGCGTTTGCGGTGGCATAACCGTCACCGTTACCGTCGCCACTGACTGGCACTGCGGTCCGGTTGTACAGGTAGCCGTATAGGTCGTAGTAGCCGTCGGACTGTCTACAATGCTCATCATACCAGTTGCCGCCGGTCCGGTTGACCACACCAGCGTGCCGCTTGTGCAGCCAGTTGCCGTGATCGTAACGCTCTGTCCCGGCGTAACCGACGGACTTGAGGCGCTTAACGAGATTGCCGGTGCTCCCTGAACAATTACCGTTGCCGAACCCACGACGCTGCTGAGGTCATCCGAGCAACTGACGGAGTAAACCGTAGTTATTGCCGGATTCACAACGATGGTTGCTGTTGTCTGTCCGGTGTTCCAGAGCAGACTGGCCGTACAGCCGCTGGCAGTCAGGGTAGCCGATTGGTTGCTACAGATAATCCCGCCGGTGACCAGTACATCCAGCACCGGAGGCACCTGACCGATCCGCACCTGGTCAGTACCCTGACAGTTCGGTCCGGTTGTACAGGTTACCGAGTAGAGTGTCAGCGCGCCGGATGTTATCACAATGGTTGGCGTTACTTCGCCAGTTGACCACAGCAGCGTGCCGTTCTGACAACCAGCTGCCGACAGGGTCACACTGCTGGTTGTTGTACTGCGCTGCGCCGAGATGGTTACGTCCGGCACCGGCACAATGGTAATGGTGCCAACGGCCGTTGTTGTTTCAACGTTGGTCGTACAGGTAGCCACATACGTCAGTGTGGTCAGTGTCGTCGTCGTTGCCGGTGTCTGCACGGTCAGGACATTGCCGTTGACCGTACCGGTACCCGGATTACTGAACGTTACCGTATTCGAACAGCCAACCGCCGTCAGACTCGCCGTCTGGCCGGCACATACCGTTGCGCTGCTCACCGTAAGCGACGTTGACGGGATCCCTGTCACCGTCACGGACGCCGTGCCGCTACAGTTTGGCTGGTTAGTACAGGTAACTGAATAAACGTTGGTTGTACCGGTCACCATCACCTGAGCCGACGAGGACGAAACGCTGCCGGTGATCGTACCCATCGTACAGCCCCGGGTTGTCAGGGTAACCATGCTACCCTGCACCACTGTCAGGCTGGAGGCCGTCAGGGTCAGGCTCGGGATTGGTATCACAACGACATTACCGACCGCAGAAACAGCAGTTGCCGCATCCGTACAGGTAGCCGTATAGCTCAGCACAAACGTATCCGTTATGCCGGACGGCGTATTAACATTCAGTACGTTACCGGCAAAGTTAACGACGCCGTTACCGTTCCACGTTACAGTGCCGTTTGCACAGCCGGTCGCTGTCAGCGTAGCCGGCTGGCCGGCACACACGGTGGTGCTGGAGGCGGTAACACTGGCTGGAGGCCGGGTGGTGATGGTCACAGAAGCGGTTCCGGTACAACCGGGTGCCCGTACGCAGGTGAATGAATAGACATTTGTCGCCAATGAAGCCGTAACCGCTGCCACACTGGTTGATGCCGCACCGGACAAGGTTCCGCCGCTGCAACCGGCAATGGTCAGACTGACCACACTACCCTGCGTAACCGTCTGTGACGGTCCGGCGGTGATGGTCAGCGACGGCACCGGTACGATGGTAACGGTACCGACAGAAACAGCGGTCGAACTGTAAAGAACACAGGTAGCCGTGTAGCTAACCACAGTCTGTGCTGTCAGGCTGGCTGATGTACCGACGGTTACGACCGATGTGGTTGCCCCACCGGTAATGCCCGTACCGGTCCACTGGATGGTGCCTAAGCACCCGGCAGCCGTCAGACTGGCCGGTGAACCCGCACATACCGTGGCCGAAGACGCCGTCACGGATGCCGGCACCGTGCAGGAAGCCGGTGCGTTGAACGTCAGGCTGGCCGTTCCGCAGGCCGATGCCGATGAGAGTACCGTAACCGTCCGTACCCCTAAACCACTGGTCAGCCCGGTTAACGTAAACGGAAGCGATGTAGTCGCGGCCGAAACGCTCAGTACCGTTGACGCTGTACCGACACTCACGGTTACGCTGCCGGCTGTCGTGTTGGTAAAGTTGACAGTACCACTCAGGGTATACTGGTTGGTAACTGAGCTACAGGCGCCCGGCGTTACGGTCAGTGACAGGTAACAAGGCGCCGTCAGACCAAAGTCAAAGTTGTGGACGGCACCGCCTTCGCTGCCGGTCGTAAACCGGACACACGGACGGCTGGCTTCCACAACCGCATCGTTATTACTGATCGTTGTGCCGGAGTTGATGCTTGAGCTTTCACCGGGCCGCGGGGATACACTCGTCAGCGACAGGAAGTTGCCGGTTACGACTGTACCGGTGCCCAGACTACTGATCACAACGGCATAGGCCGTATTGTAGGTCAATGCGGTGGTGACAGCTGCCGAGGTTGACGTAACCGTCGAACTGCTGGCCGACGAGAAATAATACTCACCGGCGGCATTGGTCGTTACCGATGCCAGCACCGTTGTTTTGGCACTGTTATATAACTGGACAACGGCACCGGCAATTGGCTGTTCGCCCGGATCCTGGATACCGTTCTGATTCTGATCGAACCATACGCGGTTACCGATCTGAACCGGCGCCGGGCCACATAACAGTTCGACGTCACCAATACCGTTTGCTTTACCGTATGAAGTAATGTCGTTATCAGTATAAAGGTAAAAACCGGCAGTCGGCGAAGCCGTAGTAAAACTTTCGCCCGCTTTAGCCCCTGTGGCATTGACCAGTCGTTTTACCCCGCCGGTATTAAAAATATCGTTTGGGTCCATAGCGGTCATAATTACCTGGCCGCTACCACCCAGTACGGCCAGCCCCCCTAGTGAGCTTAGCTGGTGGTTAGCCCCCTGCTGTACACGGTCGCCCCAATAGAACTTACCGCCCCCCGGCCCCTGACCGGCAGTCTGCGCAGTTGTATTGGCCGGAATGGTACAGGTAGCCCCATTACTTTCAATGGTCCATGAGTCAGCCGGCGTACATTTGCCGGCCCGCAGGATTTCACCCGGCGAAATAACACTCACAAAGTCAGTAAGGCCACTAATCGGGAAATAATTCTGATAGCCCATCTGATCGCCAAAGCGGTCGCGCACGCCCAGAATCATATCGCCGTTAACATCAAATTCAATATCAGTTAGCCAAGGCTGCGGATAACTGGCAATCACCGGATTTGCTCCGGTCAACCGGTCGGCACGGAAGCTATTCGTCCATGGACGCCAGTATTCAGCCCGTGCCTGAGGGGCCGTAGCAATCGAGTAATCCGCATTGGTCGGCGCCTTCAGATAATTCATCGGAAAACTCAGCGCTACCGATGTAGTTGCCGTAGTACCAGTAATCTGATAGGCATAAACGGTCCCCTGCAATCCGGCTGTCGGGCCGTATGTATCCGCAACACCATCATTATTGGCATCAGCAACAACCGCATCTTCCCGCGTACAGACAACACCGACATAAACTTTTCCGCGGTGGTATTTAACGGCAAACGGCCGGTAGCTCGTACCAGTCGAACAGTTATTCGGAATGCTGAAACTTACCGTATCCTTTGTTGCAATATTGAGTTGGTATAGCCGCCGGTTAAACAGGTTGACTACATACAGATATTGTTCATCGTCCGAGATATCAATGTCGCCCAAACCGACCTTACCGACCAGACTGAACGACTGAATATCGTAGCTGGCCTCTCCTGCCGACACCGATAACGGTCCGTGCACGGTTGTAGCGGCGCCGGCAACGTTACTGAAGTTAAAGAAAGGAGTCGCCGCCGTTGTACCCGACTGCAGGTTAGTTCCCAGCGTTGTTACATAGATCGCTCCCGGCCCGCCCGGACCATAACCTACATGCCGTTTCTGAAAAGCTGCCGAAAAAAGCTGCCGGGTTGTTTTTTTGTAGGTAAGCCCCCAAACCGATCCGACAGCCAACGCATTGGCAATGCTGCTGTGAGACGGTCTGGCGTCACCGGTTGTACTGTAAGGTACCCCCACAATGACGTCCCGCCCTCCGGCCAGTGCCGTGTTGCTGAGCGGTGTGGCCGTAGTCGGCGTTCCGGACACAAAGCAGGTTGTGATCACTTCAGGATCCTGTGTACTGCAATAATTCTGCGGATAGTTAATCCCGAAATTAATGCCCGTAACGGATGTGGCCACTGTCACAAACTGAACGTTGGTGCCGTTACCGGTTCCCCGGAAGCTGCCCAGATCACCCTGCGGCAGGTTCGTAAACTCCAGCCGGAACTGCCCTATGCCGGTCGTAAGCGTATACGTACCCGTTGATGAGGTGGTAACCGACAATGGTGAGGTCGCTGTATTACTACTATAAGCGGTAACGACAATGCCAGGGACACCTACATCCCCTGCCGATACTCCCGTAGCACTTGCCGGCGTAGTTCGTACCCCATCGCTGTTGAAATCGCGATAGACCACACCCGAAATTGTTTGTGCTCTTAGTTCGGCAGACAGATAACCATATCCCACTAAAAGCAGTAAAAGGCAAAAAATCCTTCGCCGATTTTCAGGTGATTTAATACCAGTAAAACAATGCTCCATAATGTTTCCCGAGAGGACAAAATCGTAAACTTTTAATATATTTTTTTCAGGCAATGGTCATGCCAAATACACTAACTAATGGCTATTTCCTACTTAAGATTACCTTAAGCTTATTTTTAACCAATTTCAGCAATTCAATACAATAAGTTTACATATTTATCAAAATAAATACTTTTAACATTTATTTCAAGCCTCTTTTAATCAAAAGGTATGCCAACAAGTGCCCCCCCCCTGGCAAATAAGTAAAAATAAAACCCCGAACGGAAACATCCGTTCGGGGTTTTATAGGATCATGTTCAGTTACTGGTTACATTCGGTTTCTTGTCTTTCTAATGCTTATTGGCACGCAGATTTCCGGCGGACACGCACAGTTGACCGTCAGCGTTACCGTCACATCACGGTAACAACCCAGCTGGTTGTAGATACGCACCGTGTAGGTCTTCGCCGCACTCAATCCGCTGGCCACTACCCCAGTCGGAGGCAGACTTTGCAACGTCGGATTGGCTACTGTGAAGCTGCTGCCTTCCGAAACGGCATAGCTGTAACCGCTAACACTCGTGCCCAGGCCCATCACCGTTAGCGTACCATTTGGCTGCGGCTGGTTAGACACACACGTCGGCGATTTGGCCATCACCGTAAAGACCGGAATACTGTCTTCTTCGATGATTGCCGGACAGCACGACAGATCCGGGCACTTACCCTGTACATCGTTCACTACCACCCGGTACTCTCCCGTCGCCGTCGCTGTATAACTGCTCAGCACGCCGTCATAAACCATTACCTCCTGGCTGGTCCCCGACCGGCGGAACCACTGATAGCGGATATAACCGGCAGGCGCTGACAGCTCGATCGCATAGTTCGTGCCTTTACATACCTTGATCGGAATGGACGTACAGACGCTTGCTGTATCACCCGGAATCATCGCCTTGTTGTACACTACCCCCTCAGCAGTAGCGCTGGCTGAGAACACAATCGTTGCGGTTGTATTAGCGGGCAATGTGGTTATATTCCACAGACTGACCGGATTGCCTAAGGTATAGCTGTTGGCTACCGATGTTGTTACAGACCCAGGCAAGATGGTCAGACCCGAACTGATCGAATCACGGACAATTACGTTATTGGCCGCACCCGTGCCGGTGTTGGCTACCACGATGGTATACGTCAACAGCTCACCCAGCTGTGCTTTCGATTTATTCACCAGTTTCTCCAGTGACAGGCTTGGTGTCAGCGACTGACCGACCGTTACCGTAATGTTGGCGACTCCCACACATTGCGGACCAGCAACACAGGTTACGCTGTAGTTGGCGGTCATGGTCGGACTAACCACAATACTTGTTTTTCCATTGTCACTACTACCCGTCGACCAGGCAAGTGTACCACTCTGACAACCGGCCACTGTCAAGGTCGATGACTGACCAGGCGTAATTGCCGATGGTGATGCCATGGCTGTCAGAACCGGAGCAGACGCGACCGTCACTTGCGCCGCCACCTCAATAACCGAAGATCCGTTAGTACAGATGGCGGTGTACGACGTTGTTTGTGTCGTATTTATGACTACACTAGCCGTTGTCTGCCCGTTGATACCATTCCCGCTCCAGCTGATGCTGCCCAGACATCCGGTTGATGTCAGTGTAGCACTCTACCCGGCACAGATCACGGCGTCATTGACCGTGAACTCATTCGCACCTGCATTTCCAACCATAATCCGGCCGGCGGCCTTACAACCCGGTCCGCTGGTACAGGTTACAGTATAAATACTACTAACCGCTGCCGGTACAACAATACTGGTTTTACCATTGTCAACCGCTCCCGTCGACCAGGTCAGCGTACCGTTTGTACAACCGCGGGCCGAAATGGTAACCGCTGTTGAGCTGGCAACTGATGTCCGGCTGACCGTCAGGCTGACCGGCACCATCACTGTAACCGTGCCCACTGCCGTGGTGGCTGAGCCGCCCTGAGTGGTACACGTCGCTGTATAGGTTGTTGTCTGCGTCAGATTCGGCGTCACCAGGCTGGCGCCCGTCGTGCCGTTCGACCACGTCACCGTACCGTTGTTGCAGCCCGAGGCCGTCAGCGTAGCCGAACTGCCGTAGCATACCGTGGCTGAGACAACCACTAAGCTCGCCGCCGGCTGCGTATTGACCGTCACCGACGCCGTCGTCAAACATGCCGGTCCTGTCGTACACGTGGCCGAATAGGTTTGCGTGTTAGCCGTTGGCGTCACGCTGATGCTGGCTCCGTTCTGACCCGTTGACCACGTCAATGTGCCCACACAACCGATGGCCGAGATGCTTACCGGTGTTCCTACCGTCACGTTTGTCGAACTGGCTTGCAGACTCAGCACCGGCTGTGGCATCACCGTCGCCGTGCCCACTGCCGTGGTAGCCGAACCGGTCTGCGTCGTACAGGTCGCTGTATAAGTTGTTGTCTGGGTCAGATTCGGCGTCACCAGGCTGGCCCCCGTCGTGCCGTTCGACCACGTCACCGTACCGTTGTTGCAGCCCGAGGCCGTCAGCGTCGCCGAACTGCCGTAGCATACCGTCGCCGAGACAACCACCAAACTCGCTGCCGGCTGGGTATTCACCGTCACCGACGCCGTCGTCACACACGCAGGGCCTGTCGTACACGTGGCCGAATAGGTTTGCGTGTTAGCCGTTGGCGTCACGCTGATGCTGGCTCCGTTCTGGCCCGTTGACCACGTCACATTGCCCACACAACCGATGGCCGAGATACTTACCGGTGTTCCTACCGTCACATTCGTTGAACTGGCTTGCAGGCTCAGCACCGGCTGTGGCATGACCGTCGCCGTGCCCACTGCCGTGGTAGCCGAACCGGTCTGCGTCGTACACGTCGCTGTATAATTGGTCGTCTGCGTCAGATTCGGCGTCACCAGGCTGGTGCCCGTCGTGCCGTTCGACCACGTTACCGTACCGTTGTTGCAGCCCGAGGCCGTCAGCGTCGCCGAATTGCCGTAACATACCGTCGCCGAGACAACCACTAAACTCGCCGCCGGCTGCGTATTGACCGTCACCGACGCCGTCGTCAAACATGCCGGTCCTGTCGTACACGTGGCCGAATAGGTTTGCGTGTTAGCCGTTGGCGTCACGCTGATGCTGGCTCCGTTCTGACCCGTTGACCACGTCAATGTGCCCACACAACCGATGGCCGAGATGCTTACCGGTGTTCCTACCGTCACATTCGTTGAACTGGCTTGCAGACTCAGCACCGGCTGTGGCATTACCGTCGCCGTGCCCACTGCCGTAGTAGCCGAACCGGTCTGCGTCGTACAGGTCGCTGTATAAGTTGTTGTCTGGGTCAGATTCGGCGTCACCAGGCTGGCCCCCGTCGTGCCGTTCGACCACGTCACCGTACCGTTGTTGCAGCCCGAGGCCGTCAGCGTCGCCGAACTGCCGTAGCATACCGTCGCCGAGACAACCACCAAACTCGCTGCCGGCTGGGTATTCACCGTCACCGACGCCGTCGTCACACACGCAGGGCCTGTCGTACACGTGGCTGAGTAGGTTTGCGTGTTAGCCGTTGGCGTCACGCTGATGCTGGCTCCGTTCTGACCCGTTGACCACGTCAATGTGCCCACACAACCGATGGCCGAGATGCTTACCGGTGTTCCTACCGTCACATTCGTTGAACTGGCTTGCAGACTCAGCACCGGCTGTGGCATCACCGTCGCCGTACCCACTGCCGAGGTGGCCGAGCCGCCCTGAGTGGTACACGTCGCTGTATAGGTTGTTGTCTGCGTCAGATTCGGCGTCACCAGGCTGGCCCCCGTCGTGCCGTTCGACCACGTCACCGTACCGTTGTTGCAGCCCGAGGCCGTCAGCGTCGCCGAACTGCCGTAGCATACCGTCGCCGAGACAACCACCAAACTCGCTGCCGGCTGGGTATTCACCGTCACCGACGCCGTCGTCACACACGCAGGGCCTGTCGTACACGTGGCTGAGTAGGTTTGCGTGTTAGCCGTTGGCGTCACGCTGATGCTGGCTCCGTTCTGACCCGTTGACCACGTCAATGTGCCCACACAACCGATGGCCGAGATGCTTACCGGTGTTCCTACCGTCACGTTTGTCGAACTGGCTTGCAGACTCAGCACCGGCTGTGGCATCACCGTCGCCGTGCCTACTGCCGTGGTAGCCGAGCCGCCCTGAGTCGTACAGGTCGCTGTATAGGTTGTTGTCTGCGTCAGATTCGGCGTCACCAGGCTGGCCCCCGTCGTGCCGTTCGACCACGTCACCGTACCGTTGTTGCAGCCCGAGGCCGTCAGCGTAGCCGAACTGCCGTAGCATACCGTCGCCGAGACAACCACTAAACTCGCTGCCGGCTGGGTATTCACCGTCACCGACGCCGTCGTCACACACGCAGGGCCTGTCGTACATGTGGCTGAGTAGGTTTGCGTGTTAGCCGTTGGCGTCACGCTGATGCTGGCTCCGTTCTGACCCGTTGACCACGTCAATGTGCCCACACAACCGATGGCCGAGATGCTTACCGGTGTTCCTACCGTCACATTCGTTGAACTGGCTTGCAGACTCAGCACCGGCTGTGGCATCACCGTCGCCGTACCCACTGCCGAGGTGGCCGAGCCGCCCTGAGTGGTACACGTCGCTGTATAGGTTGTTGTCTGGGTCAGATTCGGCGTCACCAGGCTGGCGCCCGTCGTGCCGTTCGACCACGTCACCGTACCGTTGTTGCAGCCCGAGGCCGTCAGCGTAGCCGAACTGCCGTAACATACCGTGGCTGAAACGACAGCGATTGTTGCAGCCACGGTACAGGCTGCCGGTGCCGTATATGTTTGACTAACAGTTCCACATGCAGTCGCCGCTACAACTACTGAAACAGTGTGCTTACCGCTGCCTGAACTCAATCCGGTTAGCGAAAAGACAGCACTCGTTTGACCTGCGGTTACACTAATTACCGTTGACTTTGTTCCATCTGTAATTGTCAGGCTCGTTGCCGGACTACTGTCAAGGCTAACCGTTCCGGAAACCGGATATGTATTCGTGACCTCATTACAAATACCCGCCAAAACGGTGAGAGACATTGAACAAGGAGGTATCAGCGAGTAGGCCGCATCGATTGAGAAATCATTTTCTCCGCCTACCCCGATTGTCAGCGTAACAACTCCGGTTGCAGAAGGATCTGAATCAATTTTGTCAGCATTATCACCTGTTGCTGTATTCGTATTTTCACTGATCAAGAGCGCCCCAGCACTTGCACTTGTTGGAAAGCAAACCGAATATGCTCCCCCGTAAGTTAAAGAAAGGTTCAGCACAGCGGACGTACTGGAGGTACCGGTTGCTGTACTAAAATAGTATTCACCTTTACTGTTCGTCGTAGCAGTCACACCATTAGCGGCAAGCCCCGGACCTTTCAGTGTCACAACAACCCCTGGAATACCCGACTCACCGGCATCCTGAACACCGTTATTATTTGTATCATTCCAAACACGGTTGCCAATCATAACCGGTGCCGGTGAGCAAAGTGCTTCAATCAAGCCTAATCCGTTTGCTTTTCCCAAGGTCACATCATTGGCTGCACTACCGCCTAATGTCCGGTAAATTTCTGCCCGCCGGTTGTCTGCACCTGTACGGTTATCAAACCAGGCAATTCCGCCAGACCAGGTATTAAGTGGGTCCATCATCGTGGATATCAAATAATTACTCCCGGGCAGAATCAGGCTACTACCCATATACGTTTCCTGATGTATCTCCACATTAGGCATACTTGAACTTAAATAACCACTGTAAGCATCTGTGTAATAAAATTCACCGGACGGGTTAGTATAAGTCGTACTGGTCGGTGTTCCAGGACCCTGACTGTTACCGGCACCAGCACTGGTCAGTGTACCAACAGTGCCGTTCTTCTCCAGGACCCACGCAGTTCCGTTGTAGGTTGCCCGTAACAGGTCGCCTCCGATGTACCCGTTCAGGAGTGTAGTTGAGGTAGTCTGTGTGGTGTTCCGCTGACGAAAACCCAACTGATGGCCGCCACGATCCATAAAACCCAATACCATGTCTCCGTTACCAGTAAAATCAATATCCGATAACATCGGCTGTGGTCGGGCCGACCGGCGAAAGAACGGATCAGTAGCGGTACCGGCTGAAGATGTATTCGTTATCGAGCCCAGATTAATTCCGGCAAACTGACTTACCCAAGGCTCCCATGAATCGCCCAGCGGGGCATCCTGTGTATGAATCATGCCTTTGGCATAATTCAGGCGGAAGCTAAACACCGCTGTCGACGGGATTGTTGTAGCTCCCTCATCCATCGCATATACATAGGCAAACATATCGTTTGCCGTTCCGCCATTTTCAGCGGTACAAACTACACCAACGTATACTTTTCCGTTGTAAACCTTTACCGCAAACGGGCGGCCCACACCATTCGTACAGCCAGGATTCGGGATAGCTATTTTCGTTAGATCCGAAGCCTGTACTGTTGTTTTAGCGGGATTACCAATAGACAGGGCCAATAGCTGCCGGTTAAACAAATCAACTACATATAAAACACGTCCATCGGTTGACAGAGTCATACCGCCTAAACCGATTTTACCCACGGCATCAAATCCCAAAGGGTCATTACTGGTAACAGCACCATCTCCGGGAAGGACCCGCGCCGCAATATCAGATGCACCTAAGGATAAACTAAATGGAGCACTCTCAAGATCAACATAAACACCATTTGCCGGTGCGCTACCTGACATATTCGTCACATAAATACCACCCAGGCCGGCCGTTCCGAGCCCGACGTGGCGTTTCATAAAAGCAGCCGTAAACAGTTTCTTCGACTCCCGCTGATACGCCGCGCCAAAAACACTACCCAGTTCTTTGGCATTGGCCAGTTTCGTACCCGCTATGCCTGTTCCCGATGAATTATAT
Source organism: Arsenicibacter sp. R0_47 (assembly GCF_057652235.1). Lineage (NCBI taxonomy): Bacteria > Pseudomonadati > Bacteroidota > Cytophagia > Cytophagales > Spirosomataceae > Arsenicibacter > Arsenicibacter sp. R0_47. The sequence goes on along the minus strand of NZ_JBYFCJ010000024.1, from coordinate 79,299 downwards.
GGCACACTGACCAGGGCAACTTCTGTCGATACGGTACTCGTAGCTGACAGCGGATCCCCCACAACAAAACAGGGAATAGCGAGCGGAGGTGTTGACTGGCAGTAATCAGTCAGACTACTTACACCAAAGTTTAGTGTTACAGTTCCGGACGAGACAAACTCTACCGATGTCCCGGAGGCATTTCCGTTGTAATAACCCTCTCCCAAATAGCTAAGGGTTGATGGAATCGTATATTCCACCCGATACGGTCCGCTCCCGCTTGCCGTAATAGAATACGAGCCTGTACTACCCGATGTGGCAGAGCCTGCCAACACCCCACTCGTATTGTACGCTTTAATAATTACCCCGCCGACTCCCGGTTCACCGTAGGTATACGTGCCGGATGCCGGGGTACTCTGGTATGTTCCGTTCCCGTTATAGTCCCTGTAGACTATACCGGAAATATTCTGTGCCTGCACAGCCCCTGAGAGCCCTGCCACACAAACCAGCCAGACCAACAACTGTCTGCAGGAATGATACCCGCTCAATAATGTGCGTAAACAAATCATATTCATGGTTATCCTGAAAAGAATTACAAGTATGTAATCCCAGCTTCAGACAAAAACCACGCCAACAAAACAAATAAAACTCATATGTTACCGGTAACATAAAAACGTATCAAGTAGTAACATGCCTTTTAAAACGTAAAAGAGATAAACAGAATCAATTAGTTATAAAAAAATCCCCTGACCAGAATGTACTGGTCAGGGGAAGAAAAAATTTATTGATTGTTATTAATCATATCCGTGTTTTGGTCTTTTTGATGCTAACCGGTACACAGATTTCCGGCGGACACGCACAGTTGACCGTCAGCGTTACCGTCACATCACGGTAACAACCCAGCTGGTTGTAGATACGCACCGTGTAGCTCTTCGCCGCACTCAATCCGCTGGCCACTACCCCAGTCGGAGGCAGGCTTTGCAATGTCGGATTGGCTACCGTGAAGCTGCTGCCTTCCGAAACGGCATAGCTGTAACCGCTAACACTCGTGCCCAGGCCCATCACCGTCAGCGTACCATTTGGCTGCGGCTGGTTAGACACACACGTCGGCGATTTGGCCATCACCGTAAAGACCGGAATACTGTCTTCTTCGATGATTGCCGGACAACACGACAGATCCGGACACTTACCCTGTACATCGTTCACCACCACCCGGTATTCATCCGCAGCCGTGGCTGTGTAACTGCTTACCTCTCCGTCATAGACCAGCACTTCCTGACTGGTCCCTGACCGGCGGAACCACTGATAGCGGATATAACCGGCAGGCGCTGACAGCTCGATCGCATAGTTCGTGCCTTTACATACCTTGATCGGAATGGACGTACAGACGCTTGCTGTATCACCCGGAATCATCGCCTTGTTGTACACCACACCTTCGGTTTCTGCACTGGCCGAGAAGATAATTATGGCTGTACTATTGGCGGGCAGGGTCGTAATATTCCAGAGGCTGATTGGACTGCCTAAAGTATAACTATTGGCAACCGAGGTAGTAACCGAAGCAGGCAGAATGGTCAGACCCGAACTAATCGAATCACGAACAATTACGTTATTGGCAGGCCCTGTACCAGTGTTGGCTACCACGATGGTATAGGTCAACAGCTCACCCGGCTGTGCTTTCGATTTATTCACCAGCTTATCCAGTGACAGGATCGGCGTCAGTGATTGACCGACCGTTACCGTAATGTTGGCGGCTCCCACACATTGCGGACCGGCAGCGCAGGTTACGCTGTAGTTGGCGGTCATGGTCGGACTAACCACAATACTTGTTTTTCCATTGTCACTGCTACCCGTCGACCAGGCAAGTGTACCACTCTGACAACCGGCCACTGTCAAGGTCGATGACTGACCAGGCGTAATTGCCGATGGCGAGGCACTGAGCGTCAGACTTGGCGCAGATGCAACCGTTACCTGCGCAACAACCTCCTGTGATGAGTTTCCATTGTTACAAACAGCAGTGTAGGATGTCGTTTGTACAGGATTCACAACTACATTGGCTGTTGTCTGTCCGCTGATACCGGCGCCACTCCAACTGATACTACCCAGACAGCCTGTTGCCGTTAGTGTAGCACTCTGGCCAGCGCAGATCACGGCATCATTGACCGTGAACTCATTAGCCCCCGCACTACCCACCATCATACGGCCAGTAGCCACACAACCAGGGCCGCTGGTGCAGGTTACGGTGTAAATTCCGCTTACAGCTGATGGTACCACAATGCTGGTTTTGCCGTTGTCAGCCGCTCCTGTCGACCAGGTCAGCGTACCGTTTGTACAACCGCGGGCCGAAATGGTAACCGCTGTTGAGCTGGCAACTGATGTCCGGCTGACCGTCAGGCTGACCGGCGCTAACACCGTCGCCGTGCCCACTGCCGTAGTAGCTGAACCGGTCTGCGTCGTACACGTCGCTGTATAATTGGTCGTCTGCGTCAGATTCGGCGTTACCAGGCTGGTGCCCGTCGTGCCGTTTGACCACGTTACCGTACCATTGTTGCAGCCTGAGGCCGTCAGCGTCGCCGAACTGCCGTAGCACACCGTCGCCGAGACAACCACTAAACTCGCTGCCGGCTGCGTATTGACCGTCACCGACGCCGTTGTCAAACAGCCCGGACCCGTCGTACACGTCGCTGAGTAGGTCTGCGTGTTAGCCGTCGGCGTCACATTGATCGTACTGCCGTTCTGGCCCGTTGACCACGTCAAGGTGCCCACACAACCGATGGCTGAAATACTTACCGGTGTTCCTACCGTCACGTTTGTCGAACTGGCTGACAAGCTCAGTACCGGCTGTGGCATTACCGTCGCCGTGCCCACTACCGAGGTAGCCGAACCGGTCTGCGTCGTACACGTCGCTGTATAATTGGTCGTCTGCGTCAGGCTCGGCGTCACCAGGCTGGTGCCCGTCGTGCCGTTTGACCACGTTACCGTACCGTTGGCACAGCCCGAGGCCGTCAGCGTCGCCGAACTGCCGTAGCACACCGTCGCCGAGACAACCACCAAACTCGCTGCCGGCTGCGTATTCACCGTCACCGACGCCGTTGTCAAACAGCCCGGACCCGTCGTACACGTGGCTGAGTAGGTCTGCGTGTTAGCCGTCGGCGTCACATTGATCGTGCTGCCGTTCTGGCCCGTTGACCACGTCAATGTGCCCACACAACCGATGGCCGAGATGCTCACCGGTGTTCCTACCGTCACATTCGTTGAACTGGCTTGCAGGCTCAGTACCGGCTGTGGCATGACCGTCGCCGTACCCAATACCGAGGTAGCCGAACCGGTCTGAGTGGTACAAGTCGCTGTATAAGTTGTTGTCTGCGTCAGGTTCGGCGTCACCAGACTGGCCCCCGTCGTGCCGTTTGACCACGTTACCGTACCATTGTTGCAGCCTGAGGCCGTCAGCGTCGCGCTGCTGCCGTAGCACACCGTCGCTGAGACAACCACCAAACTCGCTGCCGGCTGCGTATTGACCGTCACCGACGCCGTTGTCAAACAGCCCGGACCCGTCGTACACGTCGCTGAGTAGGTCTGCGTGTTAGCCGTCGGCGTCACATTGATAGTGCTGCCGTTCTGGCCCGTTGACCACGTCACATTGCCCACACAACCGATGGCCGAAATACTTACCGGTGTTCCTACCGTCACATTCGTTGAACTGGCTTGCAGGCTCAGTACCGGCTGTGGCATCACCGTCGCCGTACCCACTACCGAGGTAGCCGAACCGGTCTGCGTCGTACACGTCGCTGTGTAATTAGTCGTCTGCGTCAGATTCGGCGTTACCAGGCTGTTACCCGTCGTGCCGTTTGACCACGTTACCGTACCATTGTTGCAGCCTGAGGCCGTCAGCGTCGCCGAACTGCCGTAGCACACCGTCGCCGAGACAACCACTAAACTCGCTGCCGGCTGCGTATTGACCGTCACCGACGCCGTTGTCAAACAGCCCGGACCCGTCGTACACGTCGCTGAGTAGGTCTGCGTGTTAGCCGTCGGCGTCACATTGATAGTGCTGCCGTTCTGACCCGTTGACCACGTCAATGTGCCCACACAACCGATGGCCGAAATACTTACCGGTGTTCCTACCGTCACATTCGTTGAACTGGCTTGCAGGCTCAGTACCGGCTGTGGCATGACGGTTACTGTACCCACTGCCGAGGTTGTTTGACTGACAGTCGTACAGGTTACCGTATAATTTGTTGTCTGCGTCAGGTTCGGCGTCACCAGGCTGGTGCCCGTCGTGCCATTAGACCATGTCAATGTTCCGCTGGCACAGCCTGTTGCCGTCAATGTTGTTGATGTTCCATAGCAAATAGTTGCCGAGTTCACCGCTACTGAAGCCGCTACCGTGCAGCTTGCCGGTGCAGCATATGTACGGCTTACTGTTCCGCAGGTAGTTCCTGACGAAATAACTGTTACAGTATGGTTGCCACTACCTGAGTTCAAGCCTGTCAGCGAAAAAGAAGCCGTTGACTGACCAGCCGTTATGCTAATTACTGTCGATTTAGTACCATCTGTAATCGTCAGGCTGGTAGCCGGGCTGCTGCTCAGGCTAATCGTACCGCTAACTGTGTACAGATTAGTTACCGGATTACAGGCGGCTGGTGTTACGGATAGTGTCATCTGACAGGTTTTCTCTTCCGTCAGACACATGGCATCCACTTTTGCCCATCTGTTCGCATCGGTATTACCACCCGTTCCGGTACCGACTGCGCAGACACGGATCAGGTTTGTTCCAGCCGGTGCTACGTCTGATACCAGTGTGTATGGTCCTCCGAAACTGCCTGTGCTCAACAGATTTGTAATCGTAAAGGCTTTTGGCGAACCAACCAATGAAGAACCATTCAGGAATTGTAGTGTCACAGTCTGACCGTTTGCCTGATGCACACCGGCAAAGAACGTCAATGTATAAATTGAGCCGACATTGGCCGAAACGCTCTGACACATTGATGTACTTGTACCACTTGTGTAGGCATATGCATATCCGTCCGGAGCATTAAAGTTACCCGTCGGATTCATTTCCGCTAAACCACCTGTCCATGACGGCGGCGGCGTAACAGTTGTTGTGGCTGTTGGCGTAGAAGGTAAACCCTGTTCAAAGCTGGCATTTGCCAGGAGGTTACCCGGACATGCCAGCAGACAGCCCCCCGGAGCTGTGTACGTCTTACTTGTTGTACCACATAAGGTAGCCGATGACGTAACCGTAATTGTATGGAAACCGGTGCCACTCTTAATCCCCGTCAGCGAGAATGGTACAGCAGTAGTACTGGCCGTTGCTGTCACGGTAATACTCGACGCATTGGTAGCCGGGCTGTCGTCAGAAATAACGATTGTCTGCGCCACGCCGTTAGTAATAGACAGTGTGCCGGAGACCACATATGTATTCGTTGCCGACTGGCAGGTGCCTGGTGTTACAGCCAGCGACAGAGAACACGGGGGCACGGCTACGTAGCCGGCATCAAATGAAAAATCATTTTCACCACCCAGACCAACAACAATCGCTACGACACCGGCAGTGTTCGGATCCGTATCAATTTTTGTAGCATTAGTACCCGTTGCAGTATTCGGCTTCGTACTCAGCAAAACCGTACCGGCACTCAGGCTGGTCGGGAAGCATACAGAATAGGATCCACCGTACGTCAATGTCAGATTGGTTACGGCCGAAGTGCTTGTTGCCACAGACAGGTTACTGAAGAAATATTCACCTTTGCTGTTTGTGGTGGCGGTTACGCCGTTAGTACCTAATCCAGGTCCTTTCAGGGTTACAACAACACCTGGAATACCGGCCTCACCGGCATCCTGCACACCATTATCATTCGTATCATTCCAGACACGGTTACCGATCATGATCGGTGCCGGTGAACAGAGTGCTTCGATTACCCCAAGACCGTTGGCTTTACCAAGTGTCGTTCCGTTTGGTTCTGAGCCCCCAAGCGTACGATAAATTTCGGCACGACGGTTATCCGTACCCGTCCGGTTATCGTACCAGCCAAACCCGCCTGACCATGTATTCAGCGGATCCATAATGGTAGCAATCAAATAATTACTGCCCGGCAGGACCAGACTGCTACCCATATAGGTCTCCTGATGAAGTTCGATGTAAGTGTTACTACTATTAAAGTAGCCAAAGAAATTTTCCGTACGATAAAACTCACCCGCAGGAGTGGTATACCCAGTAGTTGTCGGCGTGCCAGGCCCCTGACCGTTACCGGCGCCAGTGCTGGTTAATGTTCCAACTGAACCATTTTTCTCCAGTACCCACGCAGTTCCATTGTAGGCAGCCCGTAACAGGTCGCCGCCAATGTATCCATTGTACAATGTTGCTGTACTTGTGGAGGTGGTATTCCGCTGGCGATACCCAAGCTGGTGCCCGCCACGATCCATGAAGCCCAGGATCATATCACCGTTACCGGCAAAATCGATATCAGATAACATCGGTTGCGGACGCGCCATCCGCTGAAAATACGGATCAGCAGTTGTACCGGCTGCATTATCTTGATTGATAATTGCTCCCGCGTTAATCCCCGAAAACTGGCTGGTCCATGGCTCCCAGGCATCACCCAGAGCCGCATCCTGCGTATGTACCATCCCTTTGGCATAATTCAGGCGGAAACTAAAGACAGCCGTCGTCGGGATTGTTGTCGCTCCTTCATTCATTGCATAGATGTGCGCATACATATCACTCGCGGTACCGCTGTTTTCTGCCGTACAGATTACACTGACATATACTTTACCATCATGTACTTTTACGGCAAACGGCCGGCCGACCCCATTCGTACATCCTGGATTCGGGATGGCAATTTTGGTCAGGTCAGATGCCAGAAACGATGTTTTGGCGGGGTTACCAATAGCCAGCGCTAACAGTTGCCGGTTAAATAAGTCAACAATATATAAAGTCCGTCCGTCGGTTGAGAGAGCCATACCCCCTAATCCGATTTTACCAACGGCATCAAAGGCCAGCGGGTCATTGCTGGATGTTGTACCGCTACCTGGTAACACGCGGGAAGCAATCGTCGAGGCCCCTAATGAAAGACTGAAAGGTGCACTTTCCAGGTCAACATATACACTGTTTGCCGGTGTGTTACCGGCCATATTCGTCACATAAATACCACCCAGCCCGGCAGTGCCAAGCCCGACATGGCGTTTCATAAAGGCAGCAGTAAAGAGCTTTTTCGTTTCCCGCTGGTAGGCAGCGCCAAACACACTACCGACTTGCGCAGCGGTAGCCAGATACGTTCCGGAAAGGCCTGTACCAGAAGAATTATAGGGAATACTGACAATGGCAGCTTCAGTTCCTACGGATGTAGTGGCTGAAAGCGGGTCACCACTAACAAAGCAAGGAACTGCCAGTGGAGGGGTAGACTGACAATAGTCAGTTAAACCAGTTACGCCGAAATTAAGCGTCACACTCCCGGAAGCACAAACTCTACCGAGGTACCGGAAGCGATTCCGTTATAATACCCTTCATTGAGGTAACTGAGTGTCGCCGGAATAGTATATTCTACCCGATACGGGCCGCTTCCGCTGGCCGATATCGTGTAAGAACCGCTGCTACCCGACGTAGCCGAACCAGCCAGAACGCCGCTGGTGTTGTAGGCGCGTATCACCACTCCGCTGACTCCGGGCTCCCCGTACGTATACGTACCTGAACTTGGTGTACTCTGGTATACACCGTCACCATTAAAGTCACGGTATACGATTCCGGAAATGGTTTGCGCTTGTGTTAATCCCGACGCGCCAAGTAGTAGCAGAAGCATTATAAAAATGCGTTCAGGTACACACAGGCAGCGCTTAAGTGAGCGTAAATAATTTTTTCTCATAATTGTCCGCAAAGGAATAAGCAAGTATGCTTCCTTAAAGGACAAGAATTAGGCCAATCTAGTAACATTACGCCATATGTTACCAATGAAAAGTATTAGATCACTACTTTAACACCAAAATCACCTTAACCATTAAGCCATAAACAAAGATACCAGACCAAGCAGCGTATCTGTGTTAAAACAGAATTTCAGCGGCCGGCCTATCAAATAGTATGCCATACAGATTAATAAAAATGCCTACCGGCTGAATTTTGCCAAAAGCCTGCTTTCAGGAAATACGGTTAGGATTTTCGCTCACAAAAGCGCCCCATCCGCCTTTCTTTGTTTGCTTCGTCGAGCGCGTTGGCAAGGCATTTGCGTGGAAGTGATGGCACAACGCAATAGCCAGGGCATCGGTAGCATCAAAGAACTCCGGTTCAAGTTGGGTATGCAGCAGGGTAGCTACCATTTGGGCAACCTGCTCTTTACTGGCGTTGCCATTACCGGTTACTGATTGTTTAATCCGGCGGGGTGCATACTCGACAATCGGAATATTCCGCGACAACGCAGCGGCCATAACAACTCCCTGTGCACGGCCTAGTTTGAGCATCGCCTGCACGTTTTTCCCGAAAAACGGATCTTCAATGGCCATCTCATCCGGCGCATGTTCGTCGATCAGCCGGATAATGGTTTCGTGTAGTTTCTGAAGCTTTAGCTGATAGGTCGTATATTTGCTGAGTTTAATAACGCCGTACTGCAACATGGTCATGTCATTCCCACGGATTAAAACCACGCCATAACCGGCTATCTGGGTTCCGGGGTCAACACCAAGAATTATTTTTTCTGTGGATGAAGCAGATACGTTCATATTTTTAGCCGGTTCACTCATGTTGGCTGGTTTCTTTTATGCAAAGTAACGATTTCCGGGCCGATTCTTTACCGTACCGGCTAAATATCGGTGGCCGGTTCACAGACCTGGCAGCCGGCATAAACCGGTTACCGATTCCGAAAAGTACTTTATGATCAGTGTTGTGCTCCTGTTCTCCGGTCTGTATGCCCTCTTTACAATAACGCTCTGGATCATCTGGTTACGCATACCCTTGTCCCTATACGCCGGTCAACCGGCCTCTCCCCTACCCCGGCTCTCGGTGGTTATTCCGGTACGGAACGAAGCGGACCGCATTGCGGACTTGCTGGCCGACCTTGACCGGCAGACCTACCGGCATTTTGACGTGATTGTCGCCGATGACGCGTCTACTGATCAGACTGCGGCCATTGTACAGGCGTTCATCCGGAACGCATCTTTTCCGCTGACGCTGCTTCCCTTACAGGAAACCGGCACGGCGTCGCCTAAAAAACGGGCGATTACCCAAAGCATCCGCCAGGCTACGGGCGATCTTATTGTGACCACCGACGGCGACTGCCGGGTGGGGTCGGGCTGGCTGGAAAGTCTGGCTGTCTTTTACCGGCAGACCGGCGCCAGGCTCATCAGCGGGCCGGTTACCTTTCTGCCACCGGCCGGCCCGGCTACCGGACGCCTGTTTACCGCCCTGCAAACCGTTGAATTTGCGAGCCTGATCGGTTCGGGAGCCACAACGCTGCACGCAGGCGTCCCGACGATGTGTAACGGAGCAAACCTTTGCTACGAAAAAGCCGTTTTTCACGAAGTCGGCGGCTTTGCCGGTGTTGATCACCTGGCTTCTGGCGACGATGAGTTTCTGATGCATAAAATTGCCCGGAAATATCCGTCGGGGGTTCGTTTCCTGAAAAATCCGGACGCCATTGTCTTGACGGAAGCCCATCAGTCACTGACGGCGTTTTATAATCAGCGGCGGCGCTGGGCCAGCAAATGGCAGGCTTACCAGAGCCGCTGGCCATCGGTGCTGGCCGTTTTTATTTTTCTGAGTAACCTGATGCCACTTATCGGTCTGGGGTGCTGGCTGGCCGGCCTTATCACCGGCAAATGGTTTATGATAAGCCTGTTGCTAAAGGTTTTGCCGGAGTTTTTGTACTTACGGCAAATTCTTCTTTTTTTACAAAAAAAATCACTGATACCCGCCATCTTTTTAACGGCGGTGGTTTACCCGTTTTACGTTGTTTTTTTCGGATTAGCCGCCCAGGGCAAAGGATACCAGTGGAAAGGAAGAAAACTTAACTGAAGCCTGATGGAGGTACCGGTCTTTGTACCGGCTGCTTTACCGTCTCCGGCGGGCCTCACAGACTGCGAACGACCTTGTCATTCTTTTTGCACAAATCTAATTGTCTGCTCCGGAGTATCTATCCGGACTTCTGGTGGAAATCCGATGATTCAGAGCGGATTATTTACCTGACATTTGATGATGGCCCCATCCCTGAGGTCACAGAATTTGTACTGGAGCAGCTGGACAGGTATGCGGCTCAGGCAACCTTTTTCTGTATCGGCGATAACGTGCGGAAGCACCGCGATATTTTCTATAAGGTGATTGAAGCCGGTCACTATATCGGCAATCATACCTTCAATCATCTCAACGGATGGAAGAATGAAGACGTGACCTATCTTGAAAATATACAACGCTGTCAGCAGGAAATCGGCTTCGATACCCCGTTTTTCCGTCCGCCCTATGGCCGCATCAAAAAAAGCCAGGCGGCTCAGTTACTCGATCAATATGCCGTTGTGATGTGGGATGTGTTGTCCGGTGATTTTGATCAGTCAATGGCCCCGCAAACCTGCTTACGGAAAACCATACAATATACCGAACCGGGCTCTATCGTCGTCTTTCACGACAGCTGGAAAGCCTGGCCCAATATGCGGTATGCGCTGCCACGTATGTTGTCGCACTTCAGCGAACGCGGTTACCGGTTTCAGGCCCTGCCCCAGCCGGTTTATGCATAATCCGTATATCAGCTGAACCGGCAACGCCTTCTTCTTCCTGATAAGTTTTTAAACATCTTCCATAACCTTGCTGGTTATATAGGTAAGTAATGCATTCTTAACCAGCAACGTTATGAAAAAAGTAATTTACAGAAGCGCCTGTAGCCTGCCGGCCCCGGGCTTCCCCGTTCGTTATACTCAACCATACTAAGCCATGATAGTCGTACGGTCATTGCACCGGGTGATTATTTCGGTGCAGTATTTTATTATTTACGCGTGGGCGGTACTGCGGCATCTGCTGCCCCACGTGCTGCTGCTGCTGCTCGCGTATGTGCTGCTGTCGGGTGGTCCGCAGGTGCAGGATGTATTCCGCTCCCTGAACGCCGGCGCACCCAACCTGCTGACGAATATTCCGTTTATGGCCATGACCGGCTTTACCATCGCCTGGGGCGTCAGCCTCTGGTTCTGCGGCCGGTTGCTGCTGTCACTGGCCGACGTACGGGGTCCGAAACTGCTGGATACCTTTCACCGTTTTCCGCGGCATGAATCCCGCCGTGAACGCGAACGACTGAGCGATTTTATTGCCCAGATTCCGGCCATTCTCGGCCTGTTGCCACCGCTGCTGATCAGTCTTGCCTTTGCCGGCACCGAAAACCGGAAGCTGTTTTACGTACTCTGGTTCTACGGCCTGACCATTGCCCTGGGGTTATGGTTTACGTATCACCGGCAACTGCTCCGGATGGTGTTGCCAGACATTCGTTTTGATCCCTTTCTGTACAAACCCGACCGCCGTCACTGGCGCGACATCTGGCGGCTTTCTGACACGTATTCACGGATCTGCTACATCCTGCTGGCTGTTAATTTTGCGCTATGGCTGGCACTGATCTTCATCCCGGACCAATGGCCGGTAATCTGGCAGGCAGGGCCGGTCGGCATTCTGCTGATTGCCTTTACGTGGCTTACGCCTCTGGTCAGCTACCTTACCTATCTCAACCGGCCAACGCGCCCCGTACTGGTCCTGCTGACGTGCTGGATCGTGCTTTGTAGTTATTTTAATGACCATACCCTGTTGCGGTTTACCGAAGCAGGACCGGTAGTCCGGCAGTCGGCGCTGATTCACCCGGCGGCGGCGGGCGCCAACCGGTCGCTGGCCGCACTCGCCGACACGCTGTCCGGTACAGCCACCGGTATTGTCCGGCCGGGGATACACCGGCATCTAAGGCAATGGATCGCTCATCGTAACGCGTGGCCGACCGATACCATGCCCGTTTTTATTGTGGCAACAGAAGGCGGCGGAATCCGGAGCCTCAACTGGACAACGGGCGTTATCCAGCAGCTTGACTCAATGATTCCCGGCTTTTACAAGCAGCTTTTTGCCATCAGCGGGGTGTCGGGCGGAGGCGTCGGAGCGGCTTTTATGACGACGTTCCGACGCGATGTGGCAACGGTAACGCCGGCCAACCAGCGGCAGTTCCGGCAGGCGACCAACGACGATTTTCTGTCGCCGGTTATGGGGGCGCTGCTTTTCCATGAAACGTTGCAGAAAGTACTGCCTTTTCCGGTGCGGCAGTTCAACCGCAGTAACTGGCTGGAGGACGCCTGGAGTGCATCCTATTACCATCATTTACAGCTCCGTTCGCTGGACAAGCCCTTTTTATCGCTCTGGTCGGCGGCTGATTCGCTCGACCATCCGAGTCTGTTTCTGAATGCGGTTATTACCGAAAGCGGGCAGAAAGGCATTCTGAGTAACCTTCAGCTGGATTCGCAATACTTCCGCGACGTGGTTGACATCTACGGTATTACGCGGCGGGATATTCCGATCAAAACCGCTGCCTCACTGACTGCCCGTTTTCCGTGGTTATCATCGGGCGGGTTAATTACCTATCCTGACGGCCGCCCGTTCGGCCACGTTGTTGATGGCGGATACTGGGATAACACCGGTCTGGAAACAGCCTTGTCAATTCTGACAGCCATTACTCCTGACATTCAGCAGTTTAACAAAAACCCAAAACGGCCGTTTGTTATTCAGCCGGTAGTACTTTACCTCAAAAATACCTTGCTGGATGATGAGTGCGATGTTTCCGATTCGTATTTCGACTGGCTTATTCCGATTGTCGCCTCCATGAACGCGAACCAGCGGAAATCCGGTACGGTCTCAAACCTCACCGAAAACCTGCTGCACAATTATCAGCCTGTGGTTCCCTATCACATTATCCAGCTTGACCGGAAAACCGGTGTCCCCTTACCTCTGGGCTGGTATCTTTCCGAAGATGCGAAACATGACCTCTGGCGCAAAGTCAATGCCTTTGCCGGAAGCCACAAAGAGGTCATAAAAACAGTACAACATTTTTTCAATAACGGATCCAGGACAAAATATTAAAAAAGAATGTTTATTTTCGGAGCGTATTACATGGACCTTTCTAAACCGTGCGCGCTACCAACCTCCTTTTTCCCGTTTTCTGGGCCATAACCGGCATTGAAATCAGTGGAGACCTGCTTGATATTGCGTGGATGCATTTGGGCTTTAAGCCACTCATCATGATTTCGCTCATGCTCTTTGTCTGGCAACACCGTCCGCTGCTGACCATGTTTGCCAGTCTGCGCTGGCTGTTGGCGGGTATGGTCTTTGCCCTGGGCGGCGATATTTTCCTCATGATTCCGGAAAGAGACCTGTTTGTACCGGGTTTGGCATCCTTTTTGGTGATGCAATTGTGTTATATCGTTGCCTTTTTTCGGTCTGCCCGCGAAAACGGCCATCCTGTTACCGGTCTGAAATGGCTGAGTCATGCCCTGCCCTTTGTTCTTTACAGCGGGGCATTTGTCTTTTACCTGCGTGCCTCGTTTGAGACAAACACGGCGCTTCAGCCCCTTTGGACACCGGTAGTATTGTATGTGGTCTGCATCAGCAGCATGGGTGTTTCGGCAACGGCCCGCTTCGGTGCGGTATTGACAGGCAGTTTCCGGCGTGTGACCCTCGGAGCCATCTTATTCATGATCTCCGATTCCGTTATTGCGCTGAACAAGTTTGTTATCCGCGTTCCGTTTGCGCCCCTGCTGATCATGGTTACCTATGCAGCGGCCCAATACCTGATCGTAATCGGTATGCTGCGGGAGCATCAGCTGACAGACGAACGAATCCGGAAGCGAAATGACAGCCTCTTGACCCGTTGATTTTACGCTCATTATTCAGCATGAAAACGCTTCTCTCTCTGCTTCTTGTTTGCTTATGTACCATGGCTTCCGGCCAGAAAGTCATTAAAAAGGTTTCTGATCCGACAACCGTTACCATTAAGGCCGTCGATGAAAAAACGCAGCAGGAACTGAGTGCTCAGTATTCGGTTCAGGCAGTGCTGGGGAGGAAAAAATTTCAGGGGGTCAGCAAGCCGGGAAACTCCTTTTCCATGATTCTGACCAAAAGCGATACGCTCGTTGTTACTACACGGGTAAAGGGCTATTATGAGACTGAAGAAACCCTGCTGATTGCCTGTGACACCTGCGGCCTGTACGAACACATCGCGCTGATGGAAAAACAGGATTCCGTCTTCAGCGACCTTCAGCTCAACAAGGCCATCCGGCTCGATAATGTTTATTTTGATCAGAGCAGTTATATTCTGCGCCCCGAATCATATACCCAACTCAACAAACTGCTGAAAACCTTACAGGGGAACCCTAAGCTTGTCATTGAAATTGCCGGACATACTGATAATGTCGGTGACCGGCAACTGAACAGACTGCTGTCACAGAACCGCGCAAAGGTGATTGCCAATTACCTGGCGAACAACGGAATCCGTGACGAGCGTCTGCAACACAAGGGATATGGTGATACAAAACCCGTGGCCCCCAACGATTCCGAAGAAAACAAGCGCCAGAACCGGCGGGTTGAGTTTGTTGTTCTGAAGATGTAATAAACAGGTACTTTCCTGTCTATACTCACGCAGCATGCTGACACCGGTCATGCGCAGGCCCAAAGCCGTTCTCTACTTTTATATTGTTAGTCAGCCACTTAGGCTGAGCCAGCATACAAACAAAAACGGTAAAGGCCATGAAAAAAATCCTGCTGTTGACCGATTTCTCAGACGCATCTAAAAAAGCGATCAGCTTTGCTCAGGTGCTGTTCGACCATACGCCGGCTGCGTTCCGGATCGTAAATACCTATCCGCCGCTGGCCGATCTGACGTATGGTACCGCTGCCATGCTTGAAGCCGAAGAAGAAGCATCTCAACTTCAGCTTACTAAGTTGCTTGCCGAAGTAACCAGCCAGCCAATACCAGCTTATCACACTTACAAGACCGACACCAGTATCGGCGAGCCGGTAAGTACGGCCGAACGTTTGCTCCATCAGGAACCGTTCGATTTTGTACTGGTCGGGGCAAGCGGCAGGCACTCGAGTCAGCTGCTGGGCAGCACCGCAACCGGTATGATCCGTGACTGCCGGACGAATGTGCTTATTGTGCCAGCCGCTGCCCAAATCAAGCCGGTTCGGGAGATTGTTCTGGCGGTTAACGTTACGTCGATCAATGATATGGACACCCTCCTGCCGCTGAAGGAGATTCTGGCCGACAAAGGCGCGAAACTGACAATATTGACCATCACCAGCAAAAAAAATAAACTAACTTCCGCCGAAATTGAGCAGCAACGCGACCGTATTGCCAATTACCTGCAATCGGAAAGAGTTGAAGCCTACATAATTCACGATGACAAAGTTGAACACGGGATCAATGACTATCTGGATACGCACCAGGTTGACCTGCTGGTGACAATCCCGCACCAAAAATCACTGCTGGATGTTATCCTGAATACAAGTGTAACCCGTAAACTTGCATTTAAACCGCACGTCCCGATCCTGACCTTATACGAGCCGGATCCACAACCTGACTATCCCGACTATGAAGAGGTGTCGGTGATCGGGCTGATACCGTACTAAACCCCTCCGGGGGGCGTTAAGGTAGCGGAACAGCCTTGTAAACAACAATTCATGGAACGTTATTTCGTCCGCCCGGACTCCATTGTAAGACAGATCTGGGGTGATGCCGACGTTGTCTTACTGATTTTTGCCGGTTCAGCCGCTGAATTTGCGCTGAACCGTGCCGTAGACTGGCTTTTTTTCACCGGCCGCCTGCCGGCTGATCCGATTGGCCGGCTTTTCTCGACCGTTCAATATGCGCAGGCTATTGTGTTTGCCGATGCAGCTCAGGCACATCAAACCGTTTCACGGATGAGTGCCATTCATGCCGGTGTTGAAAAGAGCCGCGGCTATGCCATTCCTGACTGGGCCTACCGGGATGTGCTTTATATGCTGATCGATTATTCGGAACGGGCTTACCAACTGCTGCACCGTCCGCTGACACCGGCTGAGCAAGAGGCTGTTTTCCAAACGTTTTATGAGGTTGGCAAAGGCATGAACATTCCGGATTTACCAGCCTGTTATGAGGATTGGGTAACTGACCGTCAACAGCACCTGCAACAGGATCTGGAACACACTGCCTATACTGATCAATTGTTCCGCCGGTACCGGGAAGAACTCGGCGACTGGCGGTTTCAGCTGCTCCGGCAGGCCCAGGCCTTGCTGGTTCCGCAACGGGTTCATACGCTGCTGGACTTACCACAAAAGCCTTTGCTAAGTTATACCATAGGCCTGTATAGTATCCTGAACGGATTGGGTCTGCGAAAGTGGATACAACGAGCCCTGCTGCCAACGGAGTATCTGGCTCAAATTCAGGCACTCGATAAATTCAGCTGACCCTGACGGCCGTTTTTCGCTACTTTTGCAGCGTACCTACCACGCTTGCTGTATGGCAAAAAATCTGATCCGATTCGACTGGGCCATGAAACGCCTGCTGCGCCAGAAATCGAATTTTGGCATTTTAGAGGGTTTCCTCTCGGAGTTGCTGCGCGAAGACATAAAAATTGAGCAGATTCTGGAAAGCGAAAGCAATCAGGATATGGCCCGTCTGAAATTCAACCGCGTTGATATGCTGGCGATCAATTCGAAAGGCCAGCTTATTATCATTGAGCTACAGGCAGACAGCGAAAAGGACTACTTTTTCCGGATGCTGTTTGCAACATCAAAAGCAGTGGTTGAACACTTTAATCTGGGTGAGGAGTACCATCAGATTAAGAAAGTGTATTCGATCAACATTATTTACTTTAATCTCGGGCAGGGCGATGATTATGTGTATCACGGAAAAACCGAGTTTAAAGGATTACATACCGGCGATACCCTTGGTTTATCTACACGGCAACAAAAAAGTTTTTCGATTCAGAATGTCTATGACATTTATCCAGAATACTATATCCTGAAAGTCAATTACTTCAACGATCTGGCCAAAGACACGCTGGATGAGTGGATCTATTATCTCAAAAATAATAAGGTGAAACCCGGTTCCCGTGCGAAAGGCCTCTCACTGGTTCAGGCAAAGCTTGAGTTTGACAGCCTGAGCCGTCAGGATCGTATTGACTATATTAAGGCAATCGAAAATCAGGTTATTGAGCGCGATGTCTGGAAGACGAACATCGAGGACGCCGAAGAAAAGGGTCTGGCACGTGGTCTGGAAAAAGGGCTGCAACAGGGGCTACAACAGGGAATTGAAAAAGGAATTGAGCAAGGGATCGAACAAGGTCTACAACAAGGGATTGAAAAGGGTATTGAAAAGGGTATTGAGCAAGGACTACAACAGGGAATTGAAAAAGGCAAGGCACTAGCCATTCGCCAGAGCATCGTCCGGGCGTTACAGCGCGGTAAACTAACACCCGCTGAGATCGCCGAAGATTTTAATGTCACGGAGGAGCTGGTTCTGCAAATTCGACAGGAAGACGGTCTTTAACGAAAGAAGCCCGGCATCAGGTGCCGGGCTTCTTCATATATCAGCCTTTGTAAAAAAGCCATTTCGACATTTCTTTGAACGTTGGTTTTTTGCCGTACATCAGGATACCAACACGGTAAATGCGGGATGCCAGCCAGATCGTTCCGATAAAACCCAGTACCAGCAATCCCATCGACAGTGCCAGTTCCCAGGTTGGTACACCTAACGGTATCCGGACCATCATGACAATCGGAGAAGTAAACGGTATCATAGACGCCCAGAAGGCAAGGCTGCCGTCCGGATCACGCAGCACAAACTGGGCAACGCCAAACGCAAAAATAATCGGTAACATAATCGGAAAGACAAACTGCTGCGTATCCGCTTCATTATCTACCGCTGCTCCGATCGCACCGAATAAGGCGCTATACAGCAGATAGCCCCCCAGATAATAGAACAGGAAACAACCGATAATCAACGGCAGATTCAGCGTGCTGACCGCCTTCATGATTTTCGCCGCCGGCCCTTCTGCCTTAACCACGGTCGTCTTTTTGCCACCGTCCGCAGATTGCGTTACCTGTGCCTGAACAGTACCGGCCATTTCAGCCCGCTTCTGCATAATGCCCGGCGCAACCGTAAACAGCCCGACGGTTAACAGGATCCAGAGCAGAAACTGAGTCAGACCAACCATCGCAACGCCCAGAATTTTACCCAGCATCAGCTGAAAGGGTTTTATCGACGAAATAATTACCTCAACAATCCGGCTTGTTTTTTCTTCGGTAATACTGCGCATCACCTGCGTCCCATAGATCATCATGGTAATGTACAGGACAAAGGCACAAATGCCCCCCACTGCCGTGGCGGCTCCGGTACTGCTTTCTTTCTCGCCTTCTTCGTTCAGGCTGATCGTATCTGAGTCGACACTTACTTTAGCCTCTTCCAGCACTTTGCGCGTGATGCCTGCCTGCGTCAGTTTTATATTCTCAATTTCACGCTCAACGGCTTTTTCGATCTCATTCTTGATTTCATAGCTTACTCCCTTTTCGGCATATAGCTGAATGCCTTCGGGATGGGCCATAATATCAGCCGGAATGTAGGCGAGTACATCGTAATCGCTCTTCAGGAAGTTCTTTTTGGCGTCGGCGAAAGCAACTTCAGGGTAGGAAAACTTGTATGTATCCGTCGACTGAATTTTGCCTTTAAACATACCGCTGGCATCAATCACCTCGATTTTTTTCTCATCAACCGAACTGACCGCCAGATAAATCATCATTGCGTAAAAACCAAAGGAAAGCAATGGCGCCAGAATCGTCATGATGATAAATGACTTTTTCCGGACCCGGACCAGGTATTCACGTTTAAGGACTAAGAAAATTGTATTCATGTCGTAGCAGGATTAAGTGGTTGGAACTTCGCCGACGGCTTTAATGAAAATCTCATTCATACTCGGGATATTCTCGCCGAACGACCGGATCGTTACCTTATCGAGTAACACGCGGATCAGGTCATTTACGCTGGCCCCGACCGGAATCCGGATATTTGTCCGGGTATACCCGTCTTCCGTTAACTTACTGTCCAGCAAGACAAACTGCTCCGGCAGCTGATCAATGGCACCCTGATAGTCGACATGGTAGGTATGGGTCTTAAACTGCTCTTTAATGGCCAGCTTCGGTCCGTCCAGTACTTTCTTTGAGCGGTTAATCAGCGCAATGTGGTCACACAATTCCTCAACCGACTCCATGCGGTGGGTCGAGAAGATGATAGTACTACCCTTTTGTTTGAGCTCCAGAATCTCGTCCTTAATCAGGTTGGCATTGATCGGGTCGAATCCGCTGAAAGGCTCATCCAGAATAATCAGGTCAGGCTCATGCAGAACGGTCGCCACAAACTGAATCTTCTGCTGCATCCCTTTTGAGAGGTCCTCTACGTTCTTGTTCCACCAGGTTTTGATGTCGAACTTGATAAACCACGTTTTCAGCTTATCCATCGCCTGTTTTTCACTCAACCCCTTGAGTTGAGCCAGGTACAGCAGTTGTTCCCCGACCTTCATCTTTTTGTAGAGGCCGCGCTCTTCGGGCAGGTAACCAATCCGGCGGATATGATCCGGCTTGAGGCGTTCTCCGAGGAACAAAACGTCGCCTTCGTCAGGGCCGGTAATCTGGTTGATGATCCGGATCAGTGAAGTTTTTCCGGCACCGTTCGGGCCCAGCAGCCCAAAAATACATCCACGGGGTACGTTCAGGCTGACATCGTCGAGTGCCCGGTGCTGGGCGTACTGCTTAACGATGTGATGCGTCTCCAAAATGTTCATGCAGAACCGTAACGTTTAGGTTTCAAAATGTGCGCCATGTTACCATGTGCATTATACGGCAAGCTACATAATGCCCGTTACAAACCGCAACCTTTTCGGGATAAAGCGACGCGGGCTTCCACAAATGGCAAAAAAATAGCCACAACCTGCACGGCTGCGGCTACCGGTATGACGATTGCCGGGTTAGTTATAATAATCCCGGACCTGAAAAAGCAGCATCAGGAATAAAAGGCCCAGTATAATTCCGACTAAACTGATTGAAAAAACACTGCTCAGAATACTCAGTAACTGGGCATAGTAGCTGAACACCCACCCCTGCCGTTTACGGTTGAATAACCCGGGCAGCGCCATGACCGCCAGTACGGTGCCGGCCAGGCTGATGATCATCGCGATCGTATAGGTGAACCCTACACCGGCAACGGCGGCTACCGGTAAAAATGCCGCTCCGATGCCCAAAAAGACCAGCAGTCCCGGAATCGCGAGCAGCAAAAGTATCAGCGAAACAACCGGCCAGTATTTAACGAATCCTTCGCGGAAATTGACCGGGAACTGAAAAGGAGCTTTCGTAGTAAAGTAGGGAGCCAGTTCTGACTCAAAAATTGCGGCTTGTGCCATGAGAGTAAGGGGTAGGGTTTAATAAAGTTCTGATTTAAAGACTTTAACATACCGATTACCCCTCACATTCGCAACTTCACGACGCTACTTTTTATACAGCGACATCTTCCTGAACCGCTTCCGGATGCCATTCGCCTTCCCATTTGGAAATAATGGCAGTGGCGACGGCATTACCGGCCACACTGGTTGCCGAACGGCCCATATCCAGCACCTGGTCAATACCCAGCAACAAGGCCAGACCTTCGATCGGGAGGTTAAACATAGCCATCGTACCGGCAATGATTACCAGTGAAGCCCGTGGTACACCGGCAATGCCTTTAGAGGTAATCATCAGTGTGAGCATCATCGTAATCTGCTGCTGTGCATCCAGCGGTACGCCATACGCCTGTGCAATAAAGGCTGTCGCAAACGTCATGTACAGCATCGAGCCGTCCAGGTTGAACGAATACCCCAATGGCAGTACAAATGAGATAATCCGCTCTGAGCAGCCGAATTTCCTGAGCGCCTCAATCGTCTGCGGAAACGAGGCCTCCGAACTTGCCGTACTGAACGACAGGATAACGGCATTTTTTATGTGCCCGAGCAATTTGAGATACGGTATGCCATTGACGGCGCAAATCGCCCACAGTACGACAAACAAAAAGAAGATCAGACCACCGAAAAAGCAAAGTATCAGGTAGGCATAGCCCAGCAGAATACTAAGCCCTTGTTGGGCGACCACAGCTGCAATCGCGCCCAAGACCCCGAACGGCGCAAAGCCCATCACATAGCCGGTTACCTTGAACATAACGTGCGAAATGGCATCAAGTGCTTTCACGACAATCTTGCCCTGGTCGCCGATGGCACCGACCGCAATGCCGAAGAAAATACTGAAGACGACAATCTGCAGGATTTCATTAGTAGCCAGCGACTCGATAAAGCTCGTCGGGAAAATGTGGGTAATAAAGTTTTCAAACGTCAGTTTTTTCGCCTCGATGCCGGTATCCGTTCCTTTGGCTGGCAGTGGCAATTGCATTACCTCACCCGGCTTCATGACATTAACGACCAACAAACCAACGATCAGCGACAGGATGGTGGCGAAGTAAAAATAGCCCAGTGTTTTCAGACCGATCCGGCCAACGGCTTTAAAATCACCTAATTTGGCAATCCCGACCACCAGCGTCGAAAAGACCAGCGGGCCGATAATCATTTTAATCAGCCGCAGGAATACCTTAGACAGAATGTTCAGGTCGGTTCCGGAAAAACCGGAATCCGTTGCCGGGAAAAAGTATCCGATCAGAATACCCAACACCATCCCCAGAAAAATACGTGTAGTAATGTTTGGTCGTTTCATTTAGTTGTTTGAAAGAGCAGTATCCACAAAAATACAGGAAAAAGGGAATTTTGACAGCCCGATACGGTCTTTCTGAAAACAGGAAAGCCCTCACGAGTTCATCATGAGGGCTTTCCTGTTACCGTCACCGGTTAATTCCCTTTCAGAATACGGATACTTTTCTGTTTGGAATCCGTAAGGGCTTTCAGGATATACATTCCCGATGGCTGGCTACTCATCGGAAGCTGATACCGGAATAGTGCGGGGGCATCCTGCTGCGTAAACGTATGTATTGGCCGGCCCTGCATATCCGACAGGAACAGATTCAGCGTTTTACCCTCAGCGCCGCTTACCACAATCTCAGCATCGTTGATCACCGGATTACCGACAACACTGACTGTTAATTCTCCCTCACTGAGTTCAGGCGTTGCTTTGCGGCCTGCTAATGCGCTTGTAATGAAAAATTTTATCACCCGTACTCCCGTCGCTGTCCGGATCGTAGCAATATAACTCCCTGCTTCAAGTGCCGGAATACCGCTTAATGAGCCAGGGACTGTCAGCGTGGTATTCTGTTGCTGATAGACGAATCCGGCAGCAGGATTTCCGGCTGCCGTAATGGTATAAGAAAACTCGCCGCCTCTACCACAAACTGACCCGACGAAGGCAATATTCGCAGGTAGCTTTGGAGCTATGTAAACAAATGTTTCCGGAACATCTGCCATAAGTATAGCACCAGACGCCGGGTATGTACTGGTGTTCACTAATGAAAAACTAGATTGAGATCCGATAGATACCTGCCGTATAATTTGATTTGAACAGCCGGCCGCATTACTGCAACTGATAGCAATGGTATTAATGCCTGCTACTGATGTATTGACGATAAAGCTGTTGCCCGTTACGGCATTATTCCAGACAACTGCTCCCGTAGAGCAGCTTGCCGTTAACGTCAGGGGCTCCCCGATACACACCACATTATTGGATGAAGCTGAAATAACCGGTGGAGCAGCAACCGTTACACTATAGATAGATGACGTAGCACAATTAACAGCATTTGTACAAATGGCCATGTAAATAAGCACGCCCGCCCGTGATGCAGTGCCAACAAATACGCCATCTTTTGAGGCGCCGTTCCAAAGGGCGGTGCCGGTTTCACAAACTGCTGTCAATGAGATAACACCCCCAAAGCAGGCTGTCTGGCTTCCCGTAATTGCCGGCGCTGCCGGTGGCGCAACTACGGTTAACGTTGTTGATGCCGTATTATTCACTGAACACAGGCTGCTAAGACATGTGGCCGAGACAACAGTGGTCTGTGATGGTCGTATAACAATCTCAGATCCGGTGGCACCTGTACTCCATAACAATTTTGTTCTTTCACAGCCTGTCGCTGCCAGCGATACGTTCTGGTTTGCGCAGACAGCCGTGGCCGATGCCTTTATTGTGAGCTTTGGCAATACGGTTATGGTCGTTGCAGCTTTTGCCTTACAGCCTCCGTCATTCGTTACGTCAACGGCATAAGTACCCGTTTTTGACGCAACAATTGTTTCGGATGTTGCTCCGGTGTTCCATTTGTAGCCGGTAATATTAGCTGAACCTAAAGCCGTCAGTATAGCCGTTTGTCCTTCGCAAAGAGTCAGCGACTGAGGAGTTATAGTGACCGAAACAGGACTTTCTACAACAACACTGGCTGTGGCTGACGTTGAACAGCCCCGACTATCTGTCACGGCCACCTGATAGCTGCCTGATGCTGTAACACTAATAGCAGCCGTCGTTGCGCCGGTATTCCAGCGGTAGCCGGTACCGGTCTCTGACCGTGCGGTCAGGTTTATTTTTTCGCCGGTACAAACAGTCAGATTACCCGGTGTTAAGGTAACACTTGGTTTTGGTCCGATGGTCCGTCTGGCAGTCGCCACACAACCCGTCCCAACGGTACAGGTTGCCGAATACGTCATGCTGCTATTAACTGTACTCAAATTCAAAACCGTACTTGTTTCTCCGGTCGACCATTTTAATTCTCCATTTGCACAGCCGATGGCCGACAGTGAAACCGGCCCCTGCCCGCATGGTTCGGAGGCGGCAATACTCAGAGACAGCGGCGGCAAAACCGTGATATAGGACACAGCGGTTACTCTCGGAGACGTCGCTGCGTTGCCGCGGCAGCTCGTTCTGAACTGATACAACCCTGCGTTCGTTGTCGATTTCCAGGTTAGTACGCCAACGCCAACGGCGGAATTCACATATTGAAATCCATCCGTAGTGGCCGGTGGAGCGGGTATAATGAAGCCTGAACTTCCCCGGAGTACCGTAATTGATGAGGGTTTATTGAATTCAACCGGACAGTTTATCGTAATCGAAACGGGTCGACCGACACAGACAGTAGCGTTCGCCGGCGTGTTTACCGGCACGCTTTGACTCATCGCTCGTGTGGTAAGCAGAAGCGTACAAAGGGTTACTAAATATAGCAATAAAGTATACGGTTTTATCATAATATTCTACTAATTAGGTGTTTACAGAATAAATATAAGACCGTTCCTGTGTTTAACAAATGTTTTTCTACACGTTACTCACTTTTTCATTAGCACCCAAAACATAGTTTTATTAACTATGACGTAACGGTCTTACTTAAAAACATGTTTATATATAGGTTTTCGATATAAAAACTGAAGCCAAATAAATGGTAACATTAAATAATCCATCAACCGGTTGGGTGTTCGAAATGTAATATCATCGATGATAAGGGTTCCGCTACCGGATTTTACCAGCCGGTGACGGTGATGCCAGTAGCGAAGGAAAAACGG
Organism: Arsenicibacter sp. R0_47; assembly: GCF_057652235.1. Taxonomy (NCBI): domain Bacteria; kingdom Pseudomonadati; phylum Bacteroidota; class Cytophagia; order Cytophagales; family Spirosomataceae; genus Arsenicibacter; species Arsenicibacter sp. R0_47. Next base: position 54,801 of record NZ_JBYFCJ010000024.1, on the reverse strand, counting down.
TAGTTTTGTTCCTTCATCGATAAAGTAAATCTCATCGGGAGATGTCTGCTGATCGACAATCAGGCTGTCCCAGCGTTGTTTAAACAGCAAAAAGTTCAGCTCCAGCTGAACCTGATCGCCGGTTTGGCAACCGTCGAAACGAAGGACCTGAACGGGCGGAAAGGGAGGACTCAGCTTATCAAATAATCTCCGGTCGAAACCGGCCCAGACCTCGTTTACCGGCCGGGCAACCTGTGTGCGCAGAATAAGTTTCACAATAGTAAAAATTGAGGTTCAGAGAGCGGAAAACGCTCTCTGAACCTCAACCCGGAAACACTAGCCAAGGTTTGTGGCTTTGCCACGATAAAAAACATAAAACAGCAGCGGGAAAATAAATAAGGTCAGCAAGGTGGCCGTAATCAGTCCGCCGATAACGACGATAGCCAATGGCTTCGACGTTTCGGAACCGATGCCGGTCGAAATCGCAGCCGGTATCAGACCAATGGCGGCCATCATCGCAGTCATCACTACCGGCCGCACCCGCGAAATAACTCCTTGCTTAATGGATGCATCGAGTGTCATGCGGTTATGCAGGTTCTTCTTAAAGACCGAAATCAGAATTACCCCGTTCTGAATACAAATCCCAAAGAGAGCGATGAAGCCGATACCTGCCGAGATACTGAAGTTAACATGTGTTACCAACAGGGCGGCAATACCACCGATAATCGCAAACGGTACATTCAGCAACACCAGTCCGGCATCTTTGACATTCCCGAACAACACGAACAGAATAAAGAAAATACCCAGTAAGCTGATCGGTACGACCTGCTCCAGCCGCAGGGTTGCCCGCTGCTGGTTTTCAAAATCACCGGCCCATTTGATACTGTATCCCTGCGGCAGTTTCACATGTTCGGTAACTTTTTGCTGTGCTTCCGCAACGGCGCTGCCCATGTCCCGGCCGCGCACCGAGAACTTAACGGCCCCGTAGCGCTGATTGCCTTCGCGGTAGATGAGAATCGGACCGGTCTGCGTGTATACTTTGGCGATCTCCTTAATCGGAATCATTCCCTTATCTGTAGGTACCATCAGCTGACCGATCTGCTCTTCGTTGGACCGGAAGCCTTTGTCATACCGGATCCGGAGGTCAAACTTCCGCTCACCTTCATAAATCTGCGTGGCCGCTTTACCGCCGATAGCCATTTCGATTACCGCTTCTGCATCCGCCTTATCAACACCATATACGGCCAGTTTCTGTTCATCCAGCTCAATCCGTAGCTCCGGCTGGCCGATGTTCCGGATAACACCAAGGTCTTCAATGCCTTTTACGGTAGCCAGCTGCTTGTTGATTTCGTTTGATTTTTCTTCGAGTGTGTAGAGATCCGGACCATATACTTTAACGGCAATTGATCCCTTAACCCCCGAAACAGCCTCTGCAACGTTATCCATGATCGGCTGTGAAAAGCCAAAATTAACCCCGGGAAATACTTTCAGCTTTTCCTGCATCTGATCAATCAGCTGCTCCTTGGTCAGGTGGCTTTTCCACTCATCTTTCGGATACACATCAACCAGAAACTCAATGTTATAGAATCCGGTCGGGTCAGTACCATCGTTCGGGCGGCCGGTTTGCGACATCACACCCTTTACCTCCGGAAACTGCTCAAAAATCTTCCGCATCTGCGTCGTCAGTTTAACCGATTCAGGCAGTGAGATACTCATCGGCATACTGGCACGCACGTAGATTGATCCCTCATCCAGCTCCGGTAAAAACTCAGTACCTAACAGCGAGAAACCCGACATCCCGACGACAACCAGTGCCAGTGAAAACAGCAGGCTGATTTTTTTATGGGTGTAGGTAAAGCCGAAAATACTGGTCGATTTTTTCACCAGAAACTCCGTAAACGGATTATGCTTTTCGCGCACATTCTTTTTCAGCAGAATGCTCGACAGTACCGGCACCAGCGTCAGCGTAAAGAACAAGGCACCCAACAAGGCAAATCCCAGTGTCCAGGCCAGCGGGCTGAACATTTTACCTTCTACTTTCTGGAATGAGAAAATCGGCACTAAACAGGTGATAATGATCAGTTTCGAGAAGAAAATAGCCTTTCCCATCTCGGTACCGGTCTTGCGCAGCACGCCCAGTTTAGCCAGTTTATTAAACCGTTCCATACCGTTCCGGTGCGCCATCTCATCGAGTGTCACAAATATCCCTTCAACCATCACCACCGCACCGTCGACGATAATCCCGAAGTCAATGGCGCCCATCGACAGCAGGTTGGCCGACATCCCGCGCAGGCGCAGACAGATAAATGCAAAGAGCAATGCCAGCGGAATAACAATCGACACGGTAACGGTGGTCCGCCAGTCGGCCATAAACAGGAACACAATGACCGTTACGAAAATAATCCCTTCGATCAGGTTGTGCGTTACCGTATGGGTGGCAAAGTGAATCAGCGTTTCGCGGTTGTAGAACGTATCGATTTTAACGTCTGACGGCAGAATGTGGTCGTTCAGGTCGTTGATTTTGTCTTTTACCCGTTCAATGACTGCGCTTGGGTTCTCCCCTTTCCGCATCACCACAATACATTCCACTACATCGTTCTGCTTATCACGACCGGCCTGACCGAGCCGGGGTAGTGCCGATTCGGCCACCTGCGCCACATTCCGCACCATGATCGGTGTCCCGTTTATATTTTTGATGATGATATTCTCAATATCCTTGCTGTTTTTCAGCAAACCAATCCCCCGCACCACATAGGCTTCCGAGTTTTTCTCAATGACATCCCCCCCTACGTTTACGTTTGAGTTGGCAACGGCCTGATACAGTTGCAGCGGCGTAATGTTGTAATCCAGCAGCCGGCGCGGATCAACCGAGATTTCATAGGTTTTCACTTCACCACCGAAGCTGACGACATCGGCCACGCCCGGTACACTTTTCAGCTGCCGGTCAATGACCCAGTCCTGTAGTGTTTTCAGCTCACGGGCAGTGCGGGTCGGGCTTTTGAGGGTATAGCGGAAAATCTCGCCGGTTGGTCCATACGGAGGCTGCACATCGGGCTTAATACCTTCCGGCAGGTCAACGCTCCCCAGCAGGTTATTGACCTGCTGCCGGGCAAAGGCATCATCCACACCATCCTCAAACATTACTTTCACCACCGACAGCCCGAACAGCGTTGTTGAGCGGATATCGGTCTTTTTCTGTACCGGATTCAGGCCGATTTCAATCGGGATCGTTACGAATTTTTCAATTTCTTCGGCACTCCGGCCCGGCCACTGCGTAATGATTGTGATCTGGGTATTGGTCACGTCCGGAAAGGCCTCAATGGGTGTGTTCTGGTAACTGATAAAGCCGGCGATCACGATCAGCACGGTCAGAAAGAACACAAAGAATTTGTTCTTCAGCGAGAACGACAGAATATTTTTTATGAACTTGTTCATGGGAAGATTTTCAGTTAGTGATTGTGTGATTCAGCGATTTAGTGAGCGTTTGGCAGCACATAGGCTGTCGGGTGAACGAGTTTTTGCCGCTTTGGGAGGCCGTCACTCATTCACACAATTACTCAATCACTAAATACCTAATTCCCTAGTGCGTTATAAATCAGGAGCTGATTTTGGGTAACGATGCGGTCGTTGGGTTGCAGGCCGCTGGCAAGGTAGGCACGGTCGCCGATGGTTTTGAAGACGTTTACCTCCCGGACAACCGGCTCGCCTTTCGGTGTAACGACCACCACAAAATTCCGGCTCTTATCAAACACAATCGCTTTGGCAGGAATGGCTACCCGCTTATCCTGACCGGCATACAGCACATTCACGTTCGTGAACATCTCTGGTTTCAGCGCGTAATCCGATGGGCCCATGTACCGGTTATCCAGCGTGACGCGCACTTTCATCGTCTTGCTTTCAGGGTCTAACACGTTGAAAATCTTATCAATTTTTCCCTTGTATACTTTATCGGGATATGACAGGGTGGTGATATCGGCCTCGTAGCCGACCCGCACATTGGCAAGGTCAGATTCATAAACGTTCGCCATTATCCACACCTGATCAAGGTTTGAGATGGTAAACAGGTTTTCGGGGTCGTCAGAACGGAGCTCCATGCCCTGGGCGGCGTTTTTCTCGACCACAAAGCCACTCACCGGTGCTTTTACAATATAAACGGAACCCGTGCCGCCCAGAATCTGACGGCGCTGCGCCACGCGGTTTACTTCACCTTTAGCGGCCTGCAGCTGCTCACGGGCGGCTACCAGATCGCGCTGCGACGACAAACCGGCCTGCGACATATCCTCAGTCACCTGCATGTTTTTCAGCGCAACGGCCAGCTGGCTTTTAGCGGTAACGGCCTGTTGTTCAAGGTCTGCCATGTCGCCGGAGCGGATCACCGACAGCACCTGACCGGCTTTTACATAATCGCCCAGATCGGCCTTAACCTCTTCGATGTGGCCACCAACCAGCGGGAATACCTTCACCACCTTATCCTGATTGAAGGTTACCTTACCAGTCAGGTTCAATTCATTATTTACGGTTTCAAGCCGGGCTGTGTCGATTTTAGCCGTTGCCAGCAGGCTGGCGTCATTTTTCGTTTCGGCTACATTTTTTTCGTCTTCTTTTGCCGACGAAGAACAGCCTGACAGGCCGGACACAAGGGCGAAAGAAATGGCGAACAAGGTTGCGAATGTGTGTTTATTCGTTTTCATGACGGTTGATAAGATGAGGTCTATTTGTTGAATACGGTTGTACCTACGGCAAAATTGATGTCTTCCAGACTCTGAAGCCGGTCGTTCTGAAGCTGATTAAACTGGAGCTGACTGTTTTTGTACGAGTCGAAAAAATCAAGGAATTCGACCACGTCGATGTTCTGCTTCCGGTAGTTGGTGGTAACCCCCTGAATAAGCCTGTCAAAATCATTGACAAACCGCTGATCGAATGTCCGGTAGAGCTGTTCGGTCTGCTGCGCCTTGGTATAGGCCCGCTGCACATCATTTTCTACCTGCATCTGATAGGCGTTGGCGAGTTGCTGACTGCTCTGAATCCGGATCGAAGCGGCCTTGATATTGCCCTGATTCTTGTTGAAAAACGGCAGGTTAATGCCTACGCCAACCCCGAAATAGTTCTGAATGTATCCGGCGTTGCGGTCATACGTACCCTGAAGCGTAAGATCCGGTACAGCCAGTGCTTTCTGCAGAACTAGATTCTGCTGCTCCTGTTTGGCCTGATCGCGGGTGCCTTTCAGGTCGTACCGGTTCTCGTCGGCCAGCCGCAGCAGCTCACTTACGTTTTGTTGACCCACGCCAGCCTGACTTGCTTCGTTATTTGTCAGCAATGGCTTAATCGGGATTGTAGGGCTGACATTCAGGAGTAAAGCTAAATCAGCCTGGTCGTCGGTCAGTTTCTTTAATAATTGCTGGCGTTCAGTGATCAGATTAAACAGATACGCCTTTAGTCGTGTCAGGTCTTTCAGCGGCACGTTGCCTTTATCGTATTGCTGCTGATACAGGTCGACGGTCTGTTGCAGCGTTGCAATTTCTTCGCGGTAAACGTCAAGTGCCTGATTCGTATAGTACAGGCTGTAAAACGTACTCCGCAGCTGATAGCTCAGGGTACGCAGCAGGTCAAAAAAGCGGTCATTGGCCAGCTCGGTACTGGTTCTGGCAATAGCCAGCTGTTTGTTGCGTTTACCGGCAAGCAACAGCAGCTGCTGGTACTGAATCACTTGCTCTGAATTACTCTGCTTAACCGGCATCACTTCCCGTGACTGCTGGTTGTATGGCATTTGTTCAATATAAATCGATGGATTGTTCCAGAGTTTTGCCTGGTATTCATAGGCCTGATTCTCAGAAACCCCCAGCTTAGTTGCCATCAGTGTAAGGTTATTCTGCCGGAAAAGCTGCCCGGCATCGGCCAGTGTGAGCCGCAGCGTATCACCTGCTGCCGGAATGTCTGCTGCCTGAAGGCCATGGACGGTCAGTACGCCCGCAACCAAAAGAATGAGCCGTTTCATAAGTCGATAATAATGCCCTGGTAGTCAGGGACTTTTGAGTGAATAGAAACTAAATTACAGAATGAACAGGCACTAAATAGCCTGGCTATGTGCTACATAGCTGATTAGCGATGATGCTAACGGATACTACATACGCTGCTTTTCAGGAATCCGGAGCGAATGAAAGAGAAGATAATACGGACGTGATTGATACGATTTATATGTGTTGAATGGCAGTCGGAAAGAACGTCCCAGCAAAAGCAGCCAGGCGACGGCAAACAGCGTAACCAGAACCGCAGCCGGGGCCAGATCAAACGACGTATCAGCAGAAGCCTGCCGGTACTCCTGTTCATCTTCAGCACGGCCGATCCAGTTCGTATGATCAACAGATTGTTTGCCCCGTTCAGCCGTCAGGTGTTTACCAGCGGAGCCATAGGCCATCGCCCCGCTGCCGTATCCAGGGAGAGTTCCCCGAATGGCGGTCATCGCGAGCAGAAAAGCGATTATTCCTATTTTTTTGATGGCTGACATGTTCGTGTTCTTAACTGCTACAAAGTAAAAGCATCAGGCACCCGGCAACGTTAAGAACAGATAAATCTTTCATTAAAAGGTAATTAAAAGGGTTTTACATAAAGGCTGCCAGCCGTGATACCTCTATCCGAGGATGTCTGTTTGTCAAAGTATTTCCTGGTTTTTTACTATACAACGATATACAGGCTCTTAATTATCAATCATTTATCCGCATCGGACTGATCTACACGTACAGGCTCACAGGCCTGTGTAATGCATAAACCGACCTGAACATGTACTTTTGCAGGATGACACGTTACGCCCACTCCTACCGGCTACTGGTAGCGCTTGATTGCATTATTTTCGGTTTCGATGGCGAGGAAATTAAAGTGCTCCTCATTAAACGGAACTTCGCGCCGGAAGCCGGGAAGTGGTCGCTGGTTGGCGGCTTCCTGAACGAAGAAGAAGATCTGGAAGTAGCGGCATCACGCCTGCTGTTCGACCTGACCGGCCTGCATGATATTTACGTTGAGCAGGTTGAAGCCTTTGGCCGGGTGAACCGTGACCCGGTCGAACGTACGGTGTCAATTGTCTTTTTTGCGCTCATCAACATTGCTGACCATGATCCCGAAGCGGTGAAAGCGCACAATGCTCACTGGATTAGCCTCAACCAAAAGCCATCCCTTATTTTTGACCACGACGATATGGTCCGGAAGGCGCTTGAACAACTACGCTATAAGGCAACCCTGCACCCGCTCGGGTTTGAGCTCCTGCCGGAGAAATTCACGCTGCCGCAGCTGCAAAAGCTGTACGAAGCCATTTATGATGCCCCGCTCGACCGCCGGAATTTCAGCCGCAAACTCCTCTCGACCGGCCTGCTGATCGATACCGGCGAGAAAAACACGAACTCGGCCACTAAAAAGGCAACCCTGTACCGGCTCAACAAGGAAAAATATCAGGACCAGTTCCATGCTTTCTGGAACCTAATGCCGGTGGCGATTCTGTAATGATTAATGTTAAATGGCTAATGAATAATGCCGGACCAGCGCCCATTACACATTAATCATTGTCCATTATACATTAAAATGATCCGCCTCACCCATTGCTCAAGCTTCGTCAGCCGTTTCCAGCGGAGGATATAGTACGGTACCGGATGTGCACCGAACGCCTGATAAAAGCGGGCAATTGCCGGTACGTCGGGGCTTTCAAAATCAAAAATAACCGGCCGCCCCGCTTCCCTGAGCAGGGTGTCGATCAGCCAGGCCCGCGCATGACCGGCACGACCGGCCGGTGTGGCCGCATTAAAGAGGTAAATCATCCGGCCAAACGCCTCCACAATCAACGCTCCCACCTGCGCCTCCCCCGACGTGTCAACCACATACGCAAGTGTTGCCATGCGGCGGCTGATTAAATCCCTGATTAACTGCGTCAGTACGTCATACGCCCAATCCCCGACACCACCGGCTATTTGCTGCGCATGGTATTCTTTAAACCAGGCTATCATCAGCGCCGGATCGGTTGCCGGCCGCCGTTGCCAGCCATGTTGCTCAGCACGGCGTAAGTGCCTTCGCCGGTCGGCCGGATAACGGATTGGATACGATTGCCCGCCTGAAGGCAATGGCAACAAATGAGTATGCGCCGTACGTACCTCGCTTGTTTCCGGTAACCCTTCAGGTAAGCGGGCAAGATGCAGGACAGAGCCATACCGGAAACGCCGGTACAGATACGAAAAAAAAGGCTGGATATCGACCGCAGGGTCTGTACTGTACACGTCAAGAAACTGACAGAAAAGCGGCTGGTGTACCACCCATTGCCCGTATTTCCGCCGGAGCGGCACCGGCATCACCGCCTCGTACTGCCCGTCAGCTGTCGTCCTGACCAGGCCGGCCCACCGCCAGCCCTCAGCCGACGTTACGGCATCAAGGTACCAGCTGAGCCCGTATACCAGCCGGTTCGGCGACCGGGCCACACAGGCGTCCCAGGCCGATGTATCAATCGACGGACGGTTAAGAAATTGAATCGGGGAATTGGTCATCGTTAACAACAGGTTCAGGTTCCTGACGGAGACCAGACCTGTTTGTAACGGATGCGGTTATTTAAAGTAGGATTTGAGCTTTTCGACGGTTTCCCGGGTTTCCGGTTTCTCCGTAATCAGATCGTTGATCGTCTGAATGGCATGGATAACCGTACTGTGGTCGCGGCCGCCGAAATGATAGCCGATGGATTTAAGGGCCAGTTCTGTTTTCTCCTTGGCCAGGTACATCGCAATCTGACGCGGATAGACCAGTTCGCGTTTCCGGCTTTTCGATTTCAGATCGGCAACGGTAATACCGAAGTGATCGGCCACAATCTCCTGCACGGCATCAATAGTCACCTCCTTATCAGAATCAATGACAATATTGCGCAATGTCTGCTTGGCAAGCTCGAGGTCAATCTCGCGGCGGTTGAGCGAGGCCTGCGCCATCAGCGACACAATAACGCCTTCCAGCTCCCGTACGTTGGTGTTGATACTGTGGGCCAGGTATTCAATGACGTTATTGTCAATGTAAACCCCCTCAGCCATTAGTTTTTTCTGAATGATGGCAATCCGGGTCTCGAGATCCGGCGTCTGTAAATCGGCCGTTAACCCCCATTTGAACCGTGACAGCAACCGGTCTTCCAGTCCGGCGAGATCGCGCGGCGGTCGGTCGGAGGTCATGATAATCTGCTTGCCGGACTGATGCAGGTGATTAAAGATATGGAAGAAAATTTCCTGCGTTTTTTCTTTTTTCTGCAGAAACTGCACGTCGTCAATGACCAGCACATCCACCTGCATGTAGAACTGGTTAAAGTCCCGCAGCGTATCGGTTTTGATGGCGTTCAGAAACTGGTTGGTAAATTTCTCAGACGTCACATACAGGACAAATTTATCCTGACTCGTATTTTTGATGGTATTGCCGATGGCCTGTACCAGGTGCGTTTTGCCCAGTCCTACCCCGCCATAGATCATCAGCGGGTTAAATGCTGTAACGCCCGGACGGGTTGCCACCGCATAACCGGCATTCCGTGCCAGCCGGTTACAGTCCCCTTCCACGTAATTATCAAATGTATAACTCGGGTTCAGATACGAATCCAGCGACAGGGAGTCGAGGTCTTTCAGCTGAAAGGGACTCTTCAGAATATCCGGGTTAACGTTGTCAGGCTTAGCGGTTTGGGGTGATTTTGTGGTCGGAACATTGACCGTCAGCGGCCGGTTCTTTTCGTTACCGTTATCAACAATGATGGAATATTCCAGCTGTCCGTCACGGCCGATGCTGAAATCGAGTGCTTTGCGGAGAATGTGTACGAAGTTCTCCTCCAGCCATTCGTAGAAGAACTGACTGGGGACCTGAATTGTCAACACAGTACCGGATAGCCGGAGAGGGACTATCGGTTCAAACCACGTCTTGAAGCTTTGCTCGGGTACGTTCTCCCGGATGACTTGCAGACATCGGTTCCATACCGTCGTTACTTCTCGCTGCATACCAGGTTGAACAGCTACATTCACAGTTAATCAGATATTGTTAGAATAGTAGTTTTACTGAGCAAGGCGTTTCCATCACTAAGTTACAAAAACATCCCTGTTCAACCATCAAAAATTACTATTCCGGGTTATTACTTGCCGGTGGCTCTTTAAAAATGGGAGACAAAAGTAGAAAAAAAAGTCACTTAGTTGTCTGTCCGGAGCGCTCCCGAACAATAAAAATACGCGCATTCCGGCGGCTTAACAAATTAATCAGATAAGAGCCTGGAATTGTACAATACCAATAGCTATAGTTATTTAGCAAAATCTATTTTCAGCATGCTGGCAGAAAATTTACCTTTACCGGAAATTTAGCGTACTGACACGCCTATGACGTCCTTATTTGCCGACACATTTGCGCCTGCCACCAAAGAAGACTGGCTTCAGCAGGTCCGGAAAGATTTAAAAGATCCAACTATTTACGAAGCCTTACGGTGGCAGACGCCGGAAGGTTTTGTACTTGATCCGTACTATACAACCGGTGATGTCAGTCCGCAGCTGCTATCGGCTAATCAGGCAGCACAAAAAGGGCAACCCGGCTGGCTGAATACCCCTGAGGTAGCAGGCAGCAGTGACATTGCGGCGGCAAACCGGCAGGCGCGGGAAGCACTGGACAAAGGTGCCGACGCCATTGTGTTCGATCTGACCACGCAGACCGGCTTTCCGGCAGGTTTGCTGAGCCGGCTGCTGCAAGGCATTAAACTAAGTGACACCCCCGTTTATTTCCGGTCACTAACGCCGGATTTACTACCGGACCTGCGCCGGATTGCGCCTTACCAGCTCAAAGGCGGCCTGCTGATTGATCCGGTAACGGTTTACCTCCAGACCGGTAATGTACCGGCGGCAACGACGGCCGGTGCACTGGCCGAAGCAATACGCCTGACCGCCGACTCACCGCAGTTCCGGTCCGTCTGTGCCGGCAGCACGGTTTTTCACAATGCCGGCGCCACTGCCACTCAGGAACTTGCATTTCTGTTATCCTCGCTGGCCGACACCTATGATCTGCTCACAGAAGCCGGCTTGCCGGTTGAACAGGCATTGTACAAAACCATGCTGTCGGTTTCGGTCGGTACCAGTTATTTTCCGGAGATTGCCAAACTACGGGCTTTGCGGGTATTATGGTATCGCTTCGCGGGTGCTTACGGAGTCAGTGTTCCGCAGCCGTTCATACACGCGCAGACCTCAACATTTTACGACGCGGCGGTTACGCCTTATACTAACCTGCTCAGGGCCACAACCGAAGCCATGGCAGCCGTGGTTGGCGGGGCTGACCTGCTGACCGTTCACCCGTACGACACCGTATCCGGAACGCCCGATGCCTTTTCGGAACGGATTGCCCGCAACGTGTCTGTGTTGCTCAAAGAAGAGGCCCATCTCGACAAAGTGGCCGATCCGGCGGCAGGTGCCTGGTACATCGAACAGGCCACAGACCTGCTGGTTCAGTCTGCCTGGGCGCTGTTTGTGACGACCGAACAGCAAGGTGGTTTGTTGGCCGGTATAGCCAACGGCAGTATTCAGGCGCAATTGCAGGCCGCTTATGATGCCCGTATCGCCGCTATGCACAACGGCAGTATTATGGTTGGCGTAAACAAATTCCGGTTTGATGAAGCTAATCAGCCCGCGCCTCACCAGCCTGCTTATCCGAACGCCCTGATTCCTGACCGCCGGTTAGCGGCAGCTTTCGAACAATAGTGTGACCCGCAAACGATACAACGCATGAGACCTGATTTTTCAACCATATCGGCGGCGCATACACAACCGGAAGCCGCTTCCCAACCGGCACCCAAACCCTTTACCACCGCCGAGGGCATAAAACTGAAGCCCCGCTTTACGGCCGCCGACATCGCCGGTGCGGAACACCTGCACTATGCGGCCGGTATTCCGCCGTTTCTGCGCGGCCCTTACAGCTCTATGTACGTCCGGCAACCGTGGACCGTCCGGCAATACGCCGGTTTTTCGACCGCAGGAGCGTCCAATGCCTTTTACCGCCGGAACCTCGCCGCCGGGCAGAAAGGCCTTTCCGTAGCCTTTGACCTGGCCACTCACCGTGGCTACGACTCCGACCACCCGCGCGTTGTCGGAGACGTAGGCAAAGCCGGTGTAGCCATTGATTCGGTTGAGGACATGAAAATCCTGTTCGACCAGATTCCGCTCGACCAGATGTCGGTATCCATGACGATGAACGGGGCGGTGATTCCGGTCATGGCGTTTTACATCGTAGCGGCCGAAGAACAGGGCGTTTCGCCGGAAAAACTGTCGGGAACGATTCAGAACGATATTCTGAAAGAGTTCATGGTGCGCAACACCTACATCTACCCGCCCGCCCCGTCGATGCGGATTATCGGTGATATTTTTGCGTTTACCAGCCGCTACATGCCGAAATTCAACTCCATCAGCATCAGCGGCTATCACATGCACGAGGCCGGTGCACCTGCCCACATCGAGCTGGCCTATACCCTCGCCGACGGCCTTGAGTACATCCGCACGGGCATTCAGGCGGGCATGGCCATCGACGATTTCGCCCCACGGCTTTCGTTTTTCTGGGGTATCGGAATGAATCACTTTATGGAAATTGCCAAAATGCGGGCAGGCCGCCTGTTGTGGGCCAAAATCGTGAAGCAGTTCGATCCGAAAAACCCGAAATCGCTGGCGCTGCGGACCCACAGCCAGACATCGGGCTACAGCCTGACTGAGCAGGATCCGTTCAACAACGTAACGCGGACCGCTATCGAAGCCATGGCCGCCGCCCTTGGCCACACGCAGTCGCTGCACACCAACTCCCTCGACGAAGCCATTGCCCTGCCGACCGACTTTTCGGCCCGTATCGCCCGGAATACCCAGTTGTACCTCCAGCAGGAAACCGACATTACCCGCGCCGTTGACCCGTGGGGCGGTTCGTATTACGTTGAAGCGCTGACGCAGGAACTTGCAGAAAAAGCGTGGGCGTTAATTGAGGAGGTAGAAACGCTCGGCGGTATGACCAAAGCCATTGAAACCGGTCTGCCCAAACTGCGTATCGAAGAAGCCGCTGCCCGCAAGCAAGCCCGCATCGACTCCGGCAAAGACGTGATTGTCGGCGTAAACCGCTATAAACCGGACTCAGAGAAAGAAATCGAGCTGCTTGAGGTAGACAACCAGGCGGTTCGGGAGGAGCAGATTCAGCGACTGACCAGCATCCGGGCAGGCCGCGATCCGGAAAAAGTAGCTAAGGCCCTGACTGCCATTACCGAAGCGGCCTTCGCCGGTCTGGACAATGCTGGTTCGGATTTGCAATCCGAACCTAACCTGACTGCGGATTTGCAATCCGCATCCGCTCAAACCAACTTACTGGCCCTGGCTATCGAAGCCGCGCGGCAACGGGCCACGCTGGGCGAAATTTCTGACGCTATGGAAAAAGCATTCGGCCGGCACAAGGCCACGATCCGCGCCGTTTCGGGCATTTATTCGGCCGAGGTCTCCGACGACGAAAACTTCCGCATTGCCCGTCAGATGACCGACCGGTTTGCCGAACAGGAAGGCCGCCGCCCACGGATTCTGATTGCCAAAATGGGCCAGGACGGTCACGATCGGGGTGCCAAAGTAATTGCGACCAGCTTCGCCGATCTGGGTTTTGACGTTGATATGGGCCCGCTTTTCCAGACGCCGGAAGAAGTAGCCCGGCAGGCGGCCGAGAACGATGTGCATCTCGTCGGCGTTTCGAGTCTGGCAGCCGGGCATAAAACGCTCGTACCGCAGTTGATCGACGAACTCCGGAAAATAGGCCGCGATGATATCATGGTCATTGCCGGCGGCGTAATTCCGGCTCAGGATTATGCATTTCTGTACGATGCCGGTGTTAAAGGCGTTTTCGGGCCGGGTACGGTTATTTCCATTGCGGCCCAGAAAATCCTACAGGAACTCATGCAGACAGACTTGTAAATCAGGCCCTGAATAACGTTATGCTTCGTGTACCGTCATCCATCAATCCGGAAACCTTCCAGTCGCTGCAAATTCAGGACATGACCTTTGTGGCGTACCGGAGCGACGTGTATCCGGAACGGAATGAAGTATTTTTTGAGGAACACGCAGTCATTTTTGTACTGGAGGGTGAAAAGAAATTCGTGTCGCCGACGCAGGACCTGCACGTTACGAAAGGGCATATTCTGTTTTTTCAGCGCGGCTGCTATTCCATGAATGAGTCGCTGGATGCTAATTACAAAAGCCTCGTGTTTTTCTTTCCGGAGAAGCTGCTTAAGGAGTTTGTCAGCCAGCACCTCGATATTTTCCACAACGTTAAACCGGTGGCCGATGCAGCAGCAGCGTCGGCCGAACCGATTCTGGAATTAGCGGCCTCCCCGACGTTTTCGACGTTTATTCAGTCGCTGCTGCCTTATTTCGGAGCGCAATCGCTGTACCTGAACGATTTGTTACGGCTGAAATTTCAGGAACTGCTGCTGCACCTACTTCAGCTCGACACCTCAGGCAAACTCCGGTCGTTGCTGATGAGCATCTATCAGGGACAGAAAACCGATCTGGATTACCTGATGAATACGTACCTGCTCAAACCACTCTCCATGAATGAACTCGCGCGTTTGTCGGGGCGTAGCCTGTCGGCCTTCAAGCGTGATTTTGAGGCGCATTTTCATACCTCACCCGGCCACTGGATACGGAGCAAGCGGCTGGAACATGCCCATTTCCTGCTCCGGAACACCGAAAAAAACGTCTCGGAAGTCAGCATGGAGATTGGGTACGAAAGCGTTTCGCACTTTATCAAAGCCTACAAGCTGCAATACGGCACTACCCCGGGCGGAAAAGCATAAAAAAATAGGTGGCCCGAAACAGACCACCTATTGTCACTATAGCTATCTCATTAAACTAAATCGAAACGATCGAGGTTCATGACCTTATTCCAGGCCGCCACGAAGTCGTTTACAAATTTCTCTTTTGATCCGGCGAAGCCATACACTTCGGCGATGGCGCGCAGTTCTGAGTTAGAACCAAAGATCAGGTCGGCGCGCGTTGCGGTCCATTTCACTTCGCCGGTTTTCCTGTCACGACCTTCGAACACTTGCTGCGCATGTGACGTACCCCGCCATGTAGTGCTGAAATCCAGCAGGTTTACAAAGAAATCGTTGGTCAGTACACCCGGCGTCTGGGTAAAGACACCGTGCTTCGAGCCATCTGAGTTGGTATTCAGGACCCGCAGACCACCAACCAATACCGTCATTTCCGGAGCGGTCAGCGTCATCAGCTGCGCCTTGTCTACCAGCATTTCTTCGGCCGTGGCATTAGCGCGGCTGCTCATGTAGTTGCGGAATCCGTCGGCAGCCGGTTCAAGGGCTTCGAATGATTCTACATCGGTATCAGCCTGCGAAGCATCGGCGCGGCCTGGTGTAAACGGAACGCTTACCTCAACACCGGCGTCCTTCGCCGCTTTTTCGACGGCGGCACAACCCGCCAGGACAATCAGATCGGCCAGGGAAACCTGCTTACCACCGGTCTGGATACTGTTGAACTCCTGCTGAATACTTTCCAGCGTGCTCAGTACTTTCGACAGCTGAACCGGGTTGTTTGCCGCCCAGAATTTCTGTGGCGACAGCCGGACACGGGCCCCATTGGCACCACCGCGCTTATCAGAACCACGGAACGTCGACGCCGACGCCCAGGCGGTTGACACCAGCTCAGAAACGGTCAGGCCTGAGGCTAAAATATTGGCTTTCAGAGCGGCGATATCGCCCTCGTCAATCGTTGCATAGGTAACGGCCGGAATCGGATCCTGCCAGATCAATACCTCTTGTGGTACTTCCGGTCCCAGATAACGGGCACGAGGACCCATATCGCGGTGTGTCAGTTTAAACCAGGCACGGGCAAACGCATCGGCAAACTGATCCGGATTTTCGTGGAAACGGCGTGAGATTTTCTCGTATGCCGGATCGAAACGAAGCGAGAGGTCAGTTGTCAGCATAAACGGCGCGTGGCGTTTTTCCGGATTGTGAGCGTCCGGAATCAACCCTTCACCGGCATTTCCTTTCGGCTTCCACTGGTGCGCACCCGCCGGGCTTTGGGTCAGCTCCCATTCGTAACCAAAGAGGTGATCAAAAAAGTCGTTGCTCCATTTGGTCGGTGTTTTTGTCCAGGCACCTTCCAGACCGCTGGTGATGGTATGTTCGCCATGGCCTGAGCCGTATGAACTTATCCAGCCCATGCCCTGCTCTTCAATCGTGGCCGCAGCAGGTTCTTTACCAACATATTTGCCGGGATCCGCAGCACCGTGCGTTTTACCGAATGAGTGACCACCGGCAATCAGCGCAACCGTTTCTTCATCATTCATCGCCATCCGGCCGAATGTTTCGCGGATCGCTTTTGCCGCCAGCAGCGGGTCCGGATTACGCTCCGGTCCTTCAGGGTTTACGTAGATCAGGCCCATTTCGGTTGCTCCCAGCGGACTTTCCAGAGCTTCCGGGTGGCGGTGCGCCAGCCATTCGCCTTCACTACCCCAGTAAATATCTTCTTCCGGCTCCCATACGTCGGCACGGCCACCGCCAAAACCAAACGTGTTGAATCCCATGGATTCCAGCGCGCAGTTACCGGCCAGAATCATCAGATCGGCCCACGACAGGCTGTTGCCGTATTTTTGCTTTACCGGCCACAACAGCAGACGGGCTTTGTCGAGGTTGGTGTTATCCGGCCAGCTGTTGAGCGGCGCAAAACGCTGCGTACCCGATCCGGCACCACCACGGCCATCCTGAATCCGGTAGGTACCGGCGCTGTGCCAGGCCATACGGATAAACAGCGGACCATAGTGACCATAATCTGCCGGCCACCAGTCCTGCGACGTGGTCATGATGTCATTGATGTCTTTTTTAACAGCATCCAGATCCAGAGCCTTAAACGCTTCTGCATAGTTGAACTGCTCACCCAGCGGATTCGACAATGATGAATGCTGACGAAGAATATTCAGCCGCAGCTGGTTTGGCCACCAGTCACGGTTGCGGGTACCACCACCGGCTGTCTGCTTTAATTCACCGTGTAAAAAGGGGCATTTAGCCTCGGAGCTCATGGTCTCTGCCAGTGGGCTATCGTGTGCAGCGTCGTTCATGGTTTAGATGTATTGAGTGTTTTTGTATGAAAACAAAAATGAATAATTCTAATATTTAACAGGACTCAAAATAACAAAACGCCTCCCAATAAATCAAATTGATAATATCTAGGAGACATAGCTTTTATCTATAACACATCTTTACCAGGATGTTTCTCTGGTAAAGATGCTGTTTGCGGGAGAATTCACCAGACGCCTTTGTAAAGAAAATCTGTTTTTAACAAAAACTTCATGCCGGTGGATAGCAGTATGGTTGATAAGATTTATACTCACCCTTCGGTAAAATCACAATGAAGCCGGCATTGCATCACATACCGACTTAAATGATAACTTTCCGGCAAAATCAACCTGCCATGATTACAGATAAAGTCCTGACGGCCTACGAGCAGATGGCTGAACGCTACAATCAGCTCATCGACCATAAACCCCACAACGCTTATTACGACCGGCCCAACACCCTGGCGCTGCTGCCGGATGTGGCCGGTAAAGCGGTGCTGGATGCGGCCTGTGGCCCCGGCAAATACGCCGAAATCCTGCTGGATCGCGGGGCTTCCGTTGTTGGCCTTGACCTTAGCCCGACGATGATAAAACTGGCTCAAGAGCGAAATCAGGGTAAGGGTTCTTTCCTGGTTCACGATCTTACCGCACCCTTGACAATGTGCGCCGACGCATCATTTGACGTGGTACTGTGTGCACTGGCGCTGCATTACATTCAGGACTGGGCCTTAACGATACAGGAGTTCTGCCGGGTACTGAAGCCCAACGGCACGCTCGTGATTTCGGTTGAACATCCGTTTTTTGAATACAACTACTTTAACTCCAGTGCCTATTTTGACGTCGAACACGTGACGTGCGTCTGGAAAGGGTTCGGACAACCGGTCGAGGTCAACAGCTACCGGCGGCCGCTCGGCGAGTGCATTACCCCGCTGACCAACAACGGTTTTTATATCGATCAGCTGGTCGAACCAAGGCCTGTTCCCGAATTTGAGAAACTGGATCCCAAACATTTTAACGAACTCAACAGCTTTCCGGCATTTCTGTGCATCCGCGCGGTGAAACGGGAATAACAATCAACCATGCAACGTTATCTTACGATTCTTTTCAGCCTGTTTGCCCTGACAATCAGCACCCAGCGTCTATATGCACAGCGTAAGCCAGGTAGCTGGCCGGACTCCGTCTATACCGGCAAACAGGGAACGCTTCATGTGCAGGGCATTGCCGTGGATCATGCCCGCAAGGTGATCTATTTTTCATTTACCAATCAGCTGATCAAAATGACGCTCGACGGCCGGTTGCTGGGCAGCGTAACCGGGTTGGTCGGCCACCTCGGTGATCTGGATATCAATCCCGAAGACGGAAAAATTTACGGGTCGCTGGAATATAAAAACGATGCTATCGGCAAAGGTATCAAACAGGCAACGGGTGCCGGCGAAGGGCATTCGGGATCGGGTTTCTACATAGCCATCATTGACGGCAACCGCATTACGAAGCCGGGCATGGATGCCGAAAAAGACGATATTGTCCGGACGGTTTACCTCCGCGAAGTCCTCAGCGATTACGAAGCCAGTGTACGTAAGGGGCCGAAAACGGTAGCACACCGCTTTGGCTGTTCAGGTATTGACGGCGTGGCTTTCGCGCCGAAGCCGGGCGGCAAACGCAACGGCCGGCAGTATCTGTACGTGGCATATGGTATTTACGGCGACACTACCCGCACCGACAACGACCATCAGGTACTGCTTCTATACGATACAAGCAACTGGAGCCGCCTTGCCCGGACCCTCACCCAGGACAGCCTGCACCGGTCTGGTCCGGCGGCTCCCGCCGGCAAGTATTTTGTCCGGACGGGTAATACGAGCTACGGCATCCAGAATCTGGCCTACGACCCCGACTCAGGCAACCTGCTCGCTGCTGTCTATACGGGGGCCAAAAAAGCATTCCCGAACTACGCCCTGTTTGAGATTGACGGCCACCAAAAGCCGGTGAAACAGTCCGTCATGATTGATAACCAGCCAACAACCATTGAGACGTTGCCACTGACGAATAACGGATTAGCGCATCCGGCCAGCGGGACACATGGCTGGCGTTTCAAGTGGGGAGCCACCGGTCTCTGCCCTCTCGGCGACGGGCTGTTTTACATTTCGCACAACCGCAAAACAACCGATGGTAAGCAGGAAAGCACCGCCTGGCTGTACCGGTGGACCGGCAATCCGGACATGCTGTTTGAGCGGGTCCGGCCATAGCGGTTATCCATCCGTTACAGGTGCCAATGTTTTCCTTTGGAGGGGCAACAGTCTAAACAAAGTACTATCTTTAGATCAAACATCTTACCGTATGAAAGCTCTCTTTTACACCGGCCTTTTCTGTTGCCTCCTGGTCGTGGCTAACGTCATGCTCTGGATAAATACCGCCACGAAGGACCTCCCTTTCGATCAGGCGAAAGCGCTTTACCTCGGTTATTTCCCTTTTTTCCTGCAAAACGCGCTGACGATTACACTACTAAGCATTGGCTTGTGCGGTATTTCGGTTTGGTTGCTAAGCCAATCACGACGTCTTTCCGGATTCAGCTATCGCAGAACCAGTACAGCCTTTATCGGACTGGATATGCTGCTGATCAGCTGGCTGTTGTTTACGTTGATGTAGTGAGGGAACTTCCTAATCTTTTCCCCCAACTCCCCGAGGGTTTAAAACCCTCGGGGAGTTCCTATAGAATTCAGGCTTTCCCAAAAATAAATTTGCGTAGCCAAATAGCTACACGTATATTTGTAGTTAAATGACTACACAATGAATCTACGACGCGACGTTTTCCAGGCCATTGCCGATCCGACCCGGCGGGCCATTCTGTTGCTGGTGGCAACGCAGGCCATGACGGCGGGGGCCATAGCCGCTAACTTTGACACGGCCCGGCCAACCGTTTCCAAACATTTACAGATTCTGACCGAATGCGAATTGCTGCGGCAGGAACAAAACGGCCGCGAAATGTACTATCACCTCAATGCCGCCAAAATGAAGGAAATCGCTGACTTTATCGAACCGTTCCGCCAGATGTGGGATGACCGGTTCAACAAACTCGAAAGCATTATGAAAGCGTATCAGGGTAACCAATAACCATTTATGGAACGCAAAACACAGGTCCGCGCCGGCGACGGCCATCAGGATATATGCATCACACGGGAGTTTGATCTGCCCCTGCCACTCCTCTTTAAGGCCTATACCGAACCGGAGCTGGTGGCCCAATGGATGGGTACGCGGGTGCTGACACTGGAGAGTAAACCGCACGGCAGCTGGCACTTCCAGACCGTTGACGCCCACGGGAATGTAGTTTTTCAGGCTAATGGTGTGATCCATACGTTTATTCCCGACCGGCAGATTATACGGACATTTGAGATAGAAAACGCACCCTTCGGGGTGCAGCTTGAGTTTCTGGACTTTGAAGCGCTCTCCGCTACTACCAGCAAACTAACCATGCAGATTGTCTATAAATCGGCCGAACTCCGCAACAAGATGCTGCAAATGCCCTTTGCCCATGGCCTCAACCTCGCCCACAACCGCCTACAGACCCTGCTGCCTCATTGATTTTAGCTTTTTTCGCTCTTTCACTCTTTATCTCTTTCACTCTTTGCTATGAACCCCAACGTTGATTTCTTTTTTAATAAAGCCACGAAATGGCAGGACGAGTACGAAAAACTGCGGCAGATCACGCTCAGCTGCGGCCTGACCGAGCAACTGAAATGGGGGGTGCCCTGCTACACCTATCAGCAGCATAACGTAACGCTGATTCATGGCTTCAAGGAGTATTGCGCTCTGTTGTTCACGAAAGGCGCTCTGCTCCACGATGCAGAAGGGTTGCTGATACAGCAGACGGAAAACGTACAGGCCGCCCGACAGCTGCGTTTCACAAGCCTGAAACAGATTCTGGAACTGGAACCAACCATTAAAGCCTATCTTTTTGAAGCGATTGAGGTCGAACGGGCGGGCCTGAACGTAACGCTTAAAAAGCTGGAGGACTATGCTGTAGCAGACGAGTTCCGGGAAAAGCTGGACCAGAATGCTGCCCTGAAAGCCGCTTTCGAGGCCCTGACACCCGGCCGGCAGCGCGCCTACCTGCTCCACTTTTCGGCACCAAAGCAATCGAAAACCCGGACGGCACGGGTCGAAAAAAGTATTCCTGATATTCTGAACGGTAAAGGGTTGAATGATTAATTTTGCGGCTCTGTGTAGCAACTAACAACTCAACATGTCAACCCACCCGGCCAGACTCAACGGGCTCGACCACTTACGGGCCACGGCCATTACGTTCGTCTTTTTCTTTCATTATTTCATCATCAGTAAAGGCGAACCGGCGTGGTTGCCGGGCGTGGCTAAGTTTGGCTGGACGGGTGTTGATCTGTTTTTTGTCCTGAGCGGCTTTTTGATTTCGGCGCAGCTGTTTGCGCAGGTTAAGGCCGGTCAGCCCTTGTCGTACAGAGATTTTTTCCTCAAACGCGTTTTCCGGATCATCCCGGCCTATCTGGTTACGGTCGGGCTGTACTTTATTTTCCCCGTCTTCCGCGAGCGTGAGGCCCTGCCGCCGCTCTGGCGCTTTCTGACCTTTACCCAGAATCTCGGCCTAAACCTCAAAGACTTCGGCACGTTTTCGCATGCCTGGTCCCTGTGCGTCGAAGAACATTTTTACCTGTTCCTGCCCCTTATCCTGATCGCGCTGCAACAAACGAACCGGTTCCGCAACGGGACATGGTTGTTCGTTATTCTTTTTCTGGGCGGATTTGTGATCCGGTATGCGTCCTATGTCTACCTCTATGGTCCCTGGCAGGCGGACGATGCCAGCTGGATGTACTGGTACAAATATATTTACTATCCGACCTACACCCGGCTGGACGGGCTGCTGGCAGGTGTAGCCATTGCTGCCTTGTCTGTCTTCTCCCCTGCCCGCTGGCGAATGGTGGCCGGCTACGGCAACTGGCTGATGCTGCCAGGAATACTGCTCCTGACGGCAGCCTATTTCCTGTGCGCCGACCAGCAGACCTTTACGGCCTCCGTGTTTGGTTTTCCACTGATTGCGCTCGGTTTCGGATGGCTGGTGGGCGCTGCCATTAGTCCGGCATCATTTTTATACCGCTGGTATTCACCGGTAACGGCTTTACTGGCCAACCTGTCGTACGCCCTCTATTTAACCCATAAAGGCATCATTCACCTGACCCGCGACCTACTGGCGGGCTATGAACTACACCCGAACCTGATGCTGGTCATCTGCACCGTTACCTGTCTGGCAGGTGCCTATGCCATGCACATCCTGATCGAAAAACCGTTCATGCGTTTACGGCACAGGGTAATGACAAACGTAGAGACGCAACATCTTGCGTCTCAGTAACCGGCAGGTTGCAGATAATCACATAAAACCTATGCACAAAACGAGACGCAAAATATTGCGTCTCTACCACTATGATCTACATTACCCAGCTCATTTATCTCATCGACGGACAGGAGGAAACATTCGATGCCTTCGAACGGGTAGCCATCCCGCTGATTGCCAAATACAACGGCCGTCTATTGCTGCGGAACCGGCTTTCGCCGGAAAATGTCATTGAGCAATCCATTGAGACACCCTACGAAATTCATCTGGTCGAATTCGACAATGAATCGGATCTGGCTGACTTCTTCAAGGACGAAGAACGGAAGCGGTTCGTGCACCTGAAAGAACAATCGATAAAGTCAGTCTGGCTGATTAAGGGCGAAAAACTGTAATTCAGTTGTTGAGATGCGGTTTGATACAATAATCCCCTCAGAGCCGTTACAGCCTTACGTCAGGCACTTCGTTATATCGGAAAACGAAGCCGGCATGACTTATAAGGTGTTTCCGTCAACGGGTATGGTCATCGGATTCCAGTACAGAGGCCAGCTTGCGACAGTCAGTCAGGATACCGAAACACACCTCGCCACCGCCGGTATTTCAGGAATGACCGACAGCTATACGGTGTTCAGAAACTCGCCCCATATCGGGACCATTCTGGTTTACTTCACCGAAACCGGTTTTGCGCGTTTTTCGAAGCATCCGGCCCACGAGCTGTTCAACCAGCGTCTGTCGCTCGACCTCATTTTTGACAAAACCAGCGTTTCTGAAACCGAAGACCGTTTATCGCAGGCCACCACCGATCAGCAACGCATTCAGCTGGTGGAGCGTTTTTTACGGGCCCACCTTAAGGCGATTGAAACGGATAAACTGATTATCGAAGCAGTGAAGCTGATCTATCAAAGCAAGGGGGCTATCCGCATCCGGGAGCTGAATGAACGGTTAGCCATCAGCCAGAGCCCGTTTGAGAAGCGGTTCCGAAAGCTGGTGGGCACCACCCCGAAAAAGTTCACCTCCATTGTCCGCTTCAATACGGTGCTCAGCAGTCTGGATGGCGCAAAATCGCTGGCCGACATCTGCTACGAAAACAACTTTTTCGATCAGGCACACTTCAGCAAAGACTTTAAACTCTATACCGGCGAAGCACCCGAACACTTCCGCCGCTTCCTGTAAAAAACGATTTTTTACAATGACCGCCCTTGCCTGAACCGGACCTTTGTGCTGTCAATCGGGACTAAACATGTCCCTGACGGACACACAACATAACCCCGTTCAGTCAATGTTTACCATAGCTCAAATCAAAGAAGCACACAGCAACGTCAAATCAGGCGCCGACTTTCCGGCTTACATCCAGGCCATCAAACAAATGGGCGTGACCTGTTATGAAACGTATGTAGCCGATGGTCATGCCAGCTATTTCGGCGCAAACAATTACCAGACCTCATCACCCGCCAAATACGAATCACTGTCTGTTGCTGATACCTGCGATGCGCCCCGCTTCAAGGCCGACCTGATCGCTCATCAGCAAGGTCAATCCGATTACCTTACATTTTGCCGGCAAGCGGCGGCATCGGGCATTGACAAATGGACAGTACGTATGGATCAGTTAACCTGTACGTATTACGACAAAGCCGGTCAGGAAATACTGGTCGAAGCAATTCCATCCGTGTAGAGACGCAAGATGTTGCGTCTCAGTAACCGGCAGGTAGTAGCTAATAACCTAAAATCTATGCACAAAATGAGACGCAAAATATTGCGTCTCTACAAGACGGCAGGTAACCACAGGAGGCTATTTTTCGTCACAATACAAACAGATCATGCCGGAAATACAATGCTGCGACGGAAATTCATCAAACATACCATGGCGGGGCTGCCGATAGCGGCATCGCTTTTATCGAATGCCTGTACCCTGAACGTGCCGGCCGATCCCAAAACCAAACGCGTACTGGTGATCGGGGCCGGCCTGTCGGGCCTGGCAGCGGCCCGACAGCTACACGATAAAGGATTCATCGTGACGGTACTGGAAGCCCAAAGTACTGTCGGTGGTCGTCTGCGGACAAACCGGTCGGCCGGCGTTGCTTTCGATGAAGGGGCCAGCTGGATCCATGGCATCGACGGCAATCCGATCACGACACTGGCGCAGCAGGCGGGCATGCAAACGTTCCCGACAATTGACGAAAGCCGGGTTTCCTATGACATTGGAGGCATAAAGCGGAAAGCGGCCTTTTATGACGCTGCCGAAGATGAACTGTATGGTATTCTGGATTCACTCATGAAGCAGGGCAGCCGTACCCGGAGCTTTGAATCAGTCTTTAATGCTACTTATCCTGCTAAAGCCAACGACCGGCTCTGGACTTTTTTTCTGTCTACGTATGTCACGTTTGACACCGGGGATCTGAATAAATTATCGTCGCTGCTGTACAATGAAGGGGAGGAATACGGCGGCGTGGAAACCATTGCTACGAATGGGTATGACACTATTGCCACATATCTGGCCAGGGGGCTCGACATACGCTTTGATCAGCGCGTGACAGCCATTGATTACAGCTCATCAACTGTAACCGTGACACATAACGGCAGCGTCAGCGAAGCCGGTTATGTGATCGTAACGGTGCCGCTCGGTGTACTGAAAAGCGAAAGTATCCGGTTTACCCCCCTGCTCCCCGCCGGCAAGCAGTCAGCAATCCGGAGCATCGGCATGAATTGCGTCAATAAGTTTCTGCTCATCTGGGAAAAGGCGTTCTGGGACGATGTGCAGTACATTTCATACACGCCGGCGGTGCGGGATAAATTCAATTACTTTGTCAACGTCCGGAAATACCAGCCAACCGTTAATGCGCTGATGACCTTTGCGTATGCCGACTACGCCCAGCAAACCGAGACGATGACCGATACTCAGGTGGTGGCTGATATCATGGCCCACCTCAGGGATATGTACGGCACCGGTATTCCCGAACCGGTCACCATGCTGCGGACGAAATGGCAAAACAACGAATTTACCTTTGGCTCCTACTCTTACACGGCCATTGACACCGAAATGACCCATTTTGACGATCTTGCTGAATCCATTGACAACCGGCTTTTCTTTGCCGGAGAGCATACCCACGCCGATTATTTCTCAACGGCCCATGGTGCCTGGCTGAGTGGTATCCGGGAGGCCGAAAAGATCATTGACTTGCTCTGACGATACCGTTTACCTCTCAAATAGTCCTATTGAACCAAAATCGCTATTTACTGAACGCCTACCGTGATGTCGATTGTACAATTAATTCTGACCTTTGCCCTATACGAATTATTTGCCGATCGCTATGAGTAACCCAACTACCCTTTTCGACAAAGTGTGGGACGCACACGTTGTCCGGAAAATCGAGGACGGACCTGATGTTCTGTTCATCGACCGTCACTTTATCCATGAAGTTACCAGCCCTGTTGCGTTCCTTGGCCTTGAGAGCCGGGGCATCGGTGTGCTCTATCCGGAGCGGACATTTGCAACAGCTGACCACAATACGCCGACCATTAACCAGCACCTGCCGGTAGCCGATCCGCTTTCGGCAAACCAGCTGGCAGCGCTGGAAAAGAATTCAGCAAAGTACAACATCTCTCACTGGGGTCTGGGCCATCAGAAGAACGGTATCGTTCACGTGGTCGGACCGGAAAACGGCATTACCCTGCCGGGCATGACCATCGTATGCGGTGACTCACACACCTCTACGCACGGTGCGTTCGGTGCCATTGCCTTTGGTATCGGTACCTCGGAAGTTGAAATGGTCCTGGCGTCGCAGTGTATCATGCAGCCGAAACCAAAGAAAATGCGGATCAGCGTTAACGGTACCCTGCAAAAAGGTGTCGTTGCCAAAGACGTGGTGCTGTATATCATCTCGCAGATTTCGGCCAGTGGTGCAACCGGCTATTTCATTGAATTTGCGGGTGATGTGTTCCGTAACCTGACGATGGAAGGCCGGATGACCGTTTGTAACATGAGTATCGAAATGGGTGCCCGTGGCGGCATGGTCGCTCCCGACGAAAAAACACTGGCCTACATTCAGGGCCGCGAGCAGGCACCAAAGGGCGAAGCCTGGGACAAGGCCGTCGCTTACTGGGAGACGCTGAAAACCGACGACGGCGCCTCATTCGACCTCGAATATGTATACGACGCGGCTAACATTGAGCCGCAGATTACATACGGTACCAACCCGGGTCTGGGTACGGGCATTACCAACCACATCCCGACAGCCAGCCAGGTGCTCGACGGCGCTGCTTCGTACGCCAAGTCACTGAATTACATGGGCTTTGCCGAAAATGACTCTATCATTGGTAAGCCAATCGATTACGTTTTCCTTGGCAGCTGCACCAACGGCCGGATTGAAGACTTCCGCGCCTTTGCGTCGATTGTAAAAGGCCGTAAGAAAGCCGACAACGTAACGGCATGGCTCGTGCCAGGCTCGCACATCGTTGAGGCTCAGATTAAGGAAGAAGGCATTCTGGACATTCTGACCGACGCCGGTTTCCAGCTGCGTCAGCCGGGTTGTTCGGCTTGTCTGGCTATGAATGATGATAAGATTCCGGCCGGAAAATATGCGGTAAGTACCTCAAACCGGAATTTCGAAGGCCGTCAGGGCCCGGGTGCCCGTACGCTGCTCGCCAGTCCGCTGGTTGCCGCCGCGGCCGCCGTTACCGGTGTCGTTACTGACCCGCGGGAACTGATTGCTGAGTAATGGACAATGTATTTCGATACAGCTCATTATTCATTCTACATTTTTCATTATTCATTCTATCATGGCTTACGATAAATTCACCATATTGAAAAGCTCGGCTGTGCCGATGCCGATCGAAAACGTCGATACTGACCAGATTATTCCTGCCCGTTTCCTGAAAGCGACGGAGCGCAAGGGCTTTGGCGACAACCTGTTCCGCGACTGGCGCTACAATGCCGACGGAACACCGAAAGAAGACTTTATCCTGAACAACCCGATCTACAGCGGCAAGATTCTGGTTGGCGGCAAGAACTTTGGTAGCGGATCAAGCCGGGAGCATGCAGCCTGGGCGATCTATGACTACGGGTTCCGGTGTGTGGTATCGAGCTTCTTCGCCGATATCTTCAAGAACAATTCCCTGAACATCGGCATTCTGCCGGTGCAGGTCAGCCCTGAGTTTCTGGACAAGATTTTCCTGGCCATCGAAGCCGACCCTAAGGCCGAACTGGAAGTGAACCTTCCGGAGCAAACGATAACGATTGTGCCGACCGGCGAGCAGGAGTCATTTGCGATCAATGGCTACAAAAAGCACAACATGACCAACGGGTTCGATGATATCGATTACCTGCGGTCGCTGAAGGAAGATATTGCTGTTTTTGAAGCCGCAAGGCCGTACTAATGAGTGAAAGAGCGAAAGAGATAAAGAGCGACCCAAAATCCGCTTTATCTCTTTCACTCTTCCGCTCTTTCGCTCTTTATTAATGAGTCGTCTTATCGAAATTATGGATACGACACTCCGCGATGGTGAACAAACATCGGGGGTGTCTTTTTCTGCATCTGAGAAGCTGACAATTGCCCAGTTGTTGCTGAAGGAAGTAAAAGTTGACCGGCTGGAAGTTGCCTCTGCCCGCGTGTCGGACGGCGAATTTCAGGCGGTTAAGAAAATTACCGGATGGGCACAGGAAAACGGACTGATCGACAAGATTGAGGTACTGACCTTTGTTGACGGCGAAACGTCTGTGAACTGGATGATCGATGCCGGCGCAAAGGTGATGAACCTGCTCACCAAAGGATCGATGAACCACCTGACGCATCAGCTCAAGAAAACACCGGAGCAGCATTTCGGAGAAATTGAGCAGGTCATTACCCTGGCCCGGTCAAAGGATATCCGCTGTAACGTGTATCTGGAAGACTGGAGCAACGGCATGCGCAACTCACCGGAGTACGTTTTTCAGTTCCTCGACTTCCTGACCCAACAACCGGTCGACCGCGTGTTACTGCCTGATACCCTTGGTGTACTGACCCCGCACGAGACCTACACGTTTATCAAATCCATTGTTGAGCGATACCCGAACAGCCATTTTGATTTTCACGCCCACAACGACTACGACCTGAGCATTGCCAATGTGATGGAAGCTGTCCGGGCGGGAGCGCATGGCCTGCACCTGACGGTCAACGGCATGGGCGAACGGGCCGGTAACGCCCCGCTGGCCTCGGCCATTGCGGCGCTGAATGACTTTATGCCGGAGGTGAAAACGTCGGTGGTTGAAACGTCGCTGTATTCCGTAAGCAAGCTGGTCGAAACCTTTACCGGTTTCCGGATTCCGGCCAATAAACCGGTTGTCGGCGAAAACGTGTTTACCCAGACGGCCGGTATTCATGCCGACGGAGACAACAAAAACAACCTCTATTTCAATGACCTGATGCCGGAACGCTTCGGCCGGACGCGTAAGTATGCGCTGGGCAAAACCTCCGGGAAGGCCAACATTGAAAAGAACTTACAGGAACTGGGCATTAAGCTGTCCGATAGCGATCTGAAAAAGGTAACGCAGCGGATTATTGAGCTCGGCGACCGCAAGGAAATGGTGACGCGGGAGGATCTGCCGTACATTATTTCTGATATCCTCGACAGTAATGCGATAGAGGAAAATGTGGTTGTGGTCAACTATGTACTTACGCATTCAAAAGGACTGCGGCCATCGGCTACCCTGCAGGTGCAGATTAAAGGGCAGCTGTACGAAGAAAATGCGCAGGGCGACGGGCAGTATGACGCCTTTATGAATGCGTTGAAAAAGATTTATCACAAGCGGAAAATCGAACTGCCGATGCTGACCGACTATACCGTCCGGATTCCGCCCGGTGGCAAAACCGACGCCCTTTGCGAAACCGTTATTACGTGGAGTATCAACGATAAGGAAGTAAAAACCCGTGGCCTTGATTCCGATCAGACGGTATCAGCCATCAAAGCCACGCAGAAAATGCTGAACCTGCTGGCGGTTTAGCGGATATTTTACCTCATCTCCGACCAACACCCTTATTTTACCGACCAACGCCCGAACAGCAGTCATTACCTGCATTCGGGCGTTGGTCGTTTTATTGGCGGGTTAGCCGACGTGGCGGGCGGGTTGGTCGAATGGATTCGTTGCGGGCGGCGTGGCCAGTGCAACTTTACAGCATCAACGCACAACGAATTAAACGAAACGACCATGAAAACGCTCATCATTACCCTGCTTCTGAGTGCCTCCGCCCTGCTTTCATTCGCTCAGTCAACCCAACCGGTTGAGGTCTTTCTCATTGGCACCTCACACAGCTATTATACTGAGTACGAAAAATTTGATCCGGTCATCTCTACTGTGGTAGGTTATAAGCCTGACCTGATGTTTTCGGAAACTCTCTCTCCCGCCGATTATGATGTATTGACCGATTACTGGAATCAGAAAGGGATCGACAAAATCATGAATACCCTGAAAAAGGCGGGCTATCCGGCACCGAAAAACCTGGACGCCTTCATTAAAAAACAGTATGCGCTTCTGGCCAAATACCCCAACTTCCATCAGGACCGGATGAAGCTCGCCCATGCCCTGTTCTACAAGCATGATTTCGGTAATGCCAATTACCAGCTTTACCTGATCAATAAAGCGAAACCGGTTTTAGGCCCTGAAGAGCTGGCAGCCTGCACTAAGATACTTGGGCCGGTTGATTCCCTTAAAACCCTCGGCCTGCGTGCCAACAGCGAGTATACAACCATCTTCTATCCGGCCGCTCAGCAGCTTGGAATTCAGAAAATGACGCCTATGGATTGCCAGACCTACAATACGCCATGGGATAAAGCCTGGGATAAATCGGACTCCCTTTTCCGCCGGTTTGAGAAAGGCCTGACGGCGTTGGATACCAACAGTGCAACGATTGCCGGCTACAAAAAAATGATGAGCCGCTATATGGAACTGGACAAGAAAGAAACCGAAATCGGCAAGCAGGGGCGCTTAACCGAGTACCTGAACACACCGGAAGGCGACGAATTTCTGCACCTGGCAAATTTTTACGGGGGTAAATATATGCTCAGTGTTCCCGGCTATCCGGCTAAGGAAGTAAGTGAGATGCTGCACTTCTGGCAACTGCGCAACGAAGGCATGTGCCGCAACATTGTAAACCGGGCACGCGAAGCCGGAGCAAAACGGGTAGTGGTAGCGGTGGGCGCCAATCACCGCCGGATTATGCTCGACATTCTGGCCGGTATGCCAAACGTGACGGTAAAGTCCCTGAATAACCAGTAAACTAAAAAGGCACGGCTTTCTTAGCGGATAAGAAGCCGTGCCACCTTGTCAGATAATATATTTATATCCCCTCGCTTTTCGTGTCTGCGAAAGCGATTCCTTTTTTACGGGGTGTATTGCCCTTCAGTTTAAAAATATTGTTCAGCGGCGCATAGCGCTGGGCATACACAAACCGCAGCGAAACCCCGAAACTGTAGCCCTGTCCGTCGCCCTTCACCAGCGACGTTTGTGTTGACCGGCCATTGTCGAGATACGTCATATCGGTTGTTACCGCATTACCGGCTCCCCAAGCTCTGCGGCCATAGACACTGACATACCACTGATCGCTCAGACGCGCGTTGTACTCCAGACCCAACTGAAAGGTAGCCGTCGGGCGCAGATTTGTATTCGTTATACTCCGGATAATAACCGTATCGGGTGAGGTCTGAAAATCGCGGTAGCGCAGTCCATCTACCAGAAAACGGTCTACCGACCGGCCCCGGTTCGGCATCAGCCACATATCAGCCGTGACCCACAGACCCGACCGGAGCCCGACTTTGCTGGTTGGCAGCAGCAGGCGTTTGCCACGCACCATAAAGTTGAACTTATCGCTGTCGTAGCGAAGGCTGATCGGAAACGGATGGCGGTTGATAACAAATGTATTGTGTACCGGCGAACTGACGAAACCGCCTTCAATCGCCCATTTTTGCTGATACGTATAGCCGATATGCAAACCCCAGCCTATTTTGCTGAAGCTGCGGGGAGAAAGGATGCCTCCGAATGTATTGGTAATGCTGCTCCGATCCGTACGGATGAAGCTCTCCGTGCCGATATACCACTCATCTGTCCGTGGAGCATATTTAGCGACTAGTTTCTCGTAAATATGTCCGCGTTGTTGTGCCGGAAAGTAATCCGACGTACTCTGTCCCTGTCCCGGCAAGGCGAATCCCGATAATAGCAGAATGTAAAGGATTTTCTTCATAGGCCGACTGGATGTCTGTACATCGTAAATATAACACTTTCAGGCAATTATTGTTATTTACCTCAAAAAAATGAGCGAAAGGGCATTTTTATAAAAAAAAGCGCAACAGACAAGGTCTGTTGCGCTCCGGTAAAAGCAGTTTTTCCTAGTTCTTTGTTAACACGGAATCCGGCAGGAATGTAACATCGACACCTGTCTGGCGTTTCAGGTTTGCATGGTTGTTTTTACCATCCTGATAAGCCGGGTTCACCTGCATCGACCGGTTGTAGTAGTACGATGCCAGCTGTAACTTACCTTCATTCTGGTAAATTACCCCAAGGTTGTTATAAGCCGGTGCATAGGCATTGGCGGCACGGATCGTTTGTTTGTAATAATAAACAGCCGAGTCGCGGTTTGGCGTAATTCTCTGGAATACATACGCCATTGAGAAGAAGGCTTCCCCGAAACCAGGGTAGATCTGCGTTGCTTCCTTCAGGTGATCAAGTGCCCAGCGAGCGTGTTGATTAGCCCATTTCTGGTTGGTATCTACCAGCGCCTGTGCTTCGCGGATCGCCACATCCCGGGTTTTGCCTTTCATCAGTTTCAGAACTGAGTCCAGTTTAGTCTGATTGTTAACGATAGCCGCTACGGAGTCAATCTTCGCGCGGTCTTTCACCCCTTTTTCAATCCACTCGTTAGCCACGTGACGCTGTACCTGGCAACTGCTCGGTGCATACGGTAAGGCTGAATTAAAGAGCACGAAGTTGTTTTTCCAGTCGCGGTTCCGCTCAACTGTTTTGAACGAATACAAACCGGCAACTACCGCCAGCAGGGCAACCAATGGCGCGTATTGAACAAGAAACGGCTTTTTAGCCACCTCATCGCCGGCCGGCTGCTCTTTTACCAGGAGTTTCTGCAGACCCCATACGGCCACAAACGCAAAGCCCATAACAGCCGCATACAGGAAACGTTCGGCAAGGATACCACCCCGCATGAAGATAAAGCCTAAGCCCGGTGCCATCGTTACGAAGAACCAGAACAGACCAAAACCCCACAACGTGCGTTTCATGAAGCCTTTCCACGCCAGCCATACCAGTGCCAGGAATGACAGGAAGCCCAGCCATACGAGAAGGTCACCACCACGGCCCGACGGAATTACGTTGTATGAATAGTCATACACCAGCGGATGGGGCAGTACCAGCAGTTTGAGATAATACATCAGGAACTTAAAGGTAGTGGCTCCCTGTGTTTTTTCGATAGCGTACGGGTAGTTGGCCCAGTCGACCGGCGGTGTACCGCTCAGGGTACCGATCATTACTTTTTTCTGATAGAAGAACAGGGCTGCTACAATCAGGAACGGCCATAAACCAGCCAGTGACTGGATGACATTACGGCGGGCAAACCAGTATTGCTGAGCCGGAACAAGGCCCAAACTTACGATAGACGATTCTTTTGAGAGGAATGCCAGATACAATGAAATACCGGCAGCCACAATCCAGCCCCACTGTTTTGTTTCCAGGTAACGGAAATGGGCCAGCAGCATCAGTGAGATAAACAGAAAGCTCAGCACCTCATCGCGGCCTTTGATGTTGGCAACAATCTCGGTATGAATCGGATGAGCCATGAAAATCAGGCCAATCAGGAACGCCATCAGGACTTCAGACTGACGTTTGGCCCCGCTGACATCCGATGATTTAGGCGATACCAGCCATTTCTGGAGCAGAATGCCGAGCACCAGGCCGGTCAGCGCATATAAGCCGGTATTGATCTGGTGACTGATCCCCGGATTATCCTTAAAATACTCCTGCTCAATGGCAAACGTAATCAGGGATAACGGCCGGTAATAACCAAGGGAGATATTGCTGAAGTGCCAGAATTCCGTACGCAACAGGTCAGGAATCCCTTTCAGGCCTGATTTAACGAACAGGTTCTGGCTGATCGCCGCGATGTCGTCAAGTGCATATCCGTGGCCGAATGTGTTAATGTATAGTACGAAACCGACGATTGCCAGAATCAGCGGAGGCCACCACGTTACCGGTCTTTTCTCAATAGGTAACTCAACCGATGTCGAAACAGTACGGTTAGACCGGCTGGAGCTTATTTGTGGTCGGGATACTGGTCTTGGAGGTGTTGGGGTCGGCGTAACCGCGCGCCCGCCCGTATTGGCAGGTCGGCTACTCTGTGCAGCCTGTATGGTAGGCTTGGGCGCTGCCGGTTGTTTTTTTTTCGACATACAAAAAGTATAAATACAGTTATTTTACAAAAATTTCGGGCTCCGGAGTGCCATTTTTACTAAGTCCGGTTAATTCCATCGTAAAGTTCACGAAGTATGCTTAGAAAGTCAACAGATTACCTGATGCGTTGGTCAACGTTTTGTCTTTTCATCGTTTTATCGGCGTCGCTGCACGGTTGTTTACCCGGCGCTCCCCGAACAACTGTAAATAATACCTCACCAACCCGGGACGATAATCTTGCCCTCGGTAACCCGAGTCAGGCCGGCAGCGCAGATCCCGATAACTACCTCATTACTAAGTCAGCATACACCCTGTCGTATAACCGGAAGCGGGCCATTGCCAACTGGGTAAGCTGGCACCTGAGCACGGCCTGGAAGGGAGATAGCAAACGGGGTAATGACTTCAGGCCCGATCCTGCTTTACCATCAGGTTGGTATGCGGTTAAGACATCGGATTACACAAATTCCGGCTTTGACCGTGGACACCTCTGCCCGTCGGAC
This sequence comes from Arsenicibacter sp. R0_47, assembly GCF_057652235.1. Taxonomy (NCBI): domain Bacteria; kingdom Pseudomonadati; phylum Bacteroidota; class Cytophagia; order Cytophagales; family Spirosomataceae; genus Arsenicibacter; species Arsenicibacter sp. R0_47. The sequence goes on along the minus strand of NZ_JBYFCJ010000024.1, from coordinate 20,450 downwards.
GACCGCGACGGATCGGCCGATGACAACAGCGCTACCTTCCAGATGACAAACATCGTGCCGGAAGCCCCCCGTCATAACCGTGAAGTCTGGAAAAACCTGGAGGATTATTCCCGTCAGCTGGTCAGCGCCGGAAACGAATTATACATCATTGCCGGTACCGACGGGACGGGCGGAACAGGTGAAGGCGGACAAACCTCCACAATCGCCGGCGGTAAACTAACCGTACCGGCCACACTGTGGAAAATCATCGTTGTGCTGCCCGTTGGTTCAGACGATATTAACCGGATTTCGACCAACACCCGTGTTATTGCCGTCAGCATTCCCAACCGGCAAACAGCAGCTGACAAACCCTGGACAGCTTACCTGACCAGCATTAAAGAACTTGAAAAAAAGACCGGTTACGACTTTCTGTCGGCCGTCCCTAAAGATGTACAGCGCATACTGGAAGCACGCGTTGACGCAAACCTGTAAACCAATACAATGATGAGCGGATTTCTTGGTCTCCGGACCACCATTTATGCAGCCCCTGACCTGGAGAAAGCCAAAGCGTGGTATACGCAGGTGCTCGGCGCTGCTCCTTATTTTGACGAGCCGTTTTATGTCGGTTTTTCCGTCGGAGGATTTGAACTGGGCCTCGACCCGGATTTAGCGCCGGGTATCGGTACCCCGGTTGCCTACTGGGGCGTCAGTGATATTGACGCGATGTGGAAACAATTACTGGATATGGGAGCGACTGAGCATGAACCGGTACAGGATGTGGGCGGCGGCATCAAGGTAGCCGTTGTTAAGGACCCCATGGGAAATCTGCTGGGTATTATTGAAAACCCGCACTTTCAGCAAAGGTAAAAAAAACGGGCCGGTTTCAGCCGGCCCGTTTTTTTATAACTGCGGAATCCGCAGCACCTGACCCGGATAAATCAGGTCCGGACTTTTCAGCATCGGTTTATTTGCTTCGAAAATGATACCGTATTTCATTGGATCACCGTATACTTTCTTGGCAATGGCCGACAGCGTATCGCCTGACTCCACTGTATGGAACTGACCTTTTGGCTGCTCCGGTTCGGCAACATCCAGCTGGTTATCGACCACATGAACGCCTTCCACATTCCCAACGGCCAGCGCGATCTTCTCGGCATCTTCATTGGACTTTACTTCGCCTTCCAGCGTAACAGTATCGCCTTTGGTTTTGATAGTCAGCTTATTGTACGGAAGACCTAACTGCTTTACGTGTGCCAGCAGTGCACTGGCGCGCAGTGGCTCAACCTCGGCTTGCTTTGCCGGTTCGGCTGCCGGTGCCTCGTGTTCCTTATTAAAGATTTTTTCGCCTACGCCTTTAAAGAAATTGAGCAGACCCATACGTTGTTTATTTAAGTGAATACCTGGTTAACTGAAGCAAAAATGTAAAAAGGCTATCAAAAGTCAATCATCATCTGTACACAGAATCAGGCTTTTTTAGCGTATGACACATGATTTACCGTAGCTTCGTCATTGGGCTATTCAATAAGTTAACAAAATCTCTATTATAGAAAACCTGTTATTACCTACCAAGGCAAATTTAGTACTTATGAAAAGCTTTTTTTGGATTCCCTGCTTATTGATCGGTGGCCTTCTAACCCAGGCCCCTGCGCAGGCACAACGAGTTTTTGGCGTAAAAGCCGGCGGAACGTTTACCCACGGGGCTACCAATATTCCGGCCCAGCCTATTTCAACCGGTCTTCAGATTCCTGAAATCAATAACAAGAATAACGGGATTGGGGTAGGCTATTCGGCCGGTATTTGGGGTCGCCAGGACTTCGGTAATATCTTTTTACAGGCCGAAGTAACGTATAACCGGTTCGTATTAAAACAAAAGACGGACCTGACCCTGGATGTTAACGCATTGGCCGTACTTGCCCGGCAACAATTACCGGTACAGATTCCGAATGGTCTGGTGACGGGTACGCTGCACAGCGATTCAGAATCAAGCCTAAATTCGGTAAACGTACCGATTCTGATCGGTAAACGATTTGCGAATCAGAAAGTGCGGGTCTTTGCCGGGCCTAACTTCATTTTTGTGGCAAAAGCAGAAGGTAAACAGAAAATTACCGGTCAGGTCAATGGCAACGCCTCGATCGGTGTTCCGACCATACCTGTATCAACCGAACGGACAACGGATCTGCTCAGCAGTGATGCCGGGATTCTTCAGGTAAAACCATTTACGGTTGCCTTGGAAGCCGGGGTAGGTATCAATCCGGTGCCTAAACTGGAGGTTGATCTGCGTTACGCTGTTCCGGTAGGTGGTGTATATAACGACAAGGGCATTACCGGTTATCTCGGAATTGCCACACTGACGGTCGGTTATCAGTTGTTTTAACCCCTCTTTATGAGCCTGTCCGCTCCGGCAGGCTCATTCTTTTCCTTTAGGCTTAAGTAAAAACTGTTCTCCGGCAACCTGAAGCCGGTACCGGATCGTACGCATCCCGCCTGATGGCTGCGCATTGGCATCACCGGGGCGATAAACCGGAAAGCGGCGGCATAATACCCCCTCCTCAATCCAGAGGCTGTCGTGGCCCATATAGGCGGCGTCGTTCAGTTGCCAACCCTCCGACCTGATTTCTGCCTTCCGCTGGCTCAGAAACTGCCAGGCCATGACCCGTCCGAACGAACCGCTGCCATCGCTGCTCAGGAAAATATATAGCTCAGGAAAGTGATTTGCATCCAGATCCGCCACATGGGCATCAATAACCGGCCGGTCAATCGGCAGATGAAAAGCGGTCAGCAAAGTGTTTCCCCTTACAGCATGTATCTGTAATAAACGTTTTGTATCTCCGGCTGAAGCATCAATCTGAAAACGGTAACCTCCAAACGTCAGCGATCGTGAAAACGGCCCGCGCTCCGAACGAATCACATCCTTACCTGCCACGACTATAGTCAGCAGGCAAAGACCGGTAATAATTCGTAACGTATGGCACATTTTCCGCATAAAATAAAAGCCGTTGGTTCTACACTTCCTGTAGAACGCAACGGCAATCAAATTAGTTGAAAAGGGAGTACCCGAACGGGTTAATTCATAAATATTTCGCCGATATCACGCAGTTTCAGTAGCTGTGGCAAAACAGTTAACCCTTTCTGTGTCAGGCGGTACTCCACACGCGGCGGTACTTCATTGTAGGATTGTTTTTCAACAACGCCTATCTCAATAAGTGCTTTCAGTTCCTGAATCAAAACCTTCTCGCTCACGTCCGGAATGGACTTACGAAGCTCACCATAACGGCGGGTCTGGTCGTTCAGATGTAATAAAATGAAAAGTCTCCATTTACCACAGATTACTTCAAGCGTTTTCCGCAATACACGAATCTCGTGCTCATTCATTAGCTGCTGAGAAATATTCTCCTTCATGTAAACTTTATTTTTTTCTAACCCCAGGGTAGGTAACTTACTGACTTGTAGGCATTTGTAACCTCAACAGCAAAGGTAGCTACTTATTTTCGACATTTCCCAAAAATACCTAAATACTTTCAGATGGCCCAACAAATGTTACCTTATTTTTATTTTTATAAAATAAATTTAATGGTAATTCGTGATTGCCAACTAGTCTAAAAATGCTATCCAGGCTCAAAAAAGTGTATTTTAGCGTGAAAAACACCCTAATCAATATACGCACCCGTTTGTAACCGATAAGTCGCTTATTTTATTATTCGTGAATAAAACCCTATTAGTTATTGCCGGACCAACTGCGGTCGGAAAAACAAATTTCTGTGTACAGGTAGCCCGGAATTTACAGACTGAAATAATTTCTGCTGACTCACGCCAGCTTTACCGGGAACTATCGATCGGAACGGCGAAACCAACGGCCGACGAAATGGGTGGTGTCCCCCATCATTTTATTGACTCCCATTCGGTAACAGAGCTTGTCAGCGCCGGGCAGTTTGAGCGGGAAGCGCTGGCGTTGCTTAGCGGTCTTTTCCGGCGGCACGATATTGTTGTCGTTACCGGTGGCACCGGCTTATACATTCAGGCACTTTGCTCCGGTCTGGATGACATTCCGCTGCCGGATAGTACGACCCGAGATACACTCATGCAACGGCTGGAAACAGAGGGATTACCGGCCTTACAGGCTCAGCTCACGGCGCTGGACCCGGACTATGCCGGAGAAGCTGACATGCAGAACTGGCAGCGGGTTGTCCGTGCCCTGGAAGTTTGTCTGACAACCGGTAAGCCCTATTCATCGTTCCGGCAACGGTCAGTTAAGGACCGGCCCTTCACAACGATTTACTGCGCCCTCGAACGCCCGCGTGAAGAACTTTACCGGCGTATCGACCAGCGAATGGATCAGATGCTGGCAGCAGGCCTGGTCGATGAAGTCCGGTCGCTTGCAGCTTACCGCCAACATAACGCCCTGCAAACAGTAGGTTATAAAGAGGTGTTCGAGTACCTCGACGGGGCCTATGATTACAGCACCATGGTCGAGCTGCTGAAACGGAATTCACGGCGGTATGCCAAACGCCAGCTGACCTGGTTCAGACATCAGGGAAATTATACCTGGTTTGCTGCCGACGACCTTGACGGCCTGCTTCAATGGGTCGCAGCGCAGCGCCTGTAAGCGCTGTGCTGCGGAAGATCATTTACAGAGCACGATAGGCCAGAATACCACCCGTCACGTTACGGACGTTGTTAAAGCCATTCTCTTCGAGCAGCTGCTGGGCACGGCCGCTGCGGGCTCCCGAACGGCAATGGACAATCACTTCTTCATCCTGAAGCCCGTCCAGTTCATCAATACGATAAGGCAGTTCGCCGAGCGGGATCAGGGTTGCTCCCAGGTTATCTTCTGCGTATTCGTTTGGTTCGCGGACGTCGAAGAAATTCAGCTTCTCCCCTTTTTCGAGCCGGTCTTTTAATTCGCTAACTGAAATATCCATAATCTGTATCGTAAATTGTCTGATTGATTTTCCTTACAGCCGGCTGAGCGTGGTGTAATTATGTATGCCTACGAGTTTCCACGGCAGCATCGTCATACGCCCTTCCAGGTTTTTAATTTCCTGCCGCGCAAGGGCCTTTTCTCCGGTTCTAATGAGCAGCAAGGCAAAATAGTTCCGGACAATGTATGTTTGCAGCCCGGCATCCTGCGGGTCTTTATACGCCTTATAGAGCGACAACACAGCCGCCTTACGGGACTCGTCATCAAAATAGGTCCGGAAGGCTTCTTCCTGCCCGTCAAAATTGAGTTGTATCCACTTTTCCAGCATGGCCGACAGATGAACACCGGTCAGCAGCGGCCATGTTTTGACATCACAGCAGGTTGCCAGAAAATGGTCCATTTGTCCGATACTGCCTCCCCATTTCGGGGTCAGGGCATTCAGCATGGCCATATGGGCTCCCAGATGATCAGGAACGAGCGCTTTCGCCTGCTCAAAATAAGTCATCAGCACTTCCTCCTCTTCTTCCAGACCCATCAGCACCGGCAACATCCGCGAAAAGCATTGCGGATCGCTTCCGTTGCGTTCAATCGCGCCCAGAAAAGCGGCCCGGGCACTGTTCAGTAAATCAACAAACGCTTTTGTCTGCTCAAGACTTACATCTTTTGCGAGTTTTGAACTCCGTGCGTCCCAGGCTTCTTTGGTCAGAATCATCCCTGTCAGTAAAAACGGCAGGTGGGCAGCAGGCCGGCGGGCAATCCAGGTTTCCAGCGGTGCAGCAGATGATGCAAGCTGATTCACGAGCCCTTCGGTAATCAGCGCCTGCTCGTGCCAGGGAGCTGCCTGATACGCGTCTTCCAGCGCCGGAAAATCCCCTGCTGTCAGCATACCGGTAAACAAGGGCAGCTGTTCAAAACCGAGTGTATTGTCGGGTTGATCTGATTTAGGAACCGACACTGCCTTCGGCGAAAAAAGGCGCTTAAAAAATGACATAGTTACGATTAGTTAATCAACAGCCGCTGCACAACTGACCGCTGGCTGTTACTCATCCGGATCAGATACATACCCGTCGGAAGGCCCGGCAAATCGGCCGTTTGCTGTCCGGATGCGGGTGTAATCACATGGATTGACCGGCCGTTCAGGTCGAATAGTTCCAGCTTTTTAATAGCCGGATGTTTCCAGGCAATCCGGCCGGATGTCGGATTCGGATATACCTTCATTTCGTCCGTTTCTTCTTCCGGATTGGCCAGTACAACCTCAGCGCCTTTCCCCCCCATAATCGGGCGGATCATAAACGCACCGGTAAGCGCCAGCTGCGGTGTTTTCAGGTTTTGTATCCAGTCGGTGCCCGGTCCGGCGCGGTAGAAAAGCTCCGATCCAAAGGGACTGTTTTTATCCAGACCCAGCCGGAGTTTAGACAGTTCATCTTCACTGATCTGCTGATAGCCGACGAAAAACGTATCGGTTAACGCCACCTGCCGGTCAAATTTAAACTCAACAAACCCGTTCCGCGCCGGCGGATACTGCATCGCGAATGTTTTGTAGTAAAGTTCTGTACCAGGCTTGCCCTTATCATTGGCATAGACACGAATGGTAAACTGCTGTCCCGTCTGATCAACGTTAAACGGCATAATGTAGGCGTAAACGCCGGACATGAGGTCTGCCTTGTTCAGCACAAACCGGACGGCCCAGCGTTCCAGCCGGCCGATCTGGGTAGCACTTTCGGCGCTGCCGTCATCATACGCGTAATAATTATCCAGTACCGTAACCCCCGAAATAGTGTCATTTCGGCGCAGGTTCACCGTTGGAATCGACGGGTTCTGATCATCGGTGGTCAGTACGTCAAAGGTATGTTTCAGGACAACCCTGCCCGCCGGAAACGTACCGGTGACCGGTGTCAGCCGTGCACTCAGCACCTGCGAGTTCAGCGAAGGAATCAGTTTTGACTGCGTCTGCGTATCCTGAATCAACCGGCCGGTAACCAGCTCACGGGTGGTGAACCGGAAGCTGGTAAAGTTGAAGTTATTGAACAGGTTGACAATATCTGTCCGGATTGAGTCGGCGGTCTCCGCTGCCGGGTTGATCAGGTACTGATTCAGCGGCATGGCAGTATATCGTTTCAGAAACGAAGGACCTACCGCCTGTCGTGTGGCAATATCGCGGATATACCGGTCGGTCAATGACCGTTTGCTGTTCAGGTAAATGTAATCAATGTTCCAGGTATCGTACGCGCCTGATGACCGGCCGATGGCGCGGAACCGGAACTGAAACGTGCCATACAGAAATTTGGTGGCCCGGATGCTGACAAACGCCTGCCGGAAGTTATTATCGGGACGGCCGCCATACTGATACCATACTGTTTCCCAGACGCCCAGATTATTCCGCATTTCCAGTTTCAGCGTATCATCTTCGTCGGGCAGTTCACCTAACCCGCGGATCTGCCAGTAAAAGCTAAGATAAACCGAATCGGCAGGTGCCAGCCCGCCCAGGTTGATTGGCTGGGATTGGAGCGTGTCATTGCTGCCCGCCGCAAACCGGTCGGTCAGCGTGTACGGCAACCCGTTGGGAGCCAGCCCGTCGAAGGTGGCTACATTCACAGAAGGGTGGTTAATGCCCATCGTATTATTGATGTAGACACTGCTTGATTGCCAGAGTTTCGGGTCGGGGCGGTTGTTGACGACGGTTGAGAAGTCATCAAAAAAAGGAAGCTGGACAACTTGTCCGGATGTTTGTGCGTGAGACAGTGTGGTCGCTACCGCGAATAAACAAACAAAGAAACCTTGTCCGGCCCAGCGGCGGACAAGGTTAATGACAAAAGCAGAATGCGATAAATGTTCGATCATTGGTCAGGAGACTCTTCTTGGGATTCTTCAACCGGCCCTACAACCCACAGGTCAATTGTTTCACCCACCCGTATGCGTTCGCCCGAATTGGCGGCCGGCCGCTGTTTAATCACCGTACCGACTTCTTTTTCCGGATCATCAACAGAAATTTTCGTGCCAACCCGCAGGTTCGATCCTTTTATGACATTGATCGCTTCGTCGAGTGGCATACCTACAACGTTGGGAACCTCAAATTTTGTATTTCCTAACCCGTCGCCGACTTCGAGATCAATTTTTGATCCTTTCGGCACCGGCATTCCCGGCTGAATTTCCTGTCCGTTATAAAACTGCCGGAGTACGGAGTTTTTGGCCAGGTCCGGTACATACCGCTTTTCTCCGACCACAAGCCCTACGGATTGTAACGATAATTCAGCACTGCGGAAGGTCAGGTCAACCAGTTTCGGCATCGGCACCGTCGGAGCCACCCGCTTGTTGATGGTCAGGTAAATTTTCCGGCCCTCCTTTACCTTCGCCCCGGCTTTCGGGTACTGCGCATGTACGGTCAGTGGTTCCTGTCCGGCAACGAACGTACAGTCGTTGACTACGTACCGGAGATTCCGGTCTTCCAGCATGGTTTCCAGCTCATCAACCGACATTTTTGACAAGTCAGGCACCGTGATTGTTTCCCCGTGGTTGGTTGAAAAGGGCAGGTAAACCAGAAAAAAGCCAAGGAATAATACTAACAAAAGGGCTACGATAATGCCAATATGAATCAGCAGGTCGGATTTGCTACTGGTGCTGATTTTAGCCATTCAGAAACGGAGGGAGTTTTAATTTGTTACGTTAAAAGTGACTGCGTTCCGGCCCGATCACCTCAGTTATAACCAGAACTATAGACAAAATTAGTGGATTGGCTTGGCTTACCGATACCCCGCCAGCATTTTTTTGATGTACTTACCGACAATATCGAACTCAAGGTTAATAACATCCCCCGCTTTCAGGTCACGGAACGTCGTATGTTCGAAGGTATACGGAATGATGGTGACCCGAAAACGGTCGTCGCCTGAATTAAAAACGGTCAGACTGACCCCGTTGATGCAGATCGAGCCTTTTTCAACGGTCACATTCCCCTGTCCGGGATCATACTGAAAATCGAACAGCCAGCTGCCGTCCATATCCTGCACCTGCGTACAAACCCCGGTCTGATCAACATGGCCCTGTACAATGTGCCCGTCGAACCGCCCGTTGGCCGGCATACACCGTTCCAGATTGACGCGGTCACCCACTTTAAGATGGCCGAGATTTGTTTTTTTTAGTGTTTCATCAACCGCCGTTACGGTATACCGGTCTCCCGCGATGCCCGTTACCGTCAGGCACACGCCGTTATGGCTCACGCTCTGATCAACTGTCAGTTCATGGGCAATCGGTGCCGAGAGTGTAAATGTAAGATTAGATCCTTCGGCCTCAATGGCTTCAACAAGGCCGGTGGTTTCAACAATACCTGTAAACATAATGGTTAGTTTGTCTTCGTTAATACCAGGAACAACGAACTGCCGAAAGGCGTTCGGGGCAGCACCGCCCGTTCGAACCGGACCAGCCCATACAGCACGTTATTGATCCATTCGCCAGGCATGTAAACATCGGACCCCTGCGCTTCCGGTTGTGCCCCCAGACGTAGTTTCAGGGCCTGCATTTGCCGGATGGCCAGAATTAACGGCGACAAAAATAAGCTCCAGTACGTTGAAAACTGAATGGTTACTCCGGTTCCGGGCAATAAGCGGTCGAAATCCTGCCGGACAAACCGTCGTTTACTCCCGACAGCGAGGTCATGACTTCCCCAAAACACAGTAAAGGCATTGTTATTCGAGATCAGCAAACCATCCGGTTTCAGCCGTTTGCCCAGTTCCCGGATCAGTTTGGTAAGCTGATGGTCATCAAAGTAGCAGAACACATCGTCACAAACCACCACATCAAACTGACCGATCGTTTCGGCAGGCTGGTAGGATTCAAGCTGGGTCAGGTCGAGCAGATCAACGTTCAGTGCCCGCTCCCGGCAAAACGCCACGCCATCGGCCGAACCGTCTACACCCTGAAGCTGTGTATATCCCTGTTTTTTCAGAAAATGCAGCAGCCCGCCGGTTCCGCAGCCCGCATCAAAAATCCGGATGTCGCGCCGGTCGCCGAACCGCTTCTGAATGGCGGTTAACACACCTTCGTGCAGAATGCGGTACCACCACAATTGTTCTTCGAGCCGAAACATTTTTTCGTACTCTTCACTACGTCCGATCAATTTTCTCCGTGTTTTGGCTTAGGCTCCCGGCCGCTGCCGTTGAGATGATATTTAATGACAAACGGCGGCTGGCCGCTATGCGCCAGAAACAGTTTGCCCAGGTATTCGCCCAGAATGCCGAGCACAATCAGCTGGCAACCCGCCAGGAACAACACAACCCAGATGACAATCAGCCAGGCGGGTACTGCCAGCCAGCCGGTCAGCCCACCGATAACCAGGAGTAAGCCAAGCAATACGGATACTCCGAAAATGCCCGCTCCCAGCCCCAGCAGCAACCGGAGCGGCAATACAGAATAGCCGAAAAAGACGTTCAGTGTCAGGGAAATGAGTTTACGCCACGTGTAGTTCGACTGGCCTTCCTCACGGGCGTGATGCGGTACCACCACACTCGTCACAGATCGGGTTACGCGGAAAATCAGTCCGTCGATGTAGGGATAAGGGCCGTTATACGTTGTGATTTCATCAATAACCTCGCGCCGGACCAGTTTAAAACTCGACAGGTACAGGTCTTTGGGTTTATCCAGTAGCCACGTAGTGCAGTAGTTCAGAAACTGACTGCCCAGGTTCCGGTAGAGCGCATGCTTTTTTTCGGCATACCGGCTGTAGACCACATCCGCACCTGTCTGTTCTGCCGTTGCCAGCAGCGTCAGAATAGCCTCAGGCGGGTTCTGAAAATCATCGTCGATGATCACGGCAAAATCGCCGTTTGCCAGCGTCAATCCGCACAGAACGGCATTAAACTCCCCGAAATTCCGCCGTAGTGAGGCAAACTGCACATTCGCAAACTCTGCGGCCAGGCTACGACATACCGTTTCGGAGTTATCAGGGCTGCCGTCGTTTACCAGCACCACTTCAAATGTCAGCTGAGCCAGCCAGACCTGTAGCTGTTCGACCAGCCGCCGGATGGTGGTTTCGCTTTTATACACGGGAATAACCACACTCAGGTATGGCTTCATACGGGGGCCTGATTAATGATTCCGATTATGTAAGCCTGCTGGGCTTCTGTCAGGGCCGGATTCAGGGGCAAACTTATAACTTCCTGATGCAGCTTATCGGCAACAGGCAGGCTTAGCTGCCTGAATTCCGGATAGGCCTCCTGCCGGTGCGGCGGTGTCGGATAGTGTATGTCTGTCTGGATGCCCTTTTCCAGCAGGTATGCCCGGAAGCGATCGCGGTCCGGATGCGTCACCACAAACAAATGCCAGACATCGTCGTGAATGCGGTCGGTTGGCGGCAGACCCAGAACAGGGTGTTTAATATCGGAAAGATAGCGTTCGGCCAGTTGACGGCGGTACTTGTTTTCTGTTTCCAGAAAGGCGAGTTTGGCAGTCAGGATAACTGCCTGCATTTCGTCCAGACGGCTGTTATGGCCTTTGTATTGGTTGACGTACTTTTGTTTTGAGCCGTAGTTCCGCCAGTAAAGGAGCTTATCGGCCAGGTTCGCATCGTTGGTGGTAATGGCTCCCGCATCACCCAGTGCCCCCAGGTTTTTGGTCGGGTAAAAGCTGAAACCGGCAGCATCGCCTAAGTTTCCGGCCCGTTTTCCCTGATATAAGGCACCATGTGCCTGTGCCGCATCTTCGAGTACCAGCAGGCCCGCTTCCTGCGCAACGTCATTGATAGCAGCCATATCACAGCAGCGACCATACAAATGAACGGGCAGGATAGCTCTGGTTCTTGGGGTCAGCGCAGCCCGCAACTGTCCGGCATCCAGGGTATAGGTATGGGGATCAGGTTCAACCAGAACCGGTGTTAACCCTGCCTGCGTAATCGCCAGTATCGAAGCAATATAGGCATTCGAGGCAACCAGCACCTCGCTTCCGGCTGGAAAATCCCAGGCTTTCAGTACGAGCACCAGTGCTTCCAGTCCGTTGGCTACGCCAATGGCATAGGTGGTCTGGCAATAAGCAGCAAAGGCCGCTTCAAAAGCGGCCAGTTCTTTACCTAAAATATACCATCCGGATTGTAAAACACGATTGGTTGCCTGCTGAAGGGCATCAGTATAGCGCTCGTTTAAACGCATTAAATCCAGAAAAGGAATCATGCCAGCTCTGGCTGTGTTTTAGTATTCGGATAGGGTTCGTATATATAGTCCTCTTTATCGTAAAGCTCATTTGCCAATACCAGCAAAATAGCATCATCCGAAAATTGGTCCATCGTATGCCAGTCCTGTGGTTCCAGTATCAGGCATTGGTCCGGTTTGTCGAGAATAAAAGTTTCTTCTTCCAGACCGTTATTTGAGTACACCCGGCAACTACCGGCAATACAAATCAGCGCACACCATGTACGTACATGCCGGTGACCGGCTCGTGTAGCATCACCTGCTCCGTAAATGTAAAAAACGCGCTTGATTTCACCGGGAATGATATTTTCAAACACGGTTAAATTACCTTTATCGGAAGAAAACGTTTGTAGCTGTAAAACTTTGGGCATACGAACCGGATTAAAATCCCATTAAAAATTACTCAGCAAATTTATCGGATATTTGCTCAAAAGACCACAATTCAACACAATATGACAAGAAAAGGCCTAATTTTCCTAACGATCGGCATCTTTTCAGTGGCGTTAGTGTACTTTTTACTTATTAAAGACACAAAGACATCGGCGGGTGAAATCTCCCCGGAAGCCTACGCGCAACAAATTAAAACCGAACGCGCCGAAAAAGATTCCTTCTTTAAAACAAATTCAGAATCACCCTTCACGGATAAAAACGGTTTCAAGGGTTTATCTTACTTCCCGGCTGACCTTACGTACCGAGTAGAAGCACGGCTCGAACCGTTCGCAGACAAAACGCAGAAGATGGTTGTTCAGCTTAGCGACGGCAGCGAAGAAGTCTATGAGAAATATGCCCATGCGGTTTTCAGCCTGAACGGCGACATTCATAGACTACTGATTGTCAAACAGAAAGAAAATTATTCGATCTTATTTAAAGATGCGACCTCGGGGCACGAGACGTATGGGGGCGGCCGGTATATTGACCTTGCTTCTGCCGAAATGACCGGCAGCCAGGCTATTATCGACTTTAATGCTGCCTATAATCCGTATTGTGCCTACAACCCGAATTATGCCTGCCCGCTGCCGCCTGCCGAAAATACATTATCGATTCCGGTGAAGGCGGGTGAACGGTATGTAGAACATTAATCTTATTTTTGCTTTTTCATTGAATTTGTCCTTGCATGAATATTTCGTATAAATGGCTGCAACAGTTCATCGATCTGCCTGAATCACCGGAGGAAACAGGTCGCCGGCTGACCGGAACAGGACTGGAAGTAGAAGGTATTGAGACGATTGAAACAATTCGCGGCGGTCTGGCCGGCGTTGTTGTCGGAGAGGTGCTGACGTGTGAAAAACACCCTGACGCCGATAAATTAAGTGTCACTACGGTTGATGCCGGCACCGGCCAACCCCTGCATATTGTCTGCGGTGCGCCAAATGTGCGCGCCGGACAAAAAGTAATTGTTGCCCTGGTTGGTGCTACACTTTATCCGGCGAGCGGTGAACCGTTCACGATTAAAAAAGCCAAAATCCGCGGATCGGCCTCGGAAGGCATGATCTGTGCCGAAGACGAAATCGGCCTCGGGGAGTCACACGCCGGTATTATGGTGCTCGACACCGACCTGCCCAATGGTACTCCGGCCGCCCGTTATTTCGGACTGGAGCCGGATTACCAGATTGTAATCGGTCTGACACCGAACCGCGTCGACGCTGCTTCACACTGGGGAGTTGCCCGCGACCTGAAAGCCGCGCTGAACCGCCCCTTGAAGCTGCCATCGGTTAACAATTTTACCGTCGGAAATACGGATCTGACGCTTGACGTACGGGTAGAAGCCACTGAAGCCTGCCCCCGTTACGCCGGACTGACCATTTCGGGTCTGACCGTCAGCGAATCGCCGGACTGGCTCAAAAAGCGTCTGATCAGCATTGGCCTCAATCCGATTAATAATGTTGTGGACGTCACCAACTACGTCTGCCATGAGCTGGGTCAGCCGTTACATGCGTTTGACGCCGATCAGATTACCGGTGGTCAGGTTGTTGTGAAAACCCTGCCGGAGGGAACCCCGTTTGTAACGCTCGACGGTGTAGAACGCAAACTGGCAGCTACTGATCTGATGATCTGCAACGGCTCTGCCAACGACGCGGAAGCCGGTATGTGCATTGCCGGCGTATTCGGCGGTACGACATCCGGCGTGAGCGCCGCTACAAGCCGCATTTTTCTCGAATCAGCGTATTTTTCACCGGCCAGTGTCCGGAAAACGGTTCAGCTGCATGGTCTGAAGACCGACGCTGCCTTCCGTTTCGAGCGTGGTACCGACCCGAACCTGCCGGTGTTTGCGCTGAAACGGGCAGCCCTGTTGATTCAGGAAGTAGCCGGTGGCGTAGTCAGTTCCGACATCACTGACATTTATCCGGAACCGATTGCCGATTTCCGTGTACTGGTGCGTTACCGCAACATTGACCGGCTGATTGGTATCAAGCTGGAGCGCGAACGCGTTCACCAGATTCTGGAAAGTCTGGATATTCGTGCCGATGAGCAAACCGATGAGCAGTTTATTGCCGTTGTACCGCCCTACCGCGTTGATGTAACGCGTGAGGCCGATGTGATCGAAGAAATTCTGCGGATTCACGGTTTCGAAAACGTCCCGTTATCCGACAACCTCCGTGCCGATTCCCTGTCGGAGTTCCCGGCTATCGACAGCAATCAGCTACAGTCGCGGATCAGTGCCATGCTGGCCTCAAACGGCTTCGTTGAAACCCTGACGCTGTCCCTGACCCGTCCTTCATACCACGAAGCGATCCGGTCTACCCTGCCGGGTACCGATGTAACGTTGCTGAACCCGTTGAGCGAAGAATTATCGGTAATGCGCCAGAGCATGCTTTTCTCGTCGCTTGAAACGCTGGTGTATAACCTGAACCGCCGTCAGAAGGATCTGAAGATTTTTGAGTTCGGAAAGGTATATCACCGTAAGGATACCGACAACGGCCGGAAGTACATTGAAACTCCGCGCCTGAGCCTGTCCCTTGTCGGCAGCCAGCAAGGCGAGAGCTGGATTCAGAAGAGTCAGCCGGTAAGTTTTCAGGATCTGGCGGCGGCGGTACAACGGGTACTGAGCTCACTGCGGATCAAGCAACCTGATCAGCAGCCGGCCGATCCGGCTATTTTCCAGTATGGTCTGACGTATCTGGTCAACAAAAAGCCTGTGGTAAGTTTTGGTCTGGTTAATCCGAAACTAACGAAGCTGGCAGACATTAAGCAACCAGTGTTTTATGCCGATTTCGACTGGCAGGCGCTCGTAAAACTGTACTCAGGGAAAGCCCTGTATGAAGAGGTATCTAAATTCCCGGAAGTACGCCGCGACTTATCGCTGGTGCTCGACAAGGCTGTAACCTTTGCCGAAATCAAGCGGATTGCCGCCCAGACAGAAAAAAAGTTACTCCGTTCAATAAATGTTTTTGACGTATACGAAGGCGATAAACTGGAGGCCGGTAAGAAATCATACTCGGTCAGCTTCACGCTTCAGGATCCGTCTCAGACGTTAAATGACGCCGTTATTGATAAAACAATGCAACGGCTCATGAGCGCATTCGAACGGGATCTGGGAGCTATTATCCGGAAATAATTTTCCTTCAGGTAAGGCGTGATAATTGACATTATACGGTTTTACGCTAATTTCATCACATCATTGCCTTACCTTTTGCCGTTACTTCCAAAACACTTTGTATGGTTACCGAAGTTCAGCTTGTTGCATTTGTCGAGTCGTTCGAGCATAAAGTTGCCCGATTGGCCGATCATGCAGAACGGCTTTCGGAACGTATCAAAGATCTGGAAGACGAAAACAAACGCCTGACGCGGGTTAACCGTGAACAGGAAAAACAGATAAAACAGTTACAGAAAAAACAATCAAGTGCACAACCGCATTTTCCAAATTCAAAAGATTTTGGTAAGATTGTAGTTAACAACCTGGCTGATACAGCAGCAAGCGCGGAATTCAAAAAACGACTTGATGAGTATATCCGGGAGATCGAACGGTGTATAGAACACCTGAGTAATATGTCATAAACCTTAAAGTGCTCTGCGTCAAAAGCATATGACCCAGTGCCTTTGCAGCCTATAAAGCGATGGAAGACCAGCTATCTATCCGCATAAAAATTGCCGACAGAGATTACAGGTTGAAATCGCAACCGGGAGAAGAAGCCTATGTTCGTAAGGCTGAAAAAATACTTGAGGAGCGGATTGAACACTACCGCAAATTAGGAGCCCGTGATACGCAGGACATCCTGGCGATGATTGCCGTCGACTGTCTGGTTGCCCGTCAGAAAGGTGAAGAACAGATGCAACGGCTGCAGCGGCTGGTCGTTGATCGCATTACTCAGTTGGATCAGATTATCACACCGGCACTCGTGCCATAGTAGTGGAGTAAAAGGTAATTATTATCATTCCGTTTAATAAAGAAATTTATTGTTGTACAGAATTATACTCAATTGCATTAATTACCGGAACACTCCTTCATTTACGCATTAACGCTGTATCTCTCTCTACTCATTCTGTTCTGACTATTGGCCGCCCCTACGCTGATTCGGTTTGGTAAACCTAACTATATGGTTCAACCTAAATTGCATAGCGCAAATGGAGAACACAACATTTTGGCTCGCCATACTTCTTGATAATGCGCTGATTCTCGCGATCGGCCTTTATTTCGGGCAAAAACGACTAAATAAAGCACTCAGCAAACGGCAACAGGATGCTGAAGACCGCGCTGTCACAATCGTTAAAAATGCCGAAGTTCAGGCAGAGAACATCAAGAAAGACCGGATTCTGGAGGCCAAAGAAAAGTACCTGAAACTCAAAGCCGAATTCGAAGAAGAAAGTAACCGGAAAAAGCAGATTTTGCTGCAAAACGAAAACAAGCTGAAACAGCGTGAGCAGCAGCTCAACCAGATGCTGGATCAGAATAAGCGCCGGGAAACTGAACTCGACCAGCAGAAAAATCAGCTAACCCAACAAGCGGAGAGTCTGACGAAGAAGAAAGACGAAGTTGAAAAAATGCGGACTCAGCAGATGGAGCAGCTGGAGAAAATTGCTAATCTGACCTCCGAACAGGCCCGCGATCAGCTGATCAGCAATATGAAAGCCGAGGCCGACTCACGGGCGGCTTCGTATATCAAAAACATCGTTGAAGAAGCTAAACTGACGGCGACCAAAGAAGCCAAGAAAGTAGTTATCGAAACGATTCAGCGGACCGCCACCGAACACGCGATTGAAAACTGCGTATCGGTCTTCAACATCGAATCGGACGACGTTAAAGGCAAAATCATTGGCCGTGAAGGCCGGAACATCCGGGCCCTCGAAGCCGCTACCGGCGTCGAAATCATCGTTGATGATACACCAGAGGCCATCATTATTTCGGGCTTTGACCCTGTCCGCCGCGAAATTGCGCGTCTGTCGCTTCACCGCCTGGTACAGGATGGCCGGATTCACCCCGCCCGGATTGAGGAAATTGTGGCGAAAACCCGCAAAAATATTGAGGACGAAATCGTTGAGATCGGCGAACGTACGGTGATTGACCTGGGAATCCACGGGCTGCATCCCGAACTGATTAAGATGGTGGGCCGGATGCGTTTCCGGTCGAGCTACGGACAGAACTTGCTCCAGCACTCGCGCGAAGTGGCGAAACTGTGTGCGACCATGGCGGCGGAACTGGGCCTGAACGCCAAACTGGCAAAACGGGCCGGTCTGCTCCACGATATCGGTAAGGTATGGCACGAAGAACAAGAGTTGCCGCACGCGATTCTGGGCATGGAACTCGCCAAGAAATACAAGGAAAATGCCGAAGTCTGCAACGCCATCGGCGCGCACCACGACGAAATTGAGATGACCACCATGATTTCACCGATCGTTCAGGTATGTGATGCCGTGTCGGGTTCACGACCGGGCGCACGCCGCGAAATGATGGAGTCGTACATCAAACGTCTGAAAGAACTCGAAGAGCTGGCTACCAACTTCCAGGGCGTCACGAAGTGTTATGCTATCCAGGCTGGCCGTGAACTCCGCGTTCTGGTTGATGCCGAGCGGGTTAGCGACGAACGTGCCAGCACGCTGTCCTTTGATATTTCGCAGAAAATTGAAAAAGAAATGCAGTATCCGGGCCAGATCAAAGTAACGGTTATCCGGGAAATGCGTTCGGTTGCTTACGCAAAGTAAGTTTAGTAAGTTTAGCGGTCCATACAGGCTTTTCAAACAGCGTGTATGGGCCGTTTTTGCGTTTACAGGCTAGTGCAAAACCACATACAATGGATTTTTTAAGTACGTTTCTAATCCTGCTGACCGGTACAGGGGTCGGTTTTGCCATCGCCAGTGCACGGCGCGGAGAGGCCGCTGTCCGCGAAAAACGCAGCGAAGTCACCCTGCTGCTCGAACGCATTGAAAAGGTGTTCAAAGTGGTGATGGCGGAGGGCTATTTTTCCGAGATTTATAACTATCAGGATCAGAAATCGATTCTGTATATGTTCAACGACCCCAAGAAAGCCATGCTGATTGCGAAGGCGAAAGTGTTGGTGGGGTATGATTTTCGTAAAGTCCGTTTCCGGCATATCGACCATGTCAATAACAAGCCTGGTGAGAAAAAGCTGATCATCGAGTACTTCCCCGAGCCGGAAGTGCTATCCATTGATACCGATTATCAGTTCTACGACATCCGGGCGGGTTGGCTGAACCATTTCAGCAGCGACGACTATACCCGGATTCTGGACGAGGCCAAAAAAGCGATGAATGAGCGGGCGATGCAGAGCGATCTGCCGCGCATTGCCAACAATCAGATTCAGTACATGATGTATCAGTTGGCCACCTCTATGGGCTGGCAACTGCAACTGCCCGAAACCGAACAGCGTAAACTGGAGGAGTTTACCCAACATTACGACGAGGTCCGGGCCCAACCCAAGCGGCTGGATGCGGGGGATGGTAAATAAGTTGTTGGACCCCGCTTCACTGAATTAATTTCCGGAAGCCATTAAATAAACGTTCCAGTAACCGTATATCGTCAGTTACCAGGTCAGCCGTACCGGTCATTTCAGGTTGCGAACCAGAAGAGAATTGCCGGAGCGGCCCTAACCCCTTGGGTAAGGTCACAATCGCCCGATATTGTTTTCTGCTGGTTGAAGGCAAAAGCTGACTCACCACAGCAGGCACTGTTCCGAACTCCTGATACGGATAGTTATCCAACCGAATAATCACCCGTTGACCTATGCGTACTTTTCCCATGCCTTGTACGGGAAACGTAACAAATCCCAACAAGGGCTCATTTTGCGGAGAAACAGTAAAAAGCGTATCGTTAGTCCTCACATACTGATTTGGCGTCAGCTCCTTCAAATAACGGATACGGCCTGTTATTGGCGCTGTGATCAGGTAATTCTGCTGCCAGTTTTTAAGCGTATTGCTGATTGTACTTACGGCTAAACGAATGCTACTTTCCAGCACTTTACGTTTTTCCTGTATATCATGAGTCAGTGTTTGTCGTTGCTTTTCCCGATCAGATAACGCGAGCGAATTTTCAATCGCGGTACGCCGATAGCTTTCAATCTCTTTCTTTTTTTGTAGATAACTGTTTTCTTCTTTCAGGAACTCAAGCCGTCCATACACTTTTTCGTCGTATAGCTTTTTATCTGCAAGGTATTTCTGCTCCGTATTAGCGAACTCCTGGCTATTAATCGCGGCCTGTGTTTGAGTAACCACAATCAGCCGCTTCAAATCATTAATCTGTTGGGTTAATACATACCTTTGCTGCTCCGGATAACGGTCATTCTGAAGCCGTTGATATTCATCAAATTGCTTTAATAATAAAACTACTTCGGCATGTAAGTCTCCAAATGTTAAGCGGGGATCCGGTATCTCTACCCGACTTCCGGGGTGTCGCAAATACAGCAGCACCTGATTCGTAAGCCGATGCAACCGTGGTACGTTTTCCAGATGAGTTGTATTTTCAATTTCGGCTAACAACGCTCCCTGTCTGATCGTTGACGTATCATTGACCAGCAGCCGTGCCAGCTTACCGCTAGTCCGGCTGATCACCCGTACCGATGGGCGTGGTGTCGTTATGACTACACTTCCCGTAATAACTTCCGGATACTGAATAAACCATGTACCGGTCAGAAGTCCGGCCAGTAACAAAAAAAGCACCGTAATTCCCCATCGAAGCAGTGCATTGGGTGGTCGGGTGATAATCTCGTCTAACTCACGTACTGTTTCAGAAACAGGTGATGGATTAACCGGCATACTGTTTACGCTTTATATCCCAAGTTCTAATTGATTCCGGACAAGATCGTAGTATCCACCGCGCAATGTAGTGAGCTCTTCATGGGTACCAATTTCGGTAATCAGGGCTTTCTCATAAAAAAAGGCAAGAACCAGTATGTCCTATTTTTGTGGTGACGAAACTACAAAACGATGAC
>NZ_JBYFCJ010000023.1:96615-122567 GCF_057652235.1 Arsenicibacter sp. R0_47 | reverse complement strand
GTCATCGTTTTGTAGTTTCGTCACCACAAAAATAGGACATACTGGTTCTTGCCTTTTTTTATGAGAAAGCCCTGTATTTATTATGGCGATAGCTGGGCAAAATCCAGCTGGATCGGCGATTTGATTTATGACCACTCTTTAGACCAAATAGAACAGCAACTCTATTCTCAAGGGTATAAGAAAGGTCAGAGCATTGATGAAGCAGTAAATAATGAACACGTATGAATTCAGAAAACTATCTACAGTGGTGGCACGACCCGGCGTCCCCGACTCTGAGGGGCGTCCTCCGATCGTGCCACCACTTGCTGCTCCTGTTAATTACAAACACGCCATTACCCCACAACCGGCTTTGGCAGATCGTTGAAATCTTCGTCGGTTAGCTGAATCGCGGCGGCAGCGGTGTTTTCCTCGAGGTGTTTGACCGACGAGGTGCCCGGAATCGGCAACATCACCGGCGAGGCCGCCAGCAACCAGGCAAGGGCGATCTGGTAAGCCGTGGCGTTGTGGCGCGCCGCTACTTTCTCAATCGCTTTTTCGGCCGACAGGTTGCCGCTCGCCAGCGGATACCACGGGATAAAGGCAATCTGATGCTGCTCACAATAGGCCAGCACATCGTTCCATTTCTGCTGTCCGAAGTTATACATGTTCTGCACCGACACCACGTCCACAAACTTCCGCGCGTATTCGATATCGTCAACGCTCACTTCCGACAGGCCAATGTGCCGGATGTAGCCCTGTTGCTGCTTTTCTTTCAGGAAGTCCAGCGTCTCGTCTTTCGGCACCTTCGGATCGAAGCGGTGCAGCTGGTACAAATCAATCCGGTCGACCCGCAGGCGCTGTAAACTGCCTTTCAGGGCTTCGTCGAGGTGCACCGGACTGGCATCTACCGGCCATTGGTTCGGGCCGGTCCGCAACAAACCACCTTTCGTACCGATAATCAGTCCTTCAGGATACGGATACAGCGCTTCGGCGATCAGTTCTTCCGACACATGCGGGCCGTAGCTGTCGGCGGTATCTATAAAGTTAATGCCTAAATCGAGGGTATGCTTCAGCACCCGAATCGCCTCATCATGGTTTTTAGGCGGTCCCCAGATGCCGTCGCCGGTGATACGCATGGCACCGTATGCCATCCGGTTTAGGGTTAAATCACCTACTGTAATCGTCCCTGCCTGCGCGGCAAGGGATGCATTTGCTCCTTGTTCTGCTGATGTCTGCATAAAAAACACTGGTTTCACAGGGTCTCGAATGACCCTTCCGGTGTAATAACAAAAAAAGCTATATGATCGTCCTTACCGCAACATTAGTTTTCTGTTAACAAGGCATTGGCTACAAAACGAAACTTTTTGACCACTTCCTAAATTAGCTTGCATTTACCAGCTAAGTCCTTATAGATTACCCTGTTTGTAGTCCTTCAACCCTATACTCCCATGAAAAAAGCAATCCGTATCGTTGTATGGATTATTGGCGGCATTGCCGTCATCATTTTCGGCATTGTCAGTTTTATTGCCGTCCGTGGTGTGCCTACCTACGAAGCACAGAAATTACCCGACTACCACGTCGACGTTACACCTGCCCGCATCGAACGAGGCGCTAAAATTGCCCAGCTGCTCTGTATTCAATGCCATCGGGGCGAAGGGGCCCAGCTTACCGGCAAACTGATTGCGGATGCACCCAAGGATTTCGGGCAGATTTATTCAGCTAACATTACCCAGGACAAGGAAGCCGGTATCGGTACCTGGACAGACGGCCAGCTGGCCTTTTTCCTCCGCACCGGCATTCAGCGCGACGGTTCCTACAATCCGCTGATGCCTAAATTCCCGAACATGGCCGACGAGGACCTGAAATCGGTTATAGCCTGGCTCCACTCCGACCGCGTTGAAGTCCAGCCAACGAAAGAGGAAGCGCCGAAAACCGAATACAACTTCCTGATCAAGGCGCTGACCAACACCGTGATGAAGCCCTACCCTTATCCGCAGAAAGCCATTACCGTGCCCGACAGCACCGACCGGGTGGCCTTCGGACGGTACATTGCCAACGGCATGGTGGGTTGCTACGCCTGCCACTCGGCCGATTTCAAAGCCCTTAACGACATTGAACCTGAAAAATCGCTGGGTTTCTACGGCGGCGGCAACCCGATGCTGAACCTGGAAGGCGAACTGGTGCCATCGGCCAATATTACCTTTGATGACGAGACCGGTATCGGTAAAAAATACACCGAAGAGCAGTTTATCAAGGTCGTCAAACAAGGGGCCCGGCCTGACGGATCGGTGACACGGTACCCGATGGTTCCGCACGTTACCCTGACCGATTATGAGGTCGGTTCGATCTACCAGTACCTGAAAACCATTCCCAAAATCAAGAACAAGGTAAGTACCTCTGAATCCGGCGCAGTAGCGCAGAAATAGCGTTTCCGGCATCCCGGACCGGCCTGGTCCGGGATGTAAACGTTTAATATAAAACAAATGACATAAGTGCCGTGCTGTTCATTTTCAGCCATATATCTGCACGTATAAAAACAACTTCTTGCTTTTATCCAATATCCTTTATACTTTAGCCCTCCCATCCCGGCCAGCATTGGCAACTTGTAAAGCATAGGGAGCGTACGTTTATGCTGCAGAAAGACAACATCGGGCGCTAAAAGCCCCCTTTTCTTCGTTGTGAATTAACGTGGTTTGCACCACGACATGAGCGTATCAGTGACGGCTGTCAGAGCAGGTGTAGCAGGAGTTTCGTGAGAGTAGTTCAGCCGTAATTCATATAGAAACGTTCGGGAGAACGCTTCGTTTTGTACTTAACTAGTCTGTTATGCGGAAATTATTCTTGCTGGCAGCTGCGTCGGGATTGACGTGGTGTATGCCGACATTTGCCCAACCGGCTCCGGAAGTCCATTTTTGCGGTGAGAGCATTCCCCAAAACCTGCCTTCGGTATCCCAACGCTGGTTGCGCACCCTGAATCGTCAGGCATCGTACATTGAGCATCTGACCACCCTTAAACGCCGCGCTTCTGCCATTTTTCCCATCATTGAGCCGATTATTGAGCGCTATGGCATCCCGAAAGACTTTAAGTATCTGCCGCTGCTCGAAAGCGCCGTTGTGGCAAGAGCAGTTTCCCGACGGGGAGCAGCCGGTTTCTGGCAAATTATGCCGCAAACGGCCAAACGCCTGGGTCTGAGTGTTGCCAGAGGCAGGGACGAACGGTTTAACCTGACCAAAGCTACCCACGCTGCCTGCCGCTACCTCAACGATCTGCACGATCAGCTGGGTTCCTGGATGCTGGTAGCCGCCGCCTACAATGCCGGGCCGAACTACATACAGGCCCTGAAACGAAGGTATCCCGAACGCCACCCGATTACGCTTCCCTTCCGCGCCCACGAAACCAAAGCCTATATCTATCAGGCTGTTGCCATCAAAGAGCTGCTGACCCGGCCATCGGCCTACCGCGATTTTCTCAGCGACCGCGCTCTCGCACAACTCAATAAACATACAGACGCCCTCCCTGCCACAGAAAAGCAAGCTATTCTGGCTTACTACGAATCAACCGAAAAAGCAGGCCGTGGCGACGGTAGTCCCGGCGAAGGCACCCTTACCGCCTCTATTTCGGACAATCCTATGCTGACCGATACCGCCACTGTGGCACTGCTGACCGATGAGCAGGATCAGCAGGAAGCCGTAGCTGAGGTATCGATCCTTGAAGAAGAACCGGAAGCCGAAGAAGCCCCTTTATCAGACCCGGCTCCGGTTGCGGTGCCGTCTCAGGCTCCCGCCGCCACCAACTTTGCCTCTACCGACGCTACTAATCAGTTGCTGACCCGCCGGATTGGTACCGAACCGCTGACCGAAGGCCAAATCTGCATGTTTGAAGTCATCCGTCCGGATGTGCTGAACGGGATTCCCGTCGCCGTGGGCGATGTACTGTATGCGCACGTCGATATGATCGAACCTACTTCGGGACGGGTATACCTGCGGACAGATAAACTCATGTCCGTAAAAACACAGGAATCAATTCCGCTGAAGCTGTCGGCAGTTGAACGGACTAAGCAGCCGGGTGTACCGATCCCGCTCCGCGATGAGCTCGCCGAAGGCTGGCGGCTGAAATGGGAGCAGTTATAGCGACTGACCATGTCACAACCAAAAAGGCGGAAGGCTATCCCTCCGCCTTTTTGGTTGTCAAACGTCAATGCTAACCCTGGATAGATTTATTGTCCGTAGCAAGTCTACACCACATAGAAAACAAAGATTTTTATATTGCTTATGTGCCCTATGTGGTAAATCAACGCTACTATTGGTATCGCTTAAAACCGGGTAAAATTAGTTTTCAGGTGTGACACCCATATAATCTCCTAAACCGTCAGATTTGACACAGGTTCCAGTACTTTAGGACCCTGGCTGTTAATTTCTGATACGTACAGTTCACTGGTAATATCAACGCTCAGGAACGCCTCCTGCATCGCCTTACCGACCTGCTGAGCGATTTCCGCATTGGCGCTCAGGGCAAACATCGACGGGCCGGAACCCGAAATACTGCAGCCAAGGGCTCCGTGTGCCAGAGCAGCCTGTTTCACTTCATCGAACTGCGGAATCAGAATCGACCGGACCGGCTCAATGATCACGTCAACCAGCGAGCGGCTGATCAGAGTATAGTCGGGTTTCATCAGACCGGCAATCAGACCGGCCACGTTCCCCATCTGAATAATCGTGTTCTTCAGCGAAACCTCATTGCGCAGGATAAAACGGGCATCTTTGGTATTCACCTCAATATCAGGGTGTACCAGGGTGGCGTGCATCCCGGGCGGTGTATCAATCCTGATTACGTCCAGCGGATTATAGCTGCGGACAACGACAAAACCACCCAGCAGCGACGGCCCGACGTTATCGGCATGTGCCGACCCGCAGGCAACCCGCTCCCCTTCCATTGCAAACGGCAACAGGTCAATCGTTGACAGCGGACGGCCCAGTAGCTCGTTAATGGCATAGACACCCGCTACGGCACTGGCCGCACTCGAGCCTAATCCGCTTCCCAGCGGCATCTGCTTATGCAGGACCACATCGACCCCGACATCCGTCCGGCCGATATGTTCCAGGTACTTCTGAATGGCAATACCGGCCGTATTCCGCGCGGCTTCACGCGGCAGGCGGCCTTCATCGCCCAGAATATCAATAATGGTGACGCCCGGTTCGTCGCGGCGCGTCAGCACAACTTCATCACCTGGCTGATCAACGGCAAAGCCGAAAATATCGAAACCACAGGCCACATTAGCGACAGTGGCAGGGGCAAAAACACGTACAGTTTCCACAGTGGCAAATAATTCAGATTACAGAATCACTCTGTTTACGGCGCAAAAATAGCTGAATCTCACGAAAATGGGGGCAAAATCCGGTACGAATCCGGGAAAAAGATGCATCCTGAAAATCCGGACTTATTGTATCTTCGCCCTACCCTAAAACCAAACTTCATGAAAAAAGTACTGCCCCTTCTTTTCTTATCAGCCTCCCTGCTCCAGGTGAAGGCCCAAGTAGCTCCGCCTCAGACACTTCAGGAAGCAAAACCCGAACTGGCCGGTATGAGTTCCGAACGGCTGCAACGCCTCGACCGCGTCATGCAGGAGTATATCGACAAGGGCTATCAGGGCGGCATCGGCGTACTGATTGTCCGGAACGGTAAAGTTGTACACCACAAGGCATTCGGTTACGCAAACCCTGATACCAAAGAACCGCTGAAACGCGATGCGATTTTCCGGATTGCGTCGCAGACGAAAGCCATCGTGAGCATGGGCCTGATGACGCTTTACGAAGAAGGCAAATTTCTGCTCGACGATCCGGTTTCCAAATACATTCCGGCATTTAAAAATCCGGTGGTGCTGGATAAGTACGAGCCAAAGGATACAACCTACACAACGGTGCCGGCCAAACGGGAAATTACCATCCGCCAGTTGCTGACGCATACGTCGGGTATCAGCTATCCGTCAATTGGCAGCAAGGAGGCCGTGGCGATTTATGCCAAAAACAACGTGCCCAGCGGTATCGGTACGCCAACCTACAAACTGGCCGACGTAATGGGCCGCCTGGGTAAGCTGCCCCTGATGCACCAGCCCGGCGAAAAATGGACGTACGGCTTGAGTACGGATGTAGTCGGCTATCTGATTGAAGTCATCTCCGGTCAGCCGCTCGACCAGTTCCTGAAAACACGCCTGTTTGATCCGCTCGGCATGAACGATACCTATTTCTATCTGCCGGTGAGCAAACAAAACCGGCTTTCGCCGATCTACACCGAAGGACCTGATAAATCGTTACAGGTTGAAAAAGGGACACGGGGCGTATCACCGGACTATCCGAAAGCCACCAACGGAACCTATTTCTCGGGCGGGGCGGGCCTTTCGTCGACCATGTACGACTATGCCATTTTCCTGCAAATGCTTCTGAACGGCGGTGAATACAACGGCAAACGGATCCTGAGCCCGATTACGGTACGGACAGTGCTGTCGAATCAGATCGGTGACCTCTCGCTGGGACAGGATAAATTCGGCCTTGGCTTCAGTCTGGCATCGGACAAAAGTGAAGCCCGGATTCCGGTTTCGGAAGGCTCCTTTGCCTGGGGCGGCTATTTCGGTACTACCTACTGGGCAGACCCCAAAGAAAAGGTAATCGGGCTGATTTACACCCAGAAAGTGCCAAACAGCTATCCTGACCTCGGCGACAAATTTAAAATCCTGTTATATCAGGCCATTACGGCTTCGTACGCACGGTAGCCGTACCGGGTGATTTCAGACGATTTAACGTGTAGCAAACCAGCCGGTTTGCTACCTTTTTTTTGCCGTCTGCCGACCGCAGATTACCCAGTGTCAGCTCATACACATAGCCTTTTTTCAGCTCGCCGAGTGTCAGCGATACCGTCCGTTTGTCGGCCGACAGTTTCACATCCGAAACCGCTACCGGCTGGCTGTCCGTTTCGGGCGACCCATAGGCGCGGTGGTATTTGTAATAAAACCGGCGGAAGGCATAACTGGCAACCTGCCGGGCAGCCGCTTCGTCGAGTGGCTGCGAAAAGGTCAGGTCGAAGCCGGTGGCCGTCAGGTGCATGTCCATGAGGTCGAGCGGAACGCCCTGTTTATAAACAATCCGCTGCAACCCGCGGGCGCCGACCCAACCGTGATCGTTCTGACCAACCCACAGGCTGCCATCGGGCGCAAACGCCAGCCGGTTATTGCCCATCCTGAGGCCAGCCTTATCCATGAACGGAATACACGCCCCCTGCAACTCGCCGTCGACTTCATCGAACAGCACCCGGACGAGGCGCGGGAAATCCATTTCGCCCACGAACAGCTGCCCGGCATACGGCCCGAATTTACCGCCGGTCTTATCGGCCACCATCTGCGTCGGTGAGTGGGCCATCCGCTGGTGCGGAAACGCCACGACTTCACGGGTACGCATGCTGTCGAGCTGTGCCGGTGTCAGGGTCAGCGGGTCGATGTCGGGGAAACCATCCCGCCAGACCAGGCTTGCAGGGTGCCCATAAAACTTTCCTTTTTCGACGTAGTACAGTTTGCTGGTCCCCAGCCAGTCGCCCTGGTTGTCGGTCACCAGCAGGCGGCCTTTGGCATCGAAGCCGATCCCGTTCGGCGACCGGAACCCCGAAGCCCACGGCGTCAGCTTGCCGTCGGGCGACAGCTGCATGACCCAACCGCGGTAGGGCACACAGGCATACATACGCCCCTGCCGCCCCAGCGAATCGTACTGACCACGGATTTCGTCGCGGATACCGGCCCCGTTCGACGCTGTGTTGAGGCTGAAATACAGGTTTCCTTTGGCATCTTTCACCGGCCCGAATGCAAACTCATGGTAGTTACCCGACATCCCGAACTGGTCCGAAACAGTCTCATAGCGGTCGGCCACGCCGTCGCCGTTCGTATCTTTAATCCGCGTCAGTTCAGGGCGCTGCATGACCAGCACTTCGTTGTTACTGACGGGTATAACGCCCAGCGGATCGTGCAGTCCTTCGGCGAACAACGACCATTTTCTGGTTTTAGGATGATACATCATCACCTCCCCGCGGTGAAAACAGGCCACCAGCCGTCCGTCGGGCATAAAGGCAATGCCACCCGTTTCAACAATCAGGCCTTCGGGCGTCGGAATCGTCTCGACAGTATAATAATCCGTTATGGTATCGGCGGGCGCGGCAACGGCCAGCAGGGTCGATAAAAGAAGCGTCAGCAGCATGAATGAACGTTGTTAAGGGACAAGCATTGTTACGGAAAACTGACGGGTACCCGCCGGTAACTCCAGGCGGCCGTTTTTCGCCGATGCCACCACATTATTGATCCGGGTCTGGTACTGTACGCCCTCCTGCTGATCGAGCAGGAACGTAACCGGCAACTTTCCGGCCGACAGCGTAAACTGCCGCACAAGCCCCCGCTTACCCGGAACAGCCCTGATGAGCTCCGTAACCTGCACACCGCCCAGCGAGTAGCTGAATTTCGGATAGCGGTTCACCAGTTCGTAGCCCTTGAACTGCGGCACCGGGGTGGCAGTGCCAATGCGGAACGGGAACCCCGACCGGTCGTTATAGTAAATATCGCCGACCACCTTTGTCAGGCGGTTGCCGTTGCCTTCCCAGTGGCCGTAGCTGTCGACAAAGCCGCCGGTCCAGGCATAGCGCAACCGGCATGAGCCGGCATCCCAGCAGTACGACTGCTGACCGGCTGTGGGATCGACCGGCAGGCCAACGGCAATGGCCGCCGGACCGCATTCGGGCATAAAAGTCCGGTAAAGCGCCGGAAACGTCATCTTGTAGGGATGGGCCGATTGTTTTCCGTGGGCCGCATGATCGCCGGCATCCGCCCGCTTCGGTACATACGGATCTTCGTCAACCGGTGGCAACCGCTTCGGCTCGCGGGTGGCGTGGATGACCCCATACATCACATACCCGTGCCCGGGATAGGTACACACAAACGGATAGGCACCTTCGTCGAGCGTCAGGGTCAGCGTATCGGTATGGCCTGGTTCCAGCAGCGGTATGGTGGCGATCACCTCCGGCAGGTTCGGTACATAGTTTTTCTTCGCCCCGTCAGTGCCCATTTTCAGCGCCGCTTCCACTACTTTCATGCGCGAATTCGGTCGGGTGACCACGAGGTTGTGCGACATGTCATCGGCATTTTCGAGAACGATCCGGAAACGGGTTTTCGGCTTTACCACAAGCCGGGTCTGTTCGTACTGAAGACCGGCCAGGGCACGGATAACGATGGTTGAATCGGCGTAAACAGCTGTAGCACCCTGGCAAACAGGTGGTTTAGTAACAGCAGGCTCAGCGAACAGGTGCAGCCAGAGCCAGAACGAGCTTATGAAATAAAACGTTGACAGCATGGGGTAAGGTATCAGCGATCCGGATAGGCCGACATGACGACGGAATTACGGCATACTCAATGCCAGGCCGCCGCCTGTTTGCCGCCTATATAATCAGAAGAGGCAGAAACGTTAGCTTTTTTACTCTTAAATTTTCCTAAATATGCCGCACATTATACAGGTGTTCGCTCGTTTTTGGTGAAAAGACCTATTTTTGCATAAGTTAGGCCGACAGACATCGTTGCCGGTCGGGTAGTACGATCTTGTCTACGGTCTCTTCGTCTAACGTTTTAATGGTAAGCAGCAGTGGCTCGAAAAAAGAAAAAAGTTGGCAAATATCCCGCAGGCCTGATTTTGTTCAGCATGACGCTGGCGCTGTTTCTCATTGGTTTTTGTGGCTTACTGGCTATTCAGTCAAAACGGCTGGTGACCTACATCCGCGAGAATTACGAGGTGCGGGCATTTCTTGACAAAGACGTAAAGTCCGCTTCCATCGAACGGGTAAAAGAGTCGCTGAAAAGCCGGCCGTATGTGGCCATCGCCAACGATACGCCGCAGGTTTCATTTGTCTCGAAAGAGCAGGCCGCCCGCGACTTTATTGCCGAAACCAAAGAGAATTTCGAGGAATTTCTGGAAGATAACCCGCTCCGCGACAGCTACCGGATTAAACTCCGCGAAGACTATTTTGACGAGACCAAACTGAAAGCCATCAAAGACGATCTGGACCAGATCGACGGCGTGGCCGATGTAGTATATCAGGAGAATATTGTGGACAGCATCAACCGGAACATCACCAAAATTTACATTGTGATGTCCGTTTTCGCCGTTTTTCTGCTGCTGATCATCGTTGTCCTGATGAACAACACCATCCGCCTTGCCCTGTATTCGCAGCGGTTACTGATCCGGAGTATGCAGCTGGTAGGCGCCACCAACGGCTTCATTACGCGGCCATTTCTGGTGCGGGGTGTTGGTCAGGGCTTTATCAGCGGCCTGATTGCCGCCGGTTTAGTAGCCGGTACGCTCCAGCTGGCGCTGTATAATCTGCCGGAGCTTACGGTATTGCAGGAGCCTGTAAAGCTGGCACTGCTGCTGGGTGGTATTATTTTACTGGGCGTTTTCATCGGCCTGCTCAGTACGTTTCAGGCCGTCAACCGGTATCTGGGCGTACACCTGGACGATCTTCATTAACCGATTAACGAACCGGCGCCCGCAGGCACCGGCAATTCTATAAATTCGTAAGAACATGGCAAAAGTCAGTCCTAGAGGAAAAGAAACAACAGAACCGGAAACGGCAGAAAGCCAGCCGGTTATATCACGGTTTACGAGCACCCCGAAGCCCGACAAGGCAGCGGCGCTTCCGTTCGGTAAAACAAACTATCAGCTGATGGTCGCCGGTATTCTGGTCATTCTGCTGGGTTTCTTCGTGATGACGCTGGATAAAGAGACCTTCGGCTTCGGCGCACTGGGCCTGACCGTTGGTCCGCTGATCGTTATGGCTGGTTTCATCGTTGAATTCTTTGCGATTCTGAAGAAGCCGAATCAGGCATAATCATCCGTTTCCCCAATCAGCGCAAGGCCTTGCCCCACCGGTAAGGCCTTGCGCTGATTCTGCATTTTATACCCATTCATGGACATTCTACACGCAATTTTTCTGGCCATCATCGAGGGCCTGACCGAGTTTTTGCCGGTGTCGTCAACCGGCCACATGATCATCTACTCGTCGCTGGCCGGTATTGCGAGCGATGAGTTCACCAAGCTCTACACGGTAAACGTGCAGTTTGGCTGCATCCTGTCGGTACTTGTCCTGTACCGCCGCCGCTTCCTGATCGACACCCGGACGCGGGAGTCTGAACTGGCCCGCTGGTACACCCTGCTCCCAATCTCGATTCAGCAGAAACTGGGTTCGTTTGCCGGTGTAATCGACTTTTACCTGAAGCTGTTTGTGGCTTTTCTGCCCGCCGCCGTCATCGGTTTCCTGCTGAACGACTTCATCGACTCACTGCTTGAAAACGTGGTTGTTGTGGCTATTTCCCTGCTCCTGGGCGGCATTGTGCTGGTTTATATTGACCGCATCATGCAGCAGCGTACCCGCGATTACGACGTAACGTTTCCGGAAGCCCTGCGCATTGGTTTCTTCCAGTGCATTGCCATGATTCCGGGCGTTTCGCGGTCGGCAGCTACCATTATCGGGGGTATGTTTCAGGGCCTTTCGCGCACCCAGGCCGCCGAGTTTTCGTTTTTCCTTGCCGTGCCGACCATGGCGGCAGCCACGGGTTATAAACTGCTCAAAACCTACAAGCTGCTGAGCCCCGACGATGTGCAGATACTGCTGATCGGCAACGCCATCGCCTTTGTCGTCGGGCTGCTGGCGATCCGCGGCTTTGTCGGCTTCCTGACCCGTTACGGCTTTAAAGTTTTCGGCTATTACCGAATTATCCTCGGCCTGATCCTGTTAGGTCTGGTAGCATCGGGCGTTAAACTGGATGTCATCTAAGCAGCCGGTATACACTGGCTGATGATTGGTGTCTCAGCCCCGATACAGTATTTATGTCAACTGATTCTGCATTGAAACCAGAAAATCAACCGGCCGATCCCGGACAGGTTATTCTCATTGATAAGCCGCTCGAATGGACCTCGTTCGATGTCGTCAAAAAATTAAAGTGGGCCTGTAAGTTTAAGAAAATCGGCCATGCCGGTACGCTTGACCCGCTTGCCACCGGTCTGCTTATTCTGTGTACCGGTAAAAAAACAAAGGAAATCGACAGCTACCAGGCACAGGAAAAAGAATATACCGGTACGCTGGTGCTCGGCCGTACGACCCCGTCGGTCGATCTGGAAACGGAGTTTGACGCCGAATTCGACACGTCTGCCATTACCGCCGACGATGTCAGGGCAGCCGTAGCACAGCTAACCGGCAGTATTCAGCAGATTCCGCCGATTTATTCAGCCATCCGCGTCAACGGCGAACGGTTGTATGAACGGGCTCGCCGCGGCGAAACCGCCGATCAGGTAGAGGGTGGCATCAAAAGCCGGACCGTGGAGATCTCAGCCTTCGACATTACGACCGATACCCTGGGCACCGACCCGTTTCCTACGCTACATTTCCGCATCGTTTGTTCAAAAGGCACGTATATTCGCAGTCTGGTCCGCGATCTGGGCCTGCTGCTGCAGAACGGAGCGTATATGAGCAGCCTGCGCCGCACCCGGATCGGTGCTTTCCGGATCGAAGAGGCCGATTCTATTGAGGGATTTATTGAGACGTTTAAAGCGCAGCCAGCCTGATTATCAGCCGGTGTGCGCCTGTTACCTATGATTGTTCATACTAGTTTAGATTCGTTTCCGGAACTCTCCTATTCCGTCGTGACCAGTGGTACATTCGACGGCGTTCATCGGGGGCATCAGAAAATTCTGGAACGGCTGACAGAGGTTGCCCGCGCCAATAACGGGCAATCGGTACTGCTGACGTACTGGCCCCATCCGCGGACGGTGGTGTCGAATGATAGCCAGAACCTGAAGCTGCTGACCACGCTCGATGAAAAAATCGCCCTGCTCGAACAGGCGGGTGTCGATCATCTGGTAGTGATTCCGTTCACGCGGTCGTTTTCACAACTTACCTCCGAAGAGTTTATCCAGTCGATTCTAATTGATAAAATCCGGACCAAAAAACTGGTTATCGGCTATGACCACCGCTTTGGCCGTGACCGCGAAGGCGGGTTTGATTACATTCAGAAACATCAGGCAGAGTACGGCTTTGAGGTAGAAGAAATTCCGCGCCAGGACGTAGAAGCGGTCGGTGTCAGTTCCTCGAAAATCCGGCAGGCCTTGGCCGACGGACAGGTACAGACCACGATCAAATTTCTGGGCCGTCCCTACAACCTCAACGGAACGGTTGTTAAAGGCCGGCAGCTGGGCCGGACCATCGGCTTTCCGACGGCAAATCTGCAGGTCGACGATGCCAATAAGCTTATTCCGGCCAACGGCGTGTATGCGGTCGAAGTACTGTACAAAGGCCAGACGTTCGGCGGGATGACCAATATCGGTTTCCGGCCGACGGTTGCAGGAACGCACCAGACCATCGAAACCTACATTTTTGATTTTGACAAGGATATTTACGGCGAACACATCCGGTTACTGTTCCGCGAGTTCATCCGGTATGAGCAGAAATTCAGTGGTCTGCCCGCACTGATCGAACAACTTGGCAAGGATCAGGCGCAGGCCCGCACGCTGCTCGGCCTCTAAAAACAAACGCCCGGCTTCCTGAACAGAGGCCGGGCGTTTTACGTTGCAGGCCAATTCAGCCTTTCGTGCGGTACAGGGTGCCGTTTTCAACAACGTACAGCATACCGTCCATAGCCACAATCAGGCTTACGTCTTTCAGGATACCATCCGGTCCGATCTGCTCATAATTGCCATTGACGTCGGTCCGGAACAGCGTACCGTCTTTCTCGACACTCCACAGGTAATTCTGGTCGGCCACCATCGCTACCGTATTTTCCCAGTCGCCTTTTTTGCCCACCTGCTGCCACGTCATGGAGCGGATACTGGTGCGGTAAAGTGTACCGTTTTCGACAGTCCAGAGGTAATCGCCCATCGACTCCAGCATGTCGGCATCCTCAAACTCGCCTTTGCTGCCAATCTGCCGCCACGTGCCATTTTTAGCGGTTTCGTACAGCGTGCCGTTGGTTTCAATGCTGTAGAGTTTACCGTTCATCGCTACCATGCCTTCGGTGTTTTGCCAGTCGCCGGTTTTACCCACCTGCCGCCATCCGCCCGAAGCAGGATTTGTGCGGTACAGTGATCCGTCCTCAATCGTCCAGATTTCACCGTCCATAGCTACCAGCACTTCGGCGTGATCAAATTCGCCTTTGGCGCCTATTTGTTCATAATTCCCCTGTTTGTCGGTTTTAAATAAAGTGCCATCCTGCTCAATACTGTATAAATTGCCGTTCAACGCGGCAACAGCAATCGTATTCTGCCAGTCGCCGGTTTTGCCGACCTGTTGCCAGCGTTGAGAAAAAGCAAATTGCCAGGTTAAGCTGATCAGAAAGATTAGAAAGCTACGTTTCATTTGGTTTTATGCCATTGATTTTGTGCCGTATCTTCATGATACGGCAACATTGCGGCAGCTGAAAATAAAATGCAGCTAAAATTCAGTCAATATTTTGCCCTGTATATGCTACGATTTTACCAAAATAGTCCTTTTTTGTAAACGCCTTACCAAATAATTGTCCGTTATTTCCGGTATATTTAACTAATCAATTTTAGTGTAAACGTTTACCAAGGGCAAACACACCTGCGGTAGTCCATTTGATAGATTGACACAGCAATCAGGGGCGGGGGATGGTTATACCTGCATGATAACACTAGCCGACGCGACCAGTTTACTGGAGCAAACAACCGACTTATTGCATAATTCGCCGACTTCCGAAGCAGGTATACCATTACTGGATCAGTGGATCGGCGCCTTGCGGCAAGCCCCCAATACGAAACCGATTGCAGATGCGCTTGCGACCCTGAAAACCCGGCTACAGGCTGAACCGGCCGATGAAGCCGCTGTCCGGACGTCACTGGGGCAAGTTGCAGACTTACTGTCGGCACTCAGTCCCGAAACCGGTTCCGAAGGCGAAATGCCATCGCTGCTGGAAGGGTTAGCGGCTGCTCTTCGTGAAGCCGGTGAAACATCTATCACCGATTAATTGTTACGCCAGAAATCAAACCGTCAGCAATATCATGAAACTTACGTGGACGTACTACCCCAAAGACGACACCTCATCGGTCACGCTGACGGTCATTTATATCCCCGCTCTGGACAGCTATAAACTGCCCCACGGGGGTTATCTGACCCCCGATAATGTAGCCTATGTAGACCGCGAAACCTACCGGATTTTCGATAACGGCCCGCTGCCCCACCGGCGGGATGCGTTCCAGCGGCTGCTACGGATCAGTATGCCCGATATGGCGACCGAATCCTTCCGGTTTCAGGAGTTGGCTGTACATCTGCCGGATCAGCAGTAAATGAAGCGTTTATGACCGCCTGCTACTAATTCGCAGGCTTGGCTCTAAAGCGCTTCCGCATCAGGCCGTCACAGCAAATCTCAGAACGATCATCCATATACGCAACTGATCAGGCAGTTTTTGGGCAGCACTATAGACGCGCTTACCAACAAAGACATTCGCCCGACCGGCAACGCTTTCTGCCCGGTAAAACAATCCGTATTATCAGTCATTTTTACTATAATATATAGTTCATAATAACCATTAACCGGTCGGGTAATTGTATTCAGAAAAATACGACATCATTAAAAAAAAATGCATCATCTTTAAAGATGTATAAGTGAGGATATTTATGCTTATAATGCCATGCGGGCCGCGCATCCTTTGTGGCCAGGACAATCTTTAGAAAATCAACATAATCAATGATTCTTTCGTGTTCATCAACAATGCGTTTTGACTGAAGCCAGGTCCAGAAATCATCAGCAGACTGATAGAATTCCCAGTTATTATGATTAAATAAAAACCGCCAGCCTTTGCAGGATCTGCCAAGGTGAATCTTTTCGGTAAATACGTTCTTCCTTGCTTTAAACGCCGCTAAATCCCCTTTTTCTGCAATACTGAACAATTCCTGCCAGTCATTTTCAGTTGGTATTATTCGGGCATAGTAATTCATTGCGGTGGATGGTAAGACATAAAACCCAATAAGTCTCTGTTTATCTGCCAGGTATCTACATATAAGTATTTTAATATACCTGCTCACGCCTAAAAAACAATATTTATACATATATAGTACAGCAGTTTCCTTTTATATTTTAATTCTGCAAACTTAAACGGATTTCAGCCTGCGAAAAATAAAAAATAAACTGGTGTAAATACGTTTATTATGATAATTCTATAATTAATTTATATAGCTATAGTTGCTGATACAAATCAGAAATTTTAATCCTTTTTTGTCACCCAAAGTCCCTCGGAAAGAAACAAATTCAAAAAAAATCAAGTTACTTTAAATGTACAGCCTGTTTACTTAAATCAAGTAATTGGTTTAAGCCATTCCTAAAGCAATAAACTTGTGAAACAATCATCTCTTCGCCTCGTCACAGACGAAGCGCTGGTAGCGCTGTACCTGAGCACCACCCAGGAGCGTTATTTTCAGCCGCTCTACCAGCGTCATTACAGGTTAGTGCTCAAGCACTGTCTTACGTTTACAAAAGACCCGGAATTAGCGCAGGATTTCGCTCAGACTGTTTTTGAAAAAGCGTTGATTAACCTGCACACCTTTAAACACAAAAGTCGTTTTTCGACGTGGTTATATGTACTGGCGCGTAACTATTGCCTTTCCCAGCAGAGGCGCGATAAGTCCTTCCGGTTTGTAGCGCTTGATGACTATGTGATTACGTTAGCAGATCCGGCCCCGGCGGCCGAGTATCCGTTCGATGAGTTTATCCATATTTTACACCAGTTACCCGATCTCGAAAAACAGATTCTACGTTTACGGTACGAAAATAATCTGAGTATTCCGCACATTGCGGAACAGGTGAATATGCAGCCCTCAGCCGTGAAAATGCGGTTGAAACGCTGTCGGGATAAACTCCGGAAGCAAATCGGCAGCCTGCCATCCTGATATCGTTATTCTGTAAACACCAGGCAGAACAGCCGCATAACCTTTGCGTGTTATGCGGCTGTTTTTTTTCAAAATAACTTCCGCAATAATTAGATTTTCTCCCTGTTTTTTTAAATTATTGCCAGTCATTTACCCTACTTGACCCTTAACCTTAGCAAACATCAATGACCCGCCTGCTTAGCTTTTACCGGCTGATGGCAATCCTGTGCATCAGCCTGGCTTAATGATGCCCTTTACATCGCCAATGCCTACCGCAACCCCGATAACGTGGTCATCGAAATCTGGCAGGTGCGTTAATTCCTGAAAACTACCCTTAACCAATTGATATGAAAACCCCTCCTTTCCGTGCCGATCATGTGGGCAGCCTGCTCCGGACTCCGGCCGTCAAAGAAAACCGCCTGAAGTGGAAAAAAGGCGAAATCACAGCCGACGAACTTCGCGCTATTGAAGATGAGGCCATTAAAGAAACAGTACAGCGGCTTGAAGCCACCGGTATGCGTTCAATTACCGACGGTGAGTTCCGGCGGGATTATTTTCACCTCGACTTCCTGAAAGAACTGGACGGCGTCAGCGTTACAGGCGGAATCGATGCAAATCCGCACGCCAAAGTCGCTGAAGACGGCTTCAAACCACCGGTTCTGAGTGTAACGGGCAAGCTCCGGCACCGGAAAGACATTCAGGTAGATGACTTCAACTTCCTGAAATCGGTCGTAACCCAAACGCCTAAGGTCTCGATCCCGTCGCCGACGATGATTCACTTCCGGGGGGGGCGTAAGTCGATCGATATTCAGTCGTACCCCGACATGGATCAGTTCTTTGCCGATCTGTCGGCGGCCTACCGCGAAGAAATTGACCATCTCTATCAGGCCGGTCTGCGGTATCTGCAACTGGACGACACCAACCTGGCTTACCTCTGCGACCCCAAAATGCGGGCGGCAGCGGCCGAACGCGGCGAAGACCCCAACGAACTGCCCCGCACCTATGCGCGGCTGATCAACTCAGTCATCGACAACCGCCCCGACGACCTTACCGTTGGCATTCACCTGTGCCGGGGCAACTACCGGAGCACATGGTTTGCGGAAGGCGGTTACGAACCCGTCGCCGAAGTGTTGTTCAACGAGATCAACGTCGATGCGTATTTCCTGGAATACGACGACGAACGCTCCGGCGATTTCGCGCCCCTGCGGTTTGTACCCCACCACAAAATGGTGGTGCTGGGCATTATTTCGTCCAAAGTAAAAACCTTGGAGCCCATCGATGACCTCTGCAAACGCATTGACGAGGCGGCGCAATACATCCCCCTCGACAACCTGTGCGTCAGCCCGCAGTGCGGTTTTTCATCAACGCATCATGGCAACGACATGACCCACGATGACCAGTGGCGGAAAATCGAACTGGTGGTCAATACGGCCACCAAAGTCTGGGGTACGCCTTAACCGATTCGTTCCCGTTACCGCATGATGTTATGGCATCATGCGGCGATCTCCTAACCTTAACTATATGACTGTCAGTGTCCGGTCACTCATTGACCAGCGGCCCATCTCGGGCCTGCAATACGCCACGATTCTGATTTGCTTCCTGATGAATATGCTCGACGGCATGGACGTCATGGTGATTTCCTACGCCGCCCCCGCCATTGCAAAAGGCTGGGGTGTTACACCCGAAGCGCTGGGCATAGTGTTCAGTTCGGGGCTCTTCGGGATGACGTTCGGGGCGTTGCTGATGGCCCCTTATGCCGACGTTACCGGCCGTAAGAACATGATTCTGCTCAGCGCTTTCCTGATGGGTCTGAGCATCTATCTGACGGCCTATGCCACCAGCATTACGGCCCTGATTGCGTTCCGGTTTGTAAGCGGGCTGGGCATCGGCTGCATGCTGGCCAGTACCGCCGCCCTCGCCGCTGAATATACGCCCAACCACTCCCGCGACTTCTGGGTAAGCTTCGTGGTAGCGGGGTATCCGGTCGGGGCCGTGGTGTCGGGACTGGTTGCGGCCAAAACCATTCCGGCATCGGGCTGGGGTTCCATTTTTCAGCTGGCGGGGGCAACGACGTTCTTCTCGCTGCCGCTGATCTACTTTTTCCTGTCCGAATCGCTGGACTTTCTGCTAAAGTCACAACCGAAAGCCTCTCTTGAGCACGCCAACCGGATATTGGTAAAGATCGGCGCAGGCCCTATCCCGGCATTACCCGACAAACCGCTGAAACCGTCCGGCATTCCGGTCAAATCGCTGCTGAATGAAGAGTTTAAGGTATCCAGCATTCAGCTATGGGTTGCTTTGTTTCTGGCCTTTGCCACGCTTTATTTCCTCACCAGCTGGATTCCGAAACTCGCTACCAATGCGGGATTATCCATTGAACTGGCCATTTATGCCGGCACGGTTTTCAACGTCGGCGCGTTTTTCGGCATCGTTACGCAGGGATATTTCTCCAGCCGGTTTGGCCTGAAAAAAACAATCGGCGTCTTTCTGATCATGACGGGCGTGCTGATGGCGGGCTTCAGCCTTTTCTTCGGGTCATCGGCGCTGCTGCTGGTGTTCGGGTTGTTAGGCTTCGGGATTCAGGGCGGATTTGTCGGCCTGTATGCCGTGGCGGCGCGGCTCTACCCGACGGAGTTCCGGACAACGGGCGTCGGCTGGGCAATCGGTATCGGGCGGCTGGGCGGCATTATTGGTCCGGCAGTCGGTGGCGTTCTGATCGGCATGGGCCTGTCGATGACCACTAACTTCCTGATTTATGCTGTTCCGACGATACTGGCCGGTCTGATGACGATCTACATTTCGTCGAAAAGCATCAGCTGACGGGACAAAATTATCTATTCTGTCGTCCTGCGTTTTTCTGTGGGCTGACAAACACTAACAAATTTCATCCGTTTCGGGTGCCCGACATAATGCAACCCTTTATCACGAATGCAACCCAACACGCTGACCAGACCGCGATTGTCGCTGATGGTCAGTCCTACACATATCAACAATTGCTGGATGCTTCGGCAACGATGGCCAACTGGCTGCTCGATGGCCGTGACGACCTGAGCGAAGCCCGTGTCGCCTTCATGATCACGCCGGGCTTCGACTATGTCCGCGTACAATGGGGCATCTGGCGGGCAGGCGGCATTGCCGTGCCGCTCGCCCTCTCCTATCCGCCCCCGTCCCTGCGCTACGTCCTCGACGATACCGGGGCCGACATTGTTGTAGCCGACGCTGCCTACGCCGGGATACTGGCACCGCTGATTGCTGAACGCGGTATCCGGCTGTTGGTATTGGAGCAGGATGAGCCGGCGAATCATACGCTGGCATTACCCTTACTGTCGCCGGACCGGCGGGCCATGATCCTGTACACCAGCGGCACAACCAACCTGCCTAAAGGCGTCGTCACCACCCATGCCAACATTCAGGCGCAGGTGTCGACCCTGGTATCGGTCTGGCACTGGTCTGCCGACGACCACATTCTTTGTGTGTTACCGCTGCACCACGTGCATGGCATCATCAACGTCGTTTCTTCGGCGCTCTGGTCGGGAGCCACGGTTGAGTTTATGCCCAACTTCTCGGCAGAAGGTGTTTTCGGCGCTTTTGCGCAAGGCGCCATTAATGTCTTCATGGCGGTGCCGACCATCTATTTTAAACTCATTGCCCACTGGGAGCAACTTCCGGCTGACGAGCAGCATGCCATTTCAGCGAATCTGGCCCGCTTCCGGCTGATGGTTTCGGGTTCGGCCGCGCTGCCGGTCACCGTCATGGAAAAATGGCAGGCCATCAGCAGCCATACGCTGCTCGAACGTTACGGCATGACCGAAATCGGAATGGGCATCAGCAATCCGTATGAGGGCGAACGGCGCGTGGGTGCCATCGGTCAGCCACTGCCGGGGGTGCAGGTCCGGCTCGTCAATGAGACCGACGAACCCGTTCCGGACGGGCAGCCCGGCGAGATTCAGGTCAAAGGCCCGAATGTGTTTCTGGAATACTGGCAACGGCCAGACGCCACGCAAAAGGCGTTTACCGCCGATGGCTGGTTCCGTACCGGCGACATTGCCGTCAACGAGGACGGCTACATCCGGATGCTCGGCCGCGACTCCATCGACATCATCAAATCGGGCGGCTACAAAATCTCCGCCCTTGAGCTGGAAGAAGTCCTGCGCACCCATCCGGCCGTGAGCGATTGCAGCGTCATCGGCGTTCCCAACGACGAATGGGGCGAAGTCGTTTCGGCGGTATTGATTCTGAAAGACCCCGCTGTTTCGCCCGCCGACATCAACAGCTGGCTGCGCGAACGCCTGCCCGGCTACAAAATCCCGCGCCAGTACCGGATCGTGGCCGAACTACCGCGCAATGCCATGGGCAAAGTGACCAAAAACGACCTGAAACCTTTGTTTTTACCCAGCTAAACGCTTTTCTGATGATTATTTACGGAGTTGCAATACTGGCCTTC
Source organism: Arsenicibacter sp. R0_47 (assembly GCF_057652235.1). Classification (NCBI taxonomy): domain Bacteria; kingdom Pseudomonadati; phylum Bacteroidota; class Cytophagia; order Cytophagales; family Spirosomataceae; genus Arsenicibacter; species Arsenicibacter sp. R0_47. The sequence continues at coordinate 101,193 of NZ_JBYFCJ010000023.1, read as the reverse complement.
TGTTATATCATGGGTCAGCTGGCCGGTGAATTTCTCGGCAAGGCGCTTGGCATCGATGCCAATGTAGGCGGCGTAGGCTTTGCCATGCTCCTGCTGATTCTGATTAACGACTGGTTCGCAAAGAAGGGCGGTCCGGATAAACTGACCGAAAACGGAATTCAGTTCTGGAGCCAGATGTACATCCCGATTGTAGTGGCTATGTCGGCAGTCCAGAACGTAAAGGTGGCCGTTTCGAGCGGCCTGATTGCGATTCTGGCGGGAATTCTTCCGGTACTACTCTGCCTGACGATGATTCCGGTTTTGGCAAAACTTACCAAAAAAGCACCTCAGCATGGAGATTATAGTCCGGTTTCTTGATAAAAACGGGCTCGTTGTGGCCTTTTTATGCGTAGGTATCATTACCTACGTTTCTGCTGTTTTGTCAGACCGGCTCACCAACCGCAAAATTCCGGGCTCGGCCATTGCCATTCTCATGGGGCTGGTACTGGCCTATATCGGCGGACGCGTGACCGGCGGCGAAAAAGGCATTGCCGACATCAAGGCCCTGTCCGGTTTCGGAATTATGGGCGGTTCGATGTTCCGCGACTTCTCCATTGTGTCAACGGCTATGGGGGCCAGCTTTGTGGTGATGCGCAAAACCGGCTGGGTCGGTGCCTTATCGCTGTTTCTGGGCATCGTGCTTTCGTTTATCGGCGGGGTGCTCGTAGCGCTGCTCTGGGGATATACGGATGCCATTAGCCTGACTACCATCGGGGCCGGCGCCTGTACCTACATTGTGGGGCCGGTAACCGGCGCGGCCATCGGAGCCAGTTCGGATGTGATGGCCCTGAGCATTGCCGCCGGTGTGGTCAAAGCCGTTTTTGTAACCATTGCCACCCCGTTTCTGGCCAGATTTATCGGTCTTGACAACCCGCATACGGCCATGATTTTCGGCGGGCTGATGGGTACTACCAGCGGCGTATCAGCCGGTCTGGCGGCCACCGATCCGAAGCTCGTACCGTATGGTGCCCTGACCGCCACGTTCTATACAGGCCTCGGCTGCCTCTCGTGTCCGTCTGTTTTATACCTTCTGATGCGCATGCTCTTCGGAAACGGCTAACAGAATCTTTACGCGCATATACATCCGGCCGGATCAATTGGGAAGATAACCACAGAGATTAGCGGAAGACAGCAGAGTCTGCTGTAGCTTCTGAACTGTAAGCTGGCAAACTAATCAGATAATAAGCGTATTAATGAAAATCGAACACATTGCTATTTGGGTCAATGATCTGGAAACAGTGAAGGCATTTTATATCCGGTATTTCGGGGCGACGGCCAATGAGAAGTACCACAATCCGGTGAAACACTTTCAGTCGTATTTTCTTTCGTTCGAAGATGGTTGCCGGCTCGAACTCATGCAGCGGCCCGATATTGCTGACGCCCCCAAAGACTACAACCGGCAAACCACCGGCCTGATCCATTTTGCAGTTTCGGTGGGTAGCCGGGAAAACGTTGATGCGCTGACCGAACAACTCCGGCACGATGGCTTCCCGATTGCCGGAGCCCCCCGAACCACCGGCGACGGCTATTACGAAAGTGTCGTGCTTGACCCCGAAAACAACATTATTGAAATTACGGTCTGATAAGTTATTGAGCGATTGAGTGAATGTGCGATTGAGTGAATAAGCAACTAAAATACAAACCTTTGCTCTCTGACTAAAGCTAATCTAATGTTGCTCAATTACTTATAAATGGCAGCCTTCACACTTAGTGGTGGCACGACCGCCAGGCGGCCCTGTTTGACGGGGCTGGCCATCCAGTCGTGCCACCACTATAGTCTCCCCTCTTTACCCTAAACCCGCTCAATCACAACGGCGTACCCCATGCCGACGCCGACGCACATGGTCGCGAGGGCATAACGCTTCTGCTGTTTCCGGAGCTCAAGCGCGGCCGTTTGCAGCAGGCGCGTCCCCGACATACCCAACGGATGCCCCAGAGCAATGGCCCCGCCATTGGGGTTGATGCGCGGGTCATCATCGGCCAGGCCCAGCTGACGGATACACGCCAGCGACTGCGCCGCAAACGCTTCGTTCAGTTCAATCACATCCATATCGGCCAGCGTTAATCCGGCTTTGGCAAGGGCTTTCTGCGTGGCCGGTACCGGCCCGATGCCCATAATCCGCGGCTCAACGCCTACTACTGCCGAACAGACAATCCGTGCCACAGGCATCAGGCCGTAGCGCGTCACCGCTTGTTCCGACGCGACCAGCATCGCCGCAGCCCCGTCGTTCAGACCGGCCGCATTCCCGGCCGTCACTGTACCGTTTTTACGGAACGACGGCTTTAGCGTAGCCAGGACCTCAAGGCTTGTTCCGGGCTTAATAAACTCGTCTTTACTGAAAACCGTGGCCGGTCCTTTTCTCGCCGGAATTTCTACCGCCACAATCTCTTCGGCCAACCGGCCTATGGCCTGCGCTGCGGCTGCTTTCTGCTGTGAACGCCAGGCAAACAGGTCCTGATCTTCACGGCTGATGCCATACAGATCTACCAGATTTTCGGCCGTCACGCCCATGGCATCGGTACCATATAGTTCGTGCATTTTCGGGTTGACAAACCGCCACCCGAAGCTCGAATCGAACATCTGCGCGTCGTTGCCGAAGGGCTTCGCCGTTTTTGAAATCACCCACGGCCCGCGGGTCATGTGCTCCATACCACCGGCAATGAACACATCGCCGTCGCCGGCCTTAATGGCGCGGTTGGCGTGGATCACTGCCGACATCCCAGACGAGCACAACCGGTTGACGGTTTCGCCCGGAACGGTATACGGCAGACCGGCCAGCAGCAACGCCATGCGCGCCACATTCCGGTTATCTTCTCCCGCCTGATTGTGACACCCAAGTATCACATCATCAATACCTTCGACCGGAATAGCCGGATTGCGGGCCAGTAATTCCTTAATCGGCAACGCCGCCAGATCGTCGGCCCGCACCGGCGACAGGCTCCCCCCAAAGCTCCCGATCGGAGTCCGGACGGCATCTATAATGAATGAATCCATAGCTTATTGAGTGTTTGTGTGAATGAGTGATTGAGTGTTTCGTGAATGATTTTGAACAGGCGGAAGCCCTCGCTAAATCACTCAATCACTCAACCGCTCAATGAAGCCCGCTCCCGTCTTCGCGCGGACCTCGTCGAGGGTGGCGCCGGGCATAAGGTCGATCAGGGTGAGCTGACCATCGGGATAGGCGAACACGGCCAGATCCGTGATGACCATGTCGACCACGCCCGTAGCCGTCAGTGGCAGCGTGCACGATGGTACAATTTTAGACGAGCCGTCGGGGTTGGTGTGGGTCATCGTGATGATAAGTCGTTTTGCGCCTTTGGCGAGGTCCATCGCCCCGCCAACGCCTAACAACGGTTTGCCCGGCACCGCCCAGTTAGCCAGGTTCGCCGCCTCGTCCACTTCAAGTCCACCCATGATTGCCACGTCGATATGCCCGCCCCGGATCATGGCAAACGAATCGGCACTGTCGAAATAACTACTGCCTTTCAGCGCCGTAACCGGAATTTTACCGGCATTCACCGGATAGTCCATCGCTCCCCCGCCGTCGGCCGGTACGGGGCCGACGCCCAACATACCGTTTTCGGTGTGCAGAATAATGCCGTGCTCTTCCGAAATCAGATCGGCCACCAGCGTCGGGATACCAATGCCCAGGTTCACAACATCGCCTTTTTTTAGCTCTGCCAGTGCCCTGCGGGCCATGTGCATACGGGCTTCGTCCACCTTTTTCGACGACGATACCGATGCTGACGAACCAAGATCATCAAGCGTCAGGGTGGCCTGTACGAGGTAATCCACGAAGCAGCCGGGGGTATGCACATATTCCGGCGCAATGGTACCCACCGGCACGATTTCCTCTACTTCGGCAATCACCAGATCGGCTGCGGTGGCCATGGCCTTGTTGAAGTTATTTTCGGTCATGCGGTATTGCAGGTTACCGGCCATATCGGCCCGCCATGCCCGGATAAACGCCACGTTCCCCCGGATGGCTTTCACAAATACCTGCTCCACACCGTCGATCATTTTGGTTTCGCGGCCCTGCGCCAGCGGTGTACCGGCCGACGTAGGCGTGTAGAAACCGCCGATTCCGGCCCCGCCCGCCCGGATGGCTTCGGCCAACGTACCTTGTGGCAGCAGTTCATAGGCAACCTGCCCGCTCTGAGCTGCTTTAACGGCATCGGGATTGGAGGTAAAAAACGAGCCGATCATTCTGCTGATCTGTCCGTTCCGCAGCAGCCGTCCACCGCCCAACCCGGCCTCTCCGGTATTATTACCGACAAACGTCAGGTTTCGGGTTCCCAGTTCGGCCAGGGCATGCATCAGGTGTACGGGATTGCCGGTCATGCCGAAGCCGCCCTGAAGCAGTGTATCGCCCTCTTTGACGAGACCGGCTGCGGTTTTTATATCAATTATAGGTACTTGTTTCATTGGCTTATCATTTTTTGCCACAAAGGCACTAAGTAATAAAGCAGTACGAAGAAACAAGAAAACTTCGTGCCCCTTTGGTTCTTCCAGTCTTTGTGGTTCTTCATTTTTGCCAC
>NZ_JBYFCJ010000023.1:0-96515 GCF_057652235.1 Arsenicibacter sp. R0_47 | reverse complement strand
GAAGGCGCTAAGTAATAAAGCAGCACGAAGAAATAAGAAAACTTTGTGCCCCTTTGGTTCTTACAGTCTTTGTGGTTCTTCATTTTTGCCACGAAGGCGCTAAGTAATGAAGCAGCACGAAGAAATAAGAAAACTTCGTGCCCCTTTGGTTCTTACAGTCTTTGTGGTTCTTCATTTTTACCACGAAGGCGCTAAGTAATAAAGCAGCACGAAGAAATAAGAAAACTTTGTGCCCCTTTGGTTCTTACAGTCTTTGTGGTTTCCCATTTTTACCACAAAGGCGCTAAGTAATGAAGCAGCACGAAGAAGTAAGAAAACTTTGTGCCCCTTTGGTTCTTACAGTCTTTGTGGTTTTCCATTTTTTGCCACGAAGGCGCTAAGGAATAAAGCAGCACGAAGAAATAAGAAAACTTTGTGCCCCTTTGGTTCTTACAGTCTTTGTGGTTCAAACGCCTCAAACGGCAGACCGACATAGTTCTCAGCAATGGTGGTAGCATACGCCTCCGACTGACCGATGTAAGTAAACTTCGCCCGCTGAAGCTGGTACTGAAACGACCCGTGTTCGTCTTGTTTGTGGAACAAGGTGGTCATAAAATTTGAGAAATCCTGCGCCCGCCAGATGCGTTTCAGCGCCGTTTCGGTATACCGGTCCAGGCCGCGCATTGAGCCGTTTTTGTAATAATCCACCAGCCCGTCGACCAGGTGTTTCACGTCGGCAGCAGCCAGATTCAGCCCCTTACCACCGGTTGGCGGTACGATATGAGCCGCATCCCCCGCCAGAAACAAGCGCCCCGCCTGCATGTTGTCGATCAGGTAGCTACGCATCGGCGTGATGCCTTTTTCGAAAATGGGGCCGGTTTGCAGGCTCCACCCCGGCGTACCCAGCCGCACCGACAGCTCATCCCAGATCTGATCGTCAGACCAGTTGTCAATGTGGTCGTTGTTATCCACCTGAATATACAACCGGCTGACGGTCGACGAACGCAGGCTGTGCAGCGCAAACCCTCGTTCATGATACGCATAAATCAACTCGTCGGTCGACGGCGCAACGTTGGCCAGAATGCCCAGCCAGCTGAACGGGTAAGTAATCGAGTACTCGTTATACAGCTGCTTCGGCAGTGTTTTCCGGCCGATACCGTGGAAACCGTCGCAGGCCGCAACAAAGTCGCAGTCGATGACGCCTTTTTCGCCCTGCTGCTCGAAATGGATTTTTGGTGATGTGGTATCAAATCCTTCGATCTGCAACGCCGGAGCCTCGAACAACAGTTGCCCGCCACCGGCCAGCCAGGCATCGGTCAGGTCTTTAACAACCTCCTGCTGCCCGTAAATCGTGATGTTGCGCCCATTGGTCAGCTTGCCGAACGGCACCCGGACCCGCTCACTGTCGAAGCTCAGGTAAACGCCGTGGTGCAGGTGCCCTTCCCGTTCGAGGCGACCGGCCAGCCCGAGGCCCTTGAGCATGTCAACCGTATTTTGTTCCAGCAACCCGGCCCGTACGCGGGCTTCTACGTACTCACGGCTCCGGTGTTCGATAATGACCGACTCGATACCGTGCTGCTTCAGCCAATGGGCCAGCATCAGCCCGGCCGGTCCGGCGCCGATAATTCCTACCTGTGTCCGTATGTGTTTCATCTTAGTTAGATTGGTTAAGTCGCTCCTGATCAAGCACTTCTTTTGCTGAATGGAAAGCCTCGTTGGCCGCCGGCAACCCGCAGTACAAGGCTGAGTGCATGATCACTTCTTTAATTTCTTCTTCCGAAACGCCGTTGTGTAACGCGGCCCGCACGTGCATCTGAAATTCTGCTTTCCGGTTCAGGGCAATGAGCATCGAGAGGGTAATCAGGCTGCGGGTATGTTTCGAAAGCCCGGAACGGGTCCAGATTTCGCCCCAGGCGTAGTTGGTAATGAATCGCTGAAAATCAGCCGTTAAATCCGTCATTTGGGCATTGGCGCGGTCGACGTGAGCATCGCCCAGCACCGTCCGGCGAACGTGCATGCCCCGGTCATAGGCCGTACTGCCGACCAGAAAATCAATCAGCACCTCCGCATAGCGGGCCGGCAGTTCAGTGCTCGCCAGATGGCGGGCCGGTAATACCCGCAACCGGGCATTCGGGATGTTCGCGACCAGAAACTCCGCCTGCTCAACGTTGGTAACCGGATCTTCATCGCCGGTAATGACCAGCGTTTCCACCGGAATCCGGGACAGCTCCGACCGGAAATCGGCATCGCGGATGGCCGCACAACAGGCGGCATAACCCGCCACCGGGCTGCGCAGAAACATGGCTTTCGTCTCCGCCACCCGCTCCGGATTATGTTCGCGGAAATCAGCGGTAAACCAGCGCTCCATCGTATCGTCAACGATGGCCTGCATGCCTTGTGCGGTAATGGTGGCGATCCGGCCGTTCCAGCGTTCGTCGTTACCGATCTTCGCGCCGGTATTGCTGAGCACCAGCTTTTGCAGCCGTTCGGGGTGGTGAATACCCAGCCATTGGCCAATGAGACCGCCCATCGAGAGGCCGCAGTAATACACCCGGTCAATGTTCAGTTGATCCAGTAAGTCGATGACATCCTGCCCCAGCTGATCAATCGTATACGGGCCGAGCGTGACGGGACTTTTACCGTGGCCGCGCGTATCGTACTGAAGCACACGGAAATACGGCAGCAAATGGGGGACCAGTTCGTCCCACATCATCTGTTCCGAGCCCAGCGAATTAGAAAAAAGCAGTACCGGGCTATTGGGCGTGCCCTGTAGCGAATAGTTGAGGTTCATGGTTTATAGGGTAAATGGCCATCCGTGGCGACGCAGCGTTACAGTCCGCTTTCGGCCAGTATCTGATCAATAATTGCCGCAGATTGTCCGGTTGAATAGTCCGGTGTAAATAAGGTTTCCAGTCCGGTAAGCGGTAGCGCCATACCGGAAAGAACGTCTTTCAGGTGCCGCTTTTCGGCCACCGCCACCACGCAGGCCTGCTCGACAAGCTCATGAGCAGCCGCTTTGCCGATTTTTCCGGCCAGTGCCAGCGACACGTTTTCGGCATAAATCAGGCCGTTGGTCAGTTCCAGATTGAGCCGCATCCGGTCAGCATCGACCTCCAGATGGGTAAGCAGGTCGAGGGTTTTCTCGACCGCTCCGGCGGTCAGCTGCATGATATCGGTCAGGGTTTCCCATTCGGCATGCCAGCTGCCTGCCGACCGTTCGTGCTCCTGCACCATCGTCGCATAGAGCGTACTGATCAGGCCCGGCACCCGTGTAGCATTGGCCAGTATTGCCGCCGACGTAACCGGGTTCCGTTTGTGCGGCATGGTACTCGAACCACCCTTACCGGCGGCTTTTCCTTCCAGCACCTCCGCCACTTCAGTCTGCATCAGCAGGGACACATCTCTGCCGATTTTGCCCAGGGTCCCCGTCAGCAAACCGAGCGATGCTCCGAAACCGACCAGCGTTTCCCGCTGTGTATGCCAGGGGGTAGCAGGTGCCAGGTCCAGTAGTTCCGCCAGAAAGGCGACCACCTCAGTGGTGATGTGTTCGTTGCGCCCCCCGACGGCGCCGCCTGCCTGTACCCGCAGCAAACGGGGGCTTTCCTGTTCAATCCGTTGCCGGACCTCCCGGACACCCATCAGCCAGTAGGCAGTTTTCAGGCCAAAGGTGATCGGCCTGGCCTGTTGCAGCAGCGTCCGGCCAATCATAACGGTTTGCCGGTGCGTTTGTGTCAAGTCGGCCAGCAGTTGTTCGATCCGGATAAGTTGCGGGAGCAACCAGTGCAGGTAATCACGGATTTGCAGCACCGTCGCCGTATCCACAATATCCTGACTGGTAGCACCGAGATGGACAACCTGCGCCGCCACGGGGTCTTTTTGGCGCACGAGTGCCGTAAGCTGTTTTACCAGCGGAATCGCGGCATTGCCGCCAAGAGCCGTATCCTGCCGCAGTCTGTCTATGTCCAGGTCCTGCACCGAACAAGCCGCCGCAATTGTCTGCGCCGCCGAATCCGGTATGTGTCCGGCACGGCTCTGCGCTTGTGCCAGCGCCGCTTCAACAGCCAGCATGCGGCTTAGCTGTTGCTCATCGGATAAAATGCGCCGGGCGGCTTCGCTATAAAACAGGTTGGTGTACAGGCTCATGGTCGTATGTCCGGGAAGGATGCCTTCCCGTTATCAGATGTCAAAAAAAACGGTTTCGTGCCCGCCCTGCATGTGAATGTCGAACACATAGCCACTGCCGGTCTGCCGCGCAATCAACGTTGACCGGCGGTCGGCAGGGACCTGGTTCAGGACGGTATCCTGTGCATTGGCGGCTTCTTCGTCCGGGAAATAAAGCCTTGTATACGAATGAATCAACTGCCCGCGCATGAATACGATCACGTTCAGGTGCGGTGCCTGCCCGTCGACCGGCCCCGGCTTCACGGTATGAAACACAAACCGGTTCTGTGCATCCGTACCGGTACCAAAGCGGCCGAAGCGCCGGTTATACGCATCCCAGATTTCGATCATAGCATCCGGAATCAGCTCGCCCTTGCCGTCGAATACTTGTCCGGAAATGGTAATGGCGTCCGGTTCGTCCAGCGGATTAACCAGCTGATTGTCAGCCAGACTTTTAAAGTCATACAGGTATTGCTCCGGTACCAGCCCATAGGCGAAGTAAGGACCGACCGTTTGCGATGGCGTTTGTAACATTATCAGATCAGGTTCAGGTTAAACAGTTTCAAACGGGGTTGCCTTATTGCCGCGCAGGACAAAATCAAACCGGTAGCCAAGTGCAAAGTTGGGTTCGGTCACGCCCAGATCAAAACATGAAATGAGCAGCTCGCGGCCTTTGGGCGGCACACCCAGAAAAATCGGGTCGTGTTGCAGCAGCGGATCGCCGGGGAAGTACATCTGCGTCACCAGGCGGGTAGTGATATTAGGCCCGAACAGCGAAAAATGGATGTGATTCGGCCGCCAGGCATTGTAATGATTCCCCCACGGATAAGCCCCCGGCTTGATGGTGTAAAACTTATAATAGCCGTTGGCGTCGGTCATGACCCGCCCTGTTCCCAGAAAATTCGGGTCCAGCGGGGCATCGTGCTGATCGACTTTATGGACGTAACGACCGGCAGCATTGGCCTGCCAGATTTCCACGAGTGTGTTCGGAATTGTCCGGCCGTTTTCGTCGTACACATACCCGTGCACCACAATGCGCTCGCCCATTGGTTCGCCGTTTTTGCGGGCATTCCGGGTCAGGTCATGATCGAGTGCCCCGAGGTTAATGTCGCCGAAAACCGGCCCCGTCAGTTCCGACAAACTTTGTCTGATGACCACCAGCGGTTTAGACGGTGCCCGCAGAACCGTCGATTTATAGTCGGGTGAAAGGTACGGCGGCTGCACGTCCCGGTCGAATAAATTAGTTCCGAGCTCACTCATTGTCTATGTACAGGTTAACAGGAATGTTCATTTGCAAAGCTATGAGCGGGGTCATAAAAAATCCTGGATAAACAAAAATTAAACTTGTACAAACCGAACATTACTGAGATATTAAGGCCGGTTTTTATCTTTTTCAAACATACAGTGCAACTCCTCAAAAACTTTGAAGGCCTTTACGGTGATAAACAGCACCCGTTTGCCGACGGTTTTATTCATCATGAGCTACTGGAGGTTCGCAGCCGGTTATACGACTGGGACATTGACGAGCACCTGCATACCGATCTGGTACAGGTATTTGTCTTTAGTTCAGGAACAGGTGCTTTGTTCTCGGAGCGTCGCCGGCTTGAGCTTATTTCGCCGTGTGTGGTGTTGATTCCGTCGAATACGCTGCATGGTTTTTCCTTTCAGGCCGACATGGTCGGGGAAGTGTTTACAATCCGTGAGCAAATGCTGGAGGCATTATTTAAACACCTGCCCCACATTCTACTGGAAATCAATCAGTTTAAGTTGTTCAGCTTTCCGGCGGAGGACGCCTCACTGACAAAACTACATCTACTGAAAGAGCAGTTGTGCGACGAGCTTATGCATGAGCATGCGGAGAAAAACACTGTGTTACAGCTCTTACTACAGCAGTTCTGGCTGCAGCTGTACCGGATCAGTCTGGCGATTGACATACCCCTGCCCCGATCTGATAACCGGACGCTGGCCTATTTTCAGGCGTTTCAGAAAGCCATCCGTCAATCTGTTAATGAGGTACAATCGGTGCAGGCCTATGCCGCCGGGCTCAACATTACCACAGTTCACCTGAACCGCATTTGCCAGGCGCTGGTGCACAAATCGGCCCTTCAGGTCATCCACGGCTTTGTGATCGGCGAGGCCCGTAAGTACCTAACCCACACAACGTACTCGCTGTCTGAAATCTCGTACTTCCTGAACTTCAAGGATCCGGCTTATTTCTCACGGCTTTTTAAGAAAGAAACCGGCCTCTCGCCGGGGGCTTACCGCAAACAAACTAAAAAATGATACTTTTATCCCATGAAACGGGATGACAGTTTATGGAAAGCAATTTTAAAAGACTGGACCAACTAACGAATCAACTGCCACAAACCATGGGAATTGAAGAATTTGTCATAGCACGTGCGCATCAGCAAGGCCTTGCCGAAGGCGAAAAAAGAGAGGAAAAGAAGGGCGAGCAAAAGCCCTCGACTTAATGATTCGTGCCCTGATCCGTGAAACAGATTTCGGCGATGAAAAAATAGCCGGTATGGCAGGCGTGCCAGTAGAGCGGGTCGCAACGTTGCAGAAAAAGCGTTCCTGACCCGGCGACCCGACTGCTCAGGCAAGCAAATTGTTCAGGTTAAACGCAGTATCCGCAAGCTGAGCCGGATCCGGCGTTATACCGGCACTCAATAGCTTTCTGGCATTCAGATGATCAGCGGGGCGGTTCAGCGAGTCCACACCGATGAGCCGGCCGTTTTTATAGTAATATACCGAAAATTTCTCCGTCGCCGCATCCCCCCGCACAACCGCCTGGTCATAGCCGGCTGATAGCCCGGCCATTTGCAGCTTCAGGTGGTATTGATTTGTCCAGAACCACGGAACCGCCTGATAAGCAACCGGATGACCTACCATATGGGCTACTGCCGTCTTCGCCTGGTCCACTGCGTTCTGCACCGACTCCAGCCGCAGGCGACAGCCCGCATACGGATTATGGTGGTTCGCACAGTCGCCGATTGCGTAGATGTCAGACACCGACGTCTGCTGGTATTCATTCACCAGGATTCCGTTTTCACAGGCGATACCGGCATTCATTGCCAGCGTGGTTTCCGGAATAACCCCGATACCGGCCAATATGCAATCAGCCGCGACCGTTTGGCCGGTGCTCACCCGGATCAGATGTCCGCCGGTTTCGGCTGCCTCGATGGCTTCCACGCCGGATTTAAGAAAAAAGGAAACGCCCTGGCGCTCATGCACCGCCTGAAAAACATCCGAAAGCATCGCCGGCAATACCCGTTCCATGAGCCGCTGCTGCGCTTCGATCACCGTCACCTGCTTTCCTTTTTCAACGGCCAGGGCCGCCAGTTCCAGCCCGATAAACCCGCCGCCGATGATCGCCACGCGCTGTGCCTGTGCCAGCCGTTCGCCGATCCGCCGGGCATCCGTCAGATTCCGCAGGTACCCGATGTCTGCTGCATCTGCTCCGGGCACACGCAGTAACCGGTTTGCCGCCCCCGTTGCCAGTACCAGCTGTGTATATGGAATCCTTTCGCCGGTGCCGGTAATTACCTGCTTCTCTTCGGGCAGAATGCGCGCGGCCTGCACACCCAACCGCAGTGAAATGCCGTTGGCATCGTAGTAGGCCAGAGACCGGAACAGAATGGCTTCGTCGGTTTGCTTCCCCTGCAAATACCCTTTCGATAGCGGAGGCTTCTGACAGGGCAACGTCTGTTCGTCGGAAAGCAGGACAATCGTGCCGTCAAATCCTGCCTCCCGCAGCGACGCCGCCACCTGCACCCCGCCGTGCCCCGCCCCGATAATGACTACCTGTGGTTTCATTGTTTTTCCGGAATGCGTACAATCAGCCCGTCGAGGGCGCCGCTTACCCGCACCTGACAACCTAACCGGCTGTTGGCCCGGCGCTCGGCACTGGCCCCTCCGAGCATTTCGTCTTCTTCCTCTTCCATGACCGGCAACAGGTCCAGAAACGCTTCATCGACATACATGTGGCAGGTTGCGCACATGCACGAGCCGCCACATTCGGCTACAATGCCTTTAACATCATGCTGTACCGCGCCCTCCATCAGGGTCGCGCCCAACGGCAGTTCCACAAGGTGCTCTTTACCGCTGGTTTCAATGTAGGTTACTTTGGGCATAGCTGTATTTTTGTAAGAGGTTGGTTTTAAATGAACTGCTTACCGCCATCGACAACGATGGTTTGACCGGTGACGAAATCAGCGAGCGACGAGGCCAGATACAACGCAGTACCGGCGATGTCTTCTGAGGTCGACGGCCGTTTGATGGCCCCGCGCTCGACGCCGTATTCACGGGCGTTATCCATCAGGCTCAGACTCGCTTCAGTCAGGGTGAAGCCCGGTGCAATGGCGTTGACGTTGATGTGGAAGTTGCCTAACTCCTTCGCCATTGACCGGGTCAACCCGATGACTCCCCCTTTGGATGCTACGTAGTGCGACCAGTTTGGTGATCCGCTCATGACGGTTGCGGATGAAATATTGATAATTTTCCCGCCCATACCCGTTTCCCGGAACCGGTCAATCATCGGCTTTGCAACGGCCTTTGAACACTGCCAGACGCCTTTCAGATTCACGTCCATCACCAGATCCCACTCGGCTTCTGCCAGTTCGTAAAACGGTTTGCGGTTCAGCGTGGCATAGATGGCTGCATTATTGATCAGCACATCAATCCGGCCGTATGTTTCCATCACCGCAGCGACCATCGCACTAACCGATGCCTCACTGACCACATCTACCTCAAGGCCCAGGCTGTTCACCTGTTGCGCCGTTTCTTCCGCCCCGGCCTTGTTTTTATCGCAGGCAATGACAATGGCCCCCTGTGCCGCAAACGTATGGGCAAACGTCCGTCCCAGGCCACCGGCGGCACCGGTAATGACGACTACTTTCTCCTGTAAATCAAGCATATTCGTTTTGCCGTGAAGGCGCTTTATCGCTGTCATTTTCGAAGTGAATCACACTCCGTTCGGTTGTTAATCAATAAATAGCCGGACATCCAGATTCAGCCGGGCCGTTTCCAGCATGACCGTCGCCAGCCGCCGCCCTTCGTCCGTCAGGAAGCCCGGCAGCACAAAGTCGCGCAGGATGTCGAGTACTTCAGCCTGGCCGATCTCAAACCATTCGCCAATGATGCGGTTGCCATGCGGCGTATACCGCCAGAGTTTGTCGGCATCCTTGTGAATGGCATCGTTCAGTGACCGCGCCTGTCTGGTCGTATCATGGCCGTCGATAAGGTCCAGTATTTCTGCAATCTGCGCATCCGGATACCCCAGCGATTCCAGAACCGGCCGGGCCACCCCAAGGCTTTCGAGCTCATGCTGCCGGGTAAGTTCGGGATACTTGTTATTCGGCCCGAATGCGTGCAGGATTTTGTCCTGCGGTATTTTCGACCAGCCGGTATCGTGCAGCAGGATGGCAGGCAGCACTACCGCCGGATTGGCTTCCGGATAACAGTCCAGCAGCTTTTGCGCCAGCAGGAACGAGAAGAGCGTGTGCTCGTCGTTGTTCCGTACGGCGAGGTGCGGGCGGGCCTGTTGCCAGACGGCCGACAGGTTACCGGCGGCGGTATTGAAAAACGGGCTGTCTTGCATAGTCGTGACTACAGGTTAACCAGGAAGGCGGGAAGACGAAAAGGGGCACAACGTTTCTTTCGTTTTTATACCCCATACACTCCCACCTGTTGATTCAGGCTTAATAGTTCAGGTAAATTGTTTTCAGCTCGGTATAGGCTTCGATGCCGTAGCGGCCTTTTTCGCGCCCGACGCCACTTTGCTTGTAGCCCCCGAACGGCACGTCGTGGTAAGACCGGTGAATATTGTTGATCCAGACCGACCCTGCTTCCAGCGATTCAGCGACCCGTAAGCCGGTACCGAGATTGGCGGAAAACACATATCCTGCCAGCCCGTACACCGAATCATTGGCCAGGTCAATGGCTTCCTCAACGGTGTTAAAAGGCATCACCCCGATCACCGGCCCGAACGTTTCTTCGGTCATGATCTTCATCGAATGATTGGTGTCGGCCAGTACCGTTGGCGGAAAAAACCACCCCTGGTCGTATACGTCACCGGTCAGGCGACGACCACCGGTCAGCAGGGTTGCCCCTTTGTCCAGGGCATCCTGCACCTGTCGTTCGCTGTTCGCGTAGATTTTTTGGTTCACAAGCGGCCCCATATCAGCACCGGAATCCGGATGCCCGACGGTCAGGGTTTGCGTCCGGCTGACGAGTTGCTCCAGAAAACCGGCGTAGATGCTTTCGTGTACATACAGGCGGTTGACGCGGTAGCAGAACTGTCCGCTGTTAGCAAACGCATGCCGCACAATGGCCGGAATGGCAACCGATATATCCGCATCGGCACAGACAATGGCCGGTGACTGCCCGCCCAGTTCCAGCGTCAGGTGTTTGTTGTGCGCCGCTGCCAGTGCCCCGATCCGCTGACCGGTGCCGGTACCGCCCGTAAAGGCTATTTTTGCCGTTACCGGGTGTTCGATCAGCGCATTACCGATATCTGCACCATACCCCGTAATGACGTTAAAGGCCCCCGCCGGATAACCGGCATCAGCAAACAGTTCCGCCAGTTTCAGCGTTGACAGCGGGGTATCTTCCGATGGCTTCGAAACCACCGTACACCCCGCGATTAAGGCCGCACCCAGTTTCATGGTCAGGAGCGTAATGGGGTAGTTAAACGGCGTAATGGCCACCACCACACCCACCGGCTCCCTGACAATCAGCGCTTTTTCACCGTCGAGGTTATGCAGCGGAATCTCTCCTTTGAGCCGGAGCCCTTCTTCGGCATAAAAATCAAGCAGATCGGCACTGCGGCTTAGCTCGGTCAGGCAACCGGCCATCGGACGGCCCAGCTCCCTGGCCAGCAAACCGGCCAGTTCAACCGCCTGTTCCCGCATCCGGGCGGCGGCTTTGTGCTGCAAACGGGCCCGATCAGCAACCGGCAGCCGGCGCCAGCTGCGGTAAGCGCGGGCGGCACTTGTCAGCGCCTGTTCCACATCCTCGCCGTCGCTACAGGCAAATGTGTTAATCACCTCCCCTGTGCAAGGATTGATTACCTCATCGAAACGGCCCGAATGCGGATCGGCCCAGGCACCCTCTATAAAGTTTTTCATTGTCAGATTACGTCACAGCAGAGCTCCTGTCGCGTCCGGATCAGATCCGTGTTTGCCATCTCTACCGATTCGGGTAAATGCAGCTGAGGAATCACATCAGTTACCAGCCGATTACAATATTGTCCGGGAGTCAGTTTAAACCAGTCGCTGGCTACGCTCACCCCTGTAACCGTGAAGCGCCAGAGTTTATCAGCATCCCGGACAATCTCGTCGTTCAGCGAGCGCGAAAACGTACGGGTATCGTGCCCGTCGATAATCGTTGCCACGCCGGCAATAAAGTCATCGCTATACCCCAGACCGGCCAGAATCGGGCCCGACAGCCGCACACCCTCTGATTCGTGGAGGTAGCGGACATCGCTCTGGAGGTAGTTCTCACTCTGAAATCCTTTTTTAAAAATATCGTCCTCATCAATCGAGTACCAGCCAATGTCGTGCAGGATAATGGCTGCTGCGACAAGATCGCGGTCGGCATCCGGCCAGGCATCGGCCAGCCGCATCGCGTAGTGGTATGAGATCGGTATATGCACATCGTTTTTACGGACGCGCATATACGTTTCGGCCGCTTTCAGAATCTGAAAATGTGAGGTCATGTCGTTTTACGGTTAGGCAGCTTCGAGGATGGTTACCTCACCCATAGCACCGTTTACCCGAATCCGGTCACCGGTTTTGATGGTGGTCGTTGCCGAGCCGGTACCGGTTACTGCCGGCAGACCGTATTCGCGGCAGACGATGGCAGCGTGCGACATCATACCGCCGATATCGGTAACGGTTGCCTTGATTTTGCCGAATACCGGCGCCCAGCTCGGTGCTGTTACACGGGTGATCAGAATTTCACCGTCCTGCAACAAACCCAGATCATCAGGGCTGTAAATTACCCGGGCAACGCCTTCGACCGTTCCCGGCGATGCGGCCATGCCTTTGAGCTGATTTGTGTTGTCGCTGCTGCTCAGCCAGCCCTGAACGCTCTCGGTGGTAATGCCCCACAGCATGATCGTAAACGGTTCGGTCACAACGGCAGGCGGTTCGTTAAAGGCCGGTTTCGGCGGAGCGGTAGCCAGTGCATCAACGATTTTTTTCCGGCGGGCTACTTCGGCCGGCAGGTAGCTCGGGCCGATCGACGGTACGCCCATGGCCCAGCCCCGCCCGTAATCAAACAACAGGTTCAGAATTTCTTCGCGCCGGAAATAGAACATATCCTGCGGATCGGTAAAGAAACCGGCGTCGGTCAGTACATCGGATAACTGACGCATTTTCCGCCAGAAAACACTCATTGCCCAGTGCTCAATGTAGAAATTGTGGTTCTCAACATACGGGAATACCACGCGGGCCAGCCCCAGTTTCCCGTCAAAGGCCGCCTGTGCTTCTTCTGACGGCAGCGAATCGCGGTATTCTTCCGTAATCCGGTCGCGTTCAGCCGCGATGGCCTCTGTCGGGCGGTCAATGTTTTCTCCGGCCACTACCTTGGCGGTATAGTCCTGTACATACCCGAACGGAATGTACAGGTGTTCAATCCAGTATTTATCGCTTGAATAAAAGCCGTTGCCCGTCGTAAAGTTGAACCACGGATACTTCGCGGCTTCCCACGCGGCCACCCACTGCCTGCCCGCATCTGTTGCGGCCAGCGTTGTCAGGGCACCGTCCAGATCATTTTCCCGGATCGTATCAGCCACACCTAGTTCGACCGCCAGTTTAGCCAGTTTACGCAGCTCATCATCCGGGCGGAACAGGTCAACATCAATTCCCTGCACCATTTTCGCAATCGACAAATCCGGAATACCCGGAAACGACTCTTTGCAGAAGCCGAAAAAGTCGAGGTACGCCGCATAGCCCAGATTCAGAAACTCAAAATGGTACATCCATGTCTTGTAACACAGATCGATCATTTTGTTGTAGTTATGAATCAGGTGGTAGGTAGGATCCAGTCCGACACCGCCTTTCACCCATTCAATATCAACAACCTCCGGCAACGTCTCAAACGTTACAGATTCCATCTCGTCGATAACGCCCTTAACTTTCCGGTGCCAGTTATCAAGCAGGTCGTTCCAGTTCTGAAAGTAGAACCCGGCCCGTTCGAGGAACTGCGGTACCCGACCCGGAATCAGCTCGGGGCTTACCCCCACCGGACTCATGTAGCAATAGCCGTTATGAATTTTGAAGTCGATGCCGTTGGCGGGCGGAATCTGCCACTGCCGGGTGTTGTACTGCCCGAGGCATTTTACAGCAAACTCAACCGTAATGGCATCAAAGGGCTTAAAGACGTTCGGCCAGTGCTGTGAGTCGCAGAAAAAGAACTTGGCTTCTTCGGATTCCCGGAGGTTGTCCTGAAAAACCATGTAATAGGGATACAACGCTTTCCAGTCTTCGGCACCCGCCGGGGCGTGGTGATCGTAAGGACTTACAAATTTCTGGCTCATGTCGATTGTGATTGGTTAAAGGTAGTCGTACAGGTTATCGCTTACTGGCAAGTGGATTCATCAACGTACTCAGAATACCTTCCATACCCGTTTTGATCGGGGTTTGGGTAGTTTTCTTCTGCGACCATACCGTCTCGGGGCGGCTTTGCAGCAGGGTAAAATTCTGACCGGCCGGCAGGTCGGCGTCCAGCGCCCATTCAATATCCTGCGGGCAGCCGTAGTGTTTTTCAATGGTTTTGGCTATCCGGCAAACGGCCTTTACTTCTTCCTCGGTCAGGCTCGGTTTTTCGGCACGCCCAGCCTCCACCTCGCGCGTCAGTACGCGGCGGTTGATGCGGTCGGGCACGTGTTCAATGGTTTTTACGTGTATCGTTGCCTTCACGATTTCGAGCATCACCTTATCGACCAGGAAATGGTCGGGGGTAACTTCGCCTGACACCACGGCCTCGCCAAGCCCCCACGACGCGTCGATCACAATCTTCGAGCGGTCGCCGTTGGTCGGGTTCAGGGTCATGGCAACGCCGGCCGTCCGGGCATTCACCATTTTCTGCACCACCACACACATCAGCACATCATCTTCAGGAATGTCCTGATTCCGGCGGTAGTTGATGGCCCGGGATGTATACAGACTGGCCCAGCAGCGGCGGACGTGGTCAATTACCTCGTCTTCGCCCACCACCCAGAGGTAGGTGTCCTGTTGTCCGGCAAAACTGGCATCGGGTAAATCCTCGGCCGTTGCGCTCGACCGCACTGCCACCGGCAGATCGGCGTCCATTCCCGCCATGCTGCACAGTTTCCGGTAAGACGCACGGATAGCGGCATCAACGTCGGCCGGCAGGGGTTTATCCAGCAGCAGCTGCCGGATCGCCGCCGATTGCCGGTCAAGCCCGGCGATGTCCGTGCAGTCGATACCGTTGACAAGGCCGAGAATGGTATCGAACAGATCAGAGGCATGTAAAAAGGCTGAATAGGCATGCGTCGTGACGCAAAAACCGACAGGAACCGGTAGCCGGGCCGCACTCATGCTGGCCAGACTAGCGCCTTTGCCCCCCAGAACAGGGTATTCAGCCGGCGTAGTTTCATCAAAAAATAAGGTAGGTTTCATCAGGCTTATCAAGTATCAAGCAATCCAGCAACAATCATCCGGTATTCAGAATCCCTGGCACACAGCGCTACGCATGCAGTCCCTACACGTTCCACTCAACCTCCACGGCCACCGGCGCGCGGAACGACGTGTTAGGCGCGAACCGGAACTGCTGATCCGGTTTAATACGCAGGTCCGGCAGCAGGCGGGTCAGCTCTTCGAGCACAATCTTTGACTCCAGTTTGGCCAGGGGCGACCCGAGGCAAAAGTGAATGCCGTAGCCAAACGACAGGTGTTCCTTTGCGTTCGGCCGCTCAATGTCGAACGACTCTCCGTGTTCGAAGCGGTTTTCGTCGCGGTTTCCGGAGCCCATAATCAACAGAATATCAGCACCGGCCGGCACGTGCACGCCACCGATTTCGCCGTCTTCCAGGGCTTTGCGCCGCCACGACACAATCGACGGTGAATAGCGCAGCACTTCTTCAATAGCGTTCGGTATCAGGGCCGGATTCGCGCACAGAGCCTCCCAGCTCTCGCGGTGAAGCAGCAACTCCCGGATGCCGTTGCCAATGAGCGACGTGGTTGTTTCATGACCGGCAAACAGCTGACTGTAACAGATAGCGGCAATTTCGCGGTCGCTGATATCGTGCCCTTCGGCCTGCAAGCGTACCAGATCACCCGGCAGATCGTCGGTCGGGTTTTCCTTGCGGAGCGCGACCAGTTGCTGGCAGTAATTCCAGTAATTGACCATGTTCTGCGCATGTACCAGTTGTTCCTCTTCCGTCAGGTCGCCCCAGGTCATCAGCAACCGGCTCTCGGCCCAGCTCTTCACCTGCTGTACATCCTCATTGGGAACGCCCAGCAACATAAAAATCACCAGTGCGGGCAGGTCGTAGGCCAGCTGCCGCACCAGTTCGGCATGACCATCCTGTTCAAACCGGCCGATCATATCGATAGCCAGCAGGCGGATGCGCGGTTCCAGTTTTTTAAAACGGCTCAGGTTAAAGGCCATGCTCACAATCCGGCGGATACGCGTATGGTCAGGCGGTACCCGGCCCGACAGGCCCGATAGCCCGATCATGCCCTGCGCTTCCATCAGTTGTTTTGCCTTCGGGGCAATCGGCCGGAACGGCGACTGGGCATTTTCGGAGGTATATACTTTCCAGTTGCTGAAAACAGCTTTGATGTCTTCGTAGCGCGTAACCACATAGTACCCCAGTTCTTCACTGAAAAAGACGGGTTGTTCTTCCCGCGCCTGCTTATAAAACGGGAATGGATTGGTCAGATCGAATGGCTTGAACACCTCTTTTGTCTGATGGTAAGGGCAACCGCTCATACTGTTTGTGCGTTGGTTGAGGTCGAAAACGTATGCCAAAGATAGGCCGCCTTTCTTTGGTCTATCTTTGGTTTTTTTATGAGTTTTTCAACTTTTTTTAGCAAGATTCAGATAAAGCAGGCGAATTTCTTCGGAAGGAAGCCCAAGGTTAAATTTCCGGAGCGATTCCGTATAGATGCGGTATTGCCGGTGCAGGGCATCAAACCGCTGGGATACGGCCAGGGCCAGCATTTTTTCCTTATGCGCTTCTTCGAGGTTGGGGTTTTCGTCGAGCGCCTTATCACAATAACTGATTGCCTGAGGCAGATTACCGGTCAGGCGGTGGATACGCGCCAGGCTGTAGAGGAGTTTGTGAAACATATCGCGGTACCATGTCCGTTTGCTCCAGCACCAGTCGTTTTCGTGGTTATCAATATACTTCAGCGGAATGTCGGTGAAGAGATCACTGCTGTACAGACGTTCAGCGGCTTCGTAGCAAATTTTCCCCTGTTCCAGATTACCGTTCATGATGTGCTGATTGCCGTTAAAGCACAGTTCCTGAAACATCGGCAGGTCGATCCAGCTGTCGAACGGCAGACGCAGGTAGTAGATCGAGCTTTGCTGCACCACAAATGACGACTGCCGCGTATCCTGTTCGCGGCCCGACAACACCGCCCGCAAATACCGGATGGCGTGGTACAGGCGGTTCAGGGCCTGTTTTTCGTTGTCGGCTTCGGGCCAGAGCAGGTCGGCCAGTTCATCGGCGGTAGCTCCTTTTTCGCCCCGCAGCAGCAGATAGGCAAAAATCGTTTTCAGCTTTTTAGTTGACCCCGCTTTGGTGTTCCAGTCGATGCTTTCGCCGTTTTCGCGCCGGATACGCAGCTCGCCGAAGCACCGGATTTTCCAGCGGCCTTCGTCCGTCTGAGCCACCATTTTCTGAAATGGCTTATCCACGGCATGGGCTTTCCGCTCACCGGCGCCTTCTTTCCCCGCCGGTAATGCAGGCGCTATCCGCTGCGGATCAATGTTCGACAGCCAGTAGTCAAAGCGTTGTTTGGCATAGTTTTTCCGGATAATCTGCGGAGGCAGGTAATATGGATTTGCCCGGGCGCCCTCGGTCGTAAAAATGACCGGATGCGAAAATAAGCCCAGCAGCAACTGCTCCTCCAGCAGTACAGACTCGTTGTAGAGACAGACAATCGTCAGCTGATTGTTTTCTTTCAGCAGGCTCTGAAACGCTTCCTGTAACTCGCGCAGGTAAATATCGCCCGACGGCGTCCGGACCGCCCAGGTCATTTCCAGGAAGATCGTCAGCCGGACCGGTGGCAACCCTGCCATTTTCCGGCGCAGCGCATCCAGCACCGGTTGCGCCCGGACGACCTGCTCCCGCAACAGAAACTCCGCCGATGACAGCACCTCGACGGTAGCCGCCGGCGTATCGTCCTGTAAAATCGCGCTTTTCACCTGCGGAACGGTATGTTCGTCGGCGATATACAGCGAGTACTCCGCCGCCAGCATCCGGACGACCATATACCAGAGCCGTTCTTCGGTTGATGAGAAAAAACCAATAAAGCGATCACTGTGTGCCATACGCTCTCCGATCAAAAAGACCATTAATGTAACGATACACAGATCATAATGAAACAATTCAGGACCGGATTTACCGGATACTCTTTCCCGGACACCGGTTTTCCGGTTTTTCTGCCACTGATTTCCAACCCCTTGCAGCCCTGTCGGGTCCTGTTAAAAAACTCAACCCATGCGTCTGTCTACCCTCCCTTACGTACTCCTTATTTTTTTAGCCGGCTGTACCGGTCAGAATAGTCCGCAACCGGCTACGACCGGATTAGTCCCGGCAAAACATTTTGATCCGGTGTCAACCCTCGCCGACCTGCCAGCCAGCTATGAACCGATTCAGAGCGGGGCGGCTTTATCGGGGCGTTTAAAGACAGAATACAACGCCGGACAGGTATCCAGCGAATGGCGGTACCACCCGAACGGGCAGCTGGCGGAGTTCCGCATGTACCGGAACGGCGAGGTGCAGACGGCCTCCCAATACCGCTACACGGCCGATAACCGGCTGCGGTATGTGCAGACGTTTACCAACGATTGTATGTACGTGAGCACCTCTACCTGCTCCGGTCCCGTACGCTGGAGCACCTACGATGAGATTGAAACCACCAGTGAGGGAAAAATCAGCAGCCGGAAAACCTATCTGTTGCAAAATAACTCGTGGGAACTACGCTCGGTTACCGACTATATTTACGACAACCGGCAACGGCTCAGCTCGGCAAAAATCTATGACGGATCGAAGCAGTTAAGTTCAACGCAGGAGCTAACGTACGACAACAATAACAACATCACGGCCATCAAAGAAACGCGGCCCAATGCTGCTGCCGGCCAAACGGTACAGACTCTTAACTATCAATATGCTGCCGTAAAAAACCCGTATACAGGCCTCAGCCATTACATATCTGCTTTCTTCCTGAGCCCTTATTTGCAGGAAAGCGCTCCTGCGGCCACCTATAAGCTGAACGCCGAGGCCTATCCGACCCAGATCCGGACCGACAACACAAACACGACGCTGGAATATTATTGATCGCCCAACTCCGAGATCATGTTGACTGAGTAAGTCTGCGGATTCACAGGCAGATTTTACCGTTTCAACGGATTGACGACTGGCAATCCGGTAAGGGACACCCAATTTTGGTCTGTAAACAACACAACAGACCGATGAACAAACTCTCCCTGCTCACCCTTGGTGCGCTATTAACCGCCGCGAGCTTTTCCTGCCAGACAACTACGGATATACTCAATCCTGATAAACCGGATGCAACGCCCGATACACCCGCCGTCACGGCTGTCGGCACGCCATCGGGCGAACCGGCCAACGCTACCATCGGACCCGCCGGCGGAACCATCCTCTCCGCCGATTCGACGGTACGGATCACGATCCCGGCCGGTGCACTGACTGCTAACCAGGTTGTTTCCGTACAGGAACTCGACCAAAACAACTGCCCCGGCGGTACGGGGACCGCTTTCCGGCTGTTGCCGCATGGCCTGACCTTTGCGAAACCGGCAACCATCACCTTCCGGTATCAGGATAGCAACACCGACGGCTCGGCCCCGGAACTGCTGCGCATTGCGTACCAGACCAATGACCGTACCTGGATGGGTACCGCCAATAACAGCCTCGACACAACGACGCACACAATCCAGGTGCAGACAACCCACTTCAGCGACTGGGCCATGCTGCAAACGGCTTACATCGATCCGGGTCAGACCGCTATTGATCCCAGCCAGTCAATCAATATTAACGCCTATGTCGATAATAGCGCGAATGACAAAGAAGCGTTATTGAGAGAACCGGGCGAAATCGACAGCAAATACGTCGATCAATGGTCGCTTCAAGGGGAAGGCAAGTTGTCGAATAATTTGGGAACCCGAATCACCTACACCGCTCCGGACCGGGTTCCGGATGTAAATCCGGCCATCGTGAGTCTGCGTCTGAAATTTGGCGCGAAAACGATTACCCTTAAAGCAAGAATATTTATCATGCCGGAAGGACTCATCTTCCGTATCAACAAAGGTCCGTGGATTTATACCAGTTCACCGCTGGGCTTAAGCCGGATTCAGCATGGTGCCGGTTTTTTTCATATGGTTCAGACAGGCGTAACCATGCAGGGCTTGTCGGCAACGGTTTCGCTGAGCTGGCCCGGCAACCTTAACAACAGGTTTAACACGTCCTATATCTTACCGTGGCAACTCAAAAATAGTTCTAATGAACTTCAGATACCGTTTATCACGCTGACTACTAACCCAAAGGGCCAGCCGCTTTACACCTTCTATTATGAACAGAACCAAGCGCTCCACCCAAGCCCCGGCAATTTGACGATTCTCTATAACGGAGGCAATGTCGGTGATAACGTATACGGAACGTTCTATTTAAAGAAGGCAGGAATCATCGAGTATAGCGGCGGGACCGACCCTATGTTCGACGGAGTTGCTGAAATCGAGGGTAAGTTCCGGTTTAAAATTGCACGGTAACTTTTGCAAACGGGACTGCACCAGTTGATCGTGCAGTCCCGTTTGTTTGCTAACAAAAAGTATTGCTTATTTTTTGTAGTGCAGCACCACAATACCACACGCAAACGGCGTGGCCTTCAGCAGCGTCAGGGGTTGTTTACTACCGAGCAGGTTGAAAATCGGCAGCCCCTGCCCGAGGGCTACGGGATTCACGAACAGGTGAAACTCATCAACAAGCCCCGCCTGTATCAGCGACCCGACAAACGACGACCCGCCATAGGCAATGATGTCGCCGCCGTCCTGCCGCTTCAGCGCCGTTATTTCGTCCGCCAGATCACCGCTGGCCACGACGGTATTCGCCCAGTCCGGCGCGGGCGGCGTTTGCGAAAAAACCACTTTAGGCGTGTTGGTAAAAAACTCACCGGCCGACTGCTCAGGGCTTTCCGGATCGGCCGCAATGCCCGCCCAGTGCGGAATAAAGCCTTCTGCCAGTTTCCGGCCCAGCACAATGGTATCGACCGGCGCAATCAGGTTGGTTATGTAGTCGATCACCTGTTGGTCCCAGGCAAAGGTCATCCAGTCCATTTCGCCGTTCGGGCCGCCGATAAACCCATCGACGGTCATTTGTACCTGTAATTTCAGTGTTCGCATTGTTGTTTATTTTTTTACAAATATCCGGCAAAACGGCGTAAATCAGCCGGTATAGTCACGACAGAAAACGGGGTATTTGCGGCAAAATAACGCCTTTGAAGCGGGTAAATATAAATACATACCGCTTTATTGACTGGAGCTTCAGACTATATATGCTGAACCCAATACACAATGAAACTGAACCTGTTGTTTATTTTGCTGGTTGCCGCCGTCGCCTGGGCGTTCCGGACACCGCCGGTTACCAAAAAGCCTAACATCATCCTGATTCTGGCCGACGACATGGGGTATTCGGACATCGGTTGTTTCGGGTCTGAAATCAAGACGCCTAACCTCGACAACATGGCCCGAAACGGCCTGCGGATGACGCAGTTCTACAACGCATCGCGGTGCTGCCCGACGCGCGCGTCGCTGCTGACCGGTCTGTTCCAGCACCAGGCCGGTGTCGGCGATATGGTCAACGCCCGCAAGCAGCCGGCTTATCAGGGCTACCTCAATGACCAGTGTGTCACGATTGCCGAGGTCCTGCAACAAAGCGGCTACCAGACCTACATGGCCGGTAAATGGCACGTCGGCACCAAACCGCAGCACTGGCCCGTCAAGCGCGGCTTTGACCGGTATTTCGGCCTGATCGACGGCGCGGGCAGTTATTTCGGCGATCAGCCGTACCGCCCCAACCAGAAACTGTCTATCATACAGGACGATAAGGTTTACCAGCCCGGCAAGGATTATTATGCCACCAATGCCTATACGGATCATGCGCTGGAATTCATAGAACAAAACCCGAAAGACAAGCCGTTTTTCCTGTACCTGGCCTATACCGCCCCCCACTGGCCGCTGCATGCGTTGCCGGAAGACATTGCAAAGTACAAAACAGCGTACCGCAAAGGCTGGGACAAGCTGCGGGAGGAACGGTTTGCGCGGATGAAAGCGATGGGCATCCTGCCGAAAAGCACCGGGCTATCGCCCCGCGACCCGTCGATTCCGGCGTGGGACGACCTCTCTGCGGCCGAAAAAGCAGACTGGGAGGACAAAATGGCCGTTTATGCCGCCATGATCGACCGCATGGACCAGAATATCGGGCGTGTGCGGCAGAAGCTGAAGGAACTGGGTGAAGACCAGAACACAGTCATTCTTTTTTTATCGGACAACGGTGCCAGCCACGAAGACATCGATGGTTCCGGTTTCCTGCCATCCATTCTTGACGACAGTAAAAAACCGGCCAGCGACCGGTCGTCGTTTACGGCCTATGGCAAGCGGGGGGCGAACCTGAGCAATACGCCGTTCCGGTTCTACAAGCACTGGGAGTTTGAGGGCGGTACCGCCACACCGTTTGTCGCCTATGGCCCGTCGGTGGTGCAGGGCGGCCGGATCGACCACCGGCCCGGGCATATCGTTGATGTCATGACTACCTGCGTGGAGCTGGCCGGCGCCACCTATCCGCAGACCTACAAGGGCAAATCCATCCTGCCGGCCGAAGGGCTGAGCCTGGTATCCCTCTTCCGGAACAAGCCCTGGCAAGGCCACGACGCCCTGTATTTTGAGCACGAAGGCAACCGCGCCATCCGGCAGGGCGACTGGAAACTGGTCTCCGAATTCCCCGACAACCAGTGGCACCTCTACAACCTGAAGGCCGACCGGTCGGAGCTGACTGATCTTGCAGCCAAAGAACCCGCGCGAGTCAGGCAGCTGGAAGCAAAGTATAGCCAATGGGCACAGCGCATCGGCGTGATCCCGTTTGGGGAGCTTACGGGCAAATAAGTAAACGTCCCGGCCATGCATATGGCCAGGGCGTTTCGGTTTATATAGAAGGGGTTGCCGTCAGCTTCCGGGCAGCGGTCAGGAAAAGTGCAGTTGATCCGATACTGATCACGAGCGTAATGGACATGGCCCACCGCAGCGATTCCGTACCCAGCGCGGGGGTAAGCAGATCGCTGATCATACCAACCACCAGCGGCCCGAACCCAAGGCCGATAAAGTTGAGCACGAAAAACAGGATGGCCGACGTCAGCGACCGCATCGACGCGGGCACCAGGCTATGGGACACCGCAATCGAAGGCCCCAGGTACATATTCTGTAGCGTGGCGGTTATCCCCAGACAAAGCACTGCCAGCCCGGTATGGGGCAGGAACAACGCCCCCGCCGCAAACGGAATTGACAGGATAATGGCATAGGCCGGAATGCGGAGGTAGAGCCGGTTATCCGTTTTGCCGAAATAATCCGTCAGGAATCCACCGGCGAATGACCCCACGGCACCGCCGATGCCGAAAATCAGCCCCAGTGTGGCTCCGATCTCAGTCCCCGGCATCTTGTGAATTCTGGCCAGAAACGAGGGAGCCCAGTTCAGGATACCATACAGGCAAAAGACATGCAGACCGGTGGCCAGGGCCAGATACACGAATGATCCGGACGCATAGAGCCGTGCCAGCACCACGCGCAGAGCCGGTGCCTCATCGGCTACCCGATCAGCGTCTGTGGCACCCCGGCGCGGTTCTTTTACCGTCAGAAAAAACAGCAGCGAAAACACAATGCCCGGAATACCGGCCGTAAAGAATGCTGTCCGCCAGCCGAGTTGCTGACTCAGATAACCGCCCAGCAGAAAGCCGGTCAGAATCCCGAACGAAATACCGCTTGAATAGATCGACAGGGCCGTAGCCCGTTTTTCGGGCGGGAAATAGTCCGAAATCATCGCATGTGCCGGCGGGCTGCATCCGGCCTCCCCCACCCCGACCCCAATCCGGGCCAGCAGCAACTGGACAAAATTCCGGACCAGACCGGAGCAGGCCGTCATCAGGCTCCAGACGCCCAGCGATATGGCCACCGTATTCCGGCGGTTGGTTCTGTCGGCCAGCCGCGCAATCGGGATACCCAGCGTCACGTAGAACAGCGCAAACGTAAACCCCGACAGCAGGCCAAGCTGAGTGTCGGAGAGGAGCAGTTCTTTTTTAATGGATTCCTGCAGAATAACGAGGAGCTGCCGGTCGATAAAGTTAAAGACGTAGACCAGCGTCAGCATAAAGAGGACATAATTCCGGTAGACGCTACTGACGCCATCACGGTAAACGGTACTTGCGGCCTGCAAAGGGTTGTCGGCTGAGGTCATAGCAGAATAGTCTAAAATTTCCTTTCTTTAAGACTACTCAAAAAGACGCATTTCCGGCTAGTATACTATGGGTCGGTGGTTGATTTTCAGGGAGAAAGAGGACTATTCAGCAATAAAATCGTATTGGTTTGCTTACAGGCATATCACCTGATCTGCCTGTATCGAAAATCAGGAATCAGATTAGTTTAAGGCAAAAAAACAAAAGCCCGACTCGGTAGAATCGGGCTTTTCTGCAAGCTTGCAGAGAGAGAGGGTGTCAAACGTCTGCCCCTGTTCAAGCTCATAAATCCTTGGCTTTGACCGTGCCACAAAGGTATTATTCTTTATGGTTTCCCGACGTAACCGCGCTCGTAACCTCGTAAACCCTAAAAAATTTTTGCAGCCACGTAGCGGGGCATGTATGGCATGTTGCCCTGGGCATTAGCCCGCTGCCGGTTGCTTTTCGGGGTAAATCTCGGTGTCAGGAGCCGGTCCACTGTTACGTCGTCATACTTTCCCAGTGCGATCTTCAGCATGTCATGGAGATTAGCAATCTGCTCATCCTTTTTCTCCATTTGCTCATCTTTCTTTGCAAGCTGTACTCTTAACTGAGCCAATTCTTCAAGAATTCCTTCCAGAACGTGTCCACCAAACTCTCCACTGTCTTTGGACTTATTGGACAAATTAGAACTTTCGTCCAAAAAATAAGACATCGGAAGTTCAAGTGCTGCGGCGGCCTTCTTAACGTATTCTAGCTCAAATGAGTCTTTCTTGTATAGATTATACAAATGGGACTTACTTACTTCCATCATTGACGCAAAGTCTTCCACTTTTATTCCAGACTTTTCTACCGCCTTTTTTAGCTTGATTCCCAGCATGTTACAAAAAGTTTAAAAAATATAACGTCAAATATTTTGAACTTTTATTCCACTATGTTAGAATTGCATTGTAATTATTGCAATTACCTAATGCAAAAGAATACACTGAGTAGATGAAAAACAAGCCAAACGGCCCTGAATACGCCATT
This sequence comes from Arsenicibacter sp. R0_47, assembly GCF_057652235.1. Classification (NCBI taxonomy): domain Bacteria; kingdom Pseudomonadati; phylum Bacteroidota; class Cytophagia; order Cytophagales; family Spirosomataceae; genus Arsenicibacter; species Arsenicibacter sp. R0_47. Next base: position 71,652 of record NZ_JBYFCJ010000023.1, on the reverse strand, counting down.
TTAATTAACGAGTGGCAAGATTGAGGGGCTAAGCGGCAAGAAAAACAGGCAGTGTGATTTAACGGCAACGGGGCAAAATCAGGCAAAAATCTATAATCATGGATGCACCCCTACTCAGATTCATCGGCACACTGGTGCTGACCGCCGGAGCAGCCGTCTGCTTCACCGGATTTATGATTACCGGCAAACGCCACATCGAGCGCATGGAAAGCCTGTATCTGGCCGGTAAGGTGGAGCACAGCACCTACCACCGGTTTACCCGGGGCATGACGCAGAGCATGCTGATCATTGCCGTAATTCTGCTGCTGCTGATCATGGGATCAGTTGCCCAGATTCTCAGCCAGCTCGGCATTCTGTAACCCCACCGCAAAACAAAACCGCATAACAACAATGGCAGGACGTAAGAAAAAACGAATTGAGGGCAGCAAGAATGCCCTGTGGACGCTGTACCAGGACGCAGATCAGCTGGTACGGGAAGAAATTCAGCTGGAGCTGAAAAAGGCTGATCTGTTCGACCACTGGCTGCGCACGGCCAGCGTGGCAGGCTATAACCTGTACCATGCCGCCGCCCCCCTGCGCGATACGTTTGTCCGGCTTATTCCGGATTCGGCACCCCTGTTTGAGAAGAACGCCAACCTGCAACCCGCTGAGGTATGAACCAGACAGTAAATGCTGACATCACGGATCAGGAGCCATTTCAGCCCAACCAGGCCTCTAAGCCCGGCAACACCATCAAGTCGGTAATGCTGGAGAAGGAAATCACGCCGGGTTATCTGGCAAAAAAACTGGAACTGTCTGACACTGATTTTCAGAAGCTGCTTGACGCGGAGATGCCCGTCACCCAACGGATTGCAGGTCTGTTGTCAATCTACCTTGGCGAAAGCATCCGTTTCTGGATGGAGCGGCAGCGTCAGTACGAAGAAGCATTACAATCACCCGTAATTAAAACAGATATGAATCAGGAAGCCGTCCGGATCAGCCAGGCTGAAGAGGACATCAAACGCCGGAATGACGAAAAGGCCGTAATCGACGAGGCCATGCAGGAACGCAACCAGTCAGAACCGGCCGGAGTAGTGACAGCGCCGGTCGCCGAACCGGCCGATCAGGAAGTGGTGCAACTGATTGAGAAGCTGAAGGCAGCGAAAGCCCGCTACAACGAATCGGCCAGAGAGTTTAATCAGCTTGTCAGGCTCGCCCAGGAGTTAGGCCTCGGTATGCAGATCCGACATCACAAAGGTGCCTATAGCGGCTTTTATGAAGGAGATGTAACGGTCAGCGTCACACAGCACATCCGGTTGTAGGACATGGAAATCTCTCTCGAAACCGTAACACCTGAGATTGCCGCGGAGCTGCTGGAAGGAAACGAAAACAACCGTCCGCTGACGGAAAAACACGTTACATTTCTGGCTAACCAGATGCGGGCCGGACAGTGGCAAGTAACGCCCGACACCATCAAAATCGGTCAGGACGGCCGGATTCTTGACGGGCAGCACCGGCTGCATGCAATCATGGCCAGCCAGACAACCCAGCAGCTGCACATTGCACGCAACTGTCCGGACGAGATTTTTGCCGTACTGGATACGGGCAGAAACCGCACTTCGGGCGACGTACTGGCAACGGCCGGCCTGAAGCTCCACAACAGTCAGGCAGCGCTCGCTAAGGTGCTGCTGCTGCACCAGAGCGGGCGGCTGTCAAACAACGGCTTTAAAGCCAAATCAATGACCAACGGGCAGATTCTGGATTTCTGCCGGGCGCATAATCTGCACCCCCACTGCCAGAACGCGCATAAATTCTACGCAAGATCACGGCTGCTGAGCGTTACGGAGTTTGGTTTCCTGAGCTTTCATCTGACCGCAAGTCAGAAGGGGCTGCACTTTCTGGACGCGCTCAGCTCAGGTGCCGGACTGACAGAAGGCTCTCCGCTGCTGCTGCTGCGGAGAAAACTGGAGCAGGCCAAGGAAGGCCGCTACAACTTCACGACCACCGAAAAACTCGCGCTTTCGGTACTGGCCTACAATGCATACAGTAAGGATGAGCCGCTGCCGAGGCTGTCGTGGCGGCCGGGCGAAGGTTTTCCCCTGATCGAAGCATAATATGGAAACCGCCGCCGCTACCCACTGGCCACTGGACCGGATCTATGCCGAATGGCTGTTTGATGACCTGTGGGGTCATCCGACCGATGCACTGCTGGTGATGGCCGGCCGCATTGACCACCAGCTCGATGCGCTGGTTACTGCCGGCAACACCGCGACCGATGACGGCATTCAGTATGCCACCCTTGAAAAAATCCGGCTTGACATTGAAACCATCCTGACCATCCGCTCCGGATGCGACGATTAATCTCACCGATTCATATGCTTACCAAACCCTGCAAAATTCAGTCGGTACGGCCGACGCCGGTTCTCTTTGACCGCGATGATCACGCCGTTACCATCACCACCGCCCACATGTGCCTGCTCCAGTCGTCGCTGGAAGAAATCATCAGCGCCTGCTGTAAGGCCGATCACCATGACCGCAGCCTGCTGAAGCTGTTTGACCGCAATCCGGAGGACATCCGCCGCCAGCTGGAGCGGATCCGGACCCGCCATATTCAGGACTGGGATAGCCGCGAGTTCCGCCTGGTGCTGACCAGCCGCGAGCTGGAGCTGCTGAAAAGCATTGTTCACGACCGGGAGATTCTGCTGGCCGGTGAGCCGGGCTGTTTTGCCCGCACCTCGTTTATTTCGGATCTGCTGCTGGCCATCCGTCAGCAGCTGTACACAACCCGCCGCTAAGCCATGCTCGTCGAGATCACCTACCCCGTTGTCCTCTTCAACGTCATCCGGCTGCAGATGTCGGAAGAGGATCTGGAACACTTCAAGAGCCTGCCCCGGCAGGAGCGTGCGGAGCTGATCTGCCGGCTCAACGATGAGCAGGCACTGCCCGATATCACGTTCCGGTCGCTGATTGAACAGGCCCTGGAAATTGATTATGCCCACATTAAGCCGGCCGCGAAGACAACCACTGATACCGGCCGGCCGGTACTGCTGCGGGACACCTGCCGCTCGTCGGTGCTCAAGCCGTGGGACAACACCCCGTTTATGCGCCATGATACGTGCTGACTTTATCGAGCGGCTCCGGCAGCAGGCCGATATCGTGCAGATCACCGGCGAGCTGATCGATGTCCGCAAGGCCGGAAGCCAGTACAAGGCCTGCTGCCCCTTTCACGAAGAGAAATCCCCGTCGTTTAACATCAACCCCAAAACCCAGAAATACAAGTGTTTCGGGTGCGGACAGAGCGGCGACGTGTTCCGGTTCGTGATGAATTTCAAACGTTTTACATTCACCGAGGCCGTCGAGTACATCGCCGGCCGCTGCCACCAGGTTGTGGAATATGAATCCCCAGACTACAAACCCAGCCGTTTCCGGGACATACAGTTATGAAGACTATTATACGATCAACCAGAAGGTTGCCGAGAAGTACCATCGCACCCTGCTGGAAGAGAAAAGCGCCCCGGTGCGGGCGTATCTCTACAGCCGCGGCCTCACCGACGACGCCATCCGCCACTGGCAGATCGGCTATGCCCCCAGAGACTGGCGGCACCTGACGACCTCGCTGATCGAGAACGCCATGTTTGAGCCGGCCGCGGAGCTGGGCGTCGTGGTGAGTGAAAACGGCCGCAACCGTGATTTTTTCTACGACCGGATCATTTTTCCGATCCGCGATGAGCAGAGCCGGGTAACGGGCTTTACCGGCCGCACGGTGGGCAAGCCCGCCGAAGGCAGCCCCAAATACCTCAATATCCGTAACACGGTGCTCTTTGAAAAGTCGGAGGCCATGTACGGCATTCACCGGGCGATCCGGGAAATGAAGCGGACCAAAAAGGCCATTCTCGTCGAGGGGCAGGCCGACGTGATCAGTCTGCACCGCGCCGGTCTGGAGAACGCGGTGGCCAAATCCGGCACGGCGCTCACGCAGAAACAGACAGAGCTGCTGCTGAAGCACTGCGACGTGGTGACGCTGATCTACGACAACGACAAGGCCGGCCAGAAGGCCCTGGAGAGTAATCTGGAGAGCCTGCTGCTGTCGGGGCTGCGCGTGAAAATCTACCGGCTGGCGGAGGGTTTCCACGACGCCGACGACTGGCTGACCTGGGTGAGTAAGGTCTTTGGCGCACCGCTGGAAGACTGCCAGCGCCCGCTGGGCATTGCCCGCTACGTGGAGCAGGAATCGGAGGATGGTTTTCTCAGCCTTGCCGAAAAGCTGCTGAGTACGGACCTGATCGACGAGCGGGTCGAGGGCAGCCGCCGCATCGTGGAGATGCTGGCCAGCATGCGCGACGGCCACTGGGCGCAGGAGTATCTCTCGGAGCTCTGCAAGCGCCGCAAATACGGACTGAACCAGAAAGACATCTGGAAACAGGTGCAGGAGCGCAAGAACCCGGCCAAGGAAGTCCGTGACGACGATGATGACGATTACTGGGAGCTACCCGAGTGGGTCGAAGCCCGCGAGGTGCGCGAGTGGGGGTTTGCCGAGCGCATCAAAGGCGATAAGCAGTGGCCGACGGGCTACTACTTCGGCACGCTGTCGGGATCGCTCGACCGCATGCCGGTGACCAACTTTGTGCTCACCCCGCTCTATCACATCAAGGACCGGGGTAACGTGCGGCGCCTGGTGGAAATGACCAACGGCCACAAGCGGGTCTACGTTGAGATTAACTCCAAGGTGCTCAATTCCGTGCAGAGCTTTGAGGAAGAGGTCTCCAACTTCGGGCACTTTATGACCGACGCAAAGTTTAAGCGCGATCACCTCAAACGGATTGCCAACAAAATCATGGCGCTCACCCCGGAGGTGTTTCCGATTAAGACGCTGGGCTGGCAGCCGGAGGGCTTTTTTGCCTGGAGCAATGCGGTCTATAACGGACATCTGGAGCACTACGATGAGCACGGTATTGTGAAGATGGATAACGGCGATCATTTCTTTTCGCCGGCGCTGAGCCCGATTTTCGCCAATTTCCGCCAGGAGGACGACGCCTATCAGTTCGATAAGTACCTCTCGTTTCAGCCCTCGCCGGTCGCCTTCGGCGAGTGGGCGGCCCTGCTGAAAAAAGTATACGGCGAGCGGGCGATTATCGGATCGGTCTTTGCCGTGACGGCTCTGTTCCGCGACGTGGTGCTCAAATCCAGCAAGATCCCGATCATCTACTGCTACGGCCCTCGCGATTCGGGAAAATCCACGTTTGCCGAGTCGATCATGTACCTGGTTTTCGGCGGGCTGGACGCGTCGGGTAAGCTCATCAAACCGCTCAACTTTACCAGCTCGCCCACGAAAGCGGCCTTCTGGACAGCAATGTCCAGATACCGCAACTGCCCGTACGTGTTTAACGAGTTCGACGATCAGCGGGTGGAAGACTGGGCCTTTGATGCGTTTAAATCTGCCTGGGATAACGAGGGTCGTCTGCGGCAGAAAAAGGATGATTCCCAGTCATCGGAAATGCAGAACGTGAACTGCGCCCCGATGATCGTGGGGCAGTACCTGTCCACCCGCGATGACGGATCAGTCACCAGCCGCTCGCTGATTTTTGAGTTTGTCAACCGCAAGGACGATCCGTTTACCGACGAAGAGATCCGCAACTACGACCGGCTGCGGGATCTCCAGCAATCGAACCTGTCGGGGATTCTGACCGAGATTCTGCCGTTCCGTAAAAAAATGGAAACGGAGTATCAGACCGTGGTGCGCCGGATTAAAGAGCAGCTGCGCGAGCGGCTGGAGCAGCTGGAGGTCAAGCAGTACCAGAGCCGGACGTTCGAGAACGTCACCTGCCTGCTGGCCGTCTACGAAACGCTGAAGGAGGATCTGGTCTGGCCCTTTGAGACGCCTGAGATCTGGGAGTACTGCATTCAGATGATCAAACAGATGTCGGCGCTGCTGACCGAAACCGATGCGCTGAGCTCGTTCTGGAGCATGCTGGAATATCTGCTCGACCGCGCCGAGATTACCGGCGGCTGGGATTTCCGGATTGACACGGTCACGTCGGTGAAACTGCACGGGGGCGATAAGAAGGCCTACGAAAAGACGTTTGACAAGCCGAAACGGCTGCTGTATCTGCGGGTAAAAAACGTCTGGAAACCCTACGCCGAAAACGCCCGCCGGCAGGGCGAGACGCCCATGAAGGAGCAGACGCTGACCGTTTACCTGCGCCAGCAGGCCTACTACACCGGCTGGAATAACAGCATCTGGTTTAAACGCGGGGCTGAGGGTACCAACTCCAGCGCCCTGGTTTTCGACTATGACATGCTGGCCGAACGCTCGGGCATCAGTCTGGAGCGGGCGCCGGAAGAGACACCTGACGGCCGCGCGATCATGAGCTTTTCGGGCGTGCTGGTGAAGACCATCGAAAAAGTGCCCGCCGGATCGGGTATAATGGTGATTTTCTGGCTCCAGGTTACCATGGTCAGAAACCACGAGTCGGAGATTTTCGACACCGATCAGTACGCCATCAAATGCTACTCGCCGGATCTGGCCCATGCCGGTCTGCAACCCGGCGGCCGCTACCAGGTCTCCGGTGCCTACAGCGAACAGCCCTACCAGAAGGGCATGCTGCGCAAACTGGACGTAACGGAAGTCACCGAGCTAAACACCATCGCCTATGAGCAGGGATTTGAACAGCGCGACCCCGTCTTCTGATCCGCTTCAGCTGGTCAAATTCGGCACGCTGCTGCGAAATAAGGCCGGCGAGGGGCTGGTGGTGGTGTCGGTGGTTGAAGGTTTCCGCAGCGGCCGGCCGGTGATCAGCCATCTGGAGCTGCTGGAGTGCAGAACCCAGCTGCTACACGAATACCTGCCGGAGGAGATCCGCAGCGCCCTGACGCAAGGCAGGCTGACGATCGCGAGGCCGAACAGGTCCCGGACCGTGAACCGCTGGAAGAAGGACGGTGAAACCCCGTGGCGCAGTGATGAGTAAACCGTTTTAACCCCAATAACAACATGGCAGAACAGACAGAAAAACCAACCATTACCGGTGTCTGCAACCGGCTCTACCGGCTGAGAGATGACCTTTTACTGCTCCGTCTGAGCGAAGGTCCCAGACCGCAGGGATGGACAGACCTCCATAATAAAGCCCTGGAGGAGAAATTGTCCGGAATTGACGACCTGGTTAATCAGCTCTACCAGATCGGTTCACAGCCGGAAATCACCGCAACACTGGAGCAGACAACCGATGAACCTAAACTGGTGCTGCATGACATTGACCTCTGGCAGGTCAAACCTGACGGAACGCTGTACAACGGTTTCTGCAACCGCGCAGGGGTTAACCTTGAGCAGGAAACCTTTGCACCCGATATCCGGCTGATCCAGACAACCGACGCGCTGCGCCGCCAGATCAGCCGGCTGGTTGATGATCCCGTCTATGGAAACAGGCTTAATTTACCGGACCTACAGGCATTATTCCGGAGTCACTGGGAAGAAATCATGCGTTGTCCGGACCGCATCAGGCAGGATCAGCTTTGCACGCAGCTGCGCAATCTGATCGATAATACCGGAGACCTTGCCAAATCGGTGCTGACTGTAACGATTCAGGACGTAAAACTTTTCAGATAACTAACCCTATGCACCAATTACTCCTTTACCGCGCAGCAGAAAACTTTCAGATTGACGGCACCGCCTTTATGAAGGGAACACTGATCTGGATCTCGGCTCCGTCCATGAGCCCCCTGATAGGCACGCACCGCTACCTGTTTGACCGGCACGGCAAGCGGGTGGCCTGTATCCGGGTCGGGGATTATAATCCGAAACTGGTAACGCAGGTTAAAGAACGGCTGGCCGCAACAAAAACGCCGCGTTCCCGGCCAAAGCCTGCCAGACGAAGAAAGTGCAAGTCAAAACGTAACCGCTAATTCTTACCAACATGCAACAGTTTATTTTTTCGGGCCGTCTGGGCCGTGATGCCAGAGTCGTCGATGTACCCGGCGGCGAACCGTTTGTATCCTTTGTAGTTGCCGTCGACGATTCATACAATGACCGGAACGGCAACCGCGTAGAGCGTACCGACTGGTACGATGTGACCTACAGCAACGTCAAAACGGCGCCTATGCTGACCAAAGGATCGGGCGTCATGGTGATGGCCCGCCGTCCGGTCGCCGATCAGTACCAGAAGGACGGTCTGGTACATGCCAGAATCAAGGTACAGGCCCAGCGGCTGGAGATTTTCACCAAACCCGCCGGCGAGTCTGCCGGCAGTCAGGGCCTGGCCGGCCAGATCGCGCAGCGGGATCCGGTGACGGATGTACCCTTCGGCAGCGGATCCCACGGCAATACCTTCCATGGCAACACATGGGAAGCCCCGCCGGTACCGCCGGTAGTAACCACACAGCAGAACCTGGTGCAGGGCCAGGCCGGTACGGACGATAACGATCTGCCCTTCTAAATGAAAACGATGCTGCAACTACTCCCGATTGTACTGCCCCCGCTGCTGGTGCTGCTGGGAGCAGTCAGCTGGTGGTTTCTGGTCCGGACCACCGAATCCAAACCGAAACAGTCACCTGTCAACCGTACAAAAAAACGTTATGCAGACTATATCAGCCAATGCCGACGCCGTTCGTATACGCGGCCGTAACGGCAAGTTCTTTCTGGTTCCCCTCAGTCAGATCATCCGGGTGCAGGGGGATGCCAATTACAGTATTGTCTATCTCACCGACGGCACCCGGCACATGCAGGGCAAGTGTCTGAAGATGATGGAGCAGGCGTTCCCCCGGTTCATCCGGATTCACAAGTCCCACCTGGTCAACCCGGCATTCATCTACAAATGCATGGTGCCCAGGGGACGGGAGGGGGAAGTCATCATGCGCTCAGGCCTGACGCTGCCCGTCGCCAGGCGCCGCGGCAAGCAGCTGCTGGAAACAGGTGACGGGGTTGCCGCATGAATCACTAACACTAAAAACAACCCGAAATGGCGTGGAAGACCCGACTGGAAACAAAAGACTTCCAGATCCAGAAGTACGACAATTTCGCTGTCATCTATGACCCGGCAGCCCATGCATACCTGCCCGTCAGCCAGGCGGACAAATCAGCAGCTGCCGCAGGTCAGCACGACTGTACTGATGAGCAGCTGCTGGGCTACCTGATCAATCAGGGCAAGCTGACACATCCCTTTGACGAATTTGTTTAAACCAGTTCTCCGATGAATAATAATCCCGAAAAACCACCGATTGTTGCCGTTACGGCCAACCGCCTGACGGCTGACAAAATGCCTAACCGCAGTTTCCGCCGGACAAACTTTGTGCATGTCAGCAACCTGCCGGTCGAGGACAGCAAGCCAATCCAGATTCACAGTTCACGGGCAGATGCGTCCCTGCTGGCCATCATGCCTGACGGAAGCGGCTTTATGCTCAATACGACCCTGTTTGCCAACGAGTGTATGGTGCTCTGGCAGCAGGAGAACACCCCGAAAGCGGAGCCGGATCCGGTCCCCGCCGATACTAACGCCTAACGAACTCCCCTGATTTTCTGCTACTGACAGCCGGCCGGTGCGCCGGGTTGGGGATACTCATTTCAATTCTGAATGGAAACGACACAAAATCTCTATTTGCCGGGTAAAATCCGGCTTCATTCAGGCCGGTACGTGGACGTGACCGGCCTGACAAAGGATGATATCCAGCTGGAAGATATCGCCCACGGGCTCTCCCACCGCTGCCGGTTTTCCGGGCACACGGTGCGGTTCTATTCCGTGCTTGAGCACTCGCTGCGGGTCGCGGAGCTGGTACCGGCCGAGCACCAGCTGGCGGCCCTGCTGCACGACGCCAGCGAGGCCTACCTGTTTGATATGCCATCGCCGGTGAAGCTGTTCTTCCCGCAGCTCGTGGATCTGGAGCACCGCGTCTCGATGGTGATCTTTCAACGCTTCGGGCTACTGGGCAGCTGGCCGCTGGCGGAGGTGATCAAACGCGCCGATACCCGCGCCCTGGAGGAGGAATGGGCGGGGCTGGTCATTTCCGATACCCACGAAATGGGCTACCGGCATCCAAAAAACGTACGGGCGGCGTGGCTGTTTGCCGTCAGGGCCCGGCTCCGCGAACGGGGGATGGTGCAGGAAGGGGGTGCGGTATGAAATTCAAGATAATGGCAGGGGCCGAAACCTACGCCCGTATCGATGCCATACGCGCCGAAATTAAGCGGTGCCAGAAAGAAGCAATTGCGATCACAGAGGAACTGGGCGGCAGCGGGCATTATGGAGAAGTACTGTGCGCGGATACCGGGCTCACAGCAATCACCTGTGAGCAGCCGCCTGCATGGCCCTATAAGCGGGTGATGAAGCGGGTACACGGGTCGGCTTATTTCCCAAGGAACGTAAAGGCGAATCAGGCTATTCTGGAGCGTATCCGCCAGCTGCCCAAAGTACATCAGGATCAGCTGAACCAAACCATCGGGTTTGTCGCCCAGAGCGTTGATGACCGGTATTTCTTCAGCTTCGGACTACTTACGGGCAAGGACTTCCAGCTGGTGAGCATCGACGAGCGGGTGACGTACACGCCACTTCCCGACATGACCGAGATCACCGTGTCTGAGTACAAACAACTACAGCAGCAGCTGGAGCAGGGAGGTGAGCCGTGAACGAGGAACAGGAACAGGCCTTCCGGACGGCCTGGGATTTTCAGATGCAGCTGCTGGCCGAAGAGCTGGCAGCTGCCCGCGATCAGGCTGTGGAGAAATACCGCAACAGGGGACTGAACGGTCACCCGCCGGCGCGGATGGCCCGGGTATCGATGAACATGACACTGGTAAATCTTTTAATTTCTCGCAGCCAATGAAACAAACAGCTAAACCGTGGCAACAGGATGAAATCGACTACATCCGGTCCAGCTATCTGCTGAAGAGCAACCGGCAGATGGCCGCTGAGCTGGGCCGGTCGGTTAATTCAGTCAATGATCTGGTATCCGCCAGACTCAGACTCAGACGCCCGCGGGCGTTAACAATGCAGTTCCGGCGGGAAAGCAGAATGCAGACCGACGGCTGGCAACCCGCTGATCTGGAATACCTGCGCACCAACTACCTGCAAAAAAGTAACCGTGAGCTGGCAGCTGCGCTCGGCCGGTCGGTTCCGGCCGTTCAGTCCTGCCTGTTTAAAACCCTTCAGTTGATCCGCCCGTCCCGGTGGAGAAACCGTAAGCGGGAACCCTACAAAAAAACGGATCTGATCTGGCCGGAGGAGCACACCCGGTTTCTCAGGGAGAATATTGACTCGATGAACAACGCAGCCTTAGCGTCTAGTCTGGGACGTTCAGAGAAGTCGGTTACGTCAAAAATCAGGCGGATGAAACTGCGCCGCTCACCCGAAGCCATCCGTCGTATTCTCAGTCAGCCCAATCCGGCACATTTCAAAAAAGGACAGCTGCCGAAAAATACGATTTCCGGCGAAGGTGAAATTATCCGGATACGGTATACGACGTCAGGATCCGGCAAAAAAATACCCTATAAATACATCAAACTGGCAAACAGCGTATGGCAGCAGTATCACCAGGTGATCTGGATCCGCACAAACGGACCGATTCCCCCGGGACACATCGTCGTATTCCGCAACGGTGATCAGATGGACTGCCGGCCGGAAAACCTCCAGCTGATCAGTTATAGGGAAAATGTTCTCCGCAATTCGGGCAGTCTGCGGCTGACTGACGGATTTGTGGCCTCGACGCTTAGTCCGCGTAACCGGGAACTCAGACGGCAGCTGCAGCAAATACCGGGACTCATTGAAGCACGGCGGGCACAATTACAACTCAAACGGCTTATCAGACATGACAACGCAGAGCATTCAGAAGACTGAAACCAGAGTAAAAGCCATGATCGGAAAGACATTCATGGTCAATGCGTTTGCCCACAGGATTGTAAACTACCAGATCCAGGACGGGAAACTGACCCTGGTTTCGGATAAAAAGTTTTTCCAGGCCGTCGAGCTGGCAAACGCCGACCGGTTTCTGGAGCAGTTTCTGGAAACTGACGAAGCCCCACTGCCGGCCGTGGTCACGCCGGAAAAACCGGCCTCGCTTCAGGCCGCCGGTGATATCCGCAACATCCTGATGGAGAATATCCGGAAAGTGCAGCAGGATAAAAGCTACATCCCGCAGGCGGCCGAGATTGCCAACCAGGTCGATAAGCTCTTTGCCATGGCTAAGCTCGAGATTCAGTACATGCAGCTGGTAAAACAGACAAACAAAACCGCCGGGGATGAAAGCTGATATCTTTTCGCTGCCTTACAGCGCCAGACCATGCCCTCCGGCCATGCCGGAGGCCGTCTGGCGGGCTTTCGCCGAGGCGGCCGATCACCGCGGCTCCCGTGACGAATGGCTCGTTAAGTGGCAGGCCTATCAGGCACTCCACGATCAGTATTACACTCCCGACGGCAAGCTCAGAGAGCAGCCCAAAACAGAAAACTGATATGCATAATCATACACAACTTTTACTCGAGTTAATCTCAATCGGCCGGCAGATGCGCGATGCCCAGACGGCCTACTTTGCCAGCCGTAAACAGAGCCGCTGGGGCGATAAGAAAGTACTGGCCCTGAGCAAGCAGCTGGAGGCTGAATTTGATGCGAAACTGCGGGAAACCGGGCAGCTGACGGAAGGAGGTGATGCGCAATGAAACGACGGTTTACAATCCGCTACGACTGGTGGTCAGCCGTGCTGCTGATCGACGAAAGCAAGGCCGCTGCGCTTATTAAGGACAGTGTCGAGTTCTGGACCGGATGGAAGGCCGATGTCCGGCGGCATGATGGAGACTACACAGAAGTCTTCGTCCGTAATATCGCCCCGCTGCTGATGGAAGAGAGCTTCAGTAACACCATGGACTGGATACGGCAAAAGTCGTTCGTACACAGGGAGGGCTACTGTATGACCCTCACCGAGGAAACCGGTATTGAGCTGCTGAGAATTGACGGATGGGAATTTGATTAGGACGAAATTGATATTACCGAAGACTGATATGAAAGGCATCAATTTTATCCGGCTCATGTACGAGCGTACTGTGGCCGGCATCAAGACCCAGACCCGCCGCACGGGCGGGCTGGAGTATATTAATGAAGCAGCCGATACCTGGCTACATCTTGGCTGCGGACCGGTCGACGAAAGCGGCAAGCTAACCGTCACCGGTGCACAGCCGGGAGAAAAGCAGTTATGCATAGTACGTACTACCCATAGGGATGTTTTCCAGCGCTATGTGGACGGGAATAGCAGCGAGCTTACCTTTTACGGCTTCAAACGTCCTGACCGGCGTAAAAAAGTAGCCGTGTTCCGGCGCAAAGAACGTGGCTACACGTACCATTTTGTGTTTCCCCGCTATCAGCCCGGCGAAACGCTCTATCTGAAGGAGCCGTATCTGGCCGATCCGGAAACGAATCAGGTTATGTACCGGTTCGACCGGCCGGTCAGGGAGGGCGATAACCGTGATGTCAAATGGGAAAGAAAGCTGTTCATGCCGGCATCAGCCGCACGCGCCTGGATCCGGATCACCGGTGTTCGCTGCGAGCCGGTCAGACAAATCAGCGAGGCTGACGCAAAGGCAGAGGGCGCTGACTGCGGGATACTGCGGCTGGAGAAGGGGCTGATTGTGCAGCTGATCCGGACGGATCCGCCTGAAGGCAGCTACCGCAACGGGTTCGAATTCATCCTGCACTCGGTTACGGGCGGGGCGCAGGCGTGGCAGGATGACAAATGGGTATTTGTCTATGAATTTGAACTGGCCGAAAAACCATGCTAACTACTCAAACCATCGTAAAACCATGATTCATCCATCAGAGATTACGTTAACAGATATGTTCTGCGGCTGCGGAGGCTCCAGTACCGGCGCGTTCAACGTGCCGGGGGTACACGTACAGTACGCGCTCAATCACTGGAAACTGGCCATTGACAGCCATAACACCAACCATCCGGATACGCACCACGATTGTGCGGATATTTCCGAAACACATCCGGCCCGCTACCAGCGGACTACCGGCCTGATTGCATCGCCGGAATGCACTAACCATTCACTGGCCAAGGGGCAACGGCGTAAAAACCTGAACCAGCAGGAAATATTCAACAGCAAGGCATTCGACGCGTCAGCAGTCAGATCACGCGCTACGATGTGGGACGTACCCCGCTTTGCGGAAGTCCACCGGCATGAGTTCATCATCGTGGAAAACGTTGTTGACGTCCGGTTCTGGGAGCTCTTCGAGCCGTGGCTGAAGACAATGCAGGCGCTGGGTTACCGGCATGAATGCGTCTACCTGAACGCAATGTTTGCTCACGACATGACAGGCCGGTCGTTTGCTCCGCAGTCGAGAGACAGAATCTATATCGTATTCTGGAAAAAAAGCAACCGTAAGCCGGATCTGGATATCCGGCCAAAGGCACCATGCCCCCGCTGCGGAACGGTTGAGGCGGTTCAGACCTGGAAGCCGGGACGTCGGGCCGGCAAATACAAGACCCAGTATAATTACCGGTGTTCGGTTTGTGCTGCGCCGGTCGTACCGTTCTACTTTGCCGCCCTGAATGCCATCGACCTGTCAATCCCAATGATCCGGATCGGTGACCGGGAAAAACTTGGCATGAAGCCATTGAGTGATAATACGCTCAAACGGGTTCAGTTCGGTCTGGATAAATTCGGCAACCGGATGACAATTATTGATCAGCGTAATCAGTCCGGATCGGCATCAGCACGTATTATGCTGGCGGATGAAGATCCGGTCAATGCTCAGACCAACGGCTACAGCAGCTACCTGTTTTCGCCGTTCATGTTCAATTTGTCGTATGGTACCAGCGCAGCCGACCGGACCTATGGGATGGATGACGTAATGCCGACCCAGACCACACAGGGAACGATGGGACTGGTAACACCTCAGCCGTTCATACTGGCCAATCGTGACAACTCGCCCAGCCGGCCACTGACGGGCTACATTCACACGCAGACGACGGCCAATCAGGAAATCCTGATTGCACCGCCGGGATCCTTTCTTTTTACGCAATCCCGGAAAGACAAAGGACAGGCACTGACCGATCCGCTACGGACAGTAACCACCCTGCGCGAGAACTTCGGCATCATAGTTCCGATTCACGGGACGGCCCGGCCACGCAGCGTATCGGACAGTATGGACACGGTAATGACGACCGGCCACAGTTCGCTGGTTACGGGTGAAGATCCAAAGCCGCGGATTGAGGATTGTATGTTCCGGATGATGCAGCCATCGGAGACGAAACTGGCTCAGGGTTTTCCGGCAGACTATGTAATTCTGGGAAATAAGGCTGATCAGCAGAAACAGATCGGCAATGCCAATCCACCGCCGACGATGGAGTTATTGATTTCACGATGTGTAGACAGCCTGCTATAGCCATGAAACTACCTGATTTTCTACTGATACCTGAGATTAACGAAGACAACGCCTTATTGGCCATAGAGCTGATACTGGCAGAGCGCCGGCGGCAGACAACTCTTTTCGGAAAGCAGGTAATGCCGCTGGAGAACTGGTACCTGATTCTGAACGAGGAAATCGGTGAGCTATCTAAAGAACTGCTGGAGAAAAACAGCACCGTTAATATTTTGACTGAAGCCGTGCAGGTCGCAGCCATGGCCATGCAGATTTTTGAATGGTGGTTCGAGCGGGGCTATAACACGCCGATTACATCCCGGAAAACACTTGACTACTTCTACATTTCGCATAACATCAGCGACGGCGATCCGGTAAAGACGCTGGCCGGTTTATCGATACCGATGTCTGCCTTATGGGTGCAGGAAGAAGCCGGCGTCCGGCTGTATACTAACTG
This sequence comes from Arsenicibacter sp. R0_47, assembly GCF_057652235.1. NCBI lineage: Bacteria > Pseudomonadati > Bacteroidota > Cytophagia > Cytophagales > Spirosomataceae > Arsenicibacter > Arsenicibacter sp. R0_47. Next base: position 55,886 of record NZ_JBYFCJ010000023.1, on the reverse strand, counting down.
GCTGAACGCTGCCTTTCTGGGCCGGAAAACCTGTGATCTGGTTTATCAGATTATGCAACAGCAGTTGCATGACGGAGCTGCCGGCGATCGGCAGGCAGAGTGATGACGGCAACTCAATTATTTATGAACCATTTACTTTTTAATCCTTTTCAAAATGAAAATTAATCTAAGAACCCGGAAAGACGGTGCTATATACAGCCTTGGCTCCTATAAAACAGGTCCGGTACCAGGCATTCCGCAGGTAAATGATCAGGTAACGGAAAGCGGCATTCCCTACCTCGTTATTCAGCGGACATTTGTAATTGATGACAAAACTGAACAGGTCAGCGAGGTAAATATCTGGCTGCAGCCCATATCCATGCCGGCACAAACCTGCACGCCGTCCGCTTCCGGCATGCAGGTATACAGCATTCAGGAGCACGGGCTGCCGGATATGGAGCAGCTGGCCGGACGGGTAGCATTCCTGACAAACGGCTGTATTATCTCCGGATATCCGCTTTGTCTCGACGAGCCGGCCATCTATGGCCCGAGCGTCTGGCAGGCAGACAGCGACTTGAATATTCCTGGTAAATTCGGGGGAATCAGCACCTATATCGTTTTTGACCGGCCTGTCGCTGAGCTATATAGATAACAGGTATCACAGTCTGTTCAAACCCAAAATCATACAAGGAGGCAAAAGCCTCCTTTTTTTTTGGACATTTTTAATTTTTGCTCCATTAGTCTATAAGATCCATTGTATTAATATTATGAAGTATTTATAATATATTTTATTTTCAAAATACACAAATCAGTAACTTAATAAGGATACGCCTGGCTGAAAACACGCTGCTCTCCCCTGTTGTCCCGAGCTGTCCCGAGTAAATCCCGCGTTTCCCGGAAACGCTCCCGCAATCATTACCGTATGGTCATGTATAAAAAAGGCCGTTTCCGGCGTTTTGAACGGGGGTCGTTTTTCGCTTTTGAGAAAAAATAAAAAGCTGTAGCAACCCGTGAAAATCCTCCCGCAAACTCCCGCAAATTCCCTGCTTAACGTAACTTATTGATTATTATATACTTATTATTTATTATCTATTAAAAACAACAGGGGAGTTTGCGGGACGTGCGGGAATTTGCGGGAGTGCGGGAGGATTTTGAAAACCGTTACGCACTCCGGGGCATCACGCATTTTTTTTGCGCTCTCCCTTCTCCCTGCCTGTTTTTAGGCTGGTCCGGCGTTTTTGTGTTTTTCACGGGTTGCGGTTACGCCGGCGGCAGTCTGATTATGCGGCTACCGCCTGCCCTCTCCGCGGTGGTAACTTAGAGGCACTTTTCACCCCCGTCAACTGATGAGAAACGATCCGGTAATTTTTCCGCTGCCCGTCTGCGAGCACGTCTATAAGTATCTGCGTGTACGGCAGGCCGGTGAGCCGCTGATGGCTACCTTTGAGAATGCGCCGGTCGGTACCTGGCTGTGGGCGATGGCCCAGAGCGAAAAGGTACACCTCTATCAGAAGCACGGCGGCCGTGTAAAACGGTACCGCAAATACCGGCTCGACGAAATGTCCCGGAACTATGTTGTGGGCATCTACGAATTTCACAGCTCCCGCTCCCAGCTGCTGCTCAATATTGCCGAGCTGCACGTGTTCAACCGCGTGGTAACCAAGTTTATGTTCGATGATCTGCTGGGTGATATCGACGCGCGGGATCCCGCCGTGACCGTGCAGGGGGCCATCCGCAGCATTGCCGACCGGTACGATTTTTCGGATGATGACCTCTCGGAGGCCAGTCTGGAGCAGCTCTACTACCGTACCCGCGCCGGCCGCAACCGGCAGTCCTACCGCCGGCCGGACTGGGATACGGTAATGCGTACAACGATTGTCGGGGAGGCTGCCCCTGCCGCGCCGATTATTTACGCCCATGAATGATCTGAACTTTACGCCCGGCAGCGCCAATACCGGCGGGGTATTTCTGCTGCGGTTTGCCCCGCTCGACAGCATTACGGCCATCGGCACGGAGGTAACTTTTGCCGCCGGCGCCCGCTGGCTTTCCTGCTACGGCTCGGAAGGCTCGCTCAGCTGGGAGGAGCAGCAGAAGGATACCGATAACGGGCCTGTCTGGGAGCTGAGTGTGCAGGCATTTCTGCCCGGCGACTCGGCCGCTATCCGGGCCCAGCTGGCGGCAATGACCACCCGCCGCTTTGTGGTTGAATGTGAAGACAACGAGGGGCTGGTCCGCCGCGCCGGCGCGATCGGGGCGGGCCTTACCTTCAGCTATAGTTTTTCGCCGGGCGCCAATCCCGGTGAGCGGCGCGGTAACCGGATCGCCTTTGCCGGCCAGCTGACCGCACTGCCTGACCTTATTGATTGATTGACTGATTGAAACTTTGGGAACGTATAAAGCCGGACGGGTATCCTGTCCGGCTTTTTCTGCGTACAACGTTTGTCAGGCAGAGCTGCCGGACGAGGGCGCAATTTCCGGCATGGATAGCATGCAGACCCTTGCCTCTCTTACACAGCACACCTGGCTGATTGATCAGGCGGCCGGCCGTTTTGTGCTCCGCCAGCTTCTGGAAAACAAGGCGCAGCCAGCCGAACCCGCCGTTACGTATGCCGGCGTCCGTTCTGCGGCTCCGTCCCTGATGGGCGGCGGCGGTATGTCGGGTGCCATGCCGGGCTCGGTGGTGGTTATCTGCGTGGACTACCCGCTCTACGGCTTTTACGCTGAATGGCTCTGCCGGCAGCTGCAGCAGGCCTCGATGAACGAAAATGTCGTCGGCATTATCTGCAAGATCAATTCGCCGGGCGGCGTTGATCAGGCGGCCTATAAGCTGTTTGACACAATCCAGGCGATTAAGAAGCCCAAAATCGCCCTGTGTGAATACGGCCTGATGGCCTCGGCCGCCTACTGGTTTGCCCTGGGCTTTGACTACATCATGGCCAGCCGTGCCACTGACCGCATCGGCTCAATCGGCGTCTACAGCACCTTCATGGACGATACGGGCTTCTGGGAGCAGTACGGCTTTACGCTGAAGGACATCTATGCCCCCGAGTCGGACCGCAAAAACGAAGAGTTCCGGGCCGCCCAGGAAGGTGATTACAGTCTCTACGAGGCCAATAACTCCCGGGTGGCGCAGCTGTTCATTGCTGCGGTCAAACAGTATCGCGCCGGTAAGCTGAAAATTACCAAAGCCGATGATCCCACACGCGGCGCCCTGTACGTGGCCGCCGATGCGCTTAAAAACGGCATCATCGACGAGATCGGCAGTGCCGACCGCGCCCTTCAGCTGATTGCCCGCATGGCCGCCGGCGAGACCATTCAGGATATTCTCAAATCCGAAGCCCCGGACGATTCCGGCGAAGAGGATAACGATCCGGAAGAGGATCCGGAGCACGAACCGGATGACGCCCCGGAAGCTGCCGCACAAATTCAGTCCAGTAACCAAAATCCCGATACATCTATGTTTGGCGACAAACACAAAAAGCTGACGGCTCTGGCCGGTCAGGCTGCCGTCAGTGACGAGCAGCTCAACGAGGTAAATGCCAACCTCGATTCTCTGGGCATTACCGGCGTGCGGGTGATCAGCACCGGCTACCTGAACGAGGCAGAAAATGCCGTTTCGGCCCTGGCTACCGTGAATACCACCATCACCACGCTGACTACTGAGCGTGACAGCTACAAGGCCAAAGCCGAGTCCTACGGCTCGCAGCCGGGTGCCACGCCGAGCAAGGTCGAGAAGACCGACGAGCCGCTGGCGACCACTACGCCGCTGGTAATGTCTGAAACTGATGCCGAAATGCAGCGTATGCTGGCCCGCCAGCAGGGCCGGTAAGCCCCTTTAGTGCTTGCTGACAACTCACCCGTAACTTCTTTCTCTTCCACTTTAGCGTATGGCTACTGTAACAACCACCAACGATATCACCGCCATCAATAACTACGCCGGGACTTACCAGTCCCAGATCATCGCGTCGGTTGTCAACGGGCTGGATATCGTCAATGACGTGGATCTGATCCGCAATCTCCGCGAGCCGCAGATCCTGCCTAAGTATACGGCCAACGGCGGTATGCGTCCCCTGGATACCGATATCCGCTCGGCCAAGGGCAAAGCGGGTAAATTCGGTGTCCGCACCATCACCCCGCGCACGTCGATGAAGATTCTCGATGTGATCCCTGAGGAACTCCGCAAAACGTATCTGGGCCGCGATCTGGCGGCTAATGCCAAAGAATACCCGCAGGGATTTGCGCAGTATTTCTGGGCCGAGCAGACAAATATCATTCAGGCCGAAATTAACGACAACGCCTATTACGGCGTAGACTCGGAGGATATCGCTGCCTATAGCGGCGCGACGGCCTACAACGTGGGCGACCGGATGCGGTATACCGACAAGGTCTATTACCGCTGTCTGGCCACCACCACAGCCGGTCAGACGCCTGAATCGCATCCGGCCAAATGGGTAGACTGCGACAACGAGGTGCTGGCAAAAGGCTTCGGTACCATCATTGCCGCCGAGTACTCCTCAATGGATACGGCCAACAAGATCGCTACCGGCGCCATCACCGGCACCAATGCCTTTGACAAGGTAACGGACTTCTACAATGCGATGCCGACGGCAAAGAAAAGCAAGGGCGGTTTCTTCTACGTCAGCTATGATGTGTATCAGAAGTACGGTACGGCGCTGCTCAACAAGTTTGTTAACGGTACCAGTGCGTATGAGGTGCCGGGTACGGTGAACTACTACGTATTCGGTTCGGGTAATAAGTGGATCCTTAAGCCGTGTACCTGGATGGGCAGCAGCCAGCGGATCATCGCTACGCCGAAAAGCAACCTGAAAATGGGTACGGATCTGACCTCTGATATCAATTCAATCGGTAACATGATCCCGCACATTCACGGAGCAACCTATAAGTACCAGATGATTCTGGCTTATCAGATCGCGGATCTGGCTATGCTCTTCGTAAACGATCAGGTATAACTCACCCTTCACTCCCGGGAAGCCCCTGCAAGGGGGCCTCTGCTTACTTTACCATGGACGAAAAAGACCAGAAAATCGCGGATCTGACGGCTGAGCTGGCCAAACGCGATTCAACCATTGCCACGCAGGCCAAAACCATCAAGACCCTGGATGGTAATCTGACGGCCGCAAACACGGCCATTGCCGCGCACGTAAAAGCTGCTGCGGAACAGTCCGCGACAATCAGCCGCCAGGACGGTGAGCTGAAAACGGCGGCTGAAATGATTGCCGGTCTGCGTAAGCAGCTGACCGCCGCCGAAACCGCCGCCCCTGCCGCTGACCGGAAATCCATCATGATCGGCCGCCGGCCGTATGAGCTGATTTCTGACTTCTGCTGGAAGGGGAAGGACGTCACCCTGGACGTACTGAAGGCCGACAAGGCGCTGGCTGAAGAGCTGGTAAGCGAGGGCGTGGCCTTCCTGCGGCCGGCAACTGCTGACTAGCTTCCGATCTGTATTCACCCGATAAACCAGTACTAACCAATGGCAATTTCCTACGCAGACATGCTGCCGCCGACCGGCGAAGAGGTGAACATGGGCGGTCTCTCCGAGCGCCTGTGGTTTGCCCGCCGGGTCGATATCCAGACGTGGTCCGCTCCGGCAGCTTCTCCTGCCAGCCCCTACATTCTCACGACGCCGTTTCAGATGAAAACCGGCAAAAAGTTCTACGAATGCTACATTACCCAGGATACCGGTGATCTGGAGCTTCAGGCAATCGGCGAGGTGGACGGTAAGTCCTTCAAGCCGGTACTGAAGGCGTTCTATCCGGGTCTGGAGGATGCGGCCATCACGTTCTTCAACCAGATCAAGAACGATGTGCTCATCGTGATCGCCGAGCTGCCCGACGGCAAGATGCTCCAGCTGGGCTCCGAGCGGTTCTCAATGCGGTTTTCAGCGAGCTTCAAAACCGGCGTAAACTCCGGCCGCGGCCGTGGTACCGAATTTGAGGTGACCGGTTTCACTCCTTACATCTACCGCTATGCCGCGACCGTCCCAGTCACCCCTGCCAGCTAACGAGCCGGCAGCGACACGCTTTTTCAGCGTGACGGGCCTTGCGCCGGCGGATGAGATGCCGGTCTATTTCGAGGGCAAACGCTACGATCTGGCCCGGCTCACTGATGAGGAGGCGGAATACCTGCTTCAGTTCCCCGAGCAGGTGCCCTACCTGACACGCAACCCGTAATCAAAAGCCCGGCCTTTCCCCCGGGCTTTTTTTGTATGACCGACCTGGAACGACTTACTGCATGGCTGGAGAACCCAGTGTATCCCGCCGGCGTGCTGCTGTACGAGCGGCTGATCGGGACCGGCTTTGTACTCTCGGTGCTCAAGGCCGGAGAGGACAGTTACTCCCGCTCGGTGCTCGAAACCGCGCTGAGCGAAAAACATGCGCAGCTGCTGGCTGAGCAGCAGGCAAGGCTGCAGGAGCTGCCGCCGGTGCTGGCCGAAGGCAGGCAGCGGGCGGGAAAGCTGCTCGACGAGCGGATTGTACTCAAGGAACGCATGCGGCTGCTGCATGCGGGCGGTACCTCCTCCGGCGATCAGCTGCGGGAGCTGGCTTTTCAGGTGCTGGCACTCAACGATCAGCTCGATGAGCACTTCGGGCAGCAGGATTTCTATGAGCAGCACGGCTATCTGCCCGATGCGGATCCCCCCTCCTGCACCACCCCCCTGGCACTTACCACCCGCCGCAACACGCTGCGGACCTACGTGACCCGCTACAGCAAACAGCTTCAGCAGGCCTACGGGGCCGGAGAGATCAGCCGGCTTCAGCAGAAGCTCGACCATTACCGGGCCGAGTTGTTTGCCGTAGAAACTGAGCTGCAAAAGGCCGCTGCGGATTGAACCCTGTGAATCCCCTGATTGATTTCTGTGAATTTTACCCCTCAAACGTGATGATATCCCTCTCATTAACAGACGACGGCCGGCCCTGTCTGGAATTTACAATCTCCTCCCGGCCCGCCGGCATTGACAGCAAGCTGCTGAAGGTGTTTGCCGAACAGGCGGCAGACGGTACCCTGCTCTGCGAGCCCGCCGGCGAGCCAATCAAAAACGATGACGGCACCGAATTTACCACGTATCAGATTCATGTCCAATGAGCAGCGAGCTGACAACGTCACCCGGCGCAGGGCTGGCTAAGTGGGAAGATAAATTCGACCGGGTCTACCGCTGGTACCGCGATGAGACAGGCGGTATTACCCTGCCGGCGGAACTGGAACAGGAGCGGCAGCAGTGGGCCTGGATCTACGCGCTGATGGAATCCGGCGCCCAGGTAAAGGAGTCGCAGCTGGTACTGGCTATCCAAAAGCAGTATCCCGGCACGCAGGCACGTGTTGCCCGCCGGCTGCTGGATGACACCAGACGTTTTTACTCCGTGCTGGGCAAACCCAATCTGGATTTTGAGCGGGTCATGCTGATCAGTCAGCTGCGCGAAGATATCCGCCGCGCCCGGCGGTCGGAAGACTTCAAGGCGGTCGCCTCGCTGAGTAAGCTCTACGCGCAGGTGATCGGCGCCGATCAGCCCCAGGAGCAGGTTGACAACAAAACGGTCATTAACGTGCTCAACTTTAATCCGGTGCAGCTGGGCGGCGAGGAGATCGGCCCCGAGCAGCTGGAGAAGCTAATCAAAAACCTGAAAGCGGCCGATAAACGCAGGCGCGAAGAGGAATTCAGCGACTTTACCACCCTGGACGATGACGACACTACTGCCTGACAGTTATAAAACCCTGGACAGCGTACTGCGCGATGATCTGGGCGCCACGCTCCAGCTGGCCGGACTGGAGGCGCCCGAAAGCGGGCTGGCGGCCGACGTGGACATTACCCACCTGCACTATAATAAGCCGCAGCTGCGCTCGATGCTGGTGGGCGCCAACGAAGAGTACGCTGTCTGGGGCCGTGGTACCGGCAAGTCAGAGGGGCTGATTGCCCCCCGCACCTACCGCAACATGCAGGTGATGCCCCGCTCGCACGGCTGCTTTGTGGGAGCCACCTACCTGCAATTGCTGGAGCGTACGCTGCCGCCGGTGATCAAGGGATGGGAAAATATGGGTCTCCGGCGCAACCGTGATTTCTGGATCCGCGAGCGCCCCCCGAAAAAGCTGGGCATCCCCGAGCCGATCGTGGGGCCCATCACCACCGAGCACTGTATTTTCTTTAGAAACGGCGCGATCGCCAGCATGATCTCCCAGGACCGGCCGGGCAGCGCCAACGGCAAGACCGTGCACTGGATTGCGGGCGATGAGGCCAAGTTCCTTAACAAACAGAAGCTCGACAGCGAGCTGTTAATGACAAACCGCGGGGATGAGCGCTACTTCGGCGGCATCCCTGAATTTCATTCCCTGCTGTTCTGCACCGACATGCCCACCACCAAGGAGGCTATGTGGATCCTGGAGCAGCAGAAACGCATGGATCCCGACCGGATCCGGATCCTGCTGGCGATTCAGGTTGAGATCTACAAGCTCTACGAGCAGCTGCTGTGCTATCCGGCCCGGCGCAAAAACATTCTGAGCCGGATTAACGCCTGGCAGAAAGAGTGGAATGAGCTCCGGGCCGGTACGGTCTTTTTCTCCGAGGCCTCCACGCTGGATAACATTCACGGTTTCGGAGAGAAAAATATTCTCCGGCTGCGACAGATCCTGCCCACGTTTATCTACCGGACGGCGATTCTCAACGAGCGGCCGTTTCTGACCGAGAACGCCTTCTATCCGGATCTGGATGAGCGCCACTTTTATGATGCGTACAACTATGACTACATCGACTCCTATGAGTTCGGTAAGGGAGAGTTCCGCGATTCGCGTAAGGATGCTGATGTGGATCCGTACGCGATGCTGGAGATCGGGCTGGATTACGGGGCATCGATCAACTGTATCAGTGTTGGTCAGCCGGCGGGAAAGAAGTACAACTTTGTCAATGCCCTGTATGCCCGCCACCCCCAGCGGCTGCGCGATGCCCTGCTGGGGTTTGCCGGTTACTACCGCTATCATCACAATAAGTATGTGCGCTACTACTATGATCACACCGCTATCGGCTCGGATGGTAAGGATGATCAGACCTATAAGGATATCGTCGTGGATGTGCTCAGCCAGGCAGGCTGGACCGTAGAGCCCTACTGGATCGGGCATACAGCCAGCTATCAGTACCGCTATGAGGTATGGGGCAGCTGTCTGCGGGGCAACCGTGACCGGCTGCTGGAGGTAGGCTTTAACCGGGGTAACACCGAGTACCTGCGCACCTCCATGCAGAACGCATCGATTAAGGAAGGGGGCCGGGCATTCGAAAAGGATAAGGGCAACGAGCGCAAACCGAACCTGGATCAGCGCGAAACCACCCACTTCTCGGACTCGGCGGATACGCTGCTGGTGGGCGCCCTGAAGGTACACCGTCACATGAGCGCTGAGAGCTTCGATGTGATCGGATAGCGGGCACACTGATACGATGACGGCTCAGGCGGCAGCGGGCGGGTGCGGGATGCACCGATGCCCCATCATATATGGTGCAGCCCGGCGGTGCAATTGCATTTTGAAAAGGCGCGTGGCCTCGGGGTTCGGTGTGTCAGACGGAGCCGTTTTTTTTGAATTCCAGCGCATAAAAGACTGATTTTCAATGAAAGCGACTTAAAAACGGGTTTATATACCGTTTGCTGTAGCATACGCTTTGTTGTTACTGTCCATTATTAATCAGCGGATTAGCTGTTTTCATCTGATTTAACGGCTACCGGACAACCGCTTTTTCCGGGCAGATTTGTCTCTGGAAAACCTGTAACTAAACTATCACTTTATGAGTAGTGTAAGGGCTAAATTTAAATGTACTAAGGTCGAAATTTACGAAGCCAGCGAAAAGCCGACATTTATACCGGTGTATGGCAACAGTCCTGAAAACAAATCGTTCTCTACGGCTACGCCGGTTGGAGAGCTGACGATGATGATTACAGTTCCGGATCTGTTTGGTCACTACCGGCCTGGCAGGGAGTATTATCTTGACATTACTGAAGTAACACCGGCGGCTGAGTACAACGTGGCCACCGTTGATTCTTCTGTCATTCCCGTTCAATAGCCAAATGGTGCCCGGTCCGCTTCCGGACGGACCAGGTCAGTGAGGATTCCGGCCGCTACAACAGGGATATGCGGCTTATAATCGGGTAGCCCTGTCCTGACCGGCACCCAAACCAGAAGCCCCGGCAACACGGCCGGGGCTTGTTCATTCTTAAAGAAAACAATGGAAAATCTCAGAAACGTAGAAATTATTCAGCTTAATACCATTGATGGTCAGCTGGTGGCAATGGTCAGTTATCAGGATATTACCAAAACCGGCGATATGAATGACGGGTATAGCCATACCGTGATACCGGTTAATATACGTCCGCTTCAGTATTGCGTGCGGGATAATCTGCTGGTTAACCAGTCGGTTAAGTCTTGTGCGGTTTGTGCCGGTCCGGGATGTTCTTCAGATACAGCAAAAGCCGGATGAAATCAGTTGTGTCCATACTCTGGATCTTATGTGTACTGACGGCATGTGAGTCCGGAAAACTCAGGCGGGGTATCGTTGTTAAGAAGTGGTATGAGCCGGCCCGCAGGTATACAAGCCCTGCCCCCCGGATAATACCGAACGGGAAAAGCGTCATCGTCATTACCGTACCTGTCGAGGTTTTTGACGATGAGGATTACTGTGTACTGGTGTCAGCAGGCTCCGGCACGCAGGATACAGAAACATTGTACCTTTTGCCGGCGGTTTATAATTCAGTTACGGCCGGCGACTCCATGCGGCGCATTAACGATTCGGTGTTTTTCTTCCCGCCGTCCGGCTTTGTCCTTCGCCCCTGAATTCTACTCCGGCCAGTGCCAGGTTTTTTCCTGCCAGACCCCGAAGCCGGCCAGTGTCAGCAGCTCCTCCTTTTTTTCTGTGCTGATTTTCTTCTTTCCTGACCGGAGCTGCGTCCGGTAGTAGCGCTGCCGCTGTTTTTTGAGTCCGGTCAGGCTCCAGTAGTACGGACTGCTGACCAGCTGCTCAAAGGCCTGGTCGGTTGTAATCGGCTTTCTCATTGCGGGTTATTTCTGTCACAGCGAATCTAGCTATTTCCCGGCAAATCCCCGCGTACAACGGTTGTCAGGCCGCTTCCGCCCCGGGCCCGGCAATTTCCGCTATGATTACGGTTCAGGAGATGGTGCAGCGCATGCGCAGTGCCGACAAGCCCTTCGACATCACCTTTGTCACCGCCAACCGGACTACCGGCGAAGGTGGTCAGGTGCGGGAGCTGCGGTCGGCCGAGCTGCTGACCAGAAAACGGGCACCAAAACGCATTCTGGATTTCCGCTCCGTGCGGGGTACCCGTGCGCCTGTGCGGATTCACCTGGACCTGATTTTGTGGTTTAATAACATCCCGGTAGCATGATCGATTATTTTGAGGGCGGGCAGTATGATGTTGCGGTATTTACCGCTACGGGAAAGGGGCCCGGCGTCAGCTTTGCGCTGGCAAAGGAGACGCTGCCCGGCGCCGCTCCGTCGGCCGTCGCCCTGCCCGATGCCCTGATGGGTTCGGCCATTGGTGAGGTGATGCCCTGGGGCGACGGAAACGATTTTCCCCAGCGGCTGGCCGAACTCTACAATAATGACCCGATCATCCCCAAAACGCTCGATAAGGTCGCCAGCATGATGACCGGCCGGGGCGTAATGGCCGTGCAGGAAGATATCGACGGGGCCGGAAAGGAAATTGACAACCCGCTGCCGGCAGATCATCCCGTCGCTGCCGAAATCCGGGCGTTTCTCAAATCGCCCGACCTGCGGCGCTACCTGCGCGAATCCTCGGGCGATATCGCCTGGTTTTTTAACGCCTGGCCGGAAATGATCCTCTCAAAGGATCGTCAGAAGATCGTGCAGATTCATGAGCTCAACGCCGAGGAGTGCCGCTGGTGCCGCATGGACGAAAACGGCAACCTGCCGCATGTGTATCTCTCCAGTGCCTGGCCGAACGTGGCCGTCAGCGAGGAGCGCTACACCAAAAAGCTCACGGCGCTGGATCCCTACCGCTGGGACCGCGTGGACTGGGTGCGGGGATCTGATTTTTACAAGTTTGTCTATCCCATCAGCTACCCGACGCCGGGGCGCCGCTACTACTCGCTTGCCCACCACTACGCGCTGATTAAGTCGGGCTGGTACGATGTGCATCTGGACGTGCCCGCCTACAAAAAATACCTGCTGAAGAACCAGATCTCGGTCAAATACCACATCAAGGTTGACAGTGCCTTCTGGCCGATCCGTTTCGGGGGTACTGAGGTCTGGAATAAGCTGAAACCTGCTGAAAAACAGGCGAAGATTACCGGCTGGCTCAAAACGCTGACCGATACGCTTACCAGCACGGAAAATGCCGGCAAGGCGATTATGACCGAAGTGGCCTGGGAGCCGTCCGCCCAGAACAAGATCCGCGATTACGTGCAGATTACCACCATCGACGACAAAACCCTGGACGGCAAGTTTCTCGACGACAACCTGGAGGCCGCGGCCAACGTCTTTTACGCGCTCGGCGTGGATCCGGCAATCGTCGGCTTCGCCGGCGGCGATAAAATGGGGGCCAAATCCGGCGGCTCCGACAAGCGCGAAGCCTACCTGATTGCGCTTCAGATGCTGGCACCCTTCCGGGAGATGCTGCTGGAACCCCTTGAATTTATTGCGGAATACAACGGCTGGAAGGCGGCTTTCCCGAATCTGACCTTCCGCTTCCGGGATACCATACTCACCACGCTGGATACGGGAGCCGGCACTAAAAAAGTAGTCAGCTGATGCCGCTGTTTACCGACGATACCGCCTTTTTCCGCCGCTACGTGCCGGTAACCATGAATTTCAGCGTGGGGCCGCTTCGCCCCTATCTGGATCAGGTGGAAGAGGATATCCGCACGGGCTTTCTGGGCCCGGATCTGGCGGCGCAGCTGCTGGCAGCAGCCGTGCCGGTGCAGACGGATCCCGTTCTGGTGCCGGCCGTGAGCTATTTCCGTCAGGTCGTCGCCAACCTGGGTTTTGAGCGGTATCTGCCCTTTGCCGAGACCCAGATCGGTGATGACGGGGTGACTATTTCGGCCGCTGACGGCCGAAAGGCGGCATTTTCCTACCAGACCCGCAATCTGGCCGCCCGGCTGGCGCAGTCCGGCTGGCAGGCGCTGGATAAGCTGCTGGCGCACATTGACGAACACGAAGATACCTTTCCGGCATGGCCAGATGCGCCCTGCTACAATGAATACCGCAGCAGCCTGTTTCAGTCGGCACGGCAGTTCGCCACCTACTACCCGATTCAGGGAAAATGTCTGACGTTCCGGGCGCTGCGGCCCTTTTTAACCCGGGCTGAGCTGACGGCTGCCGGCCGGCTGGCGCAGATCAGTCAGGTAACAGACCAGACCCGGCAGACGGCACTCATGCAGCAGCTGCGCTATGCCGTGGCGTTTGAGACCATTGCCGCCGGCATGCCCAATCTGGCCGTCGAAATCTCCGGCCAGACGCTTCAGGTCAATCTGGCCAGCCAGTACGGCGGGGCCAGTGAGTACTTTACGGCGCCTTCGGCTGAGCTGCTCGACCGGCTGGGGCTGAAGCTGCGCCGGCAGGCGGATGATGCCTGGCAGACGCTGGATAATGCCCTGGCGGCGCTGAGTCCGCCCCCCGACACTGAGGATCCTGTTCCACCCGCTCCGATCGGCGATAAGATCGTGTATCTGTAATAGTTTTCACTTTAACCCCGATTCAGTACCATGAAAAAGTTTCTGCTCCTGGGCTGGCTTCTGCTGGGCGTATCCGTCCTGCTGACGGCGGCTGATCCGCCGGATTCCGCTCTCTCCTGCGCCCCCGTTTCACTGTCTGCGGCCGGCAAGGCTGCGATCACCCCGCTGCTGCACGCTGATCAGGCTATTTACGTGGCTGACAGCATCCGTCAGACTGATGCAGCGCCGGCTGTTTCTGTTAATGCCCGGCCTGCGGCTCAATCTGCGCTGAAATCCCGCTACGTTATCTATCTGGCGCGGTCAGTCGTAACCATCGCTGACCTGCTCCTGCTGCGGACTACTACACACAAAACGGCGGGTTTATGGTTTGTCTGCGTGCTGCCCAAACGACTCTACCAGTCCGGATCCGGCGGGCTGCCTTTGCGATGTTTACCCCTGATGTAGGGCAATATTCACCATCTAAGCCAGAAAAAGCGGCAGAACTGCCGCTTTTTTCATTCTCACCATGCACACAATCAACCTCAAAACCCCGGATTATGACCTGTTTTTTACCGGTCCATCGGCCTGGCATGAACTGTCCGCAGACCAGCGGATCGCGCTCATGCGGCTGCGGGAGCGCCTGAGCGACGCCCCCGAGAGTATTTTCCCTGCCCTGACGCTGCTGTTTGGCATGAGACGCCGGCATCTGCGGTGGTTTTACGACGAGCGCTGGCTGCGCTATAAGGGATTTGAGCCCGACGAGATCTCCCTGCTGCTCCAGCAGGGCCAGTCGCTGCTGGAGCTGGTGAGCTTTGTGATGCGGCCCGACGAAAAAGCCGGATTTCTGCCCCGGTTTTCCCGCTACAGTTACCGCTTCGGTACGCCGGCGGTCCTGATTGGCCGTTTGTTGCGCCGTCAGGTCTGGTACGGCCCCGCTCCGGCCATGACCGACTGCACCTTCGGGGAGCTGATGTTTGCCGACCGGGCGTACCGGGCCGCCGATAACGCTACGCTGACGGCCATTCTCTACCGGCCGGCCAAAAACGGCGTCCGGATCCGGTTTGATCCGGACGGGGCTGATAAACGGGCCGCCATCTTCCGCTCACTGGATCCGGCGATACACGCCGCCGTCCGCCACAGTTTTGAGAGCACCATTGCCATGCTCGCCCGCGCGTTTCCGCATGTGTTTTCGCCGGCAGAGGGGGGAAACACGCAGCCGTCAGCCGGCTGGCTGGATGTGGCCCTGTCCATGGCAAAGTATGACCCGACGCAGATCCGGCACTATGAGCAGACTAACCTGTATCTGACCCTCAGGGCGCTCGACATGCAGCTCAGGGCGGATCAGGCCCAGCAGAAGGAACTCGAAAAACTCAGACGAACATGACCGAACAGCAGTACATCAGCTATTTTGAGGGGCTGGCCGCTGCCCATACGGCCATTCAGCACTCGGAAGGCTCGCCCCGCTTCTGGGTAGCCGATAACGATGAATATACCGAAGTTGTGCAGGCAGTACGGTCAAAACTAACCCTGCCCTGTCTGCTGCTGGATCAGTACGTGGATGATGTGGACGACAGCCAGGATAATTTCAGGGTGAATGTATCCGGCGGGTTTTCTGTCCTTGTCCGCTTTGAGCAGGGCAACAGCCGGGCCCAGCGGGAGGCCCGCCACCAGGCGCGGATGATCGCCCTTCAGATCCTGCGCCGGTTCCGGGCTGATTGCCGCAAACATATTTTCGGGAAAGGTGTGCTGCTGAGCCCGCCGTTTAGCGGGGAAGCTACTCCGGTCCTGGGCAACATTGCCGTGGGCTGGAGCTACGGGTTTAAACTCTCGGCGCCCCTGTCCGTTGCGCCCGATGACTGCTGGGACGGCTGATACGTACAACGTTTGTCAGAGCAGAAGGAGCGGTAAGAAGGCTATTTCGGGGCCAAGCATTCATGCGTCGTATGGCCATCTCCAAAATCTTCTCTCCCGATCCGCTGGCGCTGACCAAAGGCGGCCGCTGTGCCTACCGCTTTCAGGGCGACGGCCGCGTGGTCGCCGCCGGCATCGCGGCCGTCAACGGTTTTGTGATCTCCGGTCCGCTGGCAGAGGGTAACAGCATTACCCTCCAGTGGGGCGACAAGACCGAAACGCTGACGATCCGTAATAATCCGGCCGAACCCGGCGAGCTGCCGGCAGGAAACGGCGGCGCTGCCCACGCCAATCAGCTGGCCGATTACCTGAGCCAGTACCAGCCCTTCCGCGAAGATTTTACCGTATTCCGCTCCTCACTGAATGGTTTTGAGGGGGTAAACCTCACCGCCCGCCGCGAGGGGCAGCAGTATAATATCCGCCAGCTCAGCCAGTCGGGCAACTGGAGCGTGGGCAACGCCTTGGCCGGCCAGGCGGAAATCATCCGCGAACGGTACAGTATCTACGTCGAGCTGTTTGTGGCCCGCCCCGGGCTGGACGGCTCGGATCCGGATCATTTCGTCCGCATCTATGCCGCTACCATCGACACGGATGCGGACGGCTATGCCGATTTTGACTGCGGCTCGATGCTGCACAGTCAGCTCTCGGCCGACCTGCCCCTGTTTGAGCAGGCAATCGGCAAGGTAAACACCCTGTCAGCCCGCCCCTACTACGTTGCCTACGGGGAGGCCTGGGGTTCTCCCCTGAAAGTAGCCCTGGTGACAGAAGATACCGTGAAACGGGCCTATCTGGGCGGGGCGGACTACATCCACGCCGCCGGCGAGGGTTTTTCGCTGCCGCAGCTGGGCGGCATTCAGCCGCCGGTCAGCCGGGCGCTGCGCTTCGGCCCGCGCCGCCGCTACGTGCGGCTCAACGAGCCCTCCTACCTGACATTCATTAATTTTCATGCATCTCAGTCCGCAGCCGGTCTCTCCGTGCGGCTGATTTTTGACGATAACAGCTCACTGACCCGCACGGATCTGGTGGCGGAGCTCCCCTTTCCGGCCGGCGCCAAACTCACCTTTGCCACCGGCTTCAACGCGCTGGGGCTCTCGGAGCTCGTACCGGCGGGCAAGTACCTGAAGGAATACTTTGTGGTGCTGCACCACGGGGAGAGCGACTACAGTGCCGAATACCGCTACACGATTGACTACGCCTACCGGCCGTATACCCGGTATTTTATCTATCTCAATTCGCTGGGGGCATTTGATACCCTGACGACCTACGGCAAGGGCTCGGCTGAACTCTCACGGGCCGGCGAGCTGGCCGAAAGCGTGCTCCCGATTCAGTATTCCGTTACCGACGGGCAGTTTGCCGAGTACGACGTGCAGCTCCAGCAACAGTATGAAGTAGCTACGGGCTTCCGGCCCGAAGGATTTCTCACCCGCTGTACTGACTTTTACCGATCGCCGGTGAAGTTCCTTCTCCGCCCGTCGCGTGAGGTTTTACCGATAGGCCTGGTCAGTAAATCCATTAAGCAGGCTAAAGACGGGGACTCGCTGTTTGCCCATTCGTTCAGCTTCCAGTTTCTCTATCAGGATATGTTTTTCACAGACAACGACGAGTTTGACGAAGGCCCGCCGCCGGGCTTTTCGGGCGTTGGCAGCATTACCGTCGAGCAGACGCAGGTAATTGCCGCTGTCGACAATACAGTACCCGCTGCGGCCCGTCAGCTTACAACCGAGGATCTGAGCTACATCCGCCAGATTAATGCACTTGTCACTGCCAGCTCGGGTAAGCTATCCCCGTCGGCCGCCGATCTGCTGTATCCGCGGAAAAATACTGTACTCACGGCCGCGCAGGCGGACCTGGCGTATCTGAAGGCGGATGCCATATCGGAGAGTGCTCCTCTTACCGTTGGTGGCGTGATGGCTCCTTTTGCCGAAACCGAAGAGGCCGAGGGGCTGCTGGCTTATACCCGGCCGCAGGAAGGCAGCCAGAACAAGGAAGTGAAGGTCATTATTTATGACAAGCTGAAAGATGTACTCACTACGCTGCTGGAGCTGGATACCTTTGTGAAGGTAAACGACGCCGGCAATCAACTGGAGCAGATCTTCTCTGCACTGATCGGGCAGTACGGCATTAATGCGCCGCTAGATATTGACCCCCGTGCTACAATTGAGATAAAAGCCCATCGCGGGCTGGAGGTGATCGGCAAAGGCAAAGACAAAGACGGCGATATCCGCCTGCGCCTTGATCTGGAACCGCTGCCGCCCACCGGCAAGTTTTCGCCGCTGCTCATCAGCGATGACAGTAAAATAGCATTCAGAGCCTCGTTTGCCGAATTTATGGCACTGGCTACCGGAGAAAAATCGCAGCAGCAGGATGCCGATCCGGGACTGCCGGTTGCTCCGGATATTGCCGATATTGTCATTTCATCGGGGGCTGCACTCAGTATCACGCTGCCGGCTTTCACCAAAGCCGACGGCACGAAATACCCCTACACGATTTCCTACGCCGTTGAAACCCCTCCGGCCGGTTTTGCGTTTGCGGGTTCCAGCAGGAGATTGACAGGCACCCGCACGGTTGCCGAGGAGACCACATGGCCGCTTGTGCTGGTTGGTACGGTAGGGCCCGGCCTGCAGGCTGACAATGTTGTCAGAAAGCCGTTCAACCTTCGGGTGCTGGCGGCTCCGGTGACGCAGAAACCCCAGCCGACTGTTACCCAGATTTCCGCCCTGACGCTGGTGCAGGGGCAGACTACCCCGCTACAGGCAGAGGTAAGCTACGGCAACGGGGTAACCCAAACCGGTACATGGTCAGCAGCCGGCTTGCCTTCCGGCCTGAGCATTGATCCGGCAACGGGTAAATTTCCCGGCTTCCCTACGCTGCCAGGCGAATACTACGTAACGCTGACGTGGACAGATGCGGACGGACAGACGGATGACATGCAATTCACGATGGTCGTTGCACCTAATCCGGTGAACGCCTGGCTGAAAGGTATTTTCGTGCGGATTGATGTTAACACGGGCGGTGTGGATATTTTCATTCAGACAGAAAACACGAACGCAGTGTTAGTTGCTTTCCGGACACTGGACAGCACGGTATATACCGGTAATGCGGCCAATGGCAGCCAGACAGGAACCGATCCTGTCGGAGCGGGCCACTTTCAGTCTGCCGTACCTTCGACCGGCAACGCTGAGTTCAATTTCCGCGCGGGTTTCTATGCATTCTCGCTCAATCCCAGAACCGGTGGTCTGGCAGGCGGCAAAGCCTATGCCGTGGATGTAAAGCGGCCGGGTGATACGACCAGCGAGGATTTCTTTTTCTACTACAATCCGGTCCAGAACACCCCGATTACGCCGCTGCTGACGGAAGCACCTACGGCAGGTACGGGCACAAACCAACTGGTGCCGCCAAACGTGGGCACGGTTCCGGTTATTGTCGGCCAGACAATCAGCAAACGGATTGCGGACTTTAACGGCTGGCAATCGGGCGAGGTTAAATCATTCTCGTATTCCGGTGTGCCTACGGGTGTGGCCATCACCTTTGATACCAATACGAATGAATTTGTGTTGAGTGGTTCGGCTGCTGCTGCCGGCAACAGCACCATTGGAGTCATTGCGACCGGCGATAAGGGTTCGCAGGGATCGTTCAGCTTTAATTTGTCGGCAACCGTAGCGGCTTCAGCGATAACGGCGATCTACCGGAAAATCACCGTGGCAGGATCGACGGTCAATATCTCATTTGAGGCGGTTGTTTCCGGTACTCAGGTTGTGGAGGTGCAGCCAAGCCGCGCATCTTTACCACCGGATACAGACTGGTACGATGTCCAGAAAAATGGCATTGGCCGGTTCGGGTTTATGTTTGGAAATGTAGTAGCCGGTGATACAGTCACCATCAAATTCCGCATCAAAGGACAGACCATCGAAATCCCGCTCACCTACACCGTCTTATCTCCTTTATCAACTAACAGCACTGTTGAGGCCTTGGTTTGGCCGGAAGCGACTAAACAAGGCAACAACCTGACCACAAACCAGCTGTACCGCGTTGGTCAGCCCGATCCGCAGAACCCGGTCTTTACGCCGTCGCTGAACTGGGTAAACGGCCCTGATGGTAACAAGTGGTTACAGGTAACAGCTGCACTTGCGGCGGCAACCTATGGCTGGAAAGTATTCCTGAACGGTGATCCTGTAGCCGGCTTCCCGATTCTTCTGCCGCAGCACACGCAGGCCACCGTTGACGTAATGGACTGGCCGACCTATAACCCGCTGGAACGCCCGTCAGGGGTTGCCTATCCGGATTTACGCAAGGCGCAATTGCTTCTCTACACCGGGACGCCCGATGGTATGTCTGTCACGCAAAACGCTTAAAATATGCCATTTGCAGAAAAACCAAAACTAAACACTTTGGGCTGGGTTGGTCAGTGGATCAACCAGCCCAAAGTTGCGTCGTCAGTAGATGGCGTGAAACTGATCCAGCATCAGGTTTTTGAGGTCGCAGACCCGTCCGACCTGCCCGGCCGTGCCGGTGTCGATGGCGTAGCCAAGCCGGATGAATCCAAGTCAAATCAGCCTGCTCTGGCCAGTAAAGGCTTGTGGCTGATTGGCAACGACATCTACGGTATCCTGTTCAACCACCAGTCAGACATCGGCTGGACGCCGCCTGCGTATGAAGGTGCTCCGGTGGTTGAACTAAACGACACCCACGGCCGCAAAGTAGCCAACTACATCGAAAAGGCCGGCTACATCGGTACTGAGTTCATCGGCGAGGGCAAGCTCCGTGACATCGGCGCCATTACGACCGGCACCCACATTTCTACCTTCGAGCAGGGTATCGTGCAGCGGCTAAAGGAAATCTATACCGCTGAGGGCCGGACGCTGTACTATAAAACCACGTACGGCGGCTTTCACACCTTCTGGCATACGGTCAAATTCGGGTTCCGCAAGCCGGACGGTAATCATACCGCCCCGAATGATTCCTACTGGAAAGCGGCCCTGCAAAGCCGCGCTACGGCCCGCAGCCGGTGTAATTTCTTTGCGCTGGGCTACGATGAAATGGGCATGGTGCATGACATCAAGTTTTACGCAGAAGACTTCCAGTCGCGCCGTCAGTTCTGGAACGTGATGTACGCAGTGCGGGTCTCCGTATTCGGCACCACCAATGACAACGGCTCTTACCGGAACCGGGTTTGTCTGCACTTCTGGTCCAAAGTTGAACAATTACCTGAACAGGGCGTAACATGGAGCATTCATAATGGCTTCCGCTACCGGCGTGATATACCTGCACTTAACGGTTATGTCATTTCGACCGAACACCCGCAGGTCGATCATGAATTGTTGGTCGCTATGTGTGTAGCGACTTATACCGAGGGCGTAAACGTTGATGGCCGTGAAGGTATTGCCGATGTCTGGAACTGGGAAAACAGCGAAATATTCGGCACGAATCCGCTGAAAATGACCAATCCGAACCCCAATCCGGGGCCTGACCGCGCTAACTATGTTGCCTGGTTTAACAGTGACGGAAGCAGCACTAACCCCCCGCATACCGATGGCGTAAAGGGCTATCCGGAATCACCGATGGCCTATATGGACATTGCTCCGAAAGCGAAGCTGATGTACAACATGACCGTCAATACGGCCGGAAAAAAGTGGCAGGACTGCAAGTACAAATGCATCGAGCGCAACGGCTCGCCGGTTACAGAAGACTGGGTAACACCTGCCAATTACGGCACACCGCAAAACGATGGCACGCAGCTGCTGGAATGGGCGTCAATGTATGATGGCTACAATACAACGGGTGCCGGAAAAGTGCATGGTGGATTATATGCCCGTGTGCGTGAAAAAACGGTTGGCAATCAGCTACATGTCTCCATTGTTACCTACCACCCCGGCCGAAATGTCAATGTGATTGAGGTGTATGACCTCATGACACCATCGGGGAAGGTGGTCAGATTACGCATACAGGGCGCAACCTGTGAGGTTTTCAACGAATCATATCCGGTATAATGACATCATTCACCTGCAAGGCGTATGACCGGAATGACCGGAAAGCCGAAACTGTAATTTTTGAGCAGACGATTGATGCCCGTAACAAGACGGAAGCATCATCGCAGTTTCAACGCAATATGCTGGCTGCATTAGGGGACAGAGCAACACAACTGTATTACAAAATCTCTGAATAATGGCTGAAACCACGTGGATAAAAAAGGTAAACCGCAAGCTCGCAGAGTATGACGAGCATCTGCGCGGCTTGCTGGATACGCCCTATAAATGGACGTATGAGGCAATCAATTACCTTGCCCACCGTGCATTCGGACATCGCAGGTCAGTCACTGAGTATGGCGTAAAAACCCTGTCTGAAATCGGTTATGACGATGAAGACCCGTATTACTATCTGCAACCGGCGTTCATTAAGGCCGTTGCCGAAAACACGGATCGTCTTGAACGGGCGATCCGCATCGGGCCGGTAGGGTATCCGGAAGATTGCATCATCCCAATCAACCGGCAGATCAGGACGTATAACCGCAACATCAACATTCAAGGGTTCGGGGCTGATTCTGTTATCAGGGTATATCCAGGCAAGGCTAATCCGGACGGTACGCCAGATCTGACGTGGGGGCAGGGGTTCAGCTTCGACGTGTCGGCAGGCCGGAAAACCGTTAAGCTGCATGATTTCAAGGTCGAGATGCACGGAGACTTCCAGAACGGCGAATACATCCAGATAAACGGATATGCTGTTGACCAGCCCAGCAACATCGACTTTCAGCTTAGCCGCCAGAACATTGATATTTTCAATGTCTTCCTCAACGGCTCGAATGCGTATACGAGTGACCGGCCCTGGTCGAACGGGACAAAATACGGCCTGAAGCTCTACAATCCCAACTACGCAAGTATCTACTGGGTACAGATGCAGGGCAACGGCATCCGCAATCCGGAAGGGGTACGCCGTAACAACTACGGCATCTACATTGAATCAACCAGGGGCGGCTACGAGTGTCTTATTTCGAGCTGCAAGATTCACGATGTTGAGGATTCGATTCATGTCGTAAACCCGATTCCGAGTCCGGGTAATTTCCCGTACGGGCAGGAGGGGATGAAAATCGAGCTGTGCACCTTCGTTAACGTACGGCGGTGCGTGGTACTGCTGGGTGATACCTACGGCGCTCCCGGCTGGGATATTCTGTTTTGTCACGGAAACTTCGAGGCGATTGGTGTCTACGTCGAGCAGATGCGGCAGGGCCGGATTTCCGGTCTGTGGTACTGTTCGGGCTTCAACGGTCCGGGCGTATGCGCTTATTTCTACCTCAACCGGTCAGCCTCTGACTGGGAGATTACGGGGAATAAGTGTTACTGGCAGGGTGCGCCGGATACGCAGAAATCACCACGGGGTGTAATTGTGTCGGGCGGGTATATCCCCGTTTTAGACCGGTTCGAATTTGCGGTGGCCAACAACATTCACCACAACCTGTTTGTGGGAAAACCGGGCGGCGGCATGGAAGACTGCTGGTTTCAGGACGGGGCCATTCAGAATTTCTACCAGTTTAACCGGCGCGAAAACCTGTTACCTGCACGGTCAAACCTGCCCCAGAACGTTACTACGCCCAATTCTCCGACCCCGCCGATTGCAGGCGGGATCGTGCCTATTGTGCATGGCGAATTAGTAGTGGATGAGGTGCCGGTACTGGATGCAGACGGTGAGCCGCTGCCCTCCGGCGAGACCGAGTTTCTGGTACTTGCCCGTAAGTCAGAGGGGGCCGAGCTTGTTCCGTTCACCGGTAACATTACAGTATGCCGGGTGTCGTCAGGCGGCGAGATCGTACTGATTAATGTGGGCAGCAATGCCGACCCCACCGGCTACATTCTGGATCTTCAATGGGCGCAGGGCACTGAGGTGGATGTCTGGATACGGGACAGCTACTATTCAGCGATTGATTACAGCAATCCGGCGCACCCGGTAGCTATATCCAGTCCGTTCGAGGGTAAGAATATCCGGGGGTTTGCCGTCGCGTGGGGCGTGAAAATCAACCTGCATACGGATGTGCCGATCCTGCTGAAAAATAATGTTGACCTGCTGCCCCTGACGCAGCAGCGGGACATTATGCTCCTGCCGCAAGAGGTCATTTCGTTCCGTAACGGGCGGCGGGGCATCGAGCAGCTGGAATACCGGTCGGTTGTACACCTGACCGAAACGCGGGATAACCTGCTGACGGGGGTTAAGTACCTCTATACCGGCCGGCTGCATCCCTATCCGCTGGAAGACGGCAAACAGCTGTGGATTTTTGAGGTGATCGACCGCTATATCGGCCAGAACGGCGGGCGGTATGAACGGCTACAGGCACGGAATATTTTCGCCAACGTGGTTCTGGAATGTCAGATTGTCAACGATTCGGGCTGGTCGGACTGGTCGGTGATTCTGGGGCCGGTCCTGTATACCGAAGACGCCGGAAATATTGCGGGTAATCAGAATTATCTGGTGGCGGCAACCATTTTCGGAAAAAGCCTCTGGCATCTGGATTACCGGGTGTTTACCGGCTCAAACGGCGTAAAGCGGCACGCACAGATCATGCTGGCGGACGACAACAGCTACCTGATTACACGCACGGCCGTAGGCGATGCTGCCTATACGCCGTGGCAGCGGGTAGGGGCCAAAATGGCAGATACCACGTTCCTGCAAAACAGCGATTTCACGACCTACATCGACACTAACGGCAACCTTCAGCTTTCGGCGAAGAGCGACACCGGCACCCAGTACGACATTATCACCTATCCGGTGACGGTCGGGGAAAGTGTCATTACGGGCGGCTCCTTTCTGCTCATGTACGACAACGCCGCCAAACGGTGGTACAAGATTACGCAGGATGATGAGATTACGATTATCCGGCGCGTGACCGACAGCATCTACCTGCGCCGGGACAATATCCCGGTAGTGAGCAGCTTCAATGTAAACCAGAAGCAGATACGATACGATATAACCACCGGGCAACTGGTAAGACTCGCTTAAATATGATCGGACTACAAAAACTTGTCAATCTGTCGCTGTCGGGTAACCGGCAGAACGAGTACCGGCTTCCGCTGTATTTCGCCAGCGGGCAGGTGCCCTCCGATCTGGAGGCAGAGGTGTATTTCGGGGATGACCCGGCGCCTGTTCCTTCCCTGAAGCCGGCGTTTATTCTGTCCCAGACCCGGCCGGATCTGGCAATTCTGGTCATCTCCGGCCCCAAGATGCTGGCCGCATCAGATTACAGTAATCTCTACGTCGAGCTGAGCTACGGGGGCATGGTGCAGACGCGCGGCACGCTGACATCTGATCTGCGCACCGAACAGACGCCACGGCAGGATTTCTTTAAGCTGCACACGTTTGGCGGCGATATGGTCTACGTATTTCTGGATCAGATCATCGCGCAGATGCTGGGGGTGCAGGATGATGTCAACGCGAAACATGGTCAGGTCAATACCGCCAAACAGCATGTTGATCAGCAGGTGATTCATGTTGATCAGCAGGTTGAACACGTTGATCAGCAGGTTGAACACATTGATGATCAGAGAGAGGCTATTGATCAGCTGGCTCAGCAAACCGCTGATGACCGGCAGGCGACACATCAGGACCGTCAAGCTGTTGCCTCAGACAAACAGACCGTAGCCGATAACCTGAATCTGACCAACACGTACAAGAACAGCGCCTACAATTCGGCAGTTGCGGCCGGTACGTCAGAAGATAATGCAGAAGCCAGTGCCCAAACGGCCACCAATAAGGCTGCTGAAGCCGCTGCCAGTGCCGAAAGTGCCGCTGATTCACTGGGGCAAGTGGAAGTACTGGCCGGTCAGACGGCTAACGACCGGCAGGCCACTAATCAGGACCGGCAGCAGGTAGCCTCTGATAAGCAGACTGTCAGCGACAACCTGAACCTGACTAACCAGTACAAGAACAGCGCCTACAATTCGGCGGTTGCGGCCGGTACGTCGGAAACCAACGCCAAAACCAGCGAGAACAACGCAGCTGCTTCCGCCCTGCTGGCTCAGCAGGAACGTATTGCCGCGCAGGAGAACCGTTACCGCTACATGGGCAGCTGGGCACCGAACACGGATTACATCGTTGGTGATGGTGTATTGTACGGCAACAGCTTCTACCGGCGTAAGACTGCCGGAAACAGCGGGTCTACCTTCGCAAAAGCCAATTGGGACTTACTGGCTGCCGGTGTCAACCCGCGCGGTTCGTGGGCGGCGAATACAGACTACCTGCTGAATGATCTGGTTGTATTCCGCCGGTCGGCCTACCTGGCTACATCGGACTTTACAAGCGGCTCCACGTTTTCGCGGGCCAACTGGCTGCGCCTGTTCAGCGGATGGAATCCAGCCGGAGCCTGGCAGGCCAACACGCAGTACTACGAAGATGATATTGTCCGGAATGCCGGCAGCAGCTACCGGGTTACGACGGATCATGTTTCGGGTGCCAGCTTCAGTACCACAAATCTGGAAAGTGTGGCAGACAAAGGCGATCCGGGGACACTAACGGCATCCGCCTTTCCGGTCGTTTCGCTGCCGCTGGTATCTACAGATAAGATTGTCATTCAGCGCAGCGATGGGTCGATGGGCAAGATTGACCCGTTTACGACCGGTTTTCCGGATGTCCGGCCCAGTGTGCTGTTCGATTTTGCGGGTTCCGGTGTCGTATCGCCCCGCCTGACATATGGTCGGTCAGGTCCGGCAACACGGTACAATCGGACCGGACTTCGGGAGCTTATAGGTGCTAACGTGCCCCGTATTAATTTCGACCCTGCTACGAAAAAGTGCCTGGGCTATCTGGCCGAAGAGAGCCGCACGAATATTCAGCTATACGGGGGGCAGTTGAACGGCAGCGGATGGCTTACTGGCGCAGGGCTAACCATCACAGCGGATGCAACTACCGGCCCTGATGGAAAAATGACAGCGGACGCGATGGTTGGTGTTGCCGGGTCTGGTTTCGCGTATGTAAGGAGATTATATTCTGCTGTTGGCGCTAATACTGTCTATACGGTTTCCGCAGACGTGAAATATAGCAACTACAGGTATGTTGCTATTCGGGTAGCGGGGAGTATATCAACGCCTGGCATAGCGTTTGATTTCAACACCCTCAGTTTCGTTGCAAACAACTCCGGCGCAAACTACACAACATTCGTCGAAACTCTCGCAGGCGGCTGGTACAGGATCAGTGCGAGCCGGACGGTTACTGTTGCCGAAGGCTCCTGGTACGCCGGATTACATCTAAGCAATGCGGCTCATGCAGAAACTCCGGGGCTTGCGGGCGGCGAAACAGTGTATGTAGATAATATAGAATTATCGGTCGGTGCATTTCCTACGTCGGCCAATCCGACCGGAACAAGTGGGGTGGCTGCTGTACGCGGTGCGGATGTGTTGCGGCTTCCGGTTTCAAGGAACTGGTTCAACCCCGAAGAGGGAGCAATATTCGTAGAGATAAGGCACGGGGCTACAGGATCATCCGGAACTCTTTGTGGGATTGGCACAGACTCGACAGACGGTATCCATATCCGGCAGGCGGCATCGACCGTTTCGGCTATGTTCCGGGACCCGGCGCTTGGTAGTAACGGCGACAGCGGGACAACAGCATGGACATCCGGCGCCATTGCCCGCTATGTCGTAACGTGGAAAAACGGATCTCCGGTCAAATTCTTCTATGCAGGGGGTAGCTCCAGCGGATCGCAGAACTATGTAAGCTCTCATTCGTCCAGCTGGACATTTCTGGCTGCCGGAAGTTATGCGGACGGCACCGGGCAGCTGAACGACCACGTAATGAAACTCGCAGTATGGACAAAACAAATAGCAGATAGTCAGGCACAAACTCTTGTATTATAGATGGGACCTTACGGAAGCGGGACAAATCCCGATCAGACATCGCCTAACGGCTTGCTTGGCACGGCAGCACACGTAAACAATTCGGACAATGCGATCTGGTATGCACCAGTCATGTCGCTTGATATGATTCGCGGAGCAACCGGCATCGAATCGAAATACATCATTGTCGATGATGCCGCCTGTTCAGGATTGTTCAAATACGACAGTGCGGATACATTGAGTGCAGATGATGGTAAGGATGTACTGAAAACAATTGATAACAGGCGCTACAAGCGTCGCACACAGTTACGCAGATACACCCCGACCAGCAGCACAGATACCAACATTGCGCTGGGAGAAATCTGCTACGATGACACGCGGTTCTACGTGCGAACTGCCAGCAACGTTGTGAAATACATCACCTTTTCCGGAACACTATAATGCAACCGATCAAAATTACACTGCCCGACGATCCGACATTACCGGGCGTGCGTCAGGATTTCATCTGTAAGGGCTTTTCGGTCGTTTTTGGCGAGAACATACAGGCACAAAAGATCGTGCTTGATTTAATGCTCGAACTCTTTACCCGAACGGCTACAGACGTGCTGGTACTCGAAAACGGCGAGCCGACCGGCGAAACGGAAACCGTGTACGGGGACTGGGAGCCATACCGGCGCTTTACAGCGACCAACCAGTTTGCGTTTGTCACGCAGTCGGATAACTCAAAGTTCATCGACCCGCAAACGTTTGACCTGGTACCGGCAGGGACGCCGGGCGCCGTACCGGAACTGGCTGCAATTTGGAGCAACTTCGGCGGACCGATCACGCAGATGCTGCAAACGGTGATGAACCGGATGGTGGTGCGGGGGAACCTGAACGATCTGAGTCAGCTCTGACATGCCCGCCGACCTGCTGCACGCAACCGTCCGAAAGCTCTACAGCGATGCCAAATACGACTGGTGGGAGCTGGCCGAGGAGGCAGCGATCACTGTCGATGGTGTCAGCTACATTATTCCGGCGGGTTTCGTATCAGACGGGGCATCGGTTCCCTTTTGGGTGCCGGACTGGCTGATTCCGAGGGCTGGCCGAAGTTTTCTGCCGTCACTTGGCCATGACTGGCTCTGCTCGCTGGCGATTGTGCCGGAAGAGACAGCCAACGCCTGGTATTATACCGCACTACAAGACGCCGGTATCGCGCAGTGGCAGGTTGAGCTCATGTACAGCTACTGCGAGACGTATGCGGTGTTCCGGTACGGCGAGCTGGTAAAGAACGATCTGTAATGCCCGCCGGCGGGAGAAAGCCGGGGTATTTACCCAAACGTAACTCTATGAAAACATTGCTTAACCTTTCCCTGCCCCTCTGGCTGCTGGCCGGGGTGGCTTTACTGCTGGGCTCGCTCTGGGGCGCCAGTGCGTGGCGACATGCCCACACCGTCGGGCGGCTCACGGCCCGCGCTGACAGCCTGCGGCTCCGGAATGCGGAGCTGATCAGCGAGAATCAGATCCTGGCGTCCCGCGAGCAGCAGATTGCGGCCGAGAGTCAGCGCCGGCAGTTGCTTCAGTCCGTACAGATGCAGCTGCTCAAAGATTCGGTTACCAGTCTGCCGCTGCCCGTCCGGATCCGGTACGTGTATCAGACGACCGGTGCCGCACCGGTGCCGCCGTCGTACCTGCTGCCGGCAGTGAGCTCCCGGCTAACCATCTGCTACGATACGGTAGCCTACCGGCAGCTTACGCTCAATCTGGCCGAGCTGACCTGGCACAGGCGCACCGGTCCGCTCCGGGCGGAAGCGGAGGTCAGAAAAGACCGGATCATCGCACAGTCCGCGCAGTCCTTCCGGGCGATTGCCGGCCCTGGCTGGTTCCGGCGGCGGCGGGCTGAGGCAAAGCGTGCCCTGGACAGGATTCTGGTCTGGGCACGGGCGGATCAGGTGCTTACTGATTCCGCCGGTCGGATCCCCATTACCCCGTAACCAATCCAACAACCATGATAATGCTTGATTCCCTGTTTTCAGACAACCTGTGGACGCTGCTGTCCGGTATTTTCGGTCTGGGCAACATCCTCCAGCTGCTGCAGTACCTGCGTTCGCGGCGCAAAGACGATATCGAGACTAAAAAAAGTCTCTATGATCTGCTCGATGAGCTCAAGACGCGGCATTTGCAGGACTCAGCCAAACTGGAGGCCGAAATTGCCCATCTGCGCAACCGGGTCTATGAGCTGGAAAAGGAGCGGCAGCAGTTGCAGCTGGTGCTGATGAAACATAATATCGAGGTGCCGGTGATTGCCACCCGGCAGGAAGATCAACCCCCGAATCCGTAACAAGCTATGCACATTACCAGAACATCCGCCTCAGGGCAGGCGCTGATTAAGGATTTCGAATCCCTGCGCCTGTCCCCCTATCTCTGCGCCGCCGGTTACCCGACGATCGGCTACGGCTCCACCTATTACGTCGACGGCCGGCGGGTAACCCTGAAGGATCCCCCCATCAGCCAGGCAACGGCCACCAGCCTGTTTATGGCGGTGCTGGCCGGCTTTGAGCGTCTGGTGGACAGCGTCACCCGCGACGACGTTAGTCAGAACCAGTTCGATGCGCTGGTGAGCCTGGCCTATAATATCGGTCCGGACAATTTCAAGAAATCGACGCTGCTGGCCAAAGTCAATGCCAATCCGGCCGATCCGGCCATCCGCACCCAGTTCATGCGCTGGGTGCATGCCGACGGCAAAAAACTCGCCGGCCTGGTCAACCGCCGGGAGCGGGAAGCCAACCTGTATTTTACCCGGTAACCCACGCCGGCGGCGCCCGCAGCGCCGCCGGCCACTAACCGCAGCCACATGATTCAGATCCGTAACGATGCGGGGCAATTCCTTCAGCTTTCCGCCGGGCAGGGCATCACCGTCGAGCAGGCCTCGGGCTGGCTGTCGGACGATAACCTGCCCGGCGCATTTTCCTACCCCATTACCGCTCCGCTCAACGAGCACAACGAGCGGTTTCTGTCCTACAGCTGGCGGCCGGGCCACATCTCCCCGCAGATGGAGCTGCCCGTTAACGTCAACCTGGCCGGCATGCTCTACCGGCGCTGCACCTTCTCCTACCGGATCCGGGACGCCAAAATTGACGGGTATCTGAAAATCGACGGCGGCGAGGCCTTTTCGAAACTAAAGGAGAAGCGGCTGGGCGAGGTGCTGCCCGCCGGCATTCCCATGGCCGGCTATCCCGGTCAGCTGAAGGCGCGGCTCAGACAGATTGCGGCCATGGCGCCGGGTTCCTTCCCGTTTACGTTTTTTCCGGTGTACAACGAGCTGATGATTGAGCCGGAGTTCGGGGCCGACAAGCTGCCGGGCTTTACCCGCAGCAGCTACATCAATTCCTGGGACCGGTATGACTTTGTGACAGACTCCGCGGGTAAAACCGGCAACCTGATCAGTCCGCAGTTTTACCTGGTCTGGCTTGTCGAGCAGGTGCTGCTGGCGGCGGGCTACCGCCTGCAGGGGGACTTTTTTACCCGCCCCGAGATCCGCCGGCTGGTGGTGCTGAACCTGACGGCGATGAGCACGAAGACGGGCTTTTCCTCGCTTTTCCCTGATTACGTCTATCCCCGCTACCATGTGCCGGATATGACCGTGAGCGATTTTCTGAAGGCCGTCAAAACCCGCTTCGGGCTGGTATTCGGCTTTAACTCGACGGAAAAAACCTGCACCGTCCGGTGCTTTTCCGATGTGTGGAACGAGCGGCCCGACCGGGACTGGCGGAGCTTTCAGAAGCCGGACTACGGCATTGAGGAGGCCTCCGGATCGGGTTACACCATCGAGGAGTACCTGGATCCGGAGGATGAACTGTATAAAGTCCCGGACGGCAAGGGCGGGCTGACGCTCACCCAGCCTAAAACCTACGTTTCCGGTGACGGCACCAACCGGATTCCCATGCCGGTCGGCACGGCCAACATCACCTACCTGGTGACGCCCTACAACCCGGCCGCAAAATGGATCGTGCCGGTGGTACGCCAGCCGGGCAACATTCTGGATCCAACCTACCAGGCCTCGGCGCGGTACGTCACCGACGGGCTGCGGAAAAACAGCTGCGGGCTGCGGCTGCTGGCCTACATGGGCATGCAGAAGGATTCGGCCGGCTCGCTCTACCCGCTGGCCACGTCGGCCGTGCGCGACGGCACGCAGGCGCAGATCAGCAGCTTCTCCCCCGCCCTGTCGGGCCGCTTCGGGGGCTGGAACGGCGGGCTGGCGCTGTATTATTACTTTCTGGCCAATACCCGGAAAATCACGGCAGACCTGCTGGTTCCCGCTCAGGAGCTGGCAGGTCTGAAGCTGCACAAACCGGTAATGCTGTGGTTTGACCGGCAGCCGGGGCAGTTTCTGCCGGCAAAGATCACCGCCGAAGCACCGGGCCCCTCGGGCCTGCTCAAAGTCCGCGGGGAGTTTCAGACCGTGCCGGCGGCGATAAGTCTGGGCACGGAACAGTTTGCGGATCCGGTCTGGGTGGAATGGGCTGAAACCCGCACGCAGGCCTCGCGCTCGCAGTCAGGCGTGGTATTCGTCGAGCGCCGGACCACCATCACCGTCAGGTTCTGGAAAGAGCGGCAGCGGCTTACGCCCGTAGCCGTGCAGTCGCTGCCGCTGCGGGTCAGAAAAAAGGTGGCCTACGTGGTGGGCTCTTCGCAGCCCGACGTGGAAACCATCCAGCCCTATTACGGTACCGGCACGCAGACCGTTCTGGAGAGCAGTGCGCTGGCCGACCGGCTTCAGTCCGGATCGATGCTGGCAGGTCTTCAGTTCTACACCACCACGTATCAGCTCGAACCCGGCGACGATTATAACATTATCTGATGGACTACCGCGATCTGGATATCAACACGAAAATTAACCTCCGGGCCATGCTCCAGGCGTGGACCCGGGTAGCGCAGCAGCGCTTTCAGCAGAAGGAGATCACCCCTAAGGTGTACGGGCTGATTACCAACCGGCGGGGGGTGCAGCGGACAAGTCTGGGTAAAAACTACCGGTTCGGGCAGGGTGAGCGCAAATGGCTCAAAAAACGTACCTGGCAGCTGCGTGACAGCTGGCGCAGCCAGGTAACGGCCGGTAACGGCGGCGGGGCGGTGCAGCTGAGCTTTCCGTTATACGGCCGCTTTGTGGACATGGGCGTCGGGCGCGGGGTGGATTACCAGCTGGCGAAATACGCCCGACGCACGGCCAACGGCGAGGAGCTCAACCGCCACCCCAAACGCTGGTACAGCAAGCGCAAGGCGTTTGAAACCCACCGGCTGCGTGAGCTGGCGGCCCGCTACTACGTCAATGTACCCGTCGATCTGATTGAAAACGCCTTATCTACCTCATTAACCCTCACTCCGTAAAAAATGGGAATGACGCAACAGGACCGGGCAGTCATTAACCTGGTCATCAACGGGCAGCAGGCCCAGACATCGCTGAAGGAGATCACCCTGAGCACGGCCCGGCTGCGCTCGGAGATCATCAAGATGAAGGAGGCCGACAATCCGGAGGCCTACCGGGCTAAGGTCGCCGAATATCAGAAAATGGTGGCCGCCCAGAAGCAGATGGCCACCCAGATCAACAATACCACGACGGCCTGGCAGCGCTTCGGTCAGCGCTTTGCCGAGGTGTCGGCCGGTGTGTTCGGTGGTAACGTACTGACCATGGGCTTTCAGCAGCTGCTGGGTCTGATCCCGGCCGTAATCAGCCGGGGCATGGATCTGAAGGATCAGCTGGCCGATATAGCCAAGACAGCCGACATGACCGATCTGGAGGTCGCCGGACTAAACAAGGAGCTGCGCGGACTCAATACCCGTACGGCGACGAAGGATCTGCGCGAACTGGCGGCCGTGGGCGGTCAGTTCGGTATCGCCAAAGACCAGATGGCTGATTTTGTGGAGAGTGCCGACAAAATCAACGTGGCTCTGGGCGATCAGTTCGGCGGAGCCGAGCAGACTGTCACCCAGATGATGACCCTGCGCAATACGCTCCAGGACATCAAGACCGACCGGTCCGATCAGGATATGCTCCACATTGCCAATTCGATCAATACACTGGAGGCAGCCGGCGCTGCTACTGCGCCCGTGATCGCCGACTTTACCAGCCGGATCGGTGGGGTAGCCATCCCGCTGGGCCTTACATCAGCCCAGACACTGGGGCTCTCGGCCGCCCTTCAGGAAATGAACGTCACCGCCGAGCGGGGCTCAACGGCCGTAATCGACATTCTCAACGGTATGGCCAAGGCGCCGGCCGAGTTTGCCAGATATGCTATTGGTGCAGACGGAGCAAAGCTCAGCAGCAAGCAGTTTGCCGATCTGGTCAATAACGACCTGATGGGTGCATTGCTGTCGGTGGCCCGCGGCTTTAACACGGGCGACACGTCGGCCACCGGTATGGCAACGAAAATGGATAAGATGGGCCTGTCGGGAACCGGGGTGATGGAGATCTTCATGAAGCTGGCCACCAATACCGACATGGTCGAGCAGAAGATTGCGCTCGCCGGCAGCAGCATTGATCAGACCAGCAGTATCACCGAGGAGTTTAACAAGCGTAACTACGCCCTGGCGGTGAACATGAAAAAGCTGGGCGAGTTTGTGTCCAATTTACTGACCTCTGATACACTGCTGGGGCTGGGATCTGCGTTGACAGACATTGCTGTCAGAATGCTCGGATTAAAATCCGAGACAGAAGATACAATGCATGCGTTTGAGGAGCAGAAAAACAAGGTTCAGAATCTGAATACACAGATCGGGCCATTACTTAGCCGGATTGATGAGCTTAAGAGCAAGACAAGCCTCTCAAAAACAGAACAGGATGAGCTCAGGAAGGCCGTTGATAAGGTGGCTCAGGTTATGCCCATTGCGGCAACCGGGTTTGATCAGTATGGACGGGCAATGGATATCAATACTGAAAAGGCCCGTAAGTTCATGGAGCAGCAGCAGTATATGGCTGAGTACCTTAACCGCGATGCAATCAAGGCTCAGGAAAATGAGCTGGCCCAGCTGGAAAAGCAGCGGGCGGCACGGGTAAAGGATCTCAACAAAGGTGAGGTAACAGAAAAAGCCGGCCCCGGGGGCGGAGGTATTGCCGGTAGTCAGGCGCAGATTACCCGTAAAATGACCAATGAGGAACTGTCTGCGATCCAGCAGGAAACAACGGAGCTGAATGCGGAGATCGAAAAGCGGAAGGAAATACTAAAAGGGCTTAAGGGTTATAGCGCCGACGTCCGCAGGGAAATGCGGCGGGCACGGCTCGGGGAAGAGGTGACTAAAGCGCCGGAGGGACAAACGCCCCCGAAAACCAAAACCGGTACCGGATCAGTCCCGGCCGATCCGACAAAAGAGGAGAAAGAGCGGCTGAAGGCCAGGGTGGATGCAGAAGAGGCTATCCGTGAGCTGAATGCAAAGGCGCAGGAAGAAGACAAGGCCCGTGAGATGGAACGGGTGAAATCCAATTATGAGAAGGAACGCCGGAAAGCCAGCGACGCAAAGATCTCCGCTGAGCTCAGAAAGACATGGCTGACCGGCATTGCTGATGCAGAAAAAGCCGAACTGGCCCGAATCGAAGAAAAGTATGAAAAAAAGGACCGGGAGAAGCAGCAGAAAAAGCAGGAGCAGCTAATGAAGGATGCCGAGGAAGAGCTGGAGATCCGTAAGCGGCTGGAGCAGGCCGGAATTAAGGAAGATCTGGCAGCCGGTAAGCTAAGCGAAGAAGAAGCTAAAGCGGCTTCACTTGCAATTGAGCGGACATTCCTGGAGGCAAAGCAGCTTCTCTATGAGGCCCACTACCAGAAATTACAGGAGCTGGCCAGAGGAGATGCCGAGCAGCTGGAAGAAATCGCCCGTCAGAAAAAGCAGAAGCTGGATGATATTGATGCCTCGATTCAGGAGAACGAGGTCAATCAGCAGCAGGCTAAATCCGACATCGTCGAGGCCGAAACCAAAACCCGCAGCGAGCAGGAGCAGAAGGAAGAAAAAAGCCGGGTCGATGCCCTGAAGGCCCATATGGATAAGCGCCGCGATATCTTTAATGACTCCGTCGTTGTGCTGAAGTCGTTTTTCAAGGAAAACACCAAGGTTTACCGGGCCGCCCTGATTGCCCAGCAGGCCTGGGCGCTGGCCGAAACGGGCATCGAATACGGCCGGGCACTGATGAAGTCGGTAGCCGCCGCTGCCGGCATTCCGTTTCCGGCCAACCTTTTAGCGATCGCCAAAAGTGCGGCCGTGCCGACGCTGAGCTTTGCCGGTGCCGTGGCCCGGATCCGGGCCCAGAAGTTTGACGCCCCGCAGTTTATTGACGGGGGCTTTACCCGCGACACGACCGGTATGCCCGGCGGGTTCTACTCGACGCCGACATTTTTTTCGGGGAAAAACTATTCCGTCAGCGAAGACGGCCGGCCGGAGTTTGTTATCAACAACCGGGCGCTTCAGGTGCCGGCGGTGGCCAACTTTGCCCGCATGCTCGACGTGGTGCAGCGGTCGGGGAATTATGCGGCTGTGGGGGGCAGTACTGCATCCGGATCCGGCAACGAGGCGCTGCTGGCAGAGCTCCGGACCATGAATCAGAAGCTGGAGGGCATCAGCACCAGACCCGTTTATGCGAAAATCCATTACCAGTCATGGGAGGACGAAACCGGCCGGATCAATGACATCCGGAATCAGACAAGCCTGTAGACCTGTTTTCAGTTTGTAGCCGGAAAGCCGGACGGGTATCCTGTCCGGCTTTTTTGTTACCGGTATTTACTGTTAAGATGTTAATATGTACTTTGCCGGCTAAACCAATTACACCAATGAAAAACACACTACTCCTTTTTTCGGTGCTGACCCTGATGGCCGGCTGCCTGCCTCCGGTCCGATATAGCATCCGGACATCCGATCCCTTCACTAATGTAATTACATCTTCTACTGTCGAGGGTGGCTGGGAAGAAGAAGACCTGGCATACCGCAGGTTAATGTCTGCCGGACTACCGGCGGGTTCTCCGGCAGTAAAGACATTACCAAAAACATATTCAGTCAGAATTACGCAGGACGAAAACAGCCCGTTTATCCTTCATGTTGAGCGGCGTGTGGCCCGTGATTACGATGTGCCGGAGAGTGCCCGCATCCTGCTTAAACTGGCCAGTAACAAAATTATTGCCTTACCTGTCCGGCGCAGCTGGCACACCCATGACGGCTTTATGCGGGTTTCAGCCGAGCTTACCCCGGCCAACGTCACGGATCTGCTGCTGTCAACCATTAACTTTATCAGGGTCGAGCCGGTAACGATGAATGAGGAACCTACTACCTTTTATGATGTGCCGTATTCCTATACCAGTGGTTGGGAGTTAAAAACCGGACTTCGGGAAATATATGCAAGCCAGTTTGATGACCGGCCGTGGGAGAAAAAGGCAGTACAGGAAACCAAGCCGCCGAAGAAAAAGAAAAAATAGATTCAGCTCAGCTGTACTAATGAAAAACCCCCGCCCTAAACAAGGCGGGGGTTTGTTATTAGTACATTACAATTATAACTGACTTTATTTCTCGACCTCACTGATACCCTTCCGGATAATCTCATAGTACAGGTCTTTAAGACTTATCTTTTCGCCCTTTCTTTCCCGGTCAAGCTGGATCTGCTTTGCTTTCAAATGTAAATCTTCTGGTATATCGAGGTTAACCTTTGCCATAGTTCTAACTGTTAATTAATGCTACAAAAGTATTATGAAAAATATTTATTCCTAACATTAGGAATATTAATTCCTGTTATTAATATTTGCTACAATTATTAACACATATAACTAACATTACAACTATGACAACAGAGATCATTGGTTTTCACGAAACAATGTTAGCCTGTCAAAAAGAACAGGATGTGATCTGGGTAGCGGTTAAACCGATCTGTGAAGCGATTGGTGTAGATAGTCAAACGCAGTATAATCAGATAAAAAAGCACCCGATACTTAATCGCGCACATAGCCTACGCTATATACACGACTCAGCAAATCGCCGTCAGGAGATGCTTTGCCTTCGGTTAGACTATATATACCAGGATGGCTTTTTAAAATTGACATTGAACGGACAAAACCGGAAGTGCAGCCTATTTTGATGCGGTTTCAGGAAGAATGCTATAGTGTCCTATATAATCACTTCTTTGGCAATGGCAGTACCATGCGGCATGATGCCCTACGGGAGTGGGAGATTATCCGCGACATCAAGCAGACGGACATAACGATCCGAAACGAAATGAAAAAGCGAAAGCTGCTACAAACAGAGCTGAAGAATATTCAGAACCGGAGGGCGCATACCTATCATAAGGAACCGCTCCACGAAGATGCCGAAGATCCGCGGGAGACCCAGCGTTTTCTGAAGCAGGCCCATCAGGCACTTGAATTACCGCTTAATTAATATGGCTAACAAAAAGAAGCCCGGCTGTAGCGAGCAGCCGGGCCAAACCCAAAAATCAGTTGTACCACAAACTTCGAGTTTTATGCAAGATACAAAACCATCTCCGGTTCTGGTTACCAACCCCTACACAAATTCGGTTATTGACGTACTGCCTATATTCGCCATGCTTGATCAGATGGACGGCCCCGTCGGTAGTATGCAGAGCATTGTCAGCCGGCTCGACGAAGCCATCCGGCAATTCAATCTGCTGATCAATGCCGAGCCGCTGCCGAACTGGGAGCAGATACGGGCCGGCGTTAATTACGATCTGTACTCACTGCGCGATGCCTTTGCCAAAATGAATGAATACAGTAAGGGGAAGTAAATCACGTTTAACTCTTAATAAAACTTTATGAAGACAATTAAGTCAGTTTCGGTTTTGCCTGTCAATGGCCTGTACGCTGCCTACAAAGACGAAGATTCATACTGGAAAAGTCCCGTCATTGGTGTGGCCTGTGTTCATGTTGTTGATGAAGATAAAAGTCATAGTATCGCCTTTGTACCGATTGATCTAGCTGATTTGCGGGACACCTTTCTGACTCTGAATGATGACGGGCATGAACTTCAGCTTCCTACAAATTTCCTTGGCTTATTGCACGACGGTACTGCCATTGACCTGACGACCGAAGAGATGATTACGCTGGGCATTGTCCCAAAACAAACCACCGCTGAGGATCCTTTTTAGCTGTCAAGGAAATAAACTAGTCATAGGTAAAATGCCCGGTTCAGATTGAGCCGGGTTTTTCATTTAAACACTTACTTCATGAGCGCAGAAAACTTACCCATTACTATACTGTCGGTTCTCGAAGACCTGAAGCGTCCGCTGTTGATACACGGAATACAGATTGACCATTTTTATTATGAAGAAGACTGCCTGTCTCTGATTATATATAGAGACGGCCGGAAGTACATCATCGATATTCATACTTCCGGAGAAATTGCATACGTCATAAAAGAGGGCCGGCAGTTCAGAGCCTGGGATCTGGGTAAAGATTCCGTACAGACAATAACCGATCATATTATCGGTAACAAATAGCCGGATATGCTTTGTACAGAAAAACCCTCGGTTTCCTGTACCCGGGCCATTGAATACGAAGTCGGCCCGTTTCCGTTCATAAAATGCGTTCAGTATTCTAAATTCAGCAAATGCCCCGAAAGCGGGGTTTTCTGAACGCATATTATGAAAATCGGATACGCACGGGTCTCCACCGAAGACCAGCACCTGGATCTCCAGTTGTCGTCACTCACCGCCGCCGGCTGCGAAAAGATTTATCAGGAAAAAATCAGCGGGGCCAAAACCGACCGGCCCGAACTGGCCCGCCTGCTGGAGCACATCCGTCAGGGTGATGAGGTGATCGTCTGGAAGCTCGACCGGCTGGGCCGCTCACTGCCGCACCTGGTTGAGCTGGTCACCCGGTTCGCCGACCGCGGAGTAGCCTTTACCAGCCTTCAGGAAAAGATCGATACCAGCTCGCCGTCAGGCAAACTGATCTTTCATATTTTCTGCTCACTGGCCGAGTTTGAGCGGGAGCTGATCCGCGAGCGGACCAATGCCGGCATTAAGGCAGCCAGAGAGCAGGGCCGCGTCGGTGGCCGGCCGAAGGGACTCTCGCCGGCGGCGGAGAAAACGGCGAAGACAGCCGAGGCACTTTACCGGGCCAATCAACACATCCAGGAGATTGCCCGCCAGCTGGGCAAATCAAAGGTTACTATTTATAAATACCTGCGATCGCGCGGGATTGAATTTCAGGAACAGTAACTATGGGCACTGCCCTATTCATCGGACTACTGCTGCACTTTGTCGGTGACTACCTGCTTCAGAATGACTGGATCGCCGATCGCAAAACCCGTCAGACAATTCCCTGCCTGATCCACTGCGCCCTTTATACGCTACCCTTCTCGGTGCTGCTCTACAATACGCCGGGCATGTGGATCATCTTCATCTCGCACTTTCTGATCGACCGTTTCCGGCTGGCAGTGCTCTGGATCCGGCTGATTAACTGGAACTGGCATGGCACTAATTCCGGATTTACCGACAGTAAGCCGGCGTATCTGTCGGTGTGGCTACTGATCATTACAGATAACACGTTTCATGTGCTGTTCAACTCGCTGGCCATCATACTGGCCTACCTTTAAAGAACAACGCCCTGTCTCAAGCCGTACAGGGCGTTCGGTATTTCTGCAAACGTTGCTTTTACGCAACTTAACCTACTAACCGTAACCTGTACTATTTGTTATGCGCAGATCTGCAAAACTGAATATACCGGCTGAAATTGATCCGAAAGCCAGACTTTTCGCGGAGGTAACTACCCGGCTGCTCAGAAGTATTATGCCGGACACAGAACTAAGAATTGACGCCGACCCAATTACGTTGCAGCCAAACAGCTGCTTTGTGGTGTTTCACCGGTCACGTAAAAACGACATCCAGTTTGCCCGCATGTTCCACATAGCGGAATTTGAATACACGAACATGCCCGTCGCTTTTATCTATGACTATGCTGCACATTACCTGAGAGAACAATTCCGTGAAGCACTGGAAAAGAGACTCATCCGGCCGGATCTCTATGATTTCGCTGTCCGGTGTCTGACAGCATTCCGCATTTAACCCCATGCAACCATGAAAGAGATCAACCCGA
The DNA here is from genome assembly GCF_057652235.1 of Arsenicibacter sp. R0_47. Taxonomy (NCBI): domain Bacteria; kingdom Pseudomonadati; phylum Bacteroidota; class Cytophagia; order Cytophagales; family Spirosomataceae; genus Arsenicibacter; species Arsenicibacter sp. R0_47. Next base: position 15,448 of record NZ_JBYFCJ010000023.1, on the reverse strand, counting down.
GGGCACGCTTTGAGCCCGAAGAACCTGACCGGATTAACGCCGATGAAGCCAGACTTCGCTGGAACGAAGAAACCTGGCGGATTGCCAGAGAGCAGCGCGTATCAATACCCGATGCGGAGCAGATCCTGTTTGACCGCTGGCGGGAATTTCAAAGAGTTTTACACACGTAACTATGACCAGGCTGGAAGAGATTCAAATCAAACGGGAATTCTACAAAAAGCTCACGAAAAAGCTGGAGCGGATTGCTCAGGGCGAACTGACGCTTACCGATTACATGGCCGAGGTGGGCGAAAAACTGGAGCAGCTTGACAGTGATCTCATGGAAATGATTACACGGCAGATGCAGCTCGATCAGGAAAATAACCGGCCGCTCAGGATACAGATCAGCACGAACGGCAATGAATGGCAGACCTACGAACTGCCTCCGGACCCAAACAATGGAGGTATTCGCTTCGTTTGCCGGCGGGCAAATAATACTCAGGGGCAATAAACCGGTACCCCCCCGCCTACATGTGCCGCCAAATCACGTAAAGGAATCAACCGGCCGGAGAGCCGCTATATTTACTCCCTAATGTTTTATTACGGTGGGATAGGATCCCGGTTGCCCGCAGAGGGGCGGCCGGGACTTTTTTTGTATGTTCGGGCCATGATTGAGGTGATAGATCAGTTCGAACGCACGCCCGGGCGCTGGCATCCGGATGTGATGAAAAGCGGGCATGACTGGGAGACGGTGCTGGTGGAACTGCGGCAGGCGATCCTGCATATCCGGACGGATCCGTTCCGGGTGACGGTAAGGGTGAAGGGCGACCGGCTGGCCGGTATGAAGCTGGAGGTGATCTGCGCGAATCCGGTTGTCCGGCAGCGGGTGATCGACAAACTACTGCCAGTGGTGACCCCGAAGCAGGAGCCGCGCCCGCAGTCGCAGCGGGATGGCCAGCTGGCTGCCTACCGGCAGGATCGGCGGGTGATCTCACTGACCCAAAAGATTGATGAGCTTGACCGGCCTGATCTGACAAGGGAGGAACAAAACAGGCTGGCAATGTTTATCCGGATACTGAATGACCTGAAGGACCGGGAATACCCTGACCTGTAAGCCTCAAAAAATATTTTCAAACTATTTTAAATGCTCTCCGGCACCCAACGAGTGTAAAAAAATACAATGCAATTTCTTACACTGCAACCACCGCTAACGCGCGCGATCCTTAATATATAGCTACACAAAAAACAGCTGTTTTAAAGTTCTTATAAAAATCTATCTTCCCTGGAATAATACAACGTCTGAATGAGCAGAGGCATGCCTGTCAAACGGAATAGTACAAGACTGGTAAACTAAAGTTCAAATCCAAATGTTATATTTGTATTGCAATCAAACAATCAAGATACAGCATGGCCAGACCAATTAAAGAAACTCCGATCCTTGAGGGTCAGGATGCGGCCCGCTTTTTAAAAGAAGTTGAGGCCGGTCAAAATAAAAAGGCATCGACTGCAGAACAGAAACGCATGAGCGCAAACTTTGACCGCTTTAAGTCCGTTGTCAAGTTCAATATTTAATAGACCAGACCTTCAGATCATTCGTCTTACGCAGCAACATGAAATAAAACCATTTGACTGCGGAGACAGTGATTTGAATGAGTTTCTTCTCAAAGATGCAAAAGACTACCAAGCATCACTCCTTGCTGTTACTTACTTACTAGAGACATCAGAAGAAACACTAGCATTTTACAGTCTGCTAAACGATAAAATCAATCTGATTTCTCTAAAGGAAAACAAGACTGAACTAAACCGTTTTATGCGGCCAATTCCAAACCCCAAACGGACCCATACTTCATATCCCTCTATGAAAATAGGGCGTATTGGAGTCAGTAATACTGCTGCTGGGCAAGGGGTTGGCAGTTTTTTAGTTGACTCTCTCAAGCAGCTTTTTGTTAGGAATAATCGTACTGGGTGTCGATTCATTACAGTTGATGCCTATAACAAAGAAGATACATTGAGATTTTACAAAAAAAATAAATTCAAGTTTTTAACAGAGAGCGACAAAGACGATTTTACCAGATTAATGTACTTCGATTTAAAAACCGTTGTTACAAGCGATACATTACAATAAAGCCCGGCAGTCCCGGGCTTACTCATTTACGCGGCTTTAGGTGGGTGGATATCATTCCATGAGGTTAGCAGGTTGCGGATCCGGTTGCGGCGCGGCCGCACATAGTGGCGCAGGCGTTTAGTGGTGGTCAGCCCCAGCAGCTGGGCCACATCCTCGATCGGGACCATCAGCTCGTTGAGCGCCATATCGGCGAAGGTTTTCCGCGAGATCTTGGTGCTCAGCCCCGGCGGCAGGCCGACGTGCGCGGCAATGATTTTGAGGTGATCGTTGCGCCGCTGGTTCGATTTGGACGGGAGCTTTGCCAGATCCGAGCCGTATTTTTTATAAATGGCCACCGCCGGCTCCAGCAGCTTGACAAAAAACGGCTTTTTGGTTTTTCCCCGCCGGCCCTGGAGCCAGTACTCACCCTTCTCTTCCTCAATAGTGTATTTTTTGGAGGTATAATCGGCATGGTGCATGCCGGTAAAACAGTTAAAGACAAACGAATCCCGCTCCCGGTCCAGGGCAATGGCCGACTTTTCGGGCAGGCCCAGGGCAAAGAAATCAAAGTCGATCAGCCGCTGGAGCTGCTCATGGGTCAGGTGGGTCGTATCCGGATCTTCGTCGTCGGCCTCGATCACGTAGCCCGCCAGCGGATTACGCTTAATGTACTTTCTGGAATCGTTTGCCGCCCACTTTAGCACGGCGCGGAGGTGCTTGAGGTGTTTTTCGACGTGTGAATACTTGAAAACCCGCCCTTCCAGCAGAAAATCCATCAGGGTATCCGCCTGCTTTTCGGTGATGGAGCTTGCCGGCAGCTGGTCCTTTTTAATGGATTTGAGCCAGTCGGTGATGTTCTTCACGTAATTCTCCTGAATATCGACCGTTGACTGGCTGAGCTTACCCCGCGGCACCCTGGCCCGCTGGGCTTCCAGATGCAGATCTGCCAGATCAGAGAATGTGAAAATCAACCGGCGGGTAACGGTTTTGGTAATGGTTTTGCCCTTCACCTGAATCTGCACCTGCTCTTTTACCACGTCGTGATCCAGGCAGCGGGACTTGATGAGCGCGGCCGTCACGTCGAGGCCTTCGTCATGCAGGGCGCGTTCGATATCCCATATACGATCGGATATCCGCTTGAGGCGCATGTTCTGTTCCTTTGCCCAGACGCTGCTGCCGGCGATGTGCTGGGCGGTGCGGTCCCACTGCTCGGGAGTGCAGGTGATGTGTGTGGATCCGATTTCTTCCCGTTCGCCCTTATAGGTTACGCGGGCCTGAATGGTGCCGGACTTGCCGTCCTTTTTTTTACGGTACCAGAAGAGGAGTGACATTTGAGAAATGTTGTACATCGGGTGTCGGAATTATTAATAAATGAAAAAACCGACACGAATAAATATCCTAAGTGTAACCTTTTGATCAGAATGTAACCTGACGTGTTACCGGGCAGTAACGACGCTGATAATGAGGGCAGTTTGAGAAGGGCATAAAAACAAAAATGCCACGTCGTGAAACGTGGCATTGTCAAAACCTAGGGCTTTAGCGCCTTTTGGCAGAGAGAGAGGGATTCGAACCCCCGGACCTGTTACAGTCAATGGTTTTCAAGACCACCGCGATCGACCACTCCGCCATCTCTCTGTGTCGTGGTTTGTGGGTGCAAAGATATAGCGATTTTTAAGGCTTGTCAATACCTGAGCAAAAAAAAATGCCTTTTTCTGCGCAAAAGCCGTACTTTTGCACCACGGAAAAACAATTAATTCGTGGAAGCTACCAATCATTTGCCCGTCGATTCTCCGAACACAGGTTCACTCCCTACTGTTGACGTTGCCCGCAAACTGGGCTTATTACCAGACGAATACGACCGTATTTGCGACATCCTGGGCCGCAAACCCAACTTTACCGAACTCAGTATCTTCTCGGTAATGTGGTCGGAACACTGCTCGTATAAAAATTCAATCGTCTGGCTGAAAACGTTGCCGCGCGACTCCGAGCGCATGCTCGCTAAAGCCGGTGAAGAGAACGCCGGACTCGTTGACATCGGTGACGGACTGGCCTGCTCGTTCAAAATTGAATCGCATAACCACCCCTCGGCCCTCGAACCGTATCAGGGCGCAGCAACGGGTGTGGGCGGTATTAACCGCGATATCTTTACGATGGGCGCCCGCCCGATCGCTCAGCTCAACTCGCTCCGCTTCGGTAATATCGACCTCCCGAAAACCAAACGCCTCCTGCGCGGGGTCGTCAAAGGCATCGGTGACTATGGCAATGCCTTTGGTATTCCGACGGTAGGCGGTGAAATCTATTTCGACGACTGCTACAATACCAACCCGCTCGTGAACGCCTTCTCGGCCGGTATTGTGGAGGTGGGCAAAGTAGCCAAAGCAACCTCGCACGGGGTCGGAAACCCTGTCTTCATCGTCGGCTCGGCCACCGGTAAAGATGGTATCCACGGCGCTACCTTTGCTTCGGAAGACATTACCGAGAAATCAACCGAGAAACTGCCGGCGGTGCAGGTGGGTGACCCGTTCATGGAGAAACTGCTCCTGGAAGCTACCCTCGAAATCATCGCGTCGGGCCACGTTATCGGTATTCAGGACATGGGTGCCGCCGGTATTATCTGCTCTACATCTGAAATGAGTGCTAAGGAAGGCTTCGGAATGGATGTCAACCTTGACCTCGTACCGACGCGTCAGGTGAACATGCAGCCGTTTGAGATTCTGTTGTCAGAGTCGCAGGAGCGGATGCTGGTGGTGGTGCAGAAAGGTAAAGAAGACGTTATTCAGCAAATTTTCGATAAGTGGGATCTGCACTGCGCCCAGATCGGTACCGTTACCGATACCGGCCGTCTGCATTTCTACCGCTGGGGTCAGCTGGTTGCCGATGTACCGGCGCATGACCTCGTACTGGGCGGCGGTGCACCGCAATACCACCGCGAATACCGCGAGCCTGCCTACATCAGCGAATTTGCGAAATTCGATATCAATACTGTAGCCGACGTAACCGCCGGTGAAATCAAAACAGTTGCCGAACACCTGTTGTCGCACCCGAACATCTGCTCACGGAAGTGGGTATATGAGCAGTACGACTCAATGGTAGGCACGGCTAACCGCAGCACCAACGCGCCTTCGGATGCGGCTGTGGTACGCGTGAAAGGCGCCGGTCTGCCGCAAACCGATAAATCAATCGTTATTACGGTCGACTGTAACAGCCGGTACGTAAACGCAAACCCGAACACAGGTGCGCAGATCGCGGTGGCCGAAGCAGCCCGTAACATCGTTTGTACAGGTGGTGAGCCGCTGGCGGTGACCAATAACCTGAACTTCGGGAACCCATACGTGCCGGAAGTCTACTGGCACTTTGTGGAAGCCGTTAAAGGCATGGGTGCAGCCTGCCTGCGCTTCGAAACACCGGTAACGGGCGGTAATGTGAGTTTCTACAACCAAAGCTCTGATGATGGTCCGGTATTCCCGACGCCAACCATCGGTATGCTGGGTCTGATGGAAAATCCGGACAACCGCATGACGCTGAACTTCGGTCAGGCGGGCGATGCGATCTACCTGATCGGATCAACCAAAAACGATATCGCGTCGTCGGAATACCTGTACTCGTTCCGTGGCGTAAAAGCGTCTCCGGCCCCTGCGTTCGACATCGAAGAGGAAGTAGCGGTGCAGGCGGCTGTGAAGCAGGTAATCAAAGACAAACTGGTCGTTTCGGCCCACGATTTGTCAGACGGTGGCTTGTTCATCACCCTGGCCGAATCGGCGATGGCGGGTAACGTTGGTTTCTCGGTTACTACCGAAGCCGGTCTGCGTACGGATGCGTTCCTGTTCGGCGAAAACCAGAGCCGTGTGGTGGTTTCGGTATCGGCCGGTCAGCAAGCGGCGTTCGAAGCGGCTCTGTCGGCCAGCGGCGTTGCCTTCAGCCAGCTGGGCGAGGTTACCACAGGCGACTTCGTAATCGACGGCACAACGCTGATGACCGTTGCGGATGCCAAAGCGGTTTACGACAATGCACTGGGTACTAAAATGAGCTGATTCAGCTTTTAGCCATAACCAGTTACGGGACGGTTGCGCAGGTTTCTGCCGCAGCCGTCCCGTAATTTTTTATTCGTTTGCCAATCCGGCACAAAGTTCTTATTTATATAACGCTATATACCTCTTTGTGATCTATGTGCCTATGTGGTAAGTCAAAAAATCTACTCATAATCAACACATTACTTAAAATATACGATATAGTGATGACAGCACTTTGAGTGGTACCGCCACTAATTTCGCGCGTTAACCAAATATTATTTTGTCCCATACCTGAACATAAGCCCTTGTCAATTGCGTTATATGTTTAGTTTTGCTGTTAAAGTACAACAAAACATAAATATAGTCATGAACGATACATTAACACCGGTACTAACCAGTACCGAATATAAGGCGTTTCAGCCCAACGACGGGCTGCGTTACGATTTCCACAACGGTGAACTGATTGCCCTGGCGTCTGAATCACACCTGCACGAAAAGCAGGTGAAACGCGTGGCCGACGCCCTCGAAACCGAATCCGGTTTACGGCGCTGCACCGTTTTCCATACACACACGAAAATCGAAACACAGGCCGACGTCACCTACCTGCATGCCGATGTGTCGGTAACCTGCAATTTTCTGGAGTTTAAAAGCGGTAACCCGATTATGCGGCAACCGCGCATGCTGGCCGAAGTCGTAACCGCCGACTCACGCGACCGCGACCGGGGCTTTAAATGGCAACAGTACCAGCAGGTTATTTCGCTGTGGTACTGTCTGTTTGTTGATCCCGAAAACAAAACAATTGATGTGTACACAAAAGACACCGGCAGCGGTGCCTGGCATTGCCGCACCTACCGGCAACCCGACGAACTCATTCCGTTCGACCGGTTTGAAATGGCCATTCCAGTGAAGAACTTCCTGGTGTAGGGCATGGGGCGTAGAGCTGAGGGCAGGGGGCGTAGGGCGTAGAGCTGAGGGCAGGGGGCTGAGGGCAGGGAGCAGGGAGCAGGGAGCAGGAAGTACATTGATACCCTCTGCTCTAAGCGCTTCGCCCTAAGCCCTCTGCCCTACACCCCTTCGCCCTAAGCTCTTTTCTCTAAGCCCTCTGCCCTACACCCCTTCGCCCTAAGCTCTTTTCCCTAAGCTCTCTGCTTAATAAAACCATTCAGCCACCGTCTTTTTCGGCGGGGCGCTTTCCAGCTTTTTCTGTAGATCGTCCGGAATTTTGGGGAAGAAATTGATACCCGTCCGGCGCTCTACCTCATCGACCGTAACCACAAACGACTGTAACCGCTCGTCGGAACCTTCATTTTTCAGCAGAAAGGCAATCATCCGGATGTCGGGGGCATTGCAGTAGAGCAGCACTTTGTAGTAATACGCCGGCACGGCCACTTCATTCTGCTTGCCAATGGTCGGCAGACCCGGCGTCAATACCGGTCCGGTTACCACATAAACGCCCTTATCACGGAAGGCCCACGACCGCACCTGCTCTTCCAGCGACTTCCAGATGCCCCGGTTAAACTGCGGCGCCTGCGGGCTCATGTTACTCATATAAAACGATTCCCGCATCATACGCTGCGAAAACTTGAAATCACCCGCGGGGGCAAGGTGTCCGCGGTCATAACCCGATTTTGAATAGTCAGCCGGTACGGCCGAGCCTGACGACACCGCCGGATCGGGCATAAACTGCTCGTGGGAACGGTCGGCATCGCCCGTAATTTCATAGGCCAGCAACGGATAAGCTACCCAGTCGGCTTGTTTGTACTGGTCTTTAAACCGCAGGGTATAGCCCTCATGCCGCACAATTTCATCGGATGCCTTAAACCCGGGCAAGGCAAAGTCAACCTCTTTTTCAAACGCAAACCGGTTGTTGCCCGACTCCGATTTACCGGCTTTCCTGGTCGCCTCCGGATTGTTCGGTGCATTGTCTTCGGTTTTAGCGTCGGGTGCAGCATTATCGGATGCCGATGAACGGTCGTCAGACGCGACATCTTCGTCGGGTTCAGGGGCTTTATACGGGTTATGGCCCTGCTTGCTTTTTTTCGACGGCCCCAGCCCGATGATCTGCTTCACATCGTTCCAGAAAGCTACTACCGGTTTCGTTTTTCCGCCATAATGCAGGAACAATCCGACCAGGAAAAAGAAAAATAACAGGACTAACGTATTCCCCCGCAGCCGGAAACCGCGGCGATGATACGAATTTGTGCGAAATTTGGGTTTGAAAAACATATCGGCAAAGTTAAGAGATTCAGCATTCGGAGCTATTTCCAGCCATTGAAACTCAAAAACGCCGGGATTGATTAAGACAGTATGTCACAATTACATATCGTGGTAATCGGTGGTGGCGCAGCCGGTTTTTTCGGAGCGATTACTGCCGCCGAAACGTTTCCGGATGCCCGCGTAACGATACTGGAAAAAAACCGGTCAGTGCTCGGCAAAGTCCGGGTTTCGGGCGGGGGGCGTTGCAATGTCACCCATGCGTGTTTCGATAACAAAGTGTTTATCAAGCACTACCCGCGCGGCGACCGCTGGCTGCGTCCGTTACTCAATACATTCGATGCCGCTGCTACCGTGCGCTGGTTTGAGTCGAAGGGCGTGCCGTTGAAAACGGAGGCCGACGGGCGTATGTTCCCGACGACCGATTCGTCGGAAACCATTATCGACTGCCTGCTCGACGCGGCCGAAGACCTGCGCATCCGGATCGAAACGAGCTGCGGGGTAAGCCGGCTGATTCCGCCGGCGTCCGGTGAAAACCGCTGGGGCATCGACCTGCTTTCGGGCGAGTCGCTGTGGGCCGACCGCATTCTGCTGGCAACGGGCGGCTATCCGCAGGCAAGCTCCTACGGCTGGATGCCCGACCAGGCCGAGCCGCTGGTGCTACCGGTCCCGTCGCTGTTTACGTTTAACACGCCCGGCAACCCGCTCCTGCCCCTGGCGGGGGTTGCGGTGCAGCATGCCCGCGTGCAGATCGTGGATACCAAACAGGAGCAAACCGGCCCCCTGCTCATTACGCACTGGGGTTTCAGCGGCCCCGCCGTGCTGCGGCTGTCGGCGTGGGGTGCCCGCGAACTGGCCGACCGGAATTACTCGTTTACCCTACGCATCAACTGGCTTCCGGATCTGAACGAGCAGCAACTGCGCGACGGTTTCAATCAGTTCCGGCAGCATCACCCTAAAAAACAGGTAACATCGCAGAACCCGTTCGGACTGCCCAACCGCCTGTGGCTGGCCTTCACAGAACTGGCAGGCATGGACCCGAACGTCCGCTGGGCCGAATTGCCGAGCAAAGTGCAGAACAAACTGATGGACCAGCTATCGAACAGCCGGTTTCCGGTCTCGGGTAAAAGCACGTTCAAGGATGAATTTGTGACCTGCGGCGGTGTGGCGCTCGGTAGCCTGAACCCGCAAACGCTGGAAAGCAAAGCCCATAAAGGATTATTTTTCGCCGGTGAAGTGCTGGATGTCGACGGCATTACGGGCGGATTTAATTTTCAGAATGCCTGGACCACCGGCCATATTGCCGGCAAACACATCGGGCTTTAAGGTAACCTCCGCTGACCGGCCATTTTCTTCCGGTAGGTCAGCGGAGACATTTGTTTGTGCTTTCTGAACACCCGGTTAAAATACGGTACATCGCCGAAACCGGCGTCAAACACAATGGCCTGAATCGGCAGATCTGTTTCCGTCAGCAGCTGCGTGGCATAGTGGATACGCATGTCGATCAGTAACTCCACCAGTGTCTTCTGCGTTACGCTCTTGATGTAGCGGCAAAAGGCCGTCGGGCTCATGTTAGCAACTCCGGCAACGTCGCGGAGCGTAACCTCTTCCCGGAAATGCGCAATCAGGTAGGCGAATACCCGCTGGAACCGCGCTGTCTCATGCTGGCTGTAGGCGTGATTGGCAAACATACTGTCAATTGGCTTCAGCCCGGTACTGGTGCTGAGCCTGTCCAGCAGCGAGAAAAGCCCCGTTAACCGTTCCAGCGGAGTTTTGTCGATCAGCGCCATCATAGCCGGCGCTAACCAGTCCTTGTCGGCCGCGCCGGGCTGCAACCCCGACCGCGCCCGCTGCAACAGCTTTCTGACCTGCCGGAACTCGGGCGCACTAAAGAAATCAATCCCGTTGATTTGCTCCCCGAACTGAATTACCACGGCTTCACACACCGCCTCATCGCCACGGTCGCGGCTAAGCCAGCAATGCGGCAGGTCAGGCCCGAGCAGTACCAGATCCCCCGGCCCGAACGAAGCGATCTGCTTACCGACAAAACGCTGCCCCTCTCCCTGCACAATCAGCGTCAGTTCATATTCCGGATGAAAATGATAAGGCGCCGTAAAGCCCGGCACCGTAAACCGGCGGGCCAGAAACGAATGGTCTCCGGACGTTGTCAGATGTTCGAATACAGCACGCATAGGTTAACCGGCTTAGCGCCCACTATATTAGCATTTCTTCACATTCTGTTAATCTATACAGCTAATATAAGACAATAATCCGCTAATTGGCTCCAAACCATCCCGCCGCTTATCCGCCAACTTTGTCACTATAAATCAGTTCTGTGTATGACAACGACTTTGTTAGAAGCCCCTTTTACCGTGTCGGCCGACGCCATCGAATTTTACCGGAAATACCGGTATATCAAACTGAAGGATGTGCTGGATGCGGAAACCCTTGCTTACTATGGTGCCGCCATTGAACAGAAGGTAGCCGAACTCAACCGGGAGCATCAGCCGCTGGATCAGCGAGATACCTACGGAAAAGCGTTTTTACAGGTGTTTAACCTCTGGCTGCAGGACGACCGCTGCAAGGAATTTGTGCTGAGTAAGCGGCTAGGGCAGATTGCGGCCGCGCTGATGCAGACCGACGGCGTGCGGTTGTACCACGACCAGGCGCTTTTCAAGGAAGCGGGCGGCGGCATAACGCCCTGGCATGCCGACCAATACTACTGGCCGCTGGCGACCGACAAAACCATCACCGCCTGGATTCCCCTCCAGCCGGTACCGCTTGAGATGGGTCCGCTTGAGTTCAGCGCCGGTAGCCATGCCATTGTCGAAGGCCGCGACCTGTCGATCAGCGACGACAGCGAAACCAGCATACAGCAACGCCTGCGGGTTACCGACTTCCGCCATGTTATCGAACCCTATGCTCTTGGCGAGGTCAGTTTTCACTCCGGCTGGGTTTTTCACCGGGCGGGTGCCAACCAGACCAATCAGGTTCGTAAAGTAATGACGATCATCTACATGGACAAAGACATGGTGCTGAAAGAGCCTGAAAATGAGAACCAACGCAAGGACTGGCAGAAGTGGTGCACCGGTGCGCAGGTCGGGCAGGTTATTGATACGCCGTTAAATCCGGTTATCTACGCATAGAAGCAACCGGGAAATCCGTATTTTCGGGCTTCATCCGACTCAAAACCGCATGCTCGAAGCCATACAGGAAGCCACCCGCTTCATTCAGTCAAAAACCAACATTCAGCCGGCTATCGGCATTATTCTGGGTACCGGCCTCGGAGCGCTTGCCAATGAAGTGGCCGTCGAAACGGTTATCCCTTACGAGGAGATTCCGCACTTTCCGTTATCTACGGTCGAATTTCACTCCGGTAAGTTATTGCTCGGTACGCTGGGCGGTAAGCCGGTTGTGGTGATGCAGGGCCGGTTTCATTTTTACGAAGGATACAGCATGCAGCAGATCACGTTTCCGGTGCGGGTCATGAAATGGCTGGGCGTCGAAACGCTGCTGGTGTCCAACGCGTCGGGCGGTATGAATCCGGCCTTTAAAGCCAGCGACCTGATGATCATCGACGATCACATCAGCCTGCTGCTGCCGCAGAATCCGTTCACGGGCCGGAACCCACCCGAATTCGGCGACCGCTTCCCCGATATGAGCGATCCCTACGACAAGGCGCTGATCCGGCAAGCCGAAGCTATTGCCGCCCAACACGGCATCCTCCTGCAAAAAGGGGTGTATGTCAGCGTGACCGGCCCGCAGCTCGAAACCCGGGCCGAATACCGGATGCTGCGGCAATGGGGGGCTGATGCCGTCGGGATGTCAACGGTTCCCGAAGTGATGGTGGCCCATCAGATGGGTATGCGCGTGTTTGGTTGCTCGGTCATCACCGACATGGGTATTCCCGAAACTCTGGTCAAAGCCGACATTGCCCACATTCTGGCGGCGGCGGCCAAAGCCGAACCCCAACTGACCCTGTTGATTAAGGAACTGGTCAGAACGTTATAAATCTTCTTCATCACGCATGGCCTGCTGCGCGCGCTTCAGCTCCTGAAACGTTTTTTCGTTTCCCTGCTGACGCGCTAGCTGAAGGCCCATGTCGTACAGCATATCCGCTTTCTGAATCTCCCCCTGTTCAACATATAAGGCGGCGGCATGGTAATACGTCGCCAGATACCCCGGATGCTCCGTCAGCAGTTTCTCCAGGTAATGCAGCGCCTGGCCAGGGTCCGCACGCATGTATTCCATTGCCAGCGCGTAAACATTAAACGGCTCACCGGGTTCTTCCTGTACAAATTGAAGTAATTGTTGGATACGATCGGTATTCATAGTTGCTAAAAAATTAGTATGCATGCATACGATTGTTGAATTCGATTTGTAAATTAGCCGCAAAATAGCGGATAGCGGACAGGACACCTTGCGCTACGGTTAATTTAACCCGCAACAACTGCCGGTCCCTTATCTGCTCAACTACAAAACCTCAAAGAAGCATGAAAATCTTAGTATGCGTGACGAGCGTGCCGGACACGACAACTAAAATCACATTCACCGACAATAATACCAGGTTCAACAAGGCCGGCGTGCAGTTTATCACCGGCCCTTACGACGACTACGCGCTGGCGCGGGCCGTTGAGCTGAAAGAGAAACTTGGTGGTACGGTAACCGTTCTGAACGTCGGCAGCGCCGATTCGGACCCTGTCATCCGCAAGTGCCTGGCCATTGGTGCCGACGATGCCATCCGGGTAGATGCCGAGCCGACGGATGCCTTTTTCGTGGCCGAGCAGATTGCCGCCATTGCGAAGCAAAACAGCTACGACCTGATTCTGATGGGTCGTGAATCCATTGATTATAATGGCGGTCAGGTGCACGGTATCGTGGGCGAACTGCTGGGTATGCCGTCGATTTCGCCGGTTATGCAGCTGGACATCGATGGTTCAACCGCGAAGCTGACCCGCGAAATCGAAGGTGGTAAGCAGGAGCTGGAAGCGCAGCTGCCATTGATTCTGGGCTGTCAGGAACCGATTGCCGAGTGGAAAATACCAAACATGCGGGGCATTATGACGGCACGGACAAAACCGCTGAACGTAATTCCGCCGGCCGGCAATGATACCTTAACGCAGGTAGTCGGCTATGAATTACCACCGGCCCGTGGTTCGGTAAAAATGATTCCGGCCGAGGAAGCCGAAACGCTGATCCGGTTACTGCGGACCGAAGCCAAAGTCATTTAATCAACCCTGTTAAACCCCATTAACTATGTCAGTATTAATTTTTGCCGAATTAGACGAAGGCAAACTGAAAGGCTCCTCAAAGGAGGCAATATATTATGGTTCAAAAGTAGCCGAAAGCCTGGGCACTGCCGCTACGGCAATTGTGATCGGTCAGGCTGATAGCGCAGAGCTGGCTGCTGCCGGCCGTTTCGGGGCAGCTAAGGTCCTGCATGCTGCCGACAGCAAGCTGACCGAAGCTAACGGCATGGCCTACGCCAGCGTGGTAGCGGCGGCGGCACAGCAGGAAGGATCGACGGTTGTGGTACTGGCTAAATCATCGCTGGGTGACGCCATGGCGGCCCGTCTGGCCGGAAAACTGCGGGCTGGTCTGGCCGCAAACGTGGTTGATTTGCCAAACTTATCAAACGGTTTCCGTGTAAAACGGAGCATTTATACCGGAAAAGCCTTTGCTGAAACCGAACTGACGGCGGACAAAAAAATTCTGGCCATCAAGAAAAATACAATCACGCCGGAAGAAAAAGATGCCACCGCCAACGTGGAAGCGTTCAGCCCGGCGCTGAACGACAGCGACTTTGTGCTGAAGGTAACGAACACCGAAAAAGCGACCGGTGACGTACTTTTGCCTGAGGCTGACCTTGTTGTGTCGGCAGGCCGTGGCCTGAAAGGTCCCGAAAACTGGGGTATCGTTGAGGATCTGGCCAAGGCGCTGGGTGCGGCAACGGCTTGTTCAAAACCGGTTTCTGACCTCGACTGGCGGCCTCACCACGAACACGTGGGCCAGACAGGGATTAAAATCAGCCCGAATCTCTACATCGCAGCGGGTATTTCGGGCGCGATTCAACATCTCGCCGGTGTGAACTCCTCGAAGGTAATTGTCGTTATCAACAAAGACCCTGAGGCACCCTTCTTTAAGTCGGCCGACTACGGGATTGTCGGTGATGTATTCGATATTCTGCCACGGCTGACTAAAGCAGTGAAGGCCTTGTAACAACGCGCATAGTTGCGTTGTTACAGCAATACAATATCCTGCAATGTATCCTGTCTGATATGTTGCAGGATATTGCCTGTTATCAGGGGGTAGGTCAGGCGTTTTCGCGACCCGTTATCCTTGCGAAATGAGTTGAAAAATGTTGCCCGATCAGGCGTAATATATTGCTTGATTGAGACGCAAGCTGTTGCGTCTCTACTAAAATTGTTAATTTCGCGCTGTGGAAAAAATTAAGCTTGAAATATTAGGTTTGTCACCCAGCCAGTCGCAGTCGGGTTCGTTTGCACTGGTTTTGGGCGAGGAATATGGCAATCGACGCTTGCCGATTATTATTGGTATGTTTGAAGCCCAGGCAATTGCCATTGAAATTGAAAAGATTGCGCCTAATCGCCCGATGACGCACGATCTTTTCAAGCAATTTGCAGAGAAGTTCAAATTTACGGTTCGTGAGATCGTCATTTCTGACCTGCGTGAAGGCATTTTCTACGCACGGATTGTCTGTTCGGACGGTGTCCGGGAGACGGTTATTGACGCCCGCCCTTCTGATGCCATTGCCATCGGTATCCGGTTTAGTGTACCGATCTATACCTACGAAACCATTTTATCGGAAGCCGGTATTACGGCCAGTTCGTCAGAAGAGGACGAAGAAGATAAACCGGAAGAACTCGTCCGTTCTTCGTCGGGACGTCCGCAACGCGGATTCAGCGAACAGCTGAAAGATATGACGGTCGACGAGCTGCAACGGATGCTCGACGATGCCCTTGCTAACGAAGAATATGAACGCGCCGCTAAAATCCGCGACGAAATCAGCCATCGGAATTAATGATCTAATCTATACATTTGTAAACATGAGTCATCCCGAATTTTGGGTTTGACAAAAAAGTGAAAACCTCCTGAACTTTGTGGTCGCCAAACTACAAGA
>NZ_JBYFCJ010000022.1:0-125061 GCF_057652235.1 Arsenicibacter sp. R0_47 | reverse complement strand
CCAATCAAAAAACTGATTATTAGACTCTTGACTCTCTTTGATGAAACATTTCCCCGGAATGTTGGCAACTACCCTATATCGAACGGTTCAACGGGACATTTCGGCGAGAAGTTCTAGATGCTCACATTTTTACGAGTATCCGACAGGTACGGCAGGTGGTAGAAGGGTGGCTGGTGGAGTACAATACCGAACGCCCGCATCAGGCTTTGAAGTTCATGACGCCTGTTGAGTTTCGGCAAGCGGCTTAATTTCTAATCAAAACTGGCTCACTGAACGGGGTAAGGACAGGAGCGGCCAGCGTAGTGGCTTGGATAGGCTTGCGTGATCTTGATCGTGAAGCAGAGCGATATGTTGAAATGAGTAAACTACTAGAGGAAGCCGCTCCTCAACTTCAATATACTGAAACACTTACTCAACTTCGAAATCGTGTTTATCGCTTAGAGCATATTTTATTACAAGAAGTAATTGAATGGCAAACTCGAACTAATTTTTTGAGAGCATGATATTTTATTAAACTGACATATATGGTGCTCCCCAACTGTTGGTCCTTACACACTTTATGTGGTTTTGAATAGACCCTATTGCTAACAAATCATAAATAAACAGGTAGACCTACCTGAAAAAAAGAATCGCCACACAAATTGCGTAAGAGCCAACAGTTGGGGAGCAGCATATTCCTCCTCCCCTAAGGCGTAACCATTGAATGCTGGAATCGAGCACCTGACCGGTAAATGCTGTCAGGCGTTTGATACTTCAAGACCGAGTGAGGTCTCTCGAAGTTATAGCGCTGCCACGGCACGGGCCGCCCCGCAAACATCCAACGCTTCTTGAACCTGATGGATCGTTTGAAAGACCTGTAGTTAAACATTCGCTTCGGATCGTACCATTGAGCCGTTCCACTAGCCCATTTTGCATGGGCTTGCCTGGCTGAGTATAACGGATTTCAATACCATGTTTAAGGCCAAATTTAGTCATGGTAACGCTGATCATTTCGGGCCCATTATCGCAACGAATGTACTGAGGCTTACCATGAGCAGCCACCATCTGCTCTAGATAACTTACTAACCTTTTGGCCTTAAACGCGCCCTGAGCCACTACTAGCAGCCACTTTCGGCTATATTCATCCAAGACATTGAGAATGCGCGTTTTCTTTTCTGCCATGACTTCATCGCTTAGAAAGTCTAACGACCAGCCGCCCGGCGGCCCGGCTTGATTTACTTGACTGGCTGTCAATGTATTAGGATTTTCTCGCTTGATAACTTTTCGTTTGATAGGACTACGCAAATTAAGGCCTGAGGCTTTGCAAATTCGGTACACACGTTTATGGTTCCAGCCATGTCCCACTAAGCGTAAATAGCCAAATAACAAGCCAAATCCCCAGTTTAAATACTTCTTAAACAAGGCATTAAGTTGGTTGGCAATGGCTTGATCATCATTCACCTATATATTTCGGCAATCGAAGGCCACGCATTCCGGCCATATCAGGCCACTGTGGATAAGTACAAAAGGAGGAGACAAAGGTACGTTCTATACTGATTTTTCTTTTGTTTGTTTTCGTTGCGATTCTCCCTTCAACTCAATTCGATGTGCCTGATGTAAGAGCCGGTCAAGGAAAGCATCGGCGATTGTTGGTTCGGCCAGATAGTCATACCGCTGGGCAACAGGAAGCGGGATGTTATGATCGTTGAGTGACGACCATATCGGTCCTCCGCGCGGCGGCCGCCATAATTTGTAACAGAGCCAGTTTAGCCTCCATGTCCAGCGGAGCCAGCCCCCAGTCATCCAGGATTAGCACGTGTAGCCGCTCCAGACGGGCCAGCTCCTTAACAAACGAACCGTCGGCGCGGGCCAGATGCAGTGCCTGAATCAGTTTCGGCAAGGCGAAGTAGCCTACTCTGAACCCTTTCAGACAGGCCTGATAGCCGAAAGCGGTCGCCAGATAACTCTTACCACAGCCCGTTGCACCGGTTAACAACAGATTCTCGCCCTTCTGTATGAATGACAGATCAGCCAGCCTCAGGATCAGGCTTTTATCCAGCTGTCGTTCTGGTGTGTAACGAATTTCTTCGAGCGAGGCATGGTACCGGAAACGGGCCTGCTGTACAGCCAGTTGTGTGCGCCGGTGATGGCGATACTGCGCCGGCAGCCCGGTCCCACTCTGCGTCCAGCAGGCGTGCCAGCAGTTGTTCCTGCGGAGGCCATTGATGGACCGGTAACCCGTCAGCGTTGGCCATAGGGTCGCCATTCCGGTGAGTTTGAGCGTATTCAAGCGGTCGAGTGTTGCCTGATTATTCACTTTTGATCGTTGGTTTTAGTATTAACTTATTGATATGCAGCCGCTCCCCGTATGTTCTCGTGAGCCGGTATTGTCGTTGTCGTGGCCTGTGGCAGGGGGAGCCGGTCAAGTTCACTGTCCAGGATGCCGCGGATGATTTTGTAGGATACACTGCCAAAGTACAGGGCTCGCTCACAGTCTTTTTCCCGCCGGTCAGGGTCCACTTTTTTCATCAGCGACAGAATACCGGCACAGGATCGGTAGACCTGTTGGGGGTAGGCATGAACAGGTTCTTCCAGTCGTTTGAGTACCTGTTCAATGGCGCTCCTCATCCATGGACCGGTTTCCTGTGCCTGCTGGCGGAAAAAGTCGGCTGACCACTCGCGGACCCACTGCTGCTGAGCAGGCAAATGGGCGGGCAAGGTCGATACTGAACTTGCTACATTTGACTGGAGACTTTTTTAGGCAGATTTGGGGACAAACTTCAATTTGACTATGGTTAAAAGACGAGTGTTTGACGAAGCGTTCAAAGAAATGGCCGTCGAGTTATCGTATGTAAAAGGATCAATCCAAGAGGCTGCCCGCGAATTAAACATCGATCCGGGACGAATCAACAAGTGGAGACAACGCCACAAAAAAAACGATCGAATTCTGCCTGCCAATACAACTCTTTCTGACGAACAGCAACAGATCAGAAGGCTGCAACGAGAGCTCAGAGAAGCTCAGATGGAACGCGATATATTAAAGAAGGCCGTCAGCATCTTCTCCAGGAGCGACGGGAAATATTCCGATTTATAAAGGAAAACGCCAAGCTATTTCCCGTTGAGGAGATGTGTAAAGTGTTGAATGTCAGCAGTAGTGGTTATTATTATTGTCGTAAGCATCCCGTCGGGGCCAGACAACAAAACCAGGATCAGTTGGTGAACCACATCCGACGGGTGCATGGCAAAAGCGAAGGTCGGTACGGCAGTCCCCGGATTGCGGATGAACTCCGAGAGCAGGGGGTGAAAGCCTCCCGTAACCGCATTGCCAGACTGATGAAGAAGGCAGGTATTCGCAGCATTATGTATAAAAAGTTTCGGGTGCAGACTACAGAATCAAATCATTACTACCCCGTGGCTAAAAACGAGCTGAACAGGGAGTTTACGGCTGATAAGCCAGGGCAAAAGTGGGTCTCAGACCTCACCTATATCGCCACGGGTCAGGGGTGGCTTTACTTAACCGTGATTTTAGACCTGGCCGACCGAAAAGTGGTTGGTTGGGCTATGAGCGATAGTATGAAAGCGATGGAGACGAGTGTGGCTGCTTGGCGTATAGCCCTCACAAACAGAGCAATAAGTGGCCAGCTTCTGTTTTATTCAGACCGGGGCATCCAGTATGCATGCACGGATTTTAGGGATGAACTGAAGGACTTGCCGGTGGTGCAAAGTATGAGTCGGAAGGGAAACTGTTGGGATAATGCAGTTGCCGAGAGTTTTTTCAAGACTCTCAAATGCGAGATGGTCAATCATACTTACTTTGCCACGCGGGCAGAGGCTCGGTTGGCCACTTTTGAGTATATCGAGAGTTGGTACAACCGCCGACGGAAACATTCAGTGTTGAATTACTTTACACCCAGTCAACAGGAATCTTATTTTTACACTTCCTCAATGGCCGCCTGAAAGAATCTCCACTATACTGTTGCAAGTCCAGAGTTGCCGAAAGCCTACTTGTTTTGTGCTCAATACCTTGCTAACGGGCCTAGTGTCCCAAATTTCTATTCGAACCAGCCAAGTAGAGACAGAGCAGGTCCTAAATCGGACCATAGGCCGCTAACCTTGCCGCGCGATAGGGTAGCCTGCTCTGTTTTTCATTCATTGGCAAGCTACCCAAATCTTGGAATCTTACCAGCCCTCAAACCTAAAGGCCGCTGCGGAATACTGAAGCCCCTCGGGATTAGGCTGCTTGTAAAGCGACCAAAGCTGAAACCGGGTTACACCGGGCTTATTGAGTTGAATATCAAAGTCGTTGAAACGCTCATACAGATCACCGATACGATCAGCTTTTGGGGTCAGGGGCTGAGTGAATAACCGGTGGCGTTGGTCATCCTGCCAGCTGAGAGCCTACTCCAGCGAGTCAAAATGGCTCTCAATAGTCGCCAGATATTGATCAACTGTTGAACGGGCTAAGGCTATGTGGCCGCAATGGCCCGCTTGCTGTAGCCTTGCTGAAGGAGTTGGAGAATACGTCGGATCTGATACATGGGTAAGCGTTGGTTAGTCATAGTTGCTCTGCGGGTCAGGGAAAATCTGACTCACAGCCAAACTACGGGCCTTTTTACACTTATCCACAGCTGGCCTGATATAGCCGTAATACATGGCTTGTCATCGCCGTATTAACTGGCCTGCTTTAGGCCGGAATACTCACTCTGTACCACCATTTGGCCAAATGGTGGTACAGAGAATGGGGTACACTATAGATAATCGTAGAAAAATGGTAAACGACGTGCTTCTCAGAACGATCAGAAAAACGGTTGATACGCTTCAATGATTGTAGTAAAAAGTCTACGTTTTTAACAGGGTTCTTTAACGGTCTTTTGATTGACATACTATTTGAAGTAGAAATTCTACACTCATCTCGATCAAGAAATGCACTCCCAGTATAAAGTGGTGGTTATCATGTCTATTAACAAAATCAACCTAAGTAGTTACAATACAATCGGCAGTTGTAAAGAAAGAAATTTAATGAAATAAGATACTGTAATTCAGAAATTTAAATCTTTTTGATGGAATATTTCGTACGAATGTTGGATACCCCCCTTGTCCAGCCACTGATGCCGACCGCAAAATACTGAATCGCAGTGCCGTTACCTCCTGTAGTATTAAACCAGAACTCTCCTGTAGCACAAACATAGTTCGGGGGGCAGCAACGTTAAGGCCGGCGGTACAATCACTGTCAGCGCAAAACTCCGTGTTGCTATTCCGCCCCATGGATCATAAGCCTGTATCAGTAAAGGATAAACGCCTGCCTGCGTGGGTGTTCCGCTAAGTTGAGTACCTGTGAAAGAGACGCCCGCCGGCAAGCCCGTCAGCGAAAAGCTGAGTGGCTGCCCATCAGGATCAACAAACAAATTACCCGGCAACGTGTAGGTAAACGCCACTCCGGATGTAGCGGTCAGTGAACTGACTGCTACCGCTGAATTACTGACGGGAGGCTGATTCTGAGTCCGGCACTGTGCTTTCCAGTCCCATGTGTAAGTCACAATTACCCCGCTTTGCTGGGCACTGAGGGAAAACGGTTCTGCGTCTATAATCAGTACTTTTGTAGTTTCGGTTTGGTTTTCTTCTATGTAGCGTTGCTTTCTTTTAGAGTTGAATTGTTTTCAATAACCCGTGGACGCAGATAAAGGCGGTCTTTGTTAAAGCGGCTGTAAGTCGTGAAATTTTTCAGGTAGCGGTCAATGATTTTGTTCTGATAATTGTGTTGGCGCAGGATTTCAACCGAATCGACAAAAACGATGTTATGTTTTACAGTTGTAATATTACCCAGGTTATCGTAGGTCGTGGTAAGTAAGTGTTCCTGGCCAATTTCGAATTCTAATTCTCCAGTCGCGTATTTCCAGTTGATATTGGTATAGATATGTTCGCGGTGATAATTGGATAGTACCATATCGAATTCTTCAATGTGATCTCTGGCGTGGCTCCATTCTTTTAGCTCCTCACGCATCTCTCTCAGCTTAACTTCGGCCTCATGGCGTTTAACCGTGTTCATTTGGTGCAGTTTTTCCTTTAACTTTTCGATATGATCTATTAATAATTTTATGTAATCGTTGATATACTCTCGGCGACTCTCGTCAGTGAAATCTTTGGGCTTAATGAGTTTGTATTTGTGGACGGAATTAAAGGTCATACGTACAGCGGGTCTATTAAAGTTAACTATTTTTATAGTTCGGCAATCAAAGTCTTTAAACCTCTGAAAATCAGACTGGTATTTTGCATCAATGAAATGCATTGTTCCCGCGCGGCTCCAGTCTCCTTCCAAATCCCAATCATCACGTGAAGCTCGTAGGTGAGGTGTTGAATTTAGAATGTTTATAAGTTCGGTCGTTAGTTGTATGTACTTATCTGGATGATATCTTTTCCGAGTTGTTTTCGCTGCCATATTCTTGATGCTAAATCTGTTTTTCTGTTTTAGTAAAAGCGTAAATGGACTCAATAAGTTTCATTTAGAATGAAACTTATTGAGTCGTCGCTAAATCCTTTACCTTCAGATTTCTTTTTTTTTATTTCTTTCTATTTTGATTTAGTAATACACACTTAAATGAAAGATGTCATGTTTATATAAAGGGTATAAATCCTTTAGTAAATATCTTTTAGATAGATAGATAGATTAAATAAGAGCGTTGTATATTGCTGAATATAAGTATGTTAAATGTAGTGAATCCGACAAATATGGGAAAATATGAGCATTGAGTCCGACAGATTTAGGATATATTTAACCATGAGTCCTACGAATTTGTGATATGAGTCGGACATAATTGTGATATGAGTCGGACATAATTGGGGTATGAATCCGACATAATTGGGGTATTTTAACTATGAGTCGGACAGATTTGTGATATGAGTCCGACAGATTTGTGATGCCCACATGAACCCGCGATGTGCTATTTCGGTGTGGTAATACATACCAATTGTTGAAGCAATAATATGTGACGCACATTCAAGGCAGACTAATATTTGTAAATTATATATTTATTGTTCCCCTTTATTAATTGACTCCAACAAAATTGGGATTCAAAAGGCTTATTTTGCTAGCATAATGAATTCTATTTAAGGTTATTTTAAAGAATAAATGTCTGATTATCAATTATTTAATTTACCGCTAATAGTACTATTTATATATTTCAGGTTCTTTGGCTAAATAACTTTTGAAATGTTATTTTTAATATAAAAAATGAGAACTGATAACTAATTATAGAGAGTTTATTCAATAAATAAATGTATTTTTACTATAAATACTATAATTATACTAAGTTATTCCTACAAATAATTTTTCCTGTCGGATTAAATTAGTATTTTTCACACATGGCTGCAAAATCATCCGGACAAACACCTCGCAAACAATCAACAAAAACGCAGGTCACCAACAATCAAATGTCGTTGGAATTTTATACCGCAACGGTTGAGAAACAGCGGGGGAAAGTCACAACGCGGGAAAGTTCTGTTGCGCCTCAGACGATAACCGGCGAGTTCATTCGTGAACCGATCAAGATGCTGGCGTTGATGAAAGATTTAACCGTATTAGAACGGCGTTTATATTGGTGGGTGCTCAATAAGGTAAAAGGACATCAATACCTTCAGCAGGATACGGCTCAACAGCAGGTGATTACTAAACTCAGTCTGGAGCTGCATACATCGGATATTATTGGTAAGAGTAATAATGTTGCTCATGTCAAAAACGCCCTGCGTAAATTGGGTGCCAGACAAATAACCTGGGAGGTAAATGGTCTCTACACGCAACTGACGATTTTTCCAAAGGCCCTTTACCATATTGGCAAAGGGCGCATCGTTCTGGAAGTGCACGAAGAACTAATCGAGGGATTTTTGCATCTAGGCAACAGCTTCTCGCAAATCGAGCTCGAAATCGCGATGAATCTAACAAGTACGTATGCACAATTGCTTTATTCCTATTTTTCCCGTCATGCCTGGAAAGGCAGTTGGGAAATTACAATTAATGACCTCCTGATATTGTTTGGCCTGGAACAAACCTCCTCCTATCAGGAATTTAATAACCTGCGACGACGGGTCCTGACACCTGCTATTCAGCAGATCGAAGAATTAAGTGGATTACGGATTTCATACGTCGAACAAACACGATGGAAAAAAGTTGTGGGACTTGTATTTACGATACAGGTCTCCAACGGTGCATTAGATGAAGGAAAGGAAAGGGAACTAACATCCCGACAATATCTTGATGATTTTTTATCAGAAATTCGGTCAAAGTCCGTTCCTGATAAGCTTGAATTTGCCCGTGCAACGATTGATGAGTATTACAGGCCTGGTATGACCAACGAACAGCGAGACCTGATTTTGACAAATCTGACCTTTCTCGACCGGTTCTGTATTTGTGACGCCTACGTTTCAGCCGGGCTCGTTGAAGCTAAAAATCGTCTGAACTATGTCCTGAAGGGCGTTTTTAACCCTGAAGTAAATCCAGCTGCTAAAAGTAAAAGCCGGAAGAAACTTTAGTTTTCTTTCATCATTCGTATAATTCAATCTCTATACAACAAAAAAGCCCGCTAAAGGCAGGCTGAATATATAAATTGAAGAGAAGAGGTCAGGCTTCTGCAATCACACCAGAACCGGCTTCAAAATGTGTCATCATTGTTTCTTCAGCGGTGATCAGAGCCAGCAACAATATTTTCCGTTCGACAAGGGTCAGCACAGGGTTAGTCTGTAATTCCTGATTGATACCAGCCATGATTTGCAGGCTAACACCACCATTCATTTTTTGTGTTAACTCTTCGAGCAAGTTTACTGAAATTGTAAGTCCGCGTTCCGTTAATGCTTCGTGTAGAATATTGAGTGTGAGTTCGAGTACACGTTGATGCGCTGAATTGATTGAAGCACGCCGGGCTAAATTTTGATAATAGGAGGGCATAGAATTGCTTGGGCTTGTACGGTGAATGAGTTGTTTAAGCAAAAGAGCAGAGCCCATAGATAGCTGGGGCCGGGACTGGCTAATAATAAAATGTATTATTGGCGATCTCATAGCGGTTTTGTATAACAGTTTATGCTAAGTTGTAAGTTGGTCTGACAAGTGACAAAATTTTGTGACGGGCGAGCGATATTTGTGACGAAAAAAAAGAAATGGCTCATTCGTCACAAAAATTTGTGACGAATGAGCCATTTATAAGCCCTTATCTTGATAAATAACCCCTACTTAATTAACGTGCACGCTCTTGTTCCGCTTCCGATCCAAATGCCCGCCGATTAAAGGTACCTACTTTTTGATTTCCAAATTTATGGCTGTAGGTAAATGTAAAGACTCTTGATTCAAAGCGGTGATTGAAGCCAACAGTCCCTCCAATTAGCGAGTTTCCGGAATTTACAGTACGAAACGTGTGAAATAGATCGGTTAACGCAAAGCGGAGGGAGCGATTCCGGGTTAACGTCCGGGTTAAGCCGGCATCGGCATAAACGATGGGCCGAAACTGAATATAGGCCGAAGCACTTTTGGTGCGACCAACCAGACTTAGTGATGCTGACCATTTTGACACTGTCCAGTTATTTGTCAGGCGAACTGTAGCAAAGGGTTGACTGATACGGAAGATCTCGCCACCAAATGTGGAATAATATTTCATCAGGTATCCGCTGGTGGAGAATGTCATTTGCCATTGTTTGGTCAATTGACGCGGGATATTAAGCGACAGTTGGCCCCGGGTTTCGGAATCAACGTTTATATACGTGTTAAGGATATTTGTTGTTGAGGGGTCGTTTCGAAACAGCACCTGAGTTGGCCGGTTGGTAAACTCCTGAAAGGCGAGAGTAAAGGAGATTCGATTAGGCAGGACAAGAACTGCCTGAAAGCTCGATGATAACATCGGCTGTAGTAGAGGATTGCCACGATAGTAGGTTACCGCGTCCAATACCAGGTATGCCGGATTGAGTGTTTCAAAGCCGGGCCGAACAATACGCCGGTTATAAGAAAGAGTTAAGGGCATGTCTTTTTTCAGGGAACGGGTAGCGGTCAGGGAAGGAAAAAGGAAGGTATATTTTTTGTTAACGACCTCCTTATTACCTGATTGGTTACGCGCTTCGCCCGCGTACCATGTCGATTCAAGCCGTATACCCGAGTTAATAGACCAGTTACTCCATTTAAACTGGGCAGACGTATAAAGACCAGCGGTGCGTTCAAGATAGGAATATTCCTGCGTCAATTGGTTGGAGATAGTTTTGAAGTACCCGCTGATACCATCCAGCTGGGGGGTATTTCCCATCTGAATATGGCTGTACTTAATTCCCCAGTCCCATTTAACCGAACCAACCGTTTTACCTACGTCCGATTTTGCCGTCAGAATACGGGTTTGGGTTGGGTACGTGATACGCAGAATATCGCCGGCCGGCTGGTGAGTTGGCCCGTAAAAAGTGGCTCCCGTTTGATTATAGTCCGTATAATTAGCACCATCCAGGTCTATGCTCCACCGTGTATTTCCTGCAAGGACATGGCGTACATTAAGATTAATTGAACCACTGAGCTTCTGCCGGTCATTGAACGTTTCGCTTTGGGTTTTCTCAAGTGGTGCTTGTTCTGTCAGACGGGACGTGGCTTCGCTGACAGGTGTTTCAAGTTCATTGGAGGGAGTCAGCGTAAGCAGCATACCCAGCTGGGTTTTGGGTCGTAGCTGATAATCAAACCCAGTCTGAACCAGAAGTGTATTACCCCTCAGCCTGCGGTTTTGTTCAGTACTGGAGTATCCGCCTTCTGGTAGTTCCTGCCAGCCTGTATAATGGAAGAAGGTATTTGTTCTGGATGGACTCAGAATAAAAAAGCCATTCGTCTTCCCTTTTTTCCAATTGCTGCTCAGGTTGATAGCTCCTTTCAGGAACCGTCCGTACCCAACTGAATATTGACAATCCGTAAGCGCTCCATCACCGGGGGGGCGTTTGGTATAAAGCAGTAGAACAGCTCCTCCGGATGATTCATAACGGGCGGAAGGAGCTGTTAAAATTTCTATACGGCTGTAGGCTCCCGCCTGTAGGTTTTGCAGGTAGTCGGATAAACCATCAGATCCTAACTGTATTTGCCGGTCATTTAGATATAACTGTGTAATAGGCAAGCCATTGACACTAAGTTTCCGGCTCATTAGATCAACCTGGGCTTGGGGTACGTAGGCAAGTACATCAATAAGCCGCTGCCCGTTGAATAACGGGTTAGATTCAACAGGCAGAATTATCCGGTCACCCTGTACGTCAATTTCCATTTGTTTCCCTTTTACAATCACTTCATTTAATTGACCCGGCCTTTCGGTTAAGGGGATAAGCAGTGACTCAATTGATTCGGAGAGTGTAAGGCTTCGCGGTATGGCCTGGTAAAGCTGGCTCACTACCTCAATTCGATAAGTGCCTCTCACCAGACGAGTAAAGCGAAAAGACCCCGTATTATCAGAAGCAACCAGCTGGTACAACGTGGTGTCTTTGTACAGCCTCAAAGCAACAGGAATTTCCGGAGTCCGGGTTGTGTCACCAAACAGGAGTTTTCCCGAAATGTAATGTTGAGCTACACTACTGTAAGGCAGATTAAGTAGAACATAGAAAACGAAAGTAGCACTTCTCAGACGGCAGGTTAAGTAGTTTTCAGGCGACATGATCCCTTGTAGTAGAATGTATTTTTATTATATATTTGCTCAAAGATAATTGAAATTCATATATTATGCCCATCAGTTTCGGGATTAAGAACGGTTTTCTGACCTTTGTACAGCGGTATTTTACAAGGCTATCAGCGTGGTTCAGTACTTGGGTAACCCATGAAGTTCCTGTAGTCAGGCCAAGGCGAAAAGTAGGCCTGTTTCGCGTTTCACTGCACGCACTATACTGGAGTTATAATTTATTTTCAGTGTACGATACCTACGTAACTATTTTTACGTCAAAAACCAGCGGTAAAATAGACTGGACAGTGTTTTATCTGGCTATTGTCGATAATCAACTGGTAACAGTGAGTGCCTATTATGTTATGAGTGCGTTCGTGTTACCTTCGCTGTTAAATCATCTGGTCTTTATGCGTGCGACAAATCGCATTGTCCCTGTGTATTGGGCAAAGATGGGGTTGGTTTTAACAGGCATTTTTTTTCTGATGGGTATGAATGATTACTACCTGATCGTAACTATTCATGAACTCGCAGAGGAACCTGTCCGATATATGGAATCCTGGTATAAAAAGTTTGAACCGTACGGCATTTGGGCTATTTTCAGAAGCTATTCTGTATTTCAATTTGTCTTTGCATTCAGCTTTTATTACGTCTTAGTTCCGGTTCTGTTGAAAACTATCCGCGAGGCCATTGGATGGGGGCATCATGCTTATAACCAGGGTATCGAAAAGCAGGCCTTGATTAAAGATAAACTTGACCGCTTACATTATCAGATTAACCCCCACTTTTTGTTTAATGCGTTTTCCAGTCTGAATGCACTCATTAGTAAAACTAATTCTGAAGCATCCAGATTTCTACGTCAATTATCGAATATATTTAATTATACCCTCTATGAAGCTGAGAATTATCAGGTAAGTCTCAGTAAGGAAGTCGAATTCTTAACAAGTTACCTGAATCTTGAGAAGGTGCGCAGGTTCAATCCCGAACGAATTCAGCTCACTGTGAAGGGAGATACACACTCATTCTCGATCCCCCCCATCACCCTGATCACGTTTGTTGAAAATGCGTTTAAACATGGATTAAAAGGGGAAGGGGGATATGTGCACATTAGTCTGGAGGCTATGCCTGATCAAAATCAACTTAGATTTATTATTGAAAATTCAGTGGACTCTGCTCTGGCTAGTGTGTCTCTTCTACAACAGACAGGCGACCCTATCGGCTTAAAAAATGTGCAGGAACGGTTACGCTCACTATACCGCAGGGATGAGTACAAACTAACTATCGATTCCGGCGAAACGCGGTTTCGGGTTCAACTTGATTTATTTGCAAAGGCTCCAACGTTTCACCAGGACTTAAACTGATAAACAGATGCGGTTAACCTGTTTTATTGTAGAAGATGAGCCACTAGCGATGCATACGATCAAGGAGCATTGTATAAACTCACCTGATCTGAAGCTAATCGGGTCAGCCAGTACATTAAACAAAGCATATTCGGGTATTATCGAATACAAGCCACAGCTTATATTTCTGGATATGCACCTGCCAGACGGCTACGGCTTCAGCTTATTAGCTAAACTGGAAGACTTTCAACCGCTGGTAATCGTTACGTCGGGCTATCGCCAGTATGCTTTAGAAGGGTTTGCACATGGAATCGTGGATTACCTGGAAAAACCGGTTTATGCTGACCGCTTCGATCAGGCAATCCGCAGGGTTAAGCAACGGTTCACGCCACTTCCGTTGAGTCTGATAAAAGAGGAATTGCAGATTAGCAAAGTGGATGAAATTAAAAAAGAACCGATTTACATTTCTGACATACTTTTCATAGAAGCGAATGAAAATTACGTGAAGGTTATTACCGATACGCAGACCCAACTTCTTCGGACAACGCTTAAAAACATCTTTGAACAGTTACCCGTTGGTAAATTTTCGCAAATTTCCCGCAGTTACATCATTAGTCTGGATAAAGTCTCACATGTTGAGAGGCATACTGCCTTTATTGGTATTGGTAAGAAATACGAACTGGCTATTAGTCATAGTTTTCGTTCATCATTTTACAAAATATGGCAATCCTATAAACAAAATTTTTAATCTAATTTACGTGTACAAAAACTAATATACGTATAATATAACCAAATGAATTCCAATCAAAATATCTAATTAACAAATAAAAATAAATGAAAACTTATTGATACCATCCATTTGATTGGTAATTATGTATCAATTATTAATGCCATATTGCAGTCTATCCAGGCAAGCTTCCACCCACCTACTGTTAAGATGCCACTTAACAGTAATCAGAAAAAATATATGAAATTCATATTTGAATATATCGATTTTCTAACGTAATTAGCTTCTCAATTCAAAAAATCATAGATCTTATGAAAAAACCTGTTCGCTCACTAGCGATGCCCTCTGCTATGTCTCTTAAATCACGGACGACCACAAAATTCTGGGGATTAATTTTTGGCGATCCGACTTCTACTGTGTGTACGCCCACAGTAAGTGAACCGCCAGTAATGCGTGGATAGGGGAATAATAGCCATACGAAGACCCTGATAAAGCTTTATCAGGGTCTTGTGGTTTAATTCAGGCTAAGATGTTTCAAATACCATCGTTCATTCAGGTACGATTAGCCGTACAGCCTATCCAATTATCTGAGCGTATCAGTTTCTTGCTATTGGATGAAAGCCCCAGAAAAGCTCTTAACACTCTTCTGTCAACCACTACCGTGGGAGAAGCGATTGCAGATAGTAGCGAAAGTCTCTACCAAAGCTGGCTAAACAGCAATCAGAATGACTCTGTTACTGAAGAACAGGAGCAGGCAATGCTGCGGTATTTTTACCGGTCGCTATGTCGGGCTACCCCTTATGGTCAATTCGCAGGAGTAGGGGTTGCTTTACCCGAAACAAATCCAGGCAGTGTTTATCAGCCTGTACCTTCTTTTGCATTTCATAAGCGTTATGATTCGGCGGTTTTGTGTACGCTTGCGAACGAACTGGAGGCTGACCATTCGGTTCGTACACAATTATTGTATCGGCTTAACAACAGTTTATATAATGCTGCGGGAGCCTGGCGGTTTTCCCATCGGGATGTTTCTGGTGCCGGTGGGGAGGTAACCTTACGGTCATATGCTAATGCAGACGTATTGCAGTCAGTCGTAATCTACATGCAAACCCATCAGCCTGTAAAGTGGCTGACATTAATACAAGAATTAGTTAATCGATTCACGCAATACGACAGAGCTTCACTTGAGAATTATGTACACCATCTTGTTGATTCAGGCTTTTTGGCTTCATCCCTGCAAATACCCGTCACCGGTCTGGCTATGCAGGACTATCTACAGCAGGAACTGATTCGTCTGGGATTCTCCCTTAACCAAATTAAAGATGCTGCAGATCAGGGAGGATTGAAAAACAAGACACAAACCGATACAGTAATAACATCAGCCTTATCAGTTTCGACTGACTCCGTTCGTCAACTCACGCAACAACTTAATGCCCTTCAACCGTTGCTGGTTAGTACGGTATCTGCGACATTAACGGACTTTAAACGGCGCTTTCTACGCCGGTATGAAGGGGCACGTATGCCGTTACTTGAAGTGCTCGACCCCATACATGGTATTCAGTATGAGGTATCAAACCGTCTGAACGAATCCTGGCTCAATGAGTGGCCAATCGAACGTTCCGCTTCATCCGATACAGGTGGTACACCACTCGCAATGCTTGAGTATGTGCTGAGTCAATCAAAATCAGAAGTAGATCTGGAGGAGTACGTAGCTAAAAATCCACTGGTTAACAACACCTCTATTCCCACGGCAGTGAGTGTCATGGGCGAAATGTTTGTAGGTAGAAGTGGAAGCCAGTCTGATTTTCGGTTTCACCTGAAATTGTTTTTTGCCCCATCAGCTTCCCGATTATTGGGTAGGTTCTGTTACTTGTCGGACGAACTCACTGAGCAGGTCAGGATATTGCATCAGCAAGAACAGGTTCATTACCCAAATACGATTTTGGCTGAGATTGCGCACCTTCCAGGCAACCGAATGGGAAATATCATGGCGCGCCCACTTTTGCGGGACTGGGAGATACCGTACCTTACGCCGGGGGGCGTTGATGACGAAAAGTCCATACCTGTATCGGAACTCCTGATCGAAGTTGACCACGAAGTGCGGTTGTATGACCGGCGCAACGGAGTTCGAGTGATACCACGACTATCAAGTGCCCACAATACGACAAAAGGAGATGAAGTATATGGATTGTTGGCTGATATTATGAATCAGGAACAGGTTCAGGTCGGTTGGGATTGGGGGCCATACCGGAGCCGGGTATTTCTCCCAAGAGTAACTTTCAACCGACTGATTATTAGCCGTGCACGCTGGTGCCTAACTAAAGATCGGCATCTGCCATTGCTTAGCGGTTTTAGGGAGCTACAAGCATTTTATAATTTACCACGTCTTTGTCTGCTGGCCGACAGGGATAACGAACTGTTAATAGATCTGTCGTTGGAAACAATGCAACGTTATCTCTGGAAACGATTCATTAAAGATCGTGAGTTAATTCTGTACGAATGGCTGCATGAAACCCTTAAACCAAATTATCAGGCGTGGTACAAAACAGGGCAAGGAAATGGCTACGTATCTGAATGGGTGGTCCCCCTGGTAAAATCACTGCCGAGGAAGCCCGCAGTGATACCTCGAGAAAACAATGTTCCGGTGTGCCGGCGGAAGTTTGAGCCGGGCAGTGAATGGCTGTATCTTCGAGTGTATGCGAGTGAGGCCGCTCAGGAGCATGTATTAGAGCACTTAGAACCAATTCTGAAGCGTCACACAGGCTTGTTTTTCTTTATTCGGTATGCCGATCCGGAACCGCATCTTCGGCTCCGGTGGCATATATCACCCGGCAACTTTGCCAGTCAGTATAGGAGTATACGTCGACGTCTGTCTCCATTACTTGAAAGTCGGTTGATTCACCGAATTGATCTGGGCACTTATGAGCGGGAACTGGAACGATATGGGGGTGACTCGATTGCGATGTGGGAGCGTGTATTCTCGGCCGACACAGTCACATTTCGCCGGTGGCTGAAGAATCAGACGGAAAGCCAATCCCTCGTTGGTGAGGTGGACCGATACCGTCATGGAATTTTGCAGGTGGGTCGTCTGCTGGATGCTTTAGGATTAACAACTATGGCCCGTAAAACACTTTTAACAAGCATACAGCAATCACTATTAGAAGAAAAGCCAAATCCGAGTGGCCTTAGAAAAGTACTTAACGAACAGTACCGCCAACACGCTCAATACCTCTTCAGAGCTTGTGATGAACAGGAGCAGATTACAGGTGAACTGTTTATGAAGTCACTTGATGAAGTTAGACCCGAATTAATGCATTATGGCGAGCAGATTGAATCAGCACTGACACACGGAACAATTCCTTCTGGTTTCAGCCAGATAACAGGAGCCATCCACATGGCTATGAACCGCTTGTTCGTCAGTGAAGCCAGGCACCACGAATTGGTTGTCTATCATTTCTGTGCCAGGCAGTTGGCTAGCCTTGTAGCACGCCGGTAATTAAGAAATGGAGACTAATATTAACAAACTATGTGACATATATTGGTTTTTAGAGTCTTAATTCCTCCAAGACAAGTTTCTCATCCATAAAAAGTCTGTGGCGATTCGCTACGGACTTTTTTTCTATCCCCCCCGCCATGTATAGTCATGTAGTAGCCGTTGAGTTACTGTATTGGTGTCTTGTCCACGGTTGCTTCGACAACTTTTTGAATACTGGCAGAAACATTTGACAACAAATCTAAACCCGTTTTCTGTTCAATCTCATCCACATTGACCCGATAGCTGCTCCAGGCGTTTTCCCCGGTTGTATTTGCATTTGGCATCCAGACGGCAATAACCCGTGTGCTGCTAGTTATTCGCTTAAGATCATCTTTTCCAACGGGTAATACGACCAGGACTTTCCAGAGTGCATTAGGCACCATAATCTTTCCGGAAGCAATGCTAGTGGCTTTTCCATTATCACCTTCACCTCCTTGTCCATATGTGCCGGCAATACAGTATACTTCGTTACCCTGGTCAATTAGCTTACGGGTATACTCTTCCAGAAGTCGCCAACTTTGCCGGTTAAAGATTGGTGCCTGTGGGACGATATTTGTTAGAATAAAGGTGCTTTGATTTTCGGTAACCGTATTATCCCGATCATCACTAGGGCAGAGGTGGCCACGATCATAGCCAGTGTTTGTATAATCGCTATGTTTTGGCACAAACCACCCCGATGGTAATATCTGATCGGGTATGAAGTTTCCCGAATAGCGGACAGCGGATCCTTTCCAGGCGGCCGATAAGTGCCAGCTCACCCAATTGGCAATTCCTGTTACCGAATTGTAGGAGAGTGAGTAGGTTGTGCGAACGATTAAATATGCATTCGGACTAGTTGCCTCTGATCTTGCCCCATCGGGATTACCCAGTGCCATATTATCATCCCTGGTCGGAATAGAAGATGTAAGAGGGACTGTTTCTGGCTTACAGTTTGATAAACTAACTGCAAGTCCCAGAACAAGAATCATTGATGTCCAGGTCGCTAGAGGTAGTTTTTGGTGAAATAAAAACATACAGTTACTTAACCTCCAGGACTTCATTCTACTTAGTTGTATATCGACGTTGTAAAATATAATCGCTTAATAATTTATATGATGATGATACGATTTAAACTAATCAGAACCGTCGGGCTTTACCAGCGCCTGTGGATCACAACAGTTTTGCGTATCACCGCGATCAGAAACTATACCTGTTTCGCCAAAAACGAAAGGAGTTCGGTTATCAGGACTGGCATCTATATCCGGAGAAGAATTAGGAGTATGTTCTTTTGAGGAACAGAGTGATTTTATTATGCCGCACTGCGGCTAGAGTATCAATCTTTACGTTCAGAATCCAACTTCCTATCATATACCCACAGAATAAGGCACATAAGCAAATATGGGAACAAATAAATAAATAACTCTCCGAATCCGTCTGGAGGCACCATTTTATAGTCCAGCTCAAATAATTTTTCATCAATTGTGTCCATACAAATATTTTTTTATGTAAAAATAAAAATTCTTTCATTAAAAATAGCATCATGTTCGCATACCCTTCATTCAAAAAGGTCAACGACTCGTTGTACTTGCACAATCTGAAAAAGCTTCCCTCGTCGGGTGCGGAAACCAAACTCATTGAGTTGCCGCGCAATTTCTGCCCAGCTATTGCCTGACTGTCTGAGTGAGCGCGCCATTGCGGCTGCCCGACGGTTGTTTTCATGTTGACGGGCATTTTTCTGCCGGACTTCTAATCCTTTATCAACGGCTTCAACAGTCAGATTTTCGGGCTTACCCAGGATAGCTCCCGATTTTTTCTTTTCGGCCAGCGCTCTGCGTGTCCGTTCACTGATCAGCTCCCGTTCATGTTGCGCCATGGTCGCCATGATGCCGATGGTAAGCGTATTGGCATCAGGCATGTCGACGCACAGAAACTGCACCCCGGAATCTCTCAGGGTAAAAATAAATGCAACGTTACGGGTAAGCCGGTCCAGTTTGGCAATGAGTAGTACGGCACCTTTCTCTTTACAGTGATTAATAGCTTTGAGGAGTTCGGGACGATTATCCTTCTTACCCGACTCAACATCGGTGAACTCAGCAATGATTTCCCCTTTGTAGGCAATAAATGATTCTACGCTCGTACGTTGAGCACCCAGACCCAGGCCACTGGCACCCTGTCGCTGGGTAGATACTCGGTAGTAAGCAACAAACTGTCTGGCATTAAGATGGTGTTCCACGGTCTTTATGTTGTTGTGCGGTGTAAATATAGACAGATTCAGGCAAAAATTACATTTTCTGAATGGTCATTTAAAAAATGTAATTTCTATCAAAAAGTAATTTACCCGGCCACCAATTAGCCCGAATGCACTTATAGTCTATATTTTTAGTATAATAAAAGCAGGGGGAGGCGATTTTTGAATCGTACTTTTGATAATTAATGAATACTGTCCAAATTTGAATTACAAACGGAAGCAGAGCCCGAAAAAGCTGCTTTTGCAGATCAACCTGGATTTGTTTCTCTGTTTGATTATCTAACAAGTATTTAGGAAAGTGTTGGCCGATGGCCAACACTTTTTTGTATTCACAAAGTTAAGTCAGTTTGATCCTTAGGATGCAGTATAACCCTAGCCCCCATACATCCAAACCGGACAAAGGCTTGAGAGTGGGCAGGTGTGTTCAGGGCAAAGATTATGCGGGCCCAGTTGGGATTTCCACAAACAAATTTGCTGAGGTAAATTTGCAAAAGCACCGCTTTACCGGTCATGGGCAGGTCGACCATGGTGCGTCGATCAAAACTGTGGTCTCAACAGGAAGGTTTTTTGCACTGAGAGCATTTTCCAATAGGCTGAGTGGCCAAGAGTCTAATATGAATCGTGGTTTGGCCGACCTGGTAGTGAAGGCACTCAAATTGATCGGGTAGCAGTTTTGATAAATCCATGCCCAAAAACCAATTACAATCTTTGATGCCTATCCCTCACCCTAACAGGCTCCAAATAATTCAAATTATATCAAATAGAAATCAGTATGTATTTTTCCACTACACATTACACATTTTTACTGTCAGTTTTAATTGCTCTGCTGACAAGTTGCCAAAAAGATTCGGTTGATCCGGAGCCTGTTAGCTGCCGATTGGAGACCTACCGAATTGTTGGCACATCAACCCGAACATTCCGATATAACACTGACAAGTT
This sequence comes from Arsenicibacter sp. R0_47, assembly GCF_057652235.1. Taxonomy (NCBI): domain Bacteria; kingdom Pseudomonadati; phylum Bacteroidota; class Cytophagia; order Cytophagales; family Spirosomataceae; genus Arsenicibacter; species Arsenicibacter sp. R0_47. Next base: position 104,675 of record NZ_JBYFCJ010000022.1, on the reverse strand, counting down.
ACCATATATCGTTTCCATCCTTGATGAAGTAACTCAACAGATTTATTCTGTTGATACGCTGAAATATGACGCGCAAAAAAGGCTGGTAAAGATTCGCAATTTTCGGGATGGGAGCATCCTGCGCGATTACACTTTTCAATATAGTGGCAATAGTCTGTACCCCTCTGGTTACGTGCAGACAAATTATGTAGGTACGTATGCATATGATATTCCTTATAGACTGACGTTTAATGCAGCCGGCCAGCTTACCTGGTTTGGAGCAAATGCCGCTACTGTCTCTACAAATGAAAAAACATTAACGTATGACGCAGCTGGAATTGTTGATAAAATAACAGAGCAGATTCCAAACAGCCCTTACAACTATCTTATTTTGCAAAACAATAGCACTGACAACAAACCGACACCGTGGGCATCCAGTTTCCCCTTAAAACTATTTAGCTTTATACGTCTTGGCTTTTGGGACGCTTTTTCAACACACAATATTACTTCAGCTGTCGTATTATCCAGTGTCAGTACTGCAGGGAATAATCCTCCCATTGTCGAGACCGTCAAGCAGTCCACAACCTACCAATATGATACAAATGGAAATCCCACAAGTCAGATTGCAAAAAGACCTACCACAACCTTCGAGTCGCGGTTTACTTATCAATGCCCTTAGCATGCGTTAGGGGATTACATTTGGTTAAACATCACGATTCGTTATTACATGATCTGACTATTGGCCAGATAGAGCCAACTGACCGAATAAGATACTGTATGCTCGTACTTCTCACCGATCCCTAAGAAATAATTCGTCGCGACAAAGTTGAATGGAGAAGAATATGGCCACCAAAATCGATCATTTCGCGGATAATTTGAACTCATTAGTCAAATTTATGACACACAACAGGGTTTTATGAGAAAACCCTGTAAGTATTTATGGCATATCATGAACGGTCATCCATGATATGCCATAAATAGGTATATTTGGTTCCCATAGCCGTGGAACATCTATTTTCAACAGTATAAGGAGTATCCATGAACTACATCTGTTACAATCGAGTATCGACAAAAGCACAAGGGCGTTCAGGGCTTGGCTTGGACGATCAGCAAACTATCGTTAGTCGGTATCTACGAGAAAGAGATCAGATCGCGGCTGAATATACCGAAATAGAATCCGGCCGGAAAAGCGAACGGCCAAAGCTAAAGGAAGCTATCCGAGCTTATCAGCAGCAAAAGGCAAAACTCTTAATTGCCAAGCTCGACCGGCTCAGCCGTAATGTGGCCTTTGTCATGACTCTGAGAGATTCGGGAGCTGATTTTGTAGCCTGTGATCTACCCGATGCCAATACACTTACAGTTGGTATGATGGTTACATTCGCTCAATATGAAGCCGAACGAACTTCTGAACGTACACGCGAAGCCCTGGCATAAAAGAAAGTACAAGGTTTTAAACCAGGAAAACCGGAAAATTTGACCTTACAAGCTATTCAAAAAGGAGAAGCAGTAAGAGCCACGAATGCACTAACAAATAAAGCCAATGTGCAAGCTACAGAGCTAACCACTCTATATCGGAATGAGGGCATGACCTATGCTCAAATAGCTGATAAGCTGAACCAAACTCATTATCGAACCAGGCGGAATAAGCAGTTTGAAGCAAAAGCCGTGTTCCGCCTATTGAAAAGAGCAAGCTCCTGAATGAGCCAAAATTTGTAGATTACAGTCCTACTAAATTTCCAGCTCTAATCTCAACTATAAGTACAGGTAAATATTATATATTTATCTCTTTAAGTATTAAAGAATAACAAAATCGACCGAATGATAATTAGATCAATACTAAAAGACGAACGTATAAATGCTTTTAACGCTTTAGTCGAAATAACTATAGGGGAGTATCTCTCTTTTGCCCCTGCAATTATAGATAATAATGAATTTCAAAGAAAAAAAGTAATTAGGTCAAAAATAAAAGAAATTCTTCGTGAAGATTTGTTGCGAAACTGCCTTATACCATCAATTGTTCTGGCAATTTCTGACGAAAAGGTAAATACCATAAAAGGAGAAAATGATTTTGAAAAGGCAGATCAAATTGTTAAAGAAGCGATAGAAAAACAAGAGATTCTTATTATCGATGGCTTGCAAAGAACTTTCGTTATGCTAGGGCTAGAAGAAGAATTACAAAAAAATGATGAGCTTCTAAAGCAATTTCATTCTCATAAAATTAGGGCAGAAATATACCTTGGGTTAAATCGTATTGGATTATTATATAGAATGATTACGTTGAACACAGGGCAAACAACTATGTCTACCCGTCATTTGATGGAAATTTTATACATAGATTATTCACGGATTGGTTTTGATGGAATTCATATTGTAAAAGACAAAGATGAGACTGTAATTGAACCAAATACTAATTCATTTAATTTCAAAATAATCCTTGATGGTTTAAATTCGTACATAGAAAAAAATGAAGCTGTAATTGAAAGAGTTGAAATATTAGACAATATAAGAAGTTTGGATGCACTAAAATTGGAGCAAGGCGAAAGGGACATTTTTAAAGAATTTTTACTTACACATAAGTTATTTCTAGATGTGCTTTTGCTCAAAACAGGAAATTGGGTTTATACAGAAAATAATAATAAAGACGTTGCATTTAAATTAAATTCTCAACCATTTGGAAAATCTGTTATAGATATTTTTAAAAAATCACAAGCAATAACGGGATTTGGAGCTGCATTAGGGTTCATCAAGGAAAAAAAGGGATTAAGTTGGTCTGAAATCAGGTTAATAATTAACGATATATATGTAGATTCTGACGATTGGAATTCAGCTTTTGAGCTAATGTTAAAAGAATTTGATCTAATTAAAGAAAAATCAAAAAAAATAGGGAACGATCAGCGATTCTTTTTCAAATATTTCTTTAGAGGTCTTTTAACACCTGATTCTGATGAATTTTTGAACTTTGGTAAAGCTTCGGTGTATGCCTATGACACTCTTCGGATAGAAAAAGAGTATAAAAACTAATAGAATGTTAAAACTTAAAGAAGCAGCTCCATCACAAGAGGAGCATGAATTCCATCTAAGCAATATTACACAAAACCCTAACGTAACCACATTTGAACTTACTAGTCCAACATATGCTGGTTTCAATATAATTTTCGATTTAGATTCGATACCATACAAATTGCCAATTGGATATACGGTTAGCGTCCATCTTTTCAAAAATACATTCCATTTACAACAAGAAATGATTGATCTAAGGGTTAATGGCCTAGCTGCTAATTCTGGAAGAATCGGGTATTTTTTTCGTTTAGATGCCTTATTCGAAAAAAATATTCTTCAATTAAATCAACATACCTATTGTTATGCATACTATGGTTTAGAATTCTTATTCAGAAATTTAGAAACGTTACAAACGAAAGAGGCTATCATTAAAGCTAGCCCATATGAAATTATAGACTTTTTTGATGACGAAACAATAATACTGGTTTTATGCAATGAATTGTGTAACGGTATAAAAGATTTCAATATCGACAATTACTTAGCTAATCTATTTTTATTTGGATTTATCCCGTTCAGCATGTATAATCAGATTGAGACCATAAATAAGTTAAACTATCTTGAGGATAAATATAACTCTATAAAATCTATTGTACGACCAGATGGTGTTTATATTTTACGGTTAAATTCGGTTAATGTATTGCTATCTGGTGAAACTTTTATTTCTCATATTTTTAAAAATTTAATCCAAAAGAAAAATGATCCAGTCGCTCGATTTTTAATGCTTTATCAAATAGTTGAGATTTATATTTCAAAAGTATTTCCATATGAAATTGGCAATAAGATTTGTGGTCAATTGCACACAATCACTAGTCATAAATTGAAGGAAACACTTGATGACTTAAAAAAACATAGGTCATTGATTGATTCTCTTTTTAATGTTTATGCTCGGCCAAGTAATACATTAGATACTGAAACAAAAAACTTTATATTAGATTTTTTCGTTCATGTTAAACATCCTGATTATCAAGATCCAGTGAAAAATGCTACTCTGACCTTAACCGATTTATTCTATGAAATGCGAAATAGACTAGTTCATGAATATCGCCTTTTACATACACATGGTGTAGATTCAAAGCAGTCAATACTAAAATTGGAGCATATTAACTGGCTTACAGAAGCTTTAATGGCTGAAGTTATTACGGTATTTAAGACTTAAATTTATAAATCGATATTAGTTAGGTACAATCCTACAAGGGTCATTTTGGGTTTGTTACATCTGAAAACAGGTAAGTTTTTACTATACTGTTAACTTCATATGCGTTCAGTGTTCTATAATAAAACCCATGATTACCATTGACATAAAGATTTCCACTATCCTTATCAAAAAGGTGTGTATATCCGCTTCCAGGTGATTACTCGGCTTTTTCCATTCCTAACAATGCGGCATACCTTTGTGAAGTCATTTTCGGGCAACTCATATGTGAAGCATTCTTTTAAAATTGACCGACATGTTATGGAGGCTAGAATGCCATACAGTCTGAGCAAAGGCCGTAATCTGTCCGCGTCCAATACAGAATAATTTTAATGGGCATTCTTTTTCTACTGACTCATGTGGCTGGTTAAATTTTTCAAAAGTGCGAAAAATAACTTCCCTTGATTGAAAAACATTGCCATCTTCTTCAACACAGAATCTTTACTGGTTAGCCAGATTTTACAGTAGCTGGCCTGTGCATCCATACTATTTTGTATCATTTCCCTGATAGCTTCGACTTCGCTCTGACCTTGGTTATGGATTAGTTGATAAAGAAGGTTTTGATGAACTAGAAAAGACCGGAATTCCTCAGATGAAGGGCTATTAACAGCCAGTACATTTTCCATTATGAACTTGTTTATTTAATATTGGAGCTGTTCTTATTACTAAGCAGTTGGCGCTCAGACTGAATCTGGTCCCAAAGTCTGCTTAAGACCCCACTGCAAAAGCCTGCTACAGCACCAGCTATCTGAATGATGCCCAATAAACACGCCAACAACAGCAAAAGGGACCAAAAGGGATAAGTTAAAAATATTTCTGACAATCGCTTCAGCGAACCAGTATTTTCGGTTTCCTGATAAGTGATTCCGTACTTGTCTATTGCACTTAGAGACTGTTGTTCCAGCATTTCTACCGTTTGCCAGATATTGGCAAGGGCCAGCGAGTCCCGTTTATTGTGGGGATGTTGTCGAAATTCATCAACCATCTGACCCACCATTTCAACCTGTTCGTTCACTGATAATCTATCTGCGATACTCCGTACAACCGGTGAAGGAAGATACATTACCCCTGTTACTGTTAACGAGTCGTCGTCAGGGCGCAAGTGGTAAAGAGTTTGGTCGGATATATGTGGATCAAGAACAGTCCGCCTATTAGCTTGATCTACCTGTTGTTGGCTGAATGCCGGACTAGCCAGCGAGAGAAAGATGAATCCAGCGATTTGTTTTTTCATTATTATTGGGGCTTCTTGGTGGCCTTTAGGTTCAACTTTTATATATGAATTATATATACGAAATACGCAATATCCTGATTTATGATCTGCTAAAACCTGCATGGTTTATAAGGATTTCAAACTGATCCGGACTAAAATGCGTCCCGGTTTTTTTTCGGGTGATTGCTGTTTGTTTTAAATGGTAGCAATAAACACCTTGAACTGTTTTTCGTTGCAGCTTACCTGCGCTAAACGCTTCAGCCAGCATATTCCGGTAGACTTTTTTCAAGGATACGACTGTCTGATCGTCTTTTTCAAGACCGATTAACGCAGGTAATAATCCGGCCTCCCGGCGTAGGAAGAGTAGTTCTGTCGCATTATAAAAACGCTTTTTGGGTAATCCCTTCATCCACTCTAGCAGGTCACTGTAAGAAGCATAAGTCTTCCATTGAGATTGCCATTCCAAGAGGCCCCATAAATTAAGGTTGGGGATACTGGTTTTGGTAAAGATTGTGGGATGATTACGGAGCAAGGTGTTGTATTGATACTTCAGCGAACTCACTTCTATGCTTTCAAGTTTCAGCGGATTTTCTGCACATAACTGTGCCATTGTCTGAACACAGCTTTTTTGCCTGAAGAAACTCCTCAACTGGTCAACTTCATCATCAACGCTTCGTATTGAAAGATTTGAGAGTAGCTCCGGACTTGCAGTCCCAAGTTGTACCTGTTCATAAATACCTCCAAATTCATTTTTAGCGCTCTCTTCCAAAGCATACTCAAAATACTGAGGGTTACTCTGACATGTGGAAATATCACCAGGTACTTCCATCATTTCAACTAATGTATGAGGATTTTCCTTCTCTGAATCTTCACAAGGTATCCCAAAAGCCTGTCGAAGAAGCCCAGTTACCGTTTCATATCGGAAAAACTGGATATAGGATAACCGATAGACTAGCCCGCTATTGTACTGGCAGGCCAACTGCCGGGCTTGGCCGCTTGTAAGTTTAGCAGAGTCAGTATGACTAACCAACTGACCGTACCAGTTTTCCATGAAGCGGACAATGTAATGCCCATAATGATCGAGCAGTTGTGAGCGGGTCATAGGTGGTTCAGCCTCATCCTGGTTGACTAAATCCAGTAGAATATCTGTTACTGAATCCAGTTGACTGTAAAGTCGTAACCAACCGTCCGGGGAAAGCTGAACTGTGTCTTCGCCCTCTTGAGGTAGAGTCACAGAACGAATTAATTTGGCTCCGCGCTGGAACCATTTGGAAAATATACTTACTGCGGGTTGTCTAATCAGTACCAGGGGATCTGTTTTAAAAATACCCCGTCGTTGAAGGGATTCCACCAGTTTTTTCCCCAGTTCCTCATAGAGATTCACCAGATCATCATGAGGTATGCTTATATGTGTTGGAGGGCTCAGTTTCATATCTGAAAAATAGTTATTGAATATAAATATCAATTATTCAACTTTTTTTCAGGAAATCAAACTTTTGTCCACGAAAAAGCCTCGACCAAACGGCCACGGCAGCAAATGAAAGGTTAGATTTTTGATTTGACACAATGCCCATGAGACATTCGGTAGTCAGCGAGCTGCTGGATAGACCAATCACCATAAGTACATAGAGCTTTTTCGAGGTACTCAGGGAGGGTCAGTTTACCTTTCACGCCCAAATTCAAAGGCCTGTGGGCAAACTTGCGCAGTTTAGCTTTTTCACGCTCGACCCATTCATACCACGCAGTCGGCTTGGTTCGATAGAGATAGACGATTTCAGCTTCTCCCTGAAACGGGCAGCGTTGACAATTTGTTGGAAAGGGAACCCGCTGTCCAACCGAAGCAATGTATTGCTGGCAGTTGCCCCGGGTCATGCCGAGGTCTATTAGTGGATAAACATGGCGTACACAACGTTGTCGATAAACGGGAACAAGCGAATGTTTAGTGGCCTTTTCTTCCTGCTGACCAAACAGGTTTGTAAAAGACCGATGGCAGTCTACTTCATCCTCTACAGATTCAGGGCCTTTTTTTCGGGCTTTGTGCTTTTGGCTGGAGGTCTCATTGTTCGCTGTACATCTACCTACGGTGTCAGCCACCCGATCCAGCTCATCAGCCGCAAAACCAATCCAGCTTACCAGTTTACCGTAGTAGTGGCGGTACTCGTAATACGTTTTATAGCCTTGTGAGGTGAATCCATAAGCATGTCGCATCCAATCGGCCACAAATCGATAACATACCTGAATCTTCAACTGATCGGTGCATGACTTGGGAAAAGCAACGCCCATAATGTTATTGTTTCGGTACATCTGCCCCATCAGACTTGGCCATGATTCGGAATGATAGCCCATCTCTGTCGTCACAAAATAAAACTCAATGTTCTGCTGCTGACAGAATAGCCGAAGGTGGGGCAAGGTTTCTTCGTAAAAATCGTCGTGTTCGTCACCAGTATCGGACATAACGACTAAAAAATGAGCGTCACCGACATAGCGTTGCCGAAACGTTGGTTCATAAACGTATTGATACAGGAGCGCGTGAGAATCCTGCCCACCCCCGCAAAACAGCACCACCGTTGGGCGATTAAGAAACCCGGTTCGGGCAGGGAACATAAACCGGCCGGCCTTTATAACTCTTACCATGCTTTAGCCTCAGTGTTGACATGTCGCTCTTCGATAGCGGACAGGAAATCGCTGATGTTTAACGGAGACACCTCTTTTAACGAACAAATTTGTTTCTGTCCGTTTCGGGTCAATAAGACGTTTACGCTCGTACTCATACAAATCAAGAAAGCTTAAGCACTCCAAATAGAATCCATGTCAAAAGTGTGCAGGGCTACAGGTTGTCCGGTCTCGTCAGCGTACAGTGCCACTTCCTCCAAAGCCTGCTCAATGGCTCCCCGTCGGTCATAGATAGCAACGGGCCCTTCATACATGGCCCGTAAATCCCAATCATGGGTAGATCGTTCTGTTAACCAACGGTCAAACATGGCTTCGACAAATTTCCAAAGGGGCGTTCGCACGTTCCAAAGCGTCCGAAAATCTTCGATACCCGGATTCACCCAGAACAGTTTATGCGTCCGGCGGGTGGTAGGCTCAAAAGTGATCAACTCACCTGGCATTATAGCCAGTCCTGAACTGGCACATTTACCTTTAAATTTAGCGTTGATTATCCGAAAAGGTGTTTGATTGAGTGGGGAAAGTACCATGATAAACGGGGAGGATTAGACGTTAGCGGTTTCGTAGGCTCCGGCAGGGACGGGCAGTAGGGCAGCATTATTAACGATAATTCCAGTGGCCGTTTCAAAGATCCAAAAGCCTGTCTCCAGCTCGTAAAACAGGTACGTAACGACGTAATGCTTATGGTCCTCCGGCTTGATGTGAGCCGGAATCTCCCGCAGCCCCGCCTGTTTAGCGAGTTCAATAATTGCTGTGGTACGTTGGGAACCTGGGGGGCCCTCTACAAGGGTCAATGCCCCGCGCTCTTGCACGGTTTGTTGCCACTCCTGAACAAGAGTTAGTTGAGACGTTTTGAGGTGTTTCACGGCATTTATCGGCTTTGATTATCTTTTCAAAGATACGAAATCACACACCCATAAGCATTTAATAAACAGCCCAATAGCCTCAACTGTAAACCCCTCACCCTTTTGTCATTATTACTGTGGCGTGTTTGTAACGTGTCGGGCCTTCTGACCGATGCGGGTCGAGGGGAGCGTTTCCAGGATGACGTGAGGTACGAACAAAATCCGGAAAACGCGTAGGAGACCCCGCGTAGGTCAGGTGGCTCATTTACTTTAGGTTAAATGAGATCAGAAGGCGCAGCCGAGGATCGGGTTTAACCGGGTAGCGTAGTTAAAGTAGCGTGTTTATTCACGATGTTTAGTTTTTGAAAGTAACAACCATAAAAAAAGCAATTTTTGGGTATAGTTTTTTTATCTGACGAAGACAAGATCAATTAACGGGTACATATATACGTACATTTATTGTCAGGAAACTTTGAATAAAATACAGCTACTCCCCGATCCATCCGGCATCCTTTTGTTAAGACGGGTGGCGTTCAGAAGTAGCGTGGTGTATTCTGTATTATTTTGTGGCGTGGTAACAGGGGCAACAAAAATGCCCTTCCTATAATACGGAGGGGCATTCAATCTTTAACTTTCTGATAACCTGCACACTTACATCGTTTCGCTTTCCATCAGTCTTTTCAAGGTTTCAAGTTCTCCTTCCAGATGAATTATGACCTCAAGTTTCTTAAATGGCTCATTTACTTTCTTACCAAATTCTACTTCTTCGGCCTGTGCCTTCTGTATATCCCGTTTAGCCTGAAAGGGGGCTTCCAAAACATCATTTGCCTTTGTCCGAAGCGACGTATAAAAACCCTGTCCGGTTAATACACACCCTTTGAGCGTCAGTCCCCATGCATAGCTTGTTCCATACTCAGCTTTGCCTGTTACCCGGTCATATCCTGTCAATACCCCTTCCAGACCAATCATTAAGCCGTTTACCGTAATTGTCTTTTTGCTATTACGACCCCGCCTTGCCAGCATCTGAATTTCTATAAAAAGCCGTTCGGTTGCGGCTGTCCAACCAGCAATACCCGTCGACTCCCTGTAAACCACTCCGTCAATATCAACGGACGTAATCCCTTCTCTTCCCCATTTTTGAGCAAATAAATCAGCTTCCAGTTGAAGTTTAGGCAGTTGGGCCGAACAAACAGACAAGGTACGACGGGCCGACTCAATCCGTGCCTGTGCTTCGCGTAATCCGCGTTCGTAGTTTTTCTTTTGCTGGTACAGACGGCTGAGTTCATGCTTCCTGACCGTGTAGGTAATGGCATATTGGGAACCGGAAAGCGTCGCCATCATACCTTCAAAACTCATAGACATAAAATCGTCCTCGCTTGATAAATCGCTTACTTCAGCGTCCGTAACGGTTCCTTGCAAGACCTGATTGATAAACTTCTTTTTGATAGCCATACGCCCGTAGGCAGTGGCATCCAACGTTTTATCAACCCCGTAAGTAAAGGCTTCAACAGGAATACCCCACTCAGCAAACAAATTACCCTGCCGAATCATCCGCCCGTTTCGCTGTTCAAAGTCGGTGGGGCGGTTTGGGGCGTCCAAATGGTGCAAGGCTCCAAGTCTCTCCTGTACGTTAACCCCTACACCCATACGCTCCGAGGTGCCAAACAAAATCCGGATTACTCCATTACGAACCTGTTCAAAGACAAGCTCCCGCTTGCTCGCATCTTCGGGAACAACCGCTATTTCATGCGCCGGGATGCCTTTGGTTATAAGCTTCTTCCGCATATCATCAAACAGGTTAAAACGGGCCGTCGCTCCGGCGCACCGGTTCTGCCGCTGGTGGCCAAAGTCAGGGTTTGAACTTGTGTCTTCTTCATTCAGATAAACACTTTTGACTGCCGAAGACTGAAACAAGTCCGCGAAAACTAACTGTGTCCCCCTGTAAGGGGTTAGCTCGTGGTATTTACGCTCAATTTGCTCTACAGCTACCCATGCTTTTGCCCCTGCTTCGTCCTCATTCTGAGCATTTAACAAACGTATATCCAGCGTCACCTTTCGCGCCTGTCCATACATGACAAGGGGGATATGGCTGTTTTCCCGCTTGTCTTTCGCGGATAGTTTATCGTACCAGGCCAATATAGAGCGAATTTCAGCTAGTTCGGCGGCAACCCCCGGGGTCTGGGGTAGAATAATCTCGGTAAACCGTCCCTGTTTTAGAATAGGCAAGGTGTTATCACGCTTAAATTCCTCAATGTCGTCATTCATTACCACATCAACCTGTTCCCTATATAGAGCTGACAATTGAGGTACATTCACGAATTTAGCGAATCGGTCAACGGCCCGGAACTGGCCGGCAGTGGTCATTTCAAAAGAGGGGACTACTGACCCAAAGGCCCCGGCGAATCCATCGAACGTATCACAACCCACACTGGCTAATCGGTCAGGCGCGATAAATCGTAACATCGTCCATGCTTCGGCCATCGTGTTTGAAATTGGTGTTCCGGTAGCCAGTACAACCCGTCCGCTCTTGCGCTGTACCGTTCTACACTTGATTAAAGCCTGTAACGCATCCTGTGAACCCTGGGTGTCGATACCTTTGATATTTCGGCGGTTGGTGGCAAAACCAAGGCGTTTTTTACTGTGCGCTTCGTCTAGCATCAAACAGTTTACTCCCAGCTGGCCGAAATGCAGAATAGAATCCGTTTGCCGTGCGCTCTGTGCCTGTCGGCGGGCGGCCACCCGTAATTTGGCTTTGTTGATTTCCTTAACGGTTTTTTTACGTTTAAGGGAATGCCCTGCCAAATGCTTGATATTTCCCTCTGCCCGGGCCAATTCTTCGCGCAAAAAGATTTCCTCGTCAGTCGGATCGTCCGGAATCAATTTTAAAAAGGAGTTTGGTAATACGATCAGGTCAAACGGATTGGTTGCAATTCGTTGTAAAAACCGCTTCCGGTTTGATGCTTCCAGATCTAACTTATCAGGTACATAAACAAGGGCAGACGGGTACAACCGTTTACAAGCCCGGCCAAAGTCAGCAACGGTTGAGTTCTGAACAGCAATAATCGTTTTGGTAACTTTTCCAAGCCGCTTTAATTCCATAGCAGCTGAAATCATCGTAAATGTTTTACCACTACCGACTACGTGTGCCAACATCGTATCAGCTTCTTTTATCCGCTCCGTCGCCCGTATCTGGTGTTTACGTAAACAGATTGCAGGGCTGGCACCGGGATAGTGGGTCAACTCCTGTCCTTTTATGGTCGGTAAAGCATAGGTTTTGGGGACAAAATTGTTAAAGCGGTTATTAAAAATGGTCTCAATCCGCTCGCCGTAATTCTCCCGCGCAAAGTCGTTAAAGGCTTCCTGAATAGCTTCCTGTGCCTGAACAGCCGCTGATGTAGCCTCTATATCTTTTACTTCTTTTTTCTCCCCATTGACATATACCGTCTTTGTAACGACGACGGAACGGCTGTTTAGGGCAGCTTCGACTAATTCAATCCCATTCCGCTCTTTCGTACCTGCGGCTTCATTTTTAGCCGAATAAACGCGGTTATAATCGACACTATATTGACGGGTGGCGGGGTCAACCTCGATACGAACAACCAAGTCTAAATGCTGGCTGATAAACCCGGTTATTAGTTCATTCGGTAACCAGTTGGAGCCAAGTCCAAAAGAGATAAGGGAAACAGGAACAGGGGCGGGTATGACTTTTTGTAAGGCCGTGTAGTTGGGCGTAAGTTCGGGCTGTTCCAGCAGGTGTTGTTCGACTGAATGTAATTTGGTGCGTACCTCTCCTGACAGATAGCTAACCCGGTCAATAAGTCGGCCAGATTCAGGGCAAACAAAAGCCAGTTCGGATTTAAGCAGTTCGTCCCGTACCACATCGGGGGCTTTACCGTATTTCTCCGACATATAAACAAGCGAAATACCACCCGTTGCATACATCGACAGTTGCAGGGCATCCGTCAGGGAGTCTACTCTATCGGGAATTGTCGCGCTTCGGTAAACCCGTTCGTGTAGAATGGTTGCCGGGGTGATAGTGTAAGATTTGTCCGTGTTACGCTGTACATTTTCCAGCGCCTGAACGGTGGGAAACTGCACATCCCATTCTTCCAGAAAAGCTAAATTCCGGTTACGATTCAGTTTTCCGAAATGGCGGGTAAACGTGCCGTAAACATCGCGTAAAGTTACCCGTACCTGGTCGCATACCTCCTCAGACTCTCCGGCTAACTCCACGCGCAACATTTCCCTGAACGCCGCTTTAAGAGCTTCATATTGTTCAATGATAAGCGACTTTTTGAAGAGTCGTTTGCCGATATTGACAGCGCCTGAAAACGCATCCAGACGGCTTTGGGTTTGAGTCAGTGGGTTATAGGGGACCGGGGCGGTCTGGTAGATAGCCCGGGGAAAGGATTCAATAGCAGCATGGAGGCGCGGGGCTAATTCGTCGGGAACGGACAGAAAGAGCGTTTGGCGGTCGGCTCCGTACAAACCGCCTACATTAACCGTGTCGGCAAAAGTCATTTCACCTAGCATCAGGTGTGGGCGTTCGGCAAAGTATTCGTTCACCACAACCGAACGGGCCAACTCCCCCGAATCCTCTTCTTTTGATTCAGTAAAGACCGTCACCGTTTCTAAAAACGTATGGTGAGCAAAGGGGGAAGATTGGTAGGCTTCGCGGGTAACGGGGTCTTTCTGAAATACCAATATATCCGTCGTTACTTCTGTCCCGCTGTTCTTTTTAAAGGTGCAACCTGGCAATCTGACAGCTCCCACTAAAGTAACGCCCTCAGCAGCTAACGTTTTACGAAACGTAGTGCTTCCGCTATCCATCGTACCGGCAGACGTAATAAGGGCCATCAGGCCACCGGGACGCAACAAACGGGCCGAACGGCCTATAAAGTAGTTATGGATAAAAAAGTCACTTAAATCGCGGTTTTTGCGGTCAAAAACGTTGAAGTCGCCAAAGGGAACGTTACCTGTTACCAAATCAAATTGCTCCTTATCTTCTCCAAAACGGACCGTTTCGAAAGGGGCAGCATGAGTAGTGAGTTCAGGATATAGAGCGGCAAGTATAGCCGCCGAAAGCGGGTCTTTCTCTACGGCAGTAACGCGGGTATGCTCCCGAATCGAAAGAGGCATCATGCCGATAAAATGGCCTATTCCGGCGGCTGGCTCTAACATATCCCCCCCGGTAAAACCTAAGCGCTCTATCAGTTTCCACATGGCACCAATGACCAAAGGAGGTGTATAAAAAGCGTTGACTGTCGATAAAGCCGCCTCTTCGCGTTCGGTGGGGCTTAACAAGGTTTCCAGTTCATGCCGCACATGACCAAACGTTGTTATCCATCGGCTTTCCGACTCGGCAAGCTCAATACCGGGAGCTTCCTGTCGGGCTAAAAACCACTTGTACCCATCCTCGTCCCAAACGTTTGATAGTTCCCCCCAGCCCACAAACTGAGCAAGGGTTAGTTGCTCGGCCCTCGTCAGGGGCCGGGGGTTTTGGCGCAAGGACTGAATCAGTCTTAAGGCGTTAAGATTCGCAGTTAATTTGTTGCGGCACCCGCCCGGTGGGTTCCAGTCTTCTGGTAGACAAAACAGGGCATCCCGCAAGAACAAGGGAAAACGAACAGGCCCGTTCCCTGTCAAAGGGCCGGTAAGCTCGTTGTCGGTCAGTGAAACAATGGATTGGGAAGGAAGCAGATCAGGCAGAATGTCGAAAAGAGACAACTGACCACTATACACGGACGGACGAGCCGCCCGATGCCGGGGGTAAGTAACAGCCATAAAAATGAATGGTTAGGGCTTTTGGCCCCTTTCTCTGAATGATTATCTTACCCTAAAGATCGTCATTTTACACCCTTGAAACTAGTATTATCAGCCTGAACAGGCAGGGGTAGATCCCCCCCCCCTTTTATCTTTACTTATTCTGTGGCGTGTTTAAAGCAGCAGCCGGGTAATTAAACAATGTCCATTGACGATCTTAAAAATGGTTGAACTCCCTGGTAAGGCATGGGCGTCCGGTAGATGAGCAGTTGGGGCATGCCTGTAGGGTTCCTTAAGTTGAACCTATAACCCTGTGTTTTAAAACAGTCATTCCGGCAGACTCAATCAATGTTGAGCAATGTCCTGCCGGCGATAATCCGGCTGATTCATTTTTAGCCACACTATAAAGCGTCTGCCCTGCAACTCAATAGCGTGCAGGGTGGCAGGAATTCACTGAATTACATCTATGGTAAGTTTTTGCCCCGCCAACTTTGCGTCCGTCAGCAGTTGACCTACTGTCTGATGCTCACCATTTTTCAGGCTACTCTAGTAATACTGGCTAATAATCTGTTCCACGGGGATTATCTACAGCGGTAGAGCTCAGCAGTTCTTTACTGTCCACGGCCCCTATCCCTGCTGATAACTATCCACGAACCATTCGTGGAGTAAACCAGAGAAGATCTCACCATTGACTTTGGCTAATACTCCAGGGAGCTAAGCGCAGGAAATAACCCGTAGCCGATCAGTGACAGCAGCCTGTTGCAAAACTTTAAACGGATCAGCCCTTGCTGTGATGGACCATTTACTGATTGAGCCGGGATAATTTCCCGTACCGCCCACAGCACAGAGAGACTCTTAACCCTGTCAATAACAGCGATAAAGGGTGTTTTTTGCCACAGTTATCCCGTTAATCAAGACCTACTGTTTTGGCTAAACACTCAAAAAAGCGTGTAACTTTGGAGGGGCAGGTCGCAGTCGTCATAGGTTTGTAGTTTAGTCACCAACAAAATGGTATATACTGTTACGGGTGCATTACAAAACGACTCGCCTACCGTTTACTTAGGCAGTTTCTAACCAACTCCCATCGGTCACTCTTATAAGCTACCCGCAGGTTGAGCATGGCTTGTGCACCCTCATCACTCCATCGCTGACCACTTCGCTTCATCCGACATTGAACGACTGTCCGGTGAGCCGCTTCCATCGCACCAGAACCGATTTGTAAGCCCCGGTTGCGGAAGGTCCCATACTGCATCCGATGTCGGTTGCGGCTATAATAACCCACTAAACGGCGACGGCATTCGGTCGCATCAGCCGATAGCCGATTCAACTCCGCCAGGTTGGTCAGTACTAAATCGACGCCGTCCGACAGCAGCAACCCGGCCTGTTTATCAAGCCATTGGGCAGAAGACTTAGCGGCCTTAAAATGAACCCGGCTAAACTCCGCCAGGTGTTCCAGCGCATGGTAATAGTCCAGAATGTGGGTTGCTGCCGGGTACTTACTTTCCACATACTGTTGAATCCAGGGGGCTCCGTCGTTGATAAAGGCCAACTGCTCCGGACAGGCGCGATAGGTACCTAAACTGGCCTCAAAAAGCGGAATAAAGTCCTCACAGGTTCCTAAATGGGCGCAGTAAGTGGACTTTGTCAGGGCAAACCGGCTTGCTGTATCCCCCTTTGCGCCCGCTTCCGAGCGGTTGAAACTGCTGAAAACCCGCCCTACCTTCACCTCTTGCCAGCCTGTATCGGTCAGGATCATGCTGCCATCCATGCAAGCATAGATAACTTCCCCGGGGGCAGGGGGCGGCTGGGCTATGTCCTTCCGTAAATCCAGATCAATTTGATGACCCAGCTGGTTACTCACCCGATAAACCTGGATGGGGGAAATGTCAATACCCAGGAAGGCCTTGAAGACATCACTACTGGCCGAATAGACATCGCTTACCCCGGCAATAGCCATCAGGTTTTGTAGGTTCGGAGAGATAAAGAAACCATTGATATTGGCCTTAAAGCGATGATTATGAGGTATTTCTATCGCACCAAACCGGGTTTGACAGGTGTTTTTTTTCGGGGATTTTCGGGTAGATCACCTACCGTTGCCTGTAAGACCTGAGTACCGAGGCTGAGCCAAATCCGGGTGAATTTTTCTTCAAAGGTTAGAAATGAGGCCTCGTTCTGGAGATTCTGCAGGTTATCAAACTGGGCATCTACAAGGGCGTGCAATTCGGCTCTGGTCATAGGACTTTGGGACTTTTAAGGGAAAGGTAACCTTTTATGGGTAATTTTGAAATGCACCCTACTGTTACTTGCCTTTTTTTTATGAGAAAGTCCTGATTGATGAGAAAGTATTGTTTTATTTAGTACAATTAATTTAATGATATCTCAAGAGCTTTACATTTAGCCTATTAAAGATAGCTCCTTTACATTTTTATTGTTTAAAAGCCCCGCCGGAACAGGGCTTTTAGTTATTCTACTTTTGCTTTGGTTTGCGACCACGAGGCTTTCCGGTATAGGGTAGTTTTGGGGCCGCGTTTTTTAGTTCTAGTGCAAGTTCTAAAGAAGCAATGCCTTTATAAGTGAACTCCTCTATCGCGAATATGTATTTGGTATTCTCATATTCAATACCACTGTTTTTAAGGATAACGGATAAATCCAGCGTATAACCGCGTGGTGTCTTTTCAAAAGAGAAAATATCCTGATCTGCTGAGTATGCAGGTACAATGAAAAGAGATTTTATTTTACGTTTGCCCTGCTCGACACCAATCTTAAAGGATTTACCATCAACAGGAACAGGCAGTGCAAAGGTTGTTTTTTCAGGTAGTACGATTTTACCAGTACCTGAAATATAACCGGTTAAAGGCTCCTTTTTCGCTTTTGACTGTTTTTCCGGATTAGCCTCATTTTGCGAGGGAGTGATGAAGACAAGATTTAACTGCTTTTTTGACATAATTTTTCTGTTGTTTAGCTAGCAAACATAGGAATTTATTGAATACATCGGCTAAGTTTATGGAAATCGCGTGAATTTCGGGGTCAGAGAACATGGAGAATAATGATTGTTGCAAGCAAAGCATATACGGTAGCACGTATATTGGAACATCTTGCGCTTAATGGAGAAGGGAGCCCGTAAATCGAACACATCTGCGGGTGATGCTTAGGCTCATGATGAATAGGGAATAGTTTTGCAGGGTGCTTAAAGCGAAATATATTCACTATATAAAAATACCTGTCACAGCAGATAAGCTGCCAATTAGTGTAAGTTTAGGCAAAACATTGTTTCGTAATTTTAAAACTTATATTTTTCGCTTTTTTTATGGATCAAGAACAAAAAAAAGAAATTCTTAAGCAATTTTATTCTTCCACAGGTTACAATATAAAAGACTGCTTAAGTGCACTTGAGAGTGTGAATTACTCAATGCTAGATGCAAAGTATTTATTGGCTAAAAAATATGCAGTAAAGTGGTCTAATTCCTCCTCTGGTGATGAGTATGTCGTGGGAATTTTACAGCAAAATGATGGTTATTTTGGCTATTGCCAGCTTTCATCATCATCTGAAATCCTCATCCGGTCTACAGAATTTTTTGATTTAGTCAAAGTTACTTTTGAAAGCATTGATCAAGAAGAGTCCCCTATAAATTCTATTGATATTTTAATGCAAAAAAATAATTTTAAGGATAAATACGATTATCTCTTAACTTATTTCCGTTCTACAATAAGCTTTAAGTATGCAGAGAAGCGTAGGATTAAAAAAAATGAAATATTCGGCGAATATATTCATAATATTTTCCATAAAGACGATAGTCATGAAATTACCACGGCTAAGAGTGCTTGTTTGCTTACTCTTCAATATACAAAAGATCTTAGTGATCTAAGTATAAATCAATTATCTCAGCTGGCAAACGAAATTGCCTGCACAGCAGTTGCAAGTAAAATGGGGGACATATTTTATCCCCACCAAATGGATAAGCAGCTAATTGATGAGTTCACAAATAGTAAGCGCGTTGAATTACAGTCGTTAGGGAAACCTAAAAATGTCATTGAAAAGATCCTGATTGGAAGCCAGAAAAAATTCATTGAAGAATATGTTGTCTGCTATTATCCATTGATTAATTCATCGAAATTCGAATGGCTGGAAGGAGATGATATATCAATTGAGGAGGCTATAAGTCAGACTGAATCCTATCTGGATACTAAAATAACTATAACCTTTTTTAAGGTTTTTCACGGCAATTGATATAAGCAAGCAACAACCGCAAAAACGGTCCGACGTACGTAAAAGAGTTGGTAAAACAGTAAGGTAGGCGGTCTTATCTCCAATAGGCAGTAATTTCGTTATTTTTTATGCATTATTAATGCAGGCGTAAACATGATTTTTGGACAATTATGGATGTCAAATTATACATTTTGCGAACTTGCTGCCGGTACCTTTTGTAGCTTCGGCTTTTGGGTCATGGCTTTGTGGTTTGGAGAGCACAAAGTTGGTACGACTCTCAAGCCTTATCAATTCCATAATATATTCTAAATGAGAGAAATTATGAATAATAACACAATTATTGGTATTAGTCTGGGAACAACTAATGCTTGCGTAGCAATAATGACGGAGAATGGTCCGTTCGTGATTCCTAATCAGGCAGGAAGTAATATGACACCGGCAGTTGTAGTTTATACCCAAAATGGTGTTTTCGCGGGACATCTGGCCAAAAATCATATGGCTATAAATCCACAAGGTACCTTTTACGGGATAAAAACATTATTAGGAAAAACGTTTTCTGAAATAGCATACGGTAGGAAAAAATATTCTTTTAATGTCGTATCAGATCGTTCAAGAAATGATGCCGTGGCACTTGCATTGAATGGGAGATTATATACCCCACAAGAAGTTACGGCAAGGATTATACTGGATTTAAAACTGACAGCAGAAAAATATCTGGGCTTCAAAGTCGAAAAAGCCGTCATTTCTGTTCCAGCCAGTTTTAATACTGCCCAGCGACAGGCCACAAAAGATGCAGGTATGATTGCCGGACTTCAGGATTGTAGTCTGATTAACGAGCCAAGCGCAGCAGCTTTGGCATACGGTTTCAACACAAATAATTCGGGTAAAATTGCTGTCTACGACTTTGGAGGAGGTACATTCGATATTTCTATTATTGATATTAATGAGGGCATTTTTGAAATTTGGGCAAGTAGAGGTAATACAAATTTGGGCGGAAAAGATATTGATGATGCAATTATGGAGTTCTTGATCCAACAGATCACTAGGGCAACCGGGATAAATTTAGAAATTGATTTAGATAAAATTACGTATTTTGCTCTTTTGCAAAGAATAATAATCGCATCTGAAAATGCAAAGAAGGCACTTTCGCATAGCGCCGAATACGAGATAAATCTTCCTGATTTAATAATGAGTAAGGAAACACCTATACATTTTACCTATTTACTTACAAGAAGTAAAATGGAGGAAATTGTGAAAAGTATCATTGAGAAAACAATAGAACCTTGCCAAAAGGTACTCGCTGATGCCAGACTTAGTGCCAATGACATTAATGAGGTTATTTTTGTTGGAGGTATGACAAGAATGCCTTTAGTTCAAGAAACCGTGAAAAAGTTTTTCGCTAAAAAACCTTGTAAAAATTTACATCCGGAAGAAGCTGTTGCACTTGGAGCAGCCATTCAGGCTGGCATCCTTAATGGTGAGGTGCAAGATCTTATGCTACTTGATATAACATCAATATCCTTGGGAATAGAAACGTTAGGGGGTGTTATGACCAGAATTATAGAAAGAAATACTACCATTCCGACAAAAAAATCACAAGTTTTTTCAACTGCCTCTGATAATCAGCCTGCAATTTCCGTTAAAGTTTATCAAGGAGAAAGGGAGATGGCAAGAGATAATAAACTTATTGGAGAATTTGAGTTTTCAGGTATTCCTCCAGCTCCAAGAGGCATTCCACAAATCGAAGTAACCTTTGATTTTAATATAGATGGATTGCTATTTGTTAGTTCGAAAGAATTGAAAACTGGAAAAGAGCTAAACACAACTATCAACTTATCAAGCGATTTGTCCAAAGAGGGTATAGAAGTGCTAAAGAGGGTCGTAGCATTGAATCCTAACCTAAGCTAGTAAATCTTGCTTTATGTTACATAACTGATTTATAAAGCACCCGCCAAAATAGAATCTAATGTTTTTTATCTATTATAAACAATCATTTATAATAGATAAAAAACACGAAAATACTTACCAACCTTTATTTTCACCGATATATCAGAATGCTACTAAACAACGTACTAGTACGGATCATCTTGAATCGGACATCATTTTTGCATAAATTAGGTAATCATAGCAAATCCCAATAAACGAATAACTTCCCCTCGCAAGTATGACCAGACCATCAAAGCATACATCTTACGTATGCTTGATGAGGGTCAACTCTTTTCCAAAGTTCAATATCAGTCACACTTTGCTTTATACGTGTAAGCACATTCACAAAAATACTATCAAAGCAGATGCGTAATGCAAAGTTACTTACAGAGGACGAACAGCGTAATGGAGTAGTCGGGTAGTGATGCAAAGCCTGTTGCATGGGCATGACCCTGAAAGTTGTTCCGTTTTACTTCATCTTCACTTTTGCCTTTTTAAGCTCTTTGCCAAAACCAGTAGGCACAATATTGTGCGTGCGCATCCATTGCAAGCCCTGTTGCAGTTGCTCCTGTGTGTACAACAGCTTCCGCTCACTCCAGTTGTAGAAATCCGCAATGAGTAGATCCTCCGTGATGGGCTGATTCAGAATAATTCGGTTGTTCCAGACGGCGTAGAGGGTGGCAATGATTTCTGCCTCAATATCCGTCAGGTTGGCCATGAGCGAAAACAACTGATCGAGCCGGGGAGCGACGGGTTTGAAAAAGCCCTGGTAGTAGCCGTCTATCTGCTCCTGCTTGCTGAGGGACACGTATCGGTTGCCTTGTTTCTCGAACCATTGGGAGGCTTTGAGCTTGTCCGTGATGGTGTGCATAAACACGTTGTCGTACGGACCGGCAGCCTGATAGTAGTAGTTCCAGTTCAGATCAGCTTCGGCGAGGTGCTCGGCGAGGTACTGGATTTTCTGAAACTTGATGCTGCTGAAATGCGGATCGTGCTGGAACAGCGACACGATTTTCCCCCCCAGTACCTGCTTGGCGAAGGCTTTCTTGTTATCGGCAATAAACAGCGTTTCGGCTTGTGCTACCGCCGGTTCCTCCGCTTCATTCTGGCTAACGCTACCCACCGTTACCTGCCCGTTCATCAGCATCGGTAACAGCCAATCGCGCAGGGCGGAGAGACGCTGGTTTTCATTATTGATACTCTTTATCTTATTGAGTATGGGAAGTACAATTTTATTGAATTTTATAATGAGTTCTTCGTTGGGAGATGGCAGCTTTAGATTCTTTAATGTTTCCTGATTTATATTTTGCATAATAGTACCTGCTGATTTGGCACTTGCTGATTTCTCAAGATCTTTTAAGTTATAAAAAAGATAATTTTTATATGTCAAGTTTTGAGCCTGGAAACGTATGATAAACCCACAAAAAATCGTGTTTTCTTCAAACTCAAGCATCAAACGTGTTGCTCCCGGAATACCACTACGAGCAATTAAAATATCTTCTTTTGAGACTAAGTAGTTTTTGATATCATTCCAATCTAAATGAATATCATCCAGATCATAAGGGGAAATAGAAAGGCTCGAGCTGCTTATATTTCTGACGTTAATTATTTTCGCAAGTGTATCACCTTTTACAGAAGGATCATAATTAATGCCATTTTTAAAGCCTCCATAATCTCCCAACTTCTTCACCTCCCATCCCTCCGGTATTTCTCGTTTCAACTCATCGTTCCAGACCATTTTTCCGCCCGAAGTTTTGTAGGGTTTCCCCTCGGCATTGGGGAAGTCGAACTGCATGAACCAGTAGTCGTACAGGGTTTTAGCCATTGCCTCCAATTCGGCATTGATGCGGTTGTTGAGGTCGATTTTGGCATTCAATGAGTGCAAAAAATTGCCCGATGTTTTCTGCGCAGTGTAATCAGGAAGAAGTAAGTCTAAATAGGAAAAAATTTCTTCATTTAAACTTGCTCGTAATGTAAGGACGGCATTATTTGTCATGGTTTTTCTGAAGAATTTACTCCTCAGATAAAAACCCATATATTTTGCATACGTAATATCATTCTGCAAAGGTCTAAGCCGCTTGACAAAACCACTATATGTTGCTGTAGGATAGTCTTTTAGGGCAACACAACTCATACCCAATTCATCTATGGTTTCGCTGGTTCTGGTTAAGAAAATATCTCCTTCTTTTATTGAATAAGTCTCCTGCTCCTTTTCAGAAGTAGCCATAAGATTAGGTAAGGCGTCTGGTAAGAAGTAGTTGTTAAAAATAGTGCTAAAGGATGCAAATGGAGCTCCATGCCCTGCCTGTTCTGGTTTTGAAGAAATACCAGAACTCATTGAATAAAGCTGACTGAATTTATATTTTTTCAATGCACTCATTGCTTAATTTCTCAATTATCTTTTCTCACCTCTTCACCAATTCAATCACTTTTCTAAAAAGGTTAAATTGATAAGGTTATCAAACACTTAAGCCAACCGATCCAGAATATACTGCTGAAACCAGAACGGTTGGCTATCGGACCGGAGCGTTAGTTCCTCGCCATTGGTAATTTCGGCCACCCAAACCTGATTTTCGCCCGAGTTATCGAATAAATACGCCCGGTTGGTTAGCCGGATGGCCGGCAGCAACAAGTCGAGTGAGCGGTAATACCGGCTCACAATCTTGTCGTGGGGGACATCGTGCCCGCCCATCCGTACCCGCTGCTGCACCCGCCGGATGTTGATGGCCGGATCTTCGGTCGCCACAAAATACAGGTAGTTGCGGTAGCCCAGTTCCTTCGCCTTCGCCAGAAAATTGATCTTGTCGGGCGACGACATCACCGTTTCGAACGTAAAGGGCTTGTGCTGTTTCAGCAACTGATACCGGATAAAATCGGCCGTTGCCGAGGCCCAGTAGGAGTTCACGGCTACATCGTGAAAACTGATTCGGTTGCGGGTCAGCCGGATGGCGTCAATCTCCCGGTCGGCATCCAGTTTCTGGAGCAGGGTCGATTGGTTATAGAACGCCTGCAACTCCAGCTGCGTAGTTTGGATACCAAATCCATCCAGGTCTAACCAATCCGACTGCCTGATTTGCGCTTCAATTTCATCCGGGTTCACATACGCCCCCAGCAGCTCCCGCTTAATCACCGACCGCATGGTGCTCTTGCCCGACCCATTCGGCCCGGCAAACATGCGCAGGCGGGGTTGGCTCAACTGCTCAATCATAGCCTGATGGTGCCTGGCCGCGTGGCTGCTGTCGGTTTTGGAATGTCTTTGATAAATGTGCGGGTGCCGTCGGGAAACACCTCAATCAGCTTGCCCGCTTCGGCAACCAGCACCGACTGTCCCGAAGCGAGCGTTTGCCAGTAGGCCTGCTTGGTGGCCGTGGCCATCAGTTCGGGCAGGTGTTCTTCCAGATAATCCAGAGTTTTATCGTTCAGGGTCATGGTTTTCGGCGCGTTTGATTGGTTAACGAAAGTTAAGGGTGGCCAATTGCTCCTTGATTTCGGCTTCCAGTGTCCGGGATTCGGCAAAAAGCGCATCCAGATTTTGGGTAAAGTTCGCCATTTTGGCGGCAAACTCCGCCGGGCTAATATCAACATAGTCAATTTTGACATCGAAGTACTGCCCCGCGCTGAACGAGTAATTTTTCTCCTGAATCTGCTCGTAGGTCAGCACCACTGAGAAGTCCTCGACGGCTTCGTGTCGGTTGAAGGTGTCGATGATGCGCTGTTCTTCGGCATCGGAAAGCAGGGTTTTCTGATTCTTACCGTCTTTCACGGTGGTGCCCAGTTTGGAGGCATCCATCAGCACAATATCGCCTTTCTTATTGCCCTTGTCGATAAACAGGACCGACACGTTGGTGCCTGTGGTGGCGAAGATGTTGGAAGGCATGGATACGACGCCCCGGAGCATCCGCTCGTCCACGAGTTTCTGCCGGATTTTCTTCTCGATACCGCTTTGTGCCGTGATAAATCCCGTAGGCACCACAATAGCCGCCCGGCCCTTGTTGGGTGTCAGCGACTCGATAATGTGTTGGATAAAGAGCAGATAGATCGCCATTTTATCCTTATCCTTGTTCGGGATATTGGGAATGCCCGCAAAAAAACGCCGGTTATTCTGCTTGGTATCCAGTTCGGCGTGGTAGTCGCTGAAATCGAGTTTGAAGGGCGGGTTGGATACGATATAGTCGAACTCCATGAGCTTGTCGCCCTTCTTATGGTATGGAGCCAGCAGCGTATTGCCCTGAATGATGTTCGGGATGGAGTGGACCAGATTGTTCAGAATGAGGTTCAGCCGGAGCATCCCCGACGATTTCTGCGAAATATCCTGTGAGTAGATCGTACAGCGGTCTTCGCCAATGGCGTGGGCCAGGTTCATAAGCAGTGTCCCCGACCCCGCCGATGGATCGTAGCAGGTCACATTGCTGACGGGCTCATCCACCAGAATGGACGCCATGATTTTGGCGACGGCATGGGGCGTGTAGTATTCGGCGTATTTGCCGCCCCCGTCCTTGTTGTAATCCTTGATAAGGTACTCAAAGATGGTAGAGAAGAAGTCAAACTTCTGGGTAAAAATCTGCTCAAAACTAAAGTTAACCAGTTGATTTACAATGGCCCGGCAGAAGTTGTCGCGCTGGGAGCTATCCGCAATAAACTGGCTCAATCGGTCAAAAAGCTGAATGCGGACACCCGTTCCGGTCTTTACCGAAAATATCTCGTTGTTGGTTAACGAAATATCGAACAGGGTATCGTCAAACAGCTTGGCAAACTCCTCCTGGGTTTGTCGGCCGAACAGGTAACTGAGATAATGATCGCGTTTCAGGCGTGCGCTGTTGGGGCTAAGTTGCAGCAACAGCATTTCGTATTCGTCGTCTGAGTAGCTGGCAACGGTTTCTTCCCAGTTGTCAGCGGCTTTAAGGGTTGGATCAATAAGCTTAACTTCATAGCCAAACTTATCGTTCATGAATTTATACAGGAAGACCTGTGTGATAATCTTAAATTCGTTGCCGTCATTACCTAAACCATAGGAGGTACAAACACCCTTAAGGTTATCGATCAGCTCTTTGGTTTTGGCGGTAAAGTCCTGTACTACCATGTATGCTTTCCGTGAAATTCGTTCAAGTATTCGCGTACCACCAGATTATTGATATACTTGGCGGCATCGGGCACTAAGTTAACACGTGCTTTTTTAAAACCATTAGTCACCTGTTGCATCATTAGTTGGGTAAACCAACCCTCGTTATCTAATACACGGGTGTTGTGTAGTACCTGTTCGTCGGCTGTTACCTTGATATTCAGCAGCGTTTCGTGAATTTCGCTTTCTCGTTGGGAGATGCTCCCCCGCTCCATAATTCGTTTGTGCAGGCGGGCATATTTTGCGTCATGTTGGTACTTGGCCCGTAGCAGGTTGTTTTTGCGGTTCAGTTCAGTCACCTTATCGTAGATTTGACGCAGGGAACCAATGTTCTGTTTCATTTCCTCCTGCGTAATCTCATCCAGATTTTTCTTGTTGAATAGCCGTTTCAGCTCCTCATAAAGTGATACAAAGGCAGGGTCGTCCTGGTCAAAGTTGCCGCGCAGAGCTTCACGGGTCTTACGGAGTGTTTCTTTGAGTTGGTCGGCCAGTACAAGTTCAGCTTCCGACACTTTGCGGAACATAAACAACACGTTTTCGAGCGCCACGTTCAGCAAATTGGTGGTATCGACGTTATTCTGTACCGAATCCTTGAGGTTAAGAAGTTCAAGATGCCGGACCGTTTCGTTATACAGGTCATTTAGTTTACGAAAATCCAGGCGATTCAGAAATTCAACTTGCCCCGACAGCCGAATAAGATTGTATAGATTTTTGGCATTAGCCAGCGCTTTTTTAAGCTCCAGTACGCTTTTTCGGTCTTCAATTTCACTGATTTGCTGAGAAAAGATTTCCGCATTGGAAAGGTCGTAGTGAAACAGAGCATCTTTGATATCACGGATGTCACCTTCAATCTCCTCATCCGATTTGAAGATATTTGAGTAGTTCTGCATCTCGTTACCCAACACTTGCTGAAGCTCGTCGAAGTAAGCCCGGTTGGTTTGGTCAAACTCCTTACGGATGTCGGCAAAATCGACTACGTAGCCGTACTGAAAGGTTTTGTAGGGACGGTTAACGCGGGTCAGGGTTTGCAGTAAGTTATGATCTTTGACCACCCGGCCGAGATAGAGTTTTTTCAGCCGTTTGGCGTCAAAGCCTGTCAACAGCATATTGTACACAAACAGGAGGTCTATTTGCCCATCTTTAAACGCGTCCACTTCCTGTTTGCGGTCGTCCTTGGTGCCGGCGTCATGGATAATCAGGGCGGCTTTTAGTGGTTTGACTGGTTTTTTGACGGAGTAACCCTCTATTGGCTCGGAGGAATCAGCGGCAAGAGCTGCATAGTTTTCCTGAAAGAGTTCGTACATTTTTTCGGCCTGATCGGCGCTATCGCAAACCACCATACCACCAATGGATTGATCGCCCAGGCGTGTACGACTGTCGGTGAAGTCCCGGACAATGTAGTCGAGCATGGGTTCCACAAAGCGTTCATGCGCATAAATGAGTCGCCGGTCAATATCGCCTTTCAGAATTTCGACCTCTTTCAAGGCCTCTTCCAGCAGAATCCGGTAATTGGTTTCGATGCCTTCCCTAATTAGCTTCAGCGTATAACCGTCGGCAATCGACGCGTTGTAGTAATACTTGTGGATGTAATCGCCGAAGACTGCCGTAGACTTTACTTCTTTGCCTATAAGGGGTGTACCGGTTAAGGCAATAAAAACAGCCTCGCGGTCGGCAGTAGTCAGGTTTGCCAGAAAGCTCCCCTCGATCTTGTAGCCTCGATGAGCTTCGTCAATGAAATAAACGCGTTGAATGTCGAGGTTATAGTCGTTCTTGGTCAGTACGTTGGTATCCTCCCTGAACTTCTGAATGTTGACAACGGTAATTTCGCGTTGTCCTGAAAGGTTATGAATGGCCTGTGGGGTGCGGAAATCACGTACTAATTCTTCTCTGGAATCTACGGTGTGTACGACCAGCCCCCGGCACGAAAACTCCCGTTTTGCTTGCTCCAGCAGGTCAATTCGGTCAACGATAAAATAGAACTTGGGGACCTTATTCTGCTTTCTGTAGTAGTCGGTCAGGTAGGCGACGTTGTAGAAGGCGAGAGCGGTTTTACCACTACCTTGGGTATGCCAAATGATTCCTTTACGTATACCTTTCTGTAGGGAGCTTTCAATGGCTTTGGTAGCGAAAAGCTGCGGATAACGCATGATATGCTTTTCCAGGCCGTTTTCTTCCCGGACGTAGGCAATTCCGAATTTTAGCAGGAACTGAAGCCGTTCTTTGCTGAAGAGCGACGTTAAAACCCGGTTGGTTGGCGAGTTTGGTTTTTTATTGGTCAAAAACTCCGGCGAGTTTTTGATGATGGCGAGATTATTGTCTTTCAGAACAACGTTTTCTTGTGCGTCATTTTCAGGTGCTAATAGGGTGTCCAGGTCAAACGTATCTTCTTCCCGGAAGCAATTAAATTGAGCACTTTGGTAGGAGGTTGTGGCATAGAAAGCCCCCTGAATCGGCACGATAGATTCGGTATCATACTCCATGTTGTTGGAGAAAACCAGCAACTGAGAAATATTAATAAACCGTCTGAATTTCTTGTTGCTAAAGCGCTTATTGATTCGGTCACGTTCAGCTAGAATCCCCTCCCTGTTGTTTGGTTTTTTTACTTCGATAAACGCCAAGGGCATACCGTTAATAAGCAGAGTAATGTCTGGTCTGAATTCGTCATCTCCGTTTTTGTAGGTTAGTTCGGTGACGACGTGGAAATCATTGTTGGAAAAGTCGGCAAGGTCAATCAATTTTACCCCTGAGGTATCCAGCAGCATCTTGAAGAATGCCTGCCCAAGGTCTTCATTGTCCAGGGTAAGCTTGATTTTTTCAAGGGTACGGCTTATTTCATGAGGGTCAATGCCGGGGTTTATTCTGCTAAGGCTTTGGTAGAAAACATCCGTGAAAATGTTAGTGCTTTCATCGCGGATGGCCTTGTGTAAGGGGAGATAGGTATAGCCTAATCGATTGAGGTGTAAAATAGCGGGGAGCTTTACACGGGTATTTTCGTTGAATGACATGGAAAGTTAATTTTAAGTAAACGGGTTCAAAGAGGAAAGTAGCATTAGCGGTGTTGAAACGATACAATAATACTAAAAAGAATTACTAAGAGCGCCATGAGACGAAACACAGTAATATCAATCTGTTCAATTAACTTACAGACTTTGTATGTCCCTTGAGAAACCCGAAATACGCCAAACGATTATAGCTGAGTTTGCTGCATGGACTGCTTTGTCAGCTTTGCGCTCTGGTTCTCCCGTGAAAGACAGGAAGGCAATTTACAGCATTATCGAAAAAATTACCTTTTCTGAAATAATCGAGGGATCAATGCCGATTACACAACACGAATTTGATACCTGGCATCAGCTGCAGGTAGAAACAATTGCTATAGCTGGCCCTTTAAATGTGGGATGGATTGTTAAGATTGTGAATGTCTACCTAAAAACAGCGGTCTATGTCGGTAATTTGGGCCGTCCAGGTTTGCGCGAGTGTATTCACCCTCCAATTGATGGTATCCTTTGGGACAAAATCAAAATGAACTACCCCGATAAAAACGATATTCTTGAGTTGACCCACTCGACTTACCGGATCAAGAATATCATGACATATGCTCAGTATCAGAAAATCATAGATGGGCTCAGGCTTTTAGCAGATCGTTTAGGTTGCACGCTCTTTGAGGTTGAACAACTCTGGGTTAAGAAGTAAGCCAATCATCCAGCTCCAGCATTCGCTTTTCTGGCAACCAACCCAAAGAATGTTACATGCCTGGCTTTTACCTGGCAAGTATCTGTCCGTGATTAATAAGGAGATAAAAGGCCTGTGCTTAAATTGATGTTCTGTACAATAGAAAGCAATAAACCCCAGCCAGGACAGCCAGGGTTTATCGAAACTATATGACAATATTGTTAAATTGCAGTGCCAGCCAACTGTTACCAGCAGTCGGCTAGCCCGAAGCCTCGCCGGAGGTTGAGGCATTTTTGTTTCACACTCAAATCATACTACGAATATGAAGAGAGCGAAACTGAGCAACACAGTACGGCAAATACTGAGTTGGCTCAAAACGTATCAGCCATTGATACAAACGATCTTTGGCGCGATACGGACTGGCTTCTCAATGTTGATGGATTGGCATCGACATTAATAGGCCGGACTATCCAGAGCGCCTCACCCTACCAAGGTGGGGCGTTTTTTTTTGTAATTATACTACAAATATAGTATTTGTAATGTTTGGAAGGTAAACATTAGGTAAAGATTTTTATACCGCTCAAGATACCATTTGTATAACCACTTGACAAAATTTATGAAGTTTATTTAATGAGCTGAGGCTTAACTCAACTTCCAGTCAAATGTAGCAGCTCCAACCGGATCTCAAACACGTATTTGATGCACTGGTTTTGACTTCGGAGTTAGTTTTGCCTGTTTGGGCTCATGTGGATTTGATGGTTTTAGAGTGTTAGGAGCTTGTTTCAAGTACAGTTTTCCGGGGTACTGAACGCTCTGGGTGATAATCTGCTTAATATCGTTCCATGAACGTTTGTTGAGTGTATCAATCTTCTGTGGGGTCCGTTCGGCATCCCCAAAGTAAGTCAGTGCCGTCATAGTGTGATAGAACCCACGTTCCGTGGGGTTAAACAGCTGCTGATAATAGCCTAACACCTGTTGGAGGGGTATTCGTTGCAGCACTTCAGCCAAGTCCGTGAAATCCCGACGCAGGCCCCTGTTGGCGATTGCATGTACTTTCATGGCTGCCAGGGTCTCCACTGACAGAAGCCGTAAACCGTTCACATCAAGGGCTGGTTGCTTCGGAGGAAAGGGATAGTAGATCATGTCGAACTTTACTCCATCCACAAAACCTCGAAAACCCAGCTCATTAATGGAATGAAACTGAATGCGATCATTGAAGAGGCCACGAATAGTCTGCTGCATCTGCCGCGGCTCAAAGGGTTTGTCAGTAAACAAATCCAGGTCCGTACTGATACGGTGCCCTAACTGAAGGGCTAGTGCAGTTCCGCCAGCCAGCATAAAACGGGCATCCTTTAGTTCCTGTATGGCCATTACTTCTTTCAGGAGTCGATAGGAAGTTGGTTCGAGAGTTTGGTAATAGAGTGAAGTTGGCATGCCTTTGTTCACTTAAGAAGGTCCAAAGCAAGCTAGGCATGTTGAGATGAAATCAAAAGAAAAACGTCCACTCGTTAGGAAGTGGACGTTACGAAAACATCTGATTGATTAACTAACTTAAAAGGGAAACAATTAATTAAAAAGACGAATAAGCTACACCAGACATCTGTCTTTTTGTTTGGTTATGCGTAAATTAAAAAGTTTTGTAAGGCATCGGATTCACGTTAGCACGGCGATAGGCCCGAAAGTCTTCAGGCTTTTTTCCCAGCCAAACAGCCACATGGTTTATTGTTCCATTCTGAAGATCGTTGGCTTCGAGCAGTGCTGTTTCGACTCGTGCTATACCGTAAAACTGGATAGCCTTCTGCATGTCGTCAAAGGTACCCGCATCAAAAATTCGGGCGATTATATAGTCGGCATCGGCAATCTTATCAAGTTGTGAGACATCATCCGACCAGAAAGCCTGGGCCGAGAATCGGGGGATTGCTTTTGAAGGCATATCTGTGTGATTTAGAAGAAAAGGGCTGTTGCTTATCTGACGTTTGTTCATCCTCGCAAAGCTACAAAAAGAAGTGCCTGGCTGCATTTCTTGCTGGAAGCTGAGCCGAAAATTACTGAATGTGCTGTTCTGTAGGAAAACTGTCCGTTTTATGGGATTTTCCATCAACCAGCATCGGTTCACGGCTGTGATCTATGAACGGCATAGGTTTCCCGAAAAAATCTATAAGTGGGAACCCCGGCCATTAATGGCGGGCAGAAACTACTTTGTAGGTGGTGAAAGCCATGACTCCACGCCGGCCAATACAAAGATGACTGTATGAGATAGTATGTACTGCCTTCATCGGTAGCTTCGTTGGGTTTGTATCTCTTTCAGACCAAACAAACTCAGCAGATTAGCCATATACCTGTAGAGCCGGTCTTTGCGGGCATTGGCCGTAAGAATCCGGCGATACTGATAGTCGGTACGGATTTGTCCGATAACACTACCGATTACCAGGATACAGCCAAAGTAGTAAGGATAGTTTCGCCAAACGGCAATCAGCAG
This sequence comes from Arsenicibacter sp. R0_47, assembly GCF_057652235.1. Classification (NCBI taxonomy): domain Bacteria; kingdom Pseudomonadati; phylum Bacteroidota; class Cytophagia; order Cytophagales; family Spirosomataceae; genus Arsenicibacter; species Arsenicibacter sp. R0_47. Next base: position 72,556 of record NZ_JBYFCJ010000022.1, on the reverse strand, counting down.
CAACAGGACCAACGCTACACCAAATCGGCGTTTGAGCAGAAAATAGAAGGGAGGACATAGTAGCCCAATTACCAACCCGGCAACGTTTGCTGCCAGATGAAAACGGAAAGGATTCATAGTTTAGGGGCGGTCAACCTAACTGGTATCTCGTCGTTTGGTTTACCATAAATTTATAACAATACTTCAGCATATAATATTAAACACCTGTTTAACAACAGATTAAAAACATTCCTCCCCTTTCTTAGCAACGTGTAAAAGTTCAAGCCCTGTAATGGAGATTTTAACCTGCTTAGAAGGGCAAATCACTTTCAGTATCAGCGTTAGCCTCTTTCAAGGTGTAGCCGTGTTCCCGTTCTTGTAGAGTGAACATTGAAAATTCTGTTGAGGCCTCGATTCGTTCTCTCAGCCGTTTGTTAAAAGAGTTGAAGAGTGGCCAGTCAAACTGTTCAAACCAAAAAATACTAAGGGGCAGTGGATTTTCGGGCAACAGTTCATCTTCAGGATAGGCGGAATACTGGACAATTTCTGCTTTCGGGTGGTTATCTCTGCCGGTGCGGTGTTCAATATGCAATATGACTGCCAGTCCCAGAAGTTTACTCATATCATAGGGAATTCGGTTAGCTGCCTCGTCAGCCAGAAAGTCATATCCCTTCATCGCATTCAGATCACGCCGGAGGTTCGATAGTTCATGGAGCGATTTGGTATATTCCCGGTGCAGAATCAGAGGGACTATCGCTTCACCGAGAAGTACTGTAAAGGTTGGAACAACAAAACTTAGCAGTACTTTGTGCATTGGCCGGGCTTTGCCCTGATACGTTTCCTGATGTGTACCTAAATCAACGATCCGGTACAGGACTGCCGGATACTCACCAGCCGGCGGTAATGAGGTTAGTTCCGTGTTTTGAACTGTAATAAGCATTGGAGTAAAAATTTAAACGTTAATGTTTCTTTCTTCAAGGTCTCTATGATAGTATCGACGCGACCAGGGTACACGCTGCCCATCGGCCAGTACCAGACATGCCGAAAGATGACCGTACAGATCCGTTTGGGTCAGTTTCTGTTCGATAAAGCGGGGGTTGATCAAATGGCTTTTGTGGATTCGCTTAAAGTGTGGATAAAGCTTCCCTAATTTTTTAAGGTGTATAGAAAGGAGCTCCCGGGGTTTCCCCTGTGTATAAATCCAGGCATAATTTCCATTGCCTTCGAAGCGTATTATCTGATCCATCGGAATGCGGTATTGTAATGGTCTCCGCCCAGGTCTGGGTTTAGTTGAGGAGATCATGTTTAATGTTGTCTGAAAGTAGTTTTCGTCCTGATGTTGCATTTGTTTTTTTAGATCTCTTGAATATTTATTATCTATTTTCATCATCCATAAAATATTTATTTTTCACTAATACACTGCTATAAAAAATAGCCTTTTTTATCGTAAAAACTATAACTTACTTTTCTTTTTCTTTCTATAGCACTATTTCCTAAACTAAAAAAATACTCTTATTTTATATGTAATTTCTATTTTTTACTTTTTTTCGGAGTAGCTTTTTTGGGCTTTGGCTTACCTTCCTTTTCTTTTTTCCAACGTTCATAATCATCTAAACGAGCCTTGCAGGTGTTAGCTGTCCACCGGGAAAAATCTGTTTCATGCTCCTCTTTGATAGGGGCACTTCGTTTTCCATCCGTAACATAAAGGCCATATTGACCGTTGCGGATCTGATAGTAACTATTTCCATCTCTAACCTCATGGATGGTGTTTAGCTGTTGCTGTGCTTTATGCTGTTGTTTCAGGCTGAGGGCCTGAAGCAGATGGTCCAGATTTACCTTCTCTATGGTGACTCCGGCAACCGGGTAAAACTCGTTGTTAAACAGAATATAAACTCCACCATCTTTGTTGGTTCCTACCCGTACTGGTTTTCCTTCGTATTGACCGATAACATTGGTTTTTTTCTCTCTAACAGCATCTTCCTGACCTGTCTCAGCCTGCTGCAGATATTGACGGTGAATTTGATCAAAGGCGGTCACTACCCCTTTAAAGCTCTGAGTCCCGAGGGCGATCTGGTCGAGCTGGTCTTCCATCTGGCCCGTAAAGTCCGGATCGACAAGGGTAGAAAAATAGGTTTCCAAAAATTCCGTTACTCTTGTTCCGGTTGATGTCGGCACCCATTTCTGCTTGTCTCCCCCAAGATTTACAGACTCCGTTGTTGCGCTAATATTACTACCAACCCAGGTTAGTACAACCGCTTTTAATTTTATCCCCGGCACATTTACGGTTTCGACATACTCACGTCGGCTGAGCCCTGACAGGATTGCTGCATAGGTAGAGGGGCGCCCGATTCCTTTTTTTTCCAGATCAGCTACGAGTGAGGCTTCATCATACCTCTTTGGTGGTTTCCTGAATGTTTGTCGCGCCTGACATTTGCTTGTATGGAGTTTGTCGTGCCGGTTAATTTCCGAAATGTGTTCTCCTGTTTCTGCCTCTTCTTCATCGTCGGGATTTTCTTCGTTGTAAATTCGCTTGTAGCCATCAAAGAGGGGGGTGTAGGTAATTGAGCAATGTTCATCCCCCGGAGATGGGTTTGAGCTTTCGTTTATAACAAGCTTTTTCTGTTCATTTCGGGCCGGAGCCATCTGTGAGGCCAGGGTCCGGCGATAGATGAGGTCATACAGGTCTCGCTGATCAGCTGTCTGCCCTGCCTGTGGTTGCTCGACATGGGTAGGTCGGATCGCTTCATGGGCCTCCTGTGCTGACGCTCTTGCCTGAAAGTTTCTGGGATGCGCATAATTATTACCAAGTTCCATACAAACCCTCGCCAATACCGCCTCCCGGGCTTCTGCCGAGAGGTTTGGCGAATCGGTACGCATATAGGTGATGTCCCCGTTTTCAAAAAGTTGTTGAGCGACATCCATGACCCGTTTAGCAGTCCAGCGCTCTCCTTTCCGGGAAAGTTTACGGATAGCTTCCTGTTGTAGCGAGGAGGTTGTAAAGGGAGCAGGAGGGTGTTGTTCGACGATTTTGGTGTCGATCCCGACAATTGTAAACTGTTTCCGGTTGAGCGACTCCAGATAGTGGCGGGCTTCGGCTTCAGTCTCGCAGGGCACGGACCGCAGGGCACTAAACGATTCGCCTTTGGGGGTACTAAAGCTGGTCTTGATGCGAAATTGTGCACTCCGTTGCCAATGCTGAATAGTCCGTTCACGCTGAATTACCAATCTGAGGGCAACAGACTGGACCCGTCCTGCACTTAAGGGTTTACCTAGTTTACGACTGAGCAGCGGGGATACTTCATACCCTGCCAATCGGTCAATTACACGCCGGGCTTCCTGAGCGGCCACAAGCCGCGTATGGATGGGGCGTGAGGAGGCGATGGCATCGTGGATCGCCTTCTCGGTAATCTCTGAGAACGTGACTCGTTGCGTTTGTGCCATGGGAAGACTAAGAACAGTTGCCAGATGAAAAGCGATGGCTTCGCCTTCGCGGTCGGGGTCCGTTGCCAGATAGACCCGCTCCTTACCGACCTGCTGTACAAGCCGTTGGAGCCGTTGAACCACCTCTTTTTTATCCGTGGCAATTTCGTAGGTGGGTCTGTAACCAGCCTCCCGGTCAATACTCAGTTTTTTTTGAGGGAGATCCCGGATATGTCCGACAGAAGCTTTGACTTCCCAAGTGGATGGGCCATACAGTTTATCAAGTATATGCTTGATTTTTTTACACTTGTTGGGTGATTCAACAATTAGAAGATTCATAATAATGTTATTCAGGCATAAAAAAAGCCAGCTCCCTGGCTTTCTGTGAACCACTGATAATCTCTACGATTCGCCTCTCAGATGTCGGGTTATATGGGGAGTCAGGTAGATTGAGATGACCATAAACAGTAACCGATGGGTCTCATTCCAGTCTCGCGCTGTTGCGCTGAACCCTGATCGAATAAAGGTGGTTGCACACCAGGCCAGCAATGCAGAGATGGTATAACCTTTGATAAGAGTCAGTACACCTGCTGATGGTTTGGGAATACGTACATGTTGACTCAATTGACCCACCCAATACCAGGCAATGGCAGTCAGACAAGTCAGTCCAAAAATCAGAAGCCACAACGGTAGTTTAGCCAAATCGCCCGGAAGTGATTGCATAACATATCCCAATTATAAGTTGCAAGCTTGTTCCTGCTCAAAATGTCGATCAAACACTCCTTTCCCATAGGCATCCATGAGCGCCGAGGTGGTTGTAAAGCGGAAAGCCAGGGGTAAAAACCCTACTTCCTCAAGCATTTGCTCGGTTTGAACGAGATTGAATGCCCCAATGTCTGTACCATTTTTCAGCAATACACTAACATACGTTTCACTATCTATATGCTCAGAGTGATAAACGACGCCAGGGATACCGGCCTGAAACCCAGCCAAAGGCAGAGTTGTATTGACTAAAGTGCCTACTGGAAGCGTAAGAGTTGCTTCCAGTAGCACATCATGTTCTCCTGAAAGATTAGTTTGCATAGGAAAAAAGGTTTAAGCATTGTTTGAATTTAAAGCGGCTCTTTGAATGCCCGCCCAACAAAAATATGAATTTTCTATATTAAATCCAATTATTATATTTGTTATAACCCATTAATTGAGTCATAATTATACTTCTGTTCAAACGTCATCCTTATTCAGAATCGGCCTCATCAACATCAAAATCCTGACTCAACAGTACATTTTCGGGCTCCAGAAACCCCATCCATTCCAGGTGAAGAGAAACCTGCCTTTCATCTAGTTCTGGTGGGCCAAATCGCCCGTCTTCATCCAGTTTCCCAAGTATTGCACAGCCAAAATAAAGTAAATCGTGTCCACTATAGCTCCAGGCAGGTGGGTAGGGTTCCTCCTCAAGGTTATTAGCTGCGACCAACAAGACATGGTCACAGAAGTTAACGGGCTGAATGAAACGGCCTCCTACGAGCAGATTGAGTTCGGAAAGACTATCCGTAAAAGGGATAATTTCCACCTGTTCCGTGTAGGGGTTGATATGAATTAGCATTGGTGTATTGTCGGAAGTAAGCATAAAAAGGAGCGTTTACAGGTATATAAAGATAATCTTGACTTGGATCGTAGTTGATAATTAAAACTATTTACCTTAACTATTGGCTCAGTAATATATGAATATTATATATCACTGAGCCAATAGATGTGTTTATTCCCTGGTGTCTATCAATATCGATTGGATATTCCCGGGTATTTTTTTGCCTTTTGCACAGACTGTTTGGGGCTGGTGTGCTCAGTTGCAGGGGGGGGGTGAAGGTTTGTTGTCTTTTGAGTTTCCTTTTTGGGCGAGTCTTTGATTTCGACGGCTAACAAGGCAAGCGCTGGGATAGGCGGAATGGGTTGCTCTTTTTTTTGGTGATAGGCCTGCTGGATCTCCACTAGTTTGGGTAAGGCTAATTTCGGTGTTATGCCTTCTTTTTGACGCTTTATTTTTAGATCCTCATTAAAATCATTTTCAATTGGCCGGTGCACAACCAGATAATTACTGGTTTTCTTAAACTCTTTGGCAAGGTTTTCGGCCCGGATCAGAAGGGGCCGTTGGTTAGGGAATGTAGCCCGAATTTGGAGGAGTTCAGGGCGTGTGGTAATTAAGTCGATGGAAGCACGCGGCCCATCGATGGGAATGTTTCGGTTCAGCACCTCATCAACTCGTTTTTTCAGATACTGTGACTTATGATGGGCAAGCAATTTGCCTGCACTCGTACTATCGTCGTTATGCAACTCGATATATAGAGTATTAGTAAACCGATTATTGGAAACGTCTATTGAAACAGGCGTTATCGGCTGCCGGGGCAAATGAAGTCGGCTTAACGCATTGATGTTGTACCGAATACCGGCTAGGTCATTGTCAAAGCCTAATGTCAGTTTTTCAGGATTGATCTGATTAATCAAATGCTGCATGGAGGCAAATTGATTATGAGCCGGTTGACCGGCTGTCGCCATATATACACGCTCGCCCGGCGTCAGCGGGGGATGAAGCTCGTGGTATGAGAGGGCGTTGATTGGATTCTCAACGATCACCAGTTCCTTCACGGGCGTATGGGGTAGGATATTGGAAATCCAAAGGCTGTTTGACTTATCACCATACGTATGATTCCAGGCTGTTTGCCGTGCAATAAGCCCCTGCATACCCAGTTCATTTTCGAGTGGGAAGATTGTGTTGATACCCCGAACCGATTCGTTCGTTTCCGGATGTATGGCGGTAAAATTGCGGTTGAGGATTTTACCGGCGAATTCAGGGGCGAGCAGCGTTTCGGAGTTGATGAGCCGTTCCTGAGTGAGATAGGTAGTATCGGTCAGCGGCTTGAGTTTATAATATTCGGCTACAGCTCCTTCGCGGTTAGTTGGCCCTGCCTCCAGTTTAGGCGTAGGTCGGATATGGTCGTGATGACTGAAGTACACATTGCCTATCAGCTCGCTCGCCTGCCTATGCAGCTCGTCCCACCCTTGTTTGCTGCTCAGGTCCAACTTCCCGAATTCGGCTATCAAGTGGATGATAGTTCCCTTATCGCGGCTATCTTCGGGATTATAAAAATAGTTGTCTCCGGATTTGGCGTTAACACTCAACAGCAGCTTACGCCCTGTCGTATCATCAACCATCATGGCCCATCGCCTGGTCGATTTTTTGCGGTCGTACCGAAATCCCTGCTTCGTAAGGTAGGAAACCAGGTCGATATTTTTCTTGTATTGATCAATCAATGCTTCCTGCCGGATACGACTATCCTGATACGATTGTCCTTCGTTACGTGTACGCATGGCTTAACGGATTTTGGGGGCGGGTGTGTGTTTTATCTTTGCGGTTTTCGATTTCGCCTTTGGCTTGTCTCCCTTGACCTCCGTAATACTCGTTGCTTTTGGCTTGGACATCTCTGTTCCAGAGCCCGGGGTAAGGCTTTTTATGGTGGCAGTGTCCGCAGAAATATCTGTAACACCGCCGCCCTGCCGAACAGTTACGGCTGTTTTGCTGGTCTTTTTGGTTCCTGCTTTTTCTTTTGTTTCTGGTTTTACCGACTCTTTGATTTTAGATTCTGGTGTCAGCGGTGCTTTGACCCGCTTCAAATCATCAAGTTGGAGAACAGGGGGATAACCCCGAACCTGAATCCGGGCGTTTACCAACTCGCCCGTTGTCGGGTGAGTCATTCCGTTCAAGCGCACTTTATCCCCTTTTTCCAGTGCTTTTTTCTGCTCAGGTGTCAGCTTTAGACCATATACCTCATCGGGTAGCTTAAAGGCATTGATGTTGGAAACTGTATCTTTTTGAGTAACCGCTTCCCGTTGAGCAGGCGCTGGAATTTCCTGTATCTTGAACTTGCGCTCAAAGGCGTTCATCGTTACCAGGCCATCAAAAGGCCCTTTACCCGTCCGTTGATTCACCATCCCTTCAATTCTGGTTGGCAAACCTGAGCGCAGCGACTCCTTTTGCTGTTCATTAAGGATTACACCATGAATAGCTGATGGAATAGTAAAACGGTCAAGTCTGGCCGGTGTGAGCCGGTTAGTGTCAGGATCTACGCCAATGTTTCCTTTAAAGATCTCTCCGGTAAGTCGGTCGCGCATGTCGACCACTTTGTTGAGGTTGCCGGTTTTAAGTAGCTCCTGTTTATCCGCTTCGGTCAACTCATAACCCAGAAAAAATTTAGGGGGTGTGAACGTTTGCAGCTTTTGCAGAATATGCACCGTTGGCCCCTGGCCAGCCACCTCGGCTATATATAACTTCCCTTCAATAGAAAACCTGGTTCCATCTTCCCCCTCTTTTTCAAAACGCATCAGCCCGGTTTTACGCCCATTAAGAAGGGCTTCGAGGTTTCCGTTAGCCTGAAGCTGATCGGCATTTATGCCAAGGGGTTCTAATTGATTGGCGACCTGTTTATAGTCCCAGCGGTCTGCCGTCTGCTCCTTTCCGGAAGCGGTCTGCGTGGTTCTCATAGCGGTTTGTTGATCTTGCTTTTTGCCTGTCAGCAGTTCTTCAATGATGCGTTTGTTATTAATAAAATTGGCAACCATACCCCCTGACAAGAACTGAAGTTCGAGTAACGAATGATTCTTCGTTTGTTTACGCTCCGGCTCCAGCTCCTCTTCCTCGTTGATTGACTTCTTTTTGTCCGCATCCGGAGGTGTCTGACCGTCTACTTCGGCGGCAACCAATCGGTATGTGGCAGTTGGGTCGATTAAATCCTTTAAGGGAGAGTCTTGTACCGATCCATGTAACTCCCAGAAGTAGTTAGTAATTTGTTCACGCGTTTCCGGCGTAGCCTGGCTCGCAAACCGATCTATGCGTTCTTCTAACTCTTCACGAGTAAGCCGGGCATCGAACAACGCGCTGGCGAGTTCTGTATCACTCAAAAAACCATCGTTTTCTAGATACTGACGTAGATGTTCGTATTCCTCCGGCAGGGCTACTATCCATTCGGTCGCCTTGATGTAATCAGCTACCAATTGCTCGTCCTTTTCAGTGTGACCGAGAGATTTGCTCCCCCCCTCCGGACCGCTTACATCCTCCACCTCCTGGAGCCGGAACTCGCTGTAGTGTCCTTCGGTAGCGGGCCGTGTTTGCCCAACCAGAATAAAGTCGTGGACTGTTTGAGGTTCGGGAACAGGCTGGAAAATTTGTTCTTTGTGGTCGGTCGGAAAGGATCTGATATCTTCGGTTGCAGGAACTGTAGTTGAACGGCTGGTCTCAGTCATTTCCAGATTATCCATTCCCTGCTTAGCTTCTGGTATCTGAATGCTTACTCCTCCGCTCGCTTCTGTAAACCGGGACTGCGCATAAGGCCCTGCTTTTCTTAAAAAATCTGATTCTGCATCCGTCAATATACCGCCTTCCCGATGTTTTTCACCGATGTAGTAAGCCAGACGGTCTTCTCGCACGAACGTTCGGGTAGCGATGTGCCCGTAATCAACATGGGTCAACGCCGATGGTGAAGCGTCTTCCGTCTGACTTAGTTTTTCCCGGTATGTCTGCCGCTCATCCGGTGCCATCAGGGAAAGAAATAAGAGTTCCTTTGGAAGAAGTAAATTGCCATGATGCTGAGCGCTGGCTAGTTCCGAAGCCTTTGCAAAGACATTCGGATAGGTACCGTCCTGCATGCGGTGAATGTCATGGTCGGTAATCAGGTCCCCTCGCACGGGTGCTGATGGTAGTTCAGATGGAACCATTTTTTCTATTTTTTTGGTAATTACACGCTCTAAATAAATTTTATGTAATATTAAAAGTTAATTTATTTTAAATGAATTTCAGATGAAGAATCTATTTTTTGTGAGTCTATTTTTTATCATTTTTAATACATCAGGACAGGTTTTATTTACTAAGCGGCCGTTGCCTTCGATAGACAATGACAAACTTCAGCCTGATACGGCCAAACCGTCAGCCTTACTGGTGACTTATCTTGGAAGGCCATTAAATCAGCTTGATCAGGTGACCGTGGGCAGCAAGTATCGGGCTGGAGACTTTAACGAAGATGAGCTAATGGGTGCTGACACGCTGGAGCAGCTGTTACGCCGACTAAAATTCGGGATTCAATCGGATTCCATTGGGCTTTATATGCTAAAAGAACGGTATCTGGGTGCAGGGACGATAGGAGCAACCGTTCAACACGAGGCCCGTGAACTACCTTTCGCCAATGTTCCTTCAGTACTGCCTATTCGGATTAGTAGCTGGCGTGATTACCAATTGAAGAGTGGATTTGGTATGCGATTCCATCCTGTTTTACATCGCTGGTCAAAACATTTGGGGCTTGATTTTCCAACCCCTGAGGGAACTGACGTTTTTGTAACGGCAGATGGATGGGTAGACAGGGTAAATTACGACCCTGACGGATTAGGCTTGTCGGTAGTAGTACGCCACTCGTCAGGATACACAACGGTGTATGGGCATTTATCAGACCGTGGTGTAATGCCGGGGCAGTGGGTACTAAGGGGAGATAGGATTGGCCGAACGGGTAACACGGGCCTGTCCACAGGCCCGCACCTGCATTATGCAGTACTGGATGGTAGTAAGCCGGTTAATCCGCTGGATTTTTGCTTTTTGCTGTTACACTGGAAAAAGAATGCTGCTCTGTCAGAAACAAGGAAGCGTTAACGGCTTATTCTGATTTTTTTGTACTGGAACCAGCCAGGGCAGCTACATCGATTCCTGCGTCCTTCAGCCCGACTATCAAATCATCGAGGAGTTGGCTTTTTTTCCGGATTTGATAGTCTTTTTGACTGGCTCGTTCGGCTCCTGTTGTGCGATACATATCAATACCGGTATTATCAGGAGTGAAGAGCCAGGCAGGATTCAGCTTGTGATTCATATAGTAGTAATAAAACAGTGTCAACATGGCATTAGCGGAATCACCCGCTTCTATACGCCAGATCATATTCTGGGTACCGTCTATTTTACTGGCCACATCTTTCTGGATTAACTCACGATCCAGGCGAAACTTTTTGAATCGTTCTCCCAACACCCGCAGGAATGCCTCCACTTCTTCATTTTCTTTTTTGCGTGTGATTTTATTCGCGTTTTCCATTTTTATCGAATATGTAAAATGTGTTTTAAAAACAGGGTATTAGCTGAGAAATTAATACAAAAGTTATGTTTAACGACTCGAATGACAAGAGGCCCTTCGGCAATTCGACTGTAAATTACGGCATAAATAGCTTGCTTGTACTACTTCATGCTCATTTTACCACCGACTAATTAGTTTTTGGGTTAATTTCTTTATTCTTCAGCTTCATCTTCTTCGACTTTACGGAGATAGTCAACATCTTTGGTTTTTAATCCATTTAATAGATACCGTAAATCAGGATTAGATCGGATATCTTCCAGACGCACACGAACCAGATTAGCCACGTCTGCTTTAATACGCTGAAAATTCGCCCGAAGCTTTTGGTCGACTTCATCATCAGTTATTCCTTCAAACTGGGGAAGCTGAGGAATCGGGGTTAAATTCTTAAGAAACGCAACCATTTCCTTCGATACGACGAACTTACTATGAAAGATTTTCTGGGAAATCGGCTGGTCGTCGTTGTCAGCCACATTCCCCACAAACCACCCCTGGCTAAGATTCGAAATAACCGATTCAGGTATCAGTGAGTCCAGCTTCTGAGAGATGCTACTAGTCGTGTCACGCTCATTGAAGTTAAAACTCTGCGACCGTTGGACATTTTTGCCAAACTGATTCGATAAGTCACGCGCTGTTGTGCCCTTTACAGAACCTGACACCAGGTTACCAGGTGTATTCAGGATTACTTCAGCCTCTTCCTTGCCATAGTCACGATTAATCTGACTTTTGTCCTGAAACGAGAGACAAGTCGAAACTTTATTACTACGCGCGGTCGCAATAAGCTGGTCCAGCCCGCGAAAATAGATCGTGGGTAACTCGTCAATAATGATGGAGCAGGGAGCACGAAGGGGACGGTTTACTTTTTTGACAAGTCGTGCATTGTACAACCCCAGGGCGGCCCCATAAATCTGTGCACGGTCCGGGTTATTGCCCGTACATAGGATTTTGGGGGCTTTTTTATCGTTAAGGGTCAAATCGAAGTCATCCCCGCTCATTACCCAATAGAGTTGAGGTGAGATAATTTTAATGAGCGGAATACGGGCCGAAGCAATCTGTCCATCAAGCTGCTCCAACGTTTTGTTGGCAAACGCTTGTTGAAAAGGCTGTACCAGTTCCTCCAGTTCCGGTTCGGCCATCATCAAAGGAAATATTTCGTCGTATCGTCGGGAAGCAAACTGTATCACATGGGGAAACGTGCAGAGGTTGACTGGTTCATTGGGTGCATAGCCCATTCGGGCTTTCAGATCCGGACTTTTTTCTACCCTGTCATGAAGCAACTTCATGTACCATATACAACCCGCAAGGAATGCTTTTGGGGACTCAATGAAAAATTCGCCTTCCTTTTTTATCCAGCTTTTACTTAGATTCAAGAGAATTGTCGTCGCTGCCTCATTGGCATCGACAACGTCCGTCATTTGATCGGAACGAATTGGGTTGCAGCGGTGCGACCGGCGCGGATCATCAAAGTTGATGAGGTAAAGACGGGCGTTGACACCATACTTTTTTCGGTATACGTCGGCATTTTTTAGCAGGTAGTTATAAGCAATGGTAGAAAGGTCAGGAAATTTAAAGTCATAAATATACATTGAGAATCCCTTCTCGATGTGCTGGCGGATGAAGTTATTGACCACTGCAAAGCTTTTCCCACTCCCCGGTGTACCCATAATCAAGGTTGCCCTGAACGGGTTTATTAGATTGACCCAGCCATTCTTTAATTTGTTTCTGTATTTGTACTGGGTAGGGATGTTTACTGAGTACTCATTCTGGATTAATCGTTCTTCCTGAACAAAGGATTGGTTAAACTCATTGAACGGATCATCATCCAGTTGCACCTTCACTATGCGGTTGGCAAAACTGCCGGCATTAATGCAGAATAGATAGCCCGCGAGGGTTGTAATCGAATAAACTACTCCCAGATTCTGTCCGATAACCGTTCGGCCTAATACAAAGAACGTTCCCCCCAGAAGCAGAATTAATCCGATCATGCCGTGCATATACACCCGCTGCCACGTCATCGTGATATCTTTTTTAGTTCGATAACCATACGTGTAAAATAACACAAAAAAGAGCGCGGTAAGCTTGGGTAGCCAGTAGTTAGAAAATAAACGAGTCTGCCGGTTTATCTTAATAATGAGGTTGTCCAATAAGGAAAGGTCTATGCCTAGTCTGGCCAGGGCTCCGCTGTTGACGATATACAGGTGAAAAAATAAGATCACCCAACCAAAAATGAGTGATCCCAGGACGGTGATGTGAAAGTCTTTTTCGTTTTCGGCGGCCATGTTTGTATGGTTTACGATTCATTTTTTAAAGAAATCGCTCAAATCTAAAATTTGTATTTTAAATTTGAAAATTAGATATTCATAATTACTACGAATATAAATTCCAACACCTATATAAAATTTCATCTATTATAACCCTTGCTTACGTCTGCGTGTGGTCATTTCTCCGGCTTTTCGCTTACGGAATGTTTCATCAGTTGAAAGTGCTTGTCCGAGGCCGCTGGGTTCGGCGTTAGGAAGGAGCGATTCGCCTTCTACTGAATGGGCCTTTGGGGAAACTTCTTTCTCGATAGTCTCCGGGCGGTTCAGCGACTGTTTCCAGAATACGTCCAAAAGCTGTTCTGGTTGCGTACTTAGTGTTTTGAGCGACGGATTGGCTTTTAGGATTTGCGTGATGGCATAGTTGACCGGGCCCGGACGCCCGGCATCTAACGCCGAAGCCAGATTTCGTACCAGTGCAGGACTTCGATCAACGATTCCGGTGCGGGGATGAGGTAAAGGTTGATTCCAGGCCATGCTTTCCTTGAAAGTAGGTACTCGATAATTCCGTCCCGTCTGCGCGTTTTCGAGTAATCGGTTCAACCCGGGGGATACAGGAGTAAATGATTCACGACCGGAAAGGTAATAACCCAGCCGGAAGTTTCCTGTAGGTGTTTTATCCAGTATATACCCCCTTTGCTGAAGCCAGGGCAGGGCGTCGGCCAGCACGACGGGCATTCGTTCCATTAAAGCCTTTACACTAGCTTTGTTGAGTTGCGTACTTGCCTTGTCAAACTGATCGCTTGTCAATAGTGTTTTCACGCGTTCAGGATTGATCTGGTTCCAGGTAATAGTTTCCCCAGCCACGTCTTTGACTTTTTTTGCTGATAAAGTCGAGGATTGTTCGGGTAAAGTAGATTGATCTTCTTGCTCAGTCTGATTTCGTAGACCAGGCCTTAGTAGACTGCCAAAGAGGAGTTGTTCATAAAGGGCCCGTTCTTTACGCGGCATCTCAACCGCCGGTTTGGCTACCCACTGAGCCTCGTCTGGTTGTGAAAACAAGGCAGTTGTTTCTTCGGGACTTAATCGGTTTCGTAACCATTTATCCTGCTCATGGACGAGTTCAATATGACCGTCAGGTGTTCGCTCAACGTTCAGATAAAAGGCTCTTAACAGCTTGATACGATCTGTAGCGGATACTGGTGCTTGTACTAACATACTCAGGAAACCATTGGCGACGCGTTCAAAGTGGGTCTTGTCTGCAGCTAAAATTTGATTATATCGTTGCTGACGTCCTGACAAAAAGTTCTCAGCATAGGCTTTCGCTTCGGCCAGGGATATGCTTTTGTCGTGTTGGACAAGAGCGGTGATCAACTCGCTAAGTGGTAACTGAGCGGGATTTCGTAGCAATGTACTCTCATAGGCATATTGCGCTTTTCGGCGGTAGCTGAAATAAGTCTTCCAGAACAAGGTTCGCACCTCTTCCGGCAGGCGTTCCTGCTTGTTTTCTACCCGAACAGGAGCCGTAACCTTTCGTGATGACTTAGTCTTGACAGCCCGTTCCAAGCTCTCCAATTGTTCTTCGAAAGGTTGGCCCTTCAGGGTTGGTATCAATGTTTCTATCCCTTTTATTGCCCAATCAATGCGTGCTCTGTCTCCTAAATCGTTACCTTGCCACAACGCAATAAGCTTTCGTCCCTCGGCACTACCCAGGCAGTTCCGCTGAGAATCAGGGGTGTCAATCTCCTTCGTGCTCAGGAAAGAGCCCAACAAGTCGGGAAGATTGACATATGACGACTCTGGGGTCGTATGAAAACCGACTTGCCACGAGTCCCCATTTTTCTTGATAATAATCCCCCGGTTGAATAGAGCCGCTGATAAATCCTTGGTAAAGCGATCTTTGGAAGCTAACAGGATGGTCAGGTAATTACGATTGAGCGCTTCACTGGCCTGGTTATGCAGTTCTTCCGGGAGTATTCGTTTCAGCAGATATGGGTTGAGGTCGTAAAAAGTTGTCTGAACCGGAATTTTCCGGGCAATAGCCAGGTAGGTGTCTCGTTCGGCTTTACTAAATGGGCGGGATAAGGGAAGACTGGAACCAGATGCCTGCGTCAAGGCTCCAAACTGCTCGTTTGTGAGTGGAAGCTCCAGGTGGGACCCGTGCTGATGACGGATTACAGCAGCGCCTTTTGGCAGGACATCCAGAACAAATCCGCTCGCCTTTAGAAATGATACCCGTCCGGGTCCATCAAGTTTCGACTGCAAAGCTAAACCTAATAAACTTTCCGCTGACTGTTGAAAGTATGCCTGCTCTTTGGCCTGTATCTGGGGTAGTTGTGCCAGTTTATAAGCTTCAAACTGCCGTAGTGCTTCAGCAGCTTCTTTCTGGCGATAACGCTGGGCTACCAGTGCATCGAGTAATTTATCAAAAGGAAAACGGGTAATGAGTGTACTTTCAAAATAAACCCCCTCCTGTTGCCGGTGGGCTTGATACACTCTGGAGATCACTTTATTCCAGGCAATTAATGAAGGCGTTGATTCAGATCGCCCCGCTTCGGCCTTTTCAGCAGTTACCTTTGTAGGAACTGGTTTCAATTCCGTTTCTCTGAAATGAGCTGATAGATTTTGCTTTTTAAACGCTTCGCCTAATTCGTCTTCCCGAAATACAGTACGGTAATGCAGATCAATATAAAGGTAAGTATTGGCTCGTTCGCCCTCCGGCTCAATGACCTGTATCCGTTCTGAACGAAGGGCATTCAGGAAGTCAGCTTCTGACAAACTACTGTAAGCAGCGATAGCTTTCTTCACCCGGTTTGTGAGAGATTGTCGGTGAACTTTCTTACGTTTGGCTCCCTCCCGAAACCGGTTAGTTAGTCGTTCGGATGTAGGTTTAAAGGAAAATGAACTTGCTTTGAAAGGTGGACTTTCAACAATGTCGCCAGTAATAATCTGATAGGTGATTCCTTTCCAGTCCGTTCCCTGTGCATTTTTCCGATTGTGCTGTTGGGCATGAATGCCGTAATGCCGGAGCAAATCACTGTACTCTGTAAATGATGAAAAATAAAAGTCAGAAAAAGCCGTGCGCACCAGGGTTGCAACGCCTTTTTTGAGATTACCCGATTCATAATTGATGCGCTCAAGGTTGGGAAGTATATCTGGTTGCTGATGAAGATGCCTCGACTGATCCTCGGCAATAACAAGTCCGTATCTCTTCTCCAGGCGCTGACGGGCAGTATTACAACGGCGTTTGAGATGGCTATCAGATAGCCGTCGCCCATCCTGGTCCACTTGTACACTGACAATGTGCAGATGTGGATGAGGGCGGTCATCGTGGCGATAGACAACATATGGCTGTTCACCATAACCCATCTGGTTCATAAAATCGGTAGCCAGAATTCGCATTGCTTCGTCTGTTGGCTTTTCCGAGGGATGATAGGAAAGACTAAAGTGAATACCGGGTTGCTGAACCCTTTTGTTTAATCCGGCCAGATATTTCAGTTCTTTGCTTCGGAACGAGGACTGACTTTCGGCCCGTGAATGGGAGAAGTTGACAACAGCCAGAACTTCTGCATCGTCAACTCCTACCTTTTGTTCGTTGTATCGGACTGCTCCCTGCACATCTTTGCCCGTCGTGACGCGTACTATCATATCATCTTTCTTAAGCCAGGCTAACCAAGCATTTCTTCGAGCTTCTGCAGAAGGTTATCGAGCTTGGTAATAACTCCTGCAACAGGTCCAACCAGCCGCTCGTGATTTTGTAATTCTGCAAGTAGTTTTCTGGCATCCTGGATAGCATTAACCTTCCTCGCAATCTGATTGTGATTGTTGAGGTATCCTTTAAGGGATCGCCGGGTAGCTGCCAGTAAGTACAGTAGATCATACAACGGATGGTTTTCCTCGATCCCTTCGCTCCTGGCAAATTCCACAAGGCCTACTTCAGGTGTTACCTCTGTGCGTTTCCGGCTCTCATTAGCGAAAGCTCCCCTGCAAAAATAGTGATCCCGGATAAGGTCACTGAGCGTCATTCGTGGATACCGTGACTTCATACGGTCAAGGTGGGTGAGCAGCGCCCGGTGGTCCGACTGAGTAAGGCGAAGGATGACTCGCTGGGTTAGAGGTTCCCCTCTGTTGGATAGCACCTGTTGTCGTTTCGGTTTCGAATACTTTTCTGAAATGGAAACGGATGTTTTGCGTAATGACTCGTTACCCTGTGTAGCTATTTTTTTCATGCCAGACTCCATGATTTTAGGGGGAACAGCAAAAATAGCCAAAAAACAGATAACACAAATTTTAGATTTTACATATAAATATCAACTATTCATTTCAGGTTTTCCATCCTGTCAGCTTGTTATTTGAGTCGATCCGGCATGTTAAACAGCGTAGCCACTTCAGAAAATCCCGAATGTGTTAACGAGGGGTATTGACAATTTTCTACTCAGAACAAACCGTATGTGTTAACGAGGTGCAGTTTTGGGTAGAAAATGACCCCGTAGGGCAAGACGAGTTTGTATGACAAACTCACATCTTGCTCCCGCCACCGCCAAGGTGAGCACCGTTGCGTATGGTCAGGCTGTTTTTCAGCATACTCTAAACAAGTATGCATATTTTGTGGGTCGTTTTGTCCTGATTTAAACACTTTGGGCCTCGATACTTTTGCATGTCGTTTAGCTAAAAGCAGAGCACTACCCACATTTTCATTCCTTTTTTGAATGCTCCTGCAAGTCTTTGGTCGGTAAGTTCCGGGGTTATTCTGACCGTATTTTTCTCCTTTCAGGTAATTGAGTGTTGCCTTATTCAAGAATCCGGAATATCTATAATGCTAAAATACAGCAACTTACAGAAATATGATACTGGCATTTTGCCGTAGTGAATTTTGCCACAGTGAATTTTGCCGCAGTGAATTTTGCCACAGTGAATTTTGCCACAGTGAATTTTGCCACAGTGAATTTTGCCGTAGTGAATTTTGCCGTAATGAATTCATTAGTTAATAATCAATACATTATTAAGTATAAAGGCATTAAATAAGCGTTACATTATACTTACAAGCATATCTATATCTGATGAATGTGTTTTTAATACACATTATAAATATAAATTACATACATATTCAAATTGTATTAATACAACTTTATTGTGTATTAAAAGCATTATTTATTGTAATATTTTAATAAAAAATGAATTTTATAAAATATAATATTTGTGTTTAAGAAATAATAATCATTTTTTTGAAGAAATTTTAATATTCTGTATTATGGCAAAATTGATCAGTGTAGCTTCACAAAAGGGAGGAGCGGGTAAATCAACAGTAACCATGTTACTCGCCACCTACCTACATCACGCAGGATTTCCCGTTGGGGTTGTTGATGCAGACTTCCCCCAGCACTCTTTCATAACAGAACGACAGGGCGATCTGGAAGAAATTCAATCCAATCCTAAACTAAAAGCAAAGTTTGAGGAGTTGTCGGTTCCTCAATTTCCTATCGTTCCTAGTCCTGTTGAACGGTTA
This sequence comes from Arsenicibacter sp. R0_47, assembly GCF_057652235.1. Lineage (NCBI taxonomy): Bacteria > Pseudomonadati > Bacteroidota > Cytophagia > Cytophagales > Spirosomataceae > Arsenicibacter > Arsenicibacter sp. R0_47. The sequence continues at coordinate 54,242 of NZ_JBYFCJ010000022.1, read as the reverse complement.
TCGCAAGGGCTAAAGACAATGAAAGCCCGCACGCAGGAAGCCTTTTGGTTCGTTGATTTTCCGGGTTCGTTAAACGTCAAAGGCATGGAGCAGGTATTGCCTTTTCTTGACCTGGTCATTTTTCCTACCAGGGATGATGAAATTTCCTTTACCTCTACGATGAAAACGATTGACCTATATGAACGGTCGTGTCCGGAAGCGAAGTTCTACATGCTTTGGAATCGAATCGCCCGTTCTGAAAGTGCTTCATTTCGAAATGTGACCCAGGTTTTTTTTAAAGAGAACCGGCCAAAAATTCATATTCTGGAGAAAGTTTTCTACGAACTGGTATCTATTCGCCGATCTGCTTCGACGCTTTTTCCAAGCGATTCTGAATACGTCTGTGATCTGGTCCGCGAACTGATCAGTAAAGAACCTCAACTGTTCTCCGCCCGTGAAAAAGCCTAAGCAAACGCCTAATCTAGCGTCCATACAGGACCGTTCAGACTTCATCAATATGGATGCCTTTATAGATCATCTCCATGAACAATCCAGTTCAAACACTGACCCTGGAACAAGTGAAAAGGTAATCAATGAAGAATCGTCTATTCTTCCTCCATCCTCTGCCCCGTCGGTAAGGCAGGTATCAGCAGGGAAGTCGGTGGCCCCGGAGCGTAATGGGACAAACCGATTCAAAGCAGGTAGAGATACAAAACCATTAGGGAATGACTGGGATACATTTATCCAACGATTTTTACAGGTTCCTTCCGGTTATATCTCCACTGATAAACGGATAGCCCTCACTAAACGAGCCGATCATATACTCAATCTGCTGGTTCGTGAAGCTAATTATCTTAATACGCACGCGACAAAACAACAGATACTGGATAACCTGCTACAGTATATTTTTGATCACAATCAGGAACTGCTTTCACATATATACCATGAACAAAAAAGAAGGACCGATCAGGAAACAGGTTTTGAGCTATGAAAGATATGAGCATCCTGATGGTGATTGGGGGAGTTATTACCCTCATCTACATCAACCGGAAAAACATTCGGCTTGACTTTATCCTTCAGTTCAAAACAGGGGATGAATCCAATGAAAAAACATCTTTTGGTAAGCAGAATGCTGATACTAAAGCAACGAAGTCACATGAGAGTGAGAATTCAACCGATGTGGATATCGACCGGAAGCACGACGGTTCACTTGCTATTCCGGTCAACTTACCAGCGGAAACATCCGTTTTCGGTCTATCCAAAACGGTTTTTGAACGAAGTACGGGGAAAACAACGCAAGCTACTATCCAGCCCAACCCGGTATTACAGTTGACCCCGGAACAAGAAAAAACAGAGTCCGGCGATAGCGATTATGAAACAGAAGAAAATGAGGAGGAAGATGAAGATGACGGGGATAGGGGGTTAGAGCTGGATGGTGTTCATGAAAACCCGCACTATTCCTTACAGAATCAACTCGGCGCTCTTGTAGAGGTTCCGCCTATGCCCGATGTGCCTTTGGAGTCGAATGAATCTGATTTTTTCCGTTCGCGACCTGGCGATGATGATGTTGGGTTTAATGAAGATGCTGATCCTACGTATGAGACAGGAATATCTGTCACTAGTTACTGGAAATGTATTGAGGAAGTTCATCGTTACGCACAGGAACTAAACCGGCTCTTCCGCAAGCGACAGCGGAAGAAAGAATTAGAACTGTTAACTACTCAGTTTTTGACTGTACTTACGAAACTGGAGATGCGGTCAGATGCAAACGTCGGGTGGTTACTTGAAGATTTTATGGAACAGTTGACGCCTATTCATTCTGCGCGAGCCGAACACGTGGGGATGGCTCCGAAAGCCGGCACAGACGACCCATACGCTGCTTTTGGGAATATAGAAGAACCAAAGGATGAATACAGGGATCTCTGGCGTAATTTAAATCGTTTGGCAGCTCAACAGGAATCGGCAGAAACCGTTTCATCAGTACCAGCTGAAGACGACCCTTACAGTTAAAAGCCTTCCGGCAAATAGGCATTTCTATCTCCAAATACAAAAATTTGGAAATTATAATTGTAAATCCGTTAATTTGTATTTCATATTTCAAATATAATTTTCAATTAATTTTTAATCGTTTTCAGCTATGAAAAAACATGTTGCTACATTCTCTAAGAGCTTGGTTACTCAAATTAGTATTCTGACAATCTTCGTCCTGTTAGCTAACCATTCGGTGCAGGCCGAACCAACTGCAGGCACGCTGACGACTGCATTAGACAATACAGCTACTGCCGTCAAAGGCTATTTTGAACCGGTGAGCAAACTCATGCTTTATATGATGGCCATCGTGGGCGCAATCACAGCAGTACCTGCCTATGCGAAATTTTCAGGGGGCGATCCTGAAACACGAAAGTCGATCCAGAACTGGTTTGCAGCACTCATTTTTGCAGGGCTAGTGCTGATAACACTCCGCGCTATCTTCCTGTAGCATGAAGAAGAATATAATTTGGATAGGAGGAGCAACAATTCTCTTATTCTTACTCTTTGCAGAACCCGTCCGTGCACAGGTTAGTGCCGATACAATGGGGGTGTCAAGTCTTTACCGAAGCTTCAAGGGCATGGCCTACGGGATCTCGGCTGTTTGTCTTTGTACAGGTGCAGTCAAAGCTTATAGACGGATGATGCGAGATGGTTCCGATGGGTTACAGGGCATTTTTGCCTGGTTCACCGGAGCCTTAGTGGCTTTGGTTATACCGCCGATTGCTGATGCTCTCTTTCGTTAACCTGTTTTATTGTACCATATTCTATTATGATTTCCAGCAAAAAGTAAGTCTAATGTACCGGATATCAAAAGGCGTGGATCGCCCACCTGAAGTAATGGGTATTCGCGGGATGAAAGCCCTTGTAACAATGGCAGGTAGTGCGGTTGGCCTACTACTGCTGACAATGATTGTCATTGCCACGAACGTTGTCGGTCCGATCTGGGCATTTATGTTTTTTCTGGTGGCACTAATTTTCGTGTTTTACTACCTGGTTCAATACTCGAGCAAGTATGGTGAACGAGGTTTTGCCAAGTTTCAGGCCACCCGGCAGCTTCCAAAGCTGATCACAGTACGCAGTAGTAGTGTCTATAAACGGATGCAGGAAACAAAAAGTGTAAAACCTCATCCCATAAATGGTAAGGCTAATGGCTAAGTCAAAAGACATTCTCGATGTCTTTCCTATCTGGAAAGTGGAACGGGACTTTCTTATTTCAACGCGGGGTGAGTACACTGCCTGTTATGAATTGACATTACCTGAAATCTTCTCGCTGTCAGCCAAAGTAGAGGTGAGCGACGGGGCTCGTCTGGAAACAGGAGATTTTCGGGAAATGAACGACGTCTGGGTAAAGGCATTAAATGTGCTGCCCGTGAACACCATCATTCACAAACAGGATTTGTTTCTGGTGGAACAATACACCCCCCGGTATGAACTGCGGGATGCATTCGATAAAGCTAGTGAGCTTCACTTTAACGAACGCCCATACCTGTCCCATCGCTGTTATGTTTACATTACCAAAACCTACGGGGGGCGGCATTCTGTTACGGCTGATTTGACGACGCTGGTATCGGCACGTATTGTACCTAGAGAGCTCAGCGATCCCCGCATACAGGAAGAATTCATCAATGCATTGGGGCAGTTTGAATCGGTATTGACCTCAACCAAGAAAATCGGTTTACGACGCTTGAAAGGGAAAGACCTTGTCATGGATGAACAGACTGGAGAATTGGGGCTCATCGGTAGGTATATGAGTCTGGCCTTCACGGAGGAGGTCGTCCCACTGGCAGATATTCAGATGGACGGTGATATTTACGTGGGCAACAAAATCTGCAAGTTCTTCTCAATTGCTGATGTGGATGACATGCCTGATTTGGTCTATACCCACAATCGGAAGGAATCGCTCTGTTCTGAAAACTCGACCATTAACGTGTCGTTCGCTGCTCCAGTCTCGCTTATGTTGAATGTCGATCATGCCTACAATCAGTATGTATTTAAAACTGATAAGCATATTTCGTTTCCTGAACTCGAAAAGCGGAGTCAGAAGATGAAAGCACTTGGGAGCTTCTCGAAGATTAATGCGGTCAACGCCCGGCAGATTGACCTGTTTCTGGAAGAGGCCGCCAGCTCGGGCTTTACTCCGGTGCAGTGTCATTACAATCTGATGGTCTGGACGGAAGACAAAACGAATCTCCCATTAATTAGAAATCAGGTCAATTCTGCTATCTCACTGATGGGTGCCCGGCCCAGAGAAAATGGCACTGACGCACCCTTACTATTCTGGGCAGGTATACCCGGTGCAGCCGCAGACCTACCTTCAGAGGATCGGTTCTGGACGTTTCTGCCCCAAGCCTGTTCTATGTTCAACATGGAGTCGACGACGAACGATGACCTGAGTACCTTTGGCGTCAAGGTAACCGAAAGGCTGAGCGGTCGCCCCCTATTGGCTGATTTTTCGGATGTTCCTGTAAAGAAAGGCTGGTGCAGTAACCGTAATAAATTTATCCTGGGACCATCTGGTTCAGGCAAGTCATTTCTGACAAATCATTTTTTGCGGCAATACCACCACAGCGGTGCTCATACAGTCATTGTCGATGTGGGTGATAGTTATGAAGGTTTGTGTAACATGCTGGGAGGTTTGTATCTAACCTATAAGGAAGATGACCCCATTCGATTCAATCCCTTTTTCATTGAAGATCGAAGTGCACCCAGTATCGAAAAAAAACAGGCGATACAGGCCTTATTATTTGCACTATGGAAGAAAGAAGATGAGACGTTTACGCGGTCCGACCAAACAGCAGTGGCCCAAGCTATTTCAGGCTACTTTCATAAACTCGACAGCGACTATTCGATTATACCTAATTTTAATAGCTTCTACGAATTTCTCCTAACTGACTTCCGGGAGCTGTTAAACAAAAAGGTTGTTGATGTTCGTCTTTTCGATTTTGATGGTTTTCTGTTCAATCTGGAACCCTTCTACCGAGGTGGTCAATACGACTTTCTGTTGAACGCTGAGCGTGATATGGACCTACTTCGTGAACCGTTCATCGTCTTTGAAATGGATAATATTAAGGAGCACCCAATTCTGTTTCCAGTTGTGACCATCATTATCATGGACACGTTTATCACCAAGATGCGGCAGTTACCTAAAAGCGTGAGAAAAATAATTCTCATTGAGGAAGCGTGGAAAGCGATTATGAAACCAGAGATGGCTGAATTTATGCAGTATCTATATAAAACCGTCCGAAAATTCTTTGGGGAAGCATGGATTGTCACACAGCAACTTCGGGATATTATCGACAGTCCAATTGTCAAGGACTCTATAATTGGGAATGCCGATTGTAAAATCCTGCTGGATCAGCGAGGCTATCAAAACCAGTTTACTCAGGCACGCGAGTTTTTGGGGCTTACCGAGAAAGAGGCAAGCATGGCATTATCCCTGAACCGGGATAATGATCCAGCCTACAGGTACAAAGAGTTTTTTGTCTCATTTGGTGGTCAGCACTCAGCCGTGTATCGACTTGAAGTAAGCCGAATGGAGTATTGGGCCTTTACGACAGAGGCCCCGGAAAAAGAGCAGATTAAAAAGAAAGCGGCAAAATACGGAGGAAATGTTGTTCTGGCCATTCGGCAGCAACTGGAAGAAGAGACAGACTCGTAAGTTCAATCAATTAACTGTTACGAATCATGAAACACGTCAAACGATGGTATCGGCTCTTTCTGATAGGGCTGCTGGTATTGGCCGGTTTTGGTGCGCACGCTCAGTCGGGGGGGGAGAATCGGTTTACCCCACCGACGGTGAAAGAAGTAATCAATGATGATGGGACAAAGAAGTGGGTAGTAACATTATCCGACGGCACCCAGCAGGAAGCAACGACAGAAGAAGAACTGTCGAAGATTATGCAGGACATCGCCCGGCAGTTATACCAGAACATGCAAAGTGCGGATCTGCAGCAATTGCTGAATGTGCTCAACCAAGGCGTAAATAGCTTTATCAACGGTGTTCTGGACGGTGCCGGACTAAGTAGTCTGCTCGGAGGCTCTTATAGTATGGACCAGATTGATCAGGAACTCTCCGGAATTATCGGTGAGCAGGTCAGCTCGATTATGCAAGGGTTGACAGACCAGATTAGTGATCTGGCCAATCAACTGGTAAACTCAGCAGTTAGTGAACTCATTAAGGCATCCCCTATTGGCGAAGTTAAGTCGCTGAAAGATCTTCTGAAAGAAGGGTTTAGCAAGCAGCAACGCATCGACTACCAGCAGTACCGGGTTAACTATGAGGAAAAAAAAGCACAGACTGAATTGTCAACTGTCTTTACGGCCTATTACAGCAAACTGGATCTCAACGATGCGGTTGGGCGGGTAAACAATCGCCGGCAACTTGTCTCAACGCTGATTGCAAAACCTGCCTTCATGAACGCTGAGCGCTCCATTGTCCAACAGGCTCTCAGTCGCTATGGAAGTGTAGATGATGTCGTTGAGGAGGTAAAGACTGCCTGTAACCTCAACGGAGGCACCGTCTGGATGAGTGAAGCTGAACGGATTAAGGTTCTTGAGTATGCACAAAAAGAACTGGCAAAGCGTGACAGAAACCTCATAAAACTCTACCGGCAACTAGCAAACGCATACGTTTACCGACAACGCGATCAGGCGCGTAAGCAAGCAATAGCAGGATATTTCAACACGGGGACTGCCCTTAACCGGACTGCCCCCATAACAACGCATTAATTCATGCAAAGGATAACGACAATAGGGAAAGGGTTATGGATGATCCTGTTGGCTACCAGCACCTATGCGCAGATGCCGGCCAACCTTCGGCCAGGTCAGACACCCATGACACAGGTCACGCAGGAGATTGATCAGATTTTAATGGTCTCGGAATCCGACATTATGGAAGGAATTCGGGGATATGGTCTGAATGTTGGTGCAGCTATCAAGGAAAAGGTGATGGATGAGGTTATTAAGTCAATTGCCGAATCGTCCGTTATTTCGCCTGCAGCGGTAGCTATTTTGGAAGAATATCAGAAGAAGAAGGATGAAAAGCTGGCCACTGCCATTGATGAGGTGAAGAAGGTTGCGAAAAAAGCGATCAGTACCCAACTTAAACTGGGCTACCAAAACTATAAGGTCGACTACGAACGACAGATAGCCAATACCCGGCTTGGCATCCCCCTTCAAAATTCGCAAACCGAAGCATTCGCCCAAAAACGGATGACAGGTCTTTATGGCAATTACGCGGATGTCGTGAATGTCTTCTACAACAATGGGAACGACCACGATCTAATCCGGAGTTACGACCCCAATGCAGGGTATTACCTGATTGGAACGGCGGCCACGCTGGCAGACACCAAAACTATGGAAGCGAAACTTGTGCTCGCAAACCGGGAATACAACCGCTCTACCCGAAACGGGGGAGAAATTGCATCAATGCGTGTATATGAGCGAATGTTGCTCAAACGAGAGGTTCAGGCCGAAGCCCGTGCGCGTCAGGCGTCACTTTACCAGATGGAACAGATGACCCGGCAGATGTTGTACCGCAAACAAAAGATTCAGGCGAGGCAGCAATACCGTGCAGCCATTGGTCTTCCCCGACAGGCGTATACTCCAAACCGTTAAGACAATGATATTATTACAATTTACGGGGAGTGGTACTGTTACAGGAACATTAGAGTCGGCACTGGAGCAACTGCTGGAAGGCGTTATGAGCGATGCCGGCACGTTCATTGGCCTAGGGCAGGCTCTGGGAGGGCTAGGGTCTCTTAGCTATGTATTTTTTCGTGTTTGGGGCCATATGGCCCGCAACGAGGAAATTGACTTGTATCCATTGATGCGCCCCCTCGCTATCTCGCTGTTGCTTATTTTTTACACCAATATCTGTTCAGGGGTTATTGCGATGAATGGTCTGTTGAATGAAGGGACCAAAAGCCTGGTAACGTCAAAAGAAGTTCAGATAACAAGTTTGATGAATCAGAAAACGACCCTTCAAAAGAACCTGGCAGCACAGCAACTTCAGGATAATCTACCTCAGGATAGTGATGGAGATGGGTCGATTGGCTGGTGGGAAAAGATGGATTCGTGGGTCAATACGATGACCTCGTCCGTACTCATTGGCGGAGCGATGAGCAATGTCATGTCGGATTTACTGGACTTTTTACTGTCTAAAATCGGTGAGCTGCTGTATTTTCTGGCCAGCATGGTCCTTAAGTTCCTACAGACTTTCTTTATTGCCGTCCTGTTAATCACCGGACCGATCACGATTGGTCTCAGTGCTTTTGACTGGTTTTATCCCAGCCTTGCTTCCTGGGTAGGACGTCTGATCCATTTCATGCTCTGGATACCCCTGGCCAACCTGCTGGGGGGCATGGTAGAGAGCATTCACATTGTTATGCTTCAGGCTGACATCGCTCAACTAAAGGGCTCAACGAGCGAAGGCTCGTTTGTGGGTGACCTTGGGATGATTATTTTCTATTTTCTGGCAACAGCTGCCTATGTGGCTATTCCGAAAGCAGCCACCTACATTCTGGAGTCGAGTGGAGCAGGCCAGGCTATCAATGCTATTGGCACGGGCCTGAAAACACAGGGTGCTGCTAGCGGTGGGCTAGCGGGTACGATTGCAGGTGGTGTAGGCATTATTACTAATGCTGCAGGTGGTGTTGCTGGTGCAGCTGCTGGTACAATGACCGGCGTCGGCCAGGCCTTGACTTCTAAAGTTTAAACCTTTTACAAATATGGATGCAGGTTATTTTCGACAGTTGTCCACCCTCGACAACTCTTTTCGATTTATTCGGCTAATTATTTTTGGCACTATCCTCGGAGTACTTGGACTGTGTGGCTGGGTTGTTTATTGGGCAAACCAGAACGTTGAAGCGGCCCGGCAGCGTGTGTATGTGATGGAGAACGGGCAATCCATTATGCTGGCTTTGGCTCAGGAGCATAATATCAACCGGCCCGCAGAAGCGCGCCACCATGTACGTACATTTCTCAAGCTGCTCTTTGACCTTGAACCCGACGAAACACAGATCGAAAAATCAGTCGGTCAGGCAACCTACCTCGGCGACCGGCAATCGGTTCTTCGTCAGTATCTCGACTCTAAGGAAAAAGGCTACTACCAGCAACTCGTACAGGGAGACGTTCGGCAAAAGCTGACGATGGAGTTAGGTACAATTCAGATTGACACCAAAAGTTCACCCTACAAGTTCCGGGCAAAAGGAGTTTTAAGCCTGATTCGGGCTACATCGATTTTAACCCGTAATCTGGACGTCGAAGGATATCTGGTCGAATCCCAGCGCACCGACAACAACCCACACGGATTCATTGTAGAGCGGTTCAAGGTGATTGATAATTCGGATATCCGAACCGTCGACCGTGATCCTAATCAAACGGCAAGCTTCTAATGAAATCCTGGATGAAAAAGTCCCGTCAGCGTTTCGGGGCGAGCGTGGCTCTACTCCCGGAGCGTTTGACTGGTAAAGCAATGAGTTGGTTTATCACCCATATCAGACAATGGGAAAAACGTCCTCTCGCTCAACGCAAACGAGAGGCCATCGGGATAATGGTTGGTCTGTTGGGAATGCTCGGTGTCAACGTTTATTTAACGTTACACCGTAATTCAGACGAAGCAAAGCCAAAGAAAGCGTCGGTGGAGCAACTCTATGAAGGTGCACGGCAACGCTGGCATTCAATGCCACAGAACCGGCCCCGGTAACTAAACCTTTTACATTCAATTTCATAAATTACATGGAACTAGCAGAGAAAAAAGGACTGAAAGAGATGTTTCAGGACAAAAAATTTGTCAGTGTGGTGGCAGTGGCACTTATTGTACTGGGAGCTACGATTTATTCAATGCTCTCGGATAGCTCCACAGAGAACACGGCTGACCAAACCGATTCGACCGGAGTGAACACGACAGTCCCTCTGGCGAATGTGGACACGACAAAGCATTTGGGGAAGTTAGACTTACAATCTCAGCTAAGTGCCGACCCAACTAAAGAGCCAGGCTTTGAGCGAAGTACAGGAAGGGGGATGCAGGGAGTACCCGGCAACCTGGAGCCCTATATCTATTCCAAACGGCCCCGGGCGACAGATGCGGATCTGGCCTATGTTGATACGTCAATTTACGAACGACAACAGAGGTACAACCCGAAGCGTCCAGGTAACCGACCTATCTCCTACCGGGGCAATCCCTACAATCCTGTCGCACCTTATACCGCTCCCCCGCGAGTGAATCGGTCTGAAGGGGGGCTTCCGGATCGCTTACAGCATTCAGGAAATACAGGCCGTTCCTTTGGAAATGAGGGTATGCTGTCAGAACGGGACGCTGTGCTTAGTGAAGGGAACAGCGAGACGGGTTCCCAACCCGACCTCCAGGAGTTATCGCGCAGACAAAAAGAACTTCAGGAAAAGCAGTCACAAGCCCAACGCCTGGAAAAGCTGCTGATGGAGTATCGGCAGGATAAAGTAGAGCGGATGGCCCGTGAGAATGACAACCGTATTGTCAGGAAAGCAGATTCACCCGAATTAGTATCCAGTCTGAACACAGAAACTTCAGGAAGTAACTCCTTTTACGGCTTATACACGGAGGATGCCCGTAAAGTACAGAAACGACAATTGGAGAGTGAAGTAGGGGCAATCCGGGCTATGGTCTATGGTGACCAGGCAGTGACCAACCAAGGCCGTATTAAGATCAGGTTGCTGGAAGCTGTAACTGTTCGGGGCGTAACCCTTCCCGTCAATACAATCATCTATGGACAAGGGGCGATTACCAATGAACGGGTCAATGTTATCATTAGCAGCATCCAATATGAAAACCATTTATTTCCGGTTAACATGACTGTGTATGATATGGATGGGATGGCAGGTATTTATGTCCCCAATGTGATGGGTCTTCAGGATGTGCGTCAGGCGGCCGGCCAGAGTACGAGCGGACTGAATGTGGTAACGGGGGGGGGGCGGAATGGTCTGGCTACAGCCGGTTCAGCAGTCGTCAGTGCGGCTACCAATGGGGTACGTCAACTCGCTCAGCGAGCTTCCCAGCAAAACCGGGCTCACCTTAAGAATAATTACTATGTGCTGCTGCGTTCAGCTCCCCTTTCCGGAGGGACGGCCGGTCCATCTGTACAACTTTCCGGGACTCAAGTGTCGGGAGTACGGTAATTTTTTGCCCCGACGTATCTGAATTTCAAATAGTAAATCTGATTTTCAATTATGGAAAATTACTCTTCATTTACAGCCGCTTTTCTGACGGCACTGATCGTAATAGGTTTAGTCCAGTCTACAGTTGCCTTTGAAGTGCACCATACCTACCCTATAAGGGCGGGCCGGTACATTGAGTATCCAAATAGAGTCTCACCAGACTCTACTCCACGGGCTGTTACGTCTACAGCGCCTGTTATGTCAGTACGTCCTGAGTCAAATACGATGACAATGGGCGCTGTGCAGGTTCGGATGCCCCGGGTAACTGTTACTATGCAGGCAGAACGAGAAGGCAGTACAGAGAACCCCGGACGGGATGACACGATCCGTACACCGATGGTTCCTGAAATTCCGATTTATGAGAGCAACGTGATCGGTTCGCGGTATGTGGAGTTGCCATTCAATAAAACGGTTTCAATAATTTTTGATTCGCCCGTTCGGTCGGTGGATCTGGGATCGCGGGATATCATGGCAGACAGAGCCGATGGTGTAGAGAACGTTCTGAAGGTGAAAGCGGCAAAGATGGGCTTCAACGAAACGAATTTTTCGGTGATTACGGCCGATGGTAAGTTTCATTCGTTTGTGGCTAACTACAACGAGCAAACACCGATGCTTGCTCTGAATCTGGCTAACGCTGTGACTAAAACAGGGGACCAATTATCGATGAACGCCCGGCGTAAATACATCGACAATCAGAATCAAGAAAGTGGGTTTATTCAGTTTGAAAACGTGCGGGCTTCGCAGTCAGATGTGGTCTTTAGCTGCGCAGAAATCCTTAGGAAACGTCGTTCGGTGCGACACCTGGGCGTTCAGAAAGACCAGATGGAAGCAACCGTCCGGGGCGTTTTCGTGCGGGACAATGTGATCTATTTTAAACTGGGTATCCGTAACAAATCGAACATCCATTATGACATTGACCAAATCCGGTTCTTTGTAGTCGATGAAAACGTAACAAAGCGCACGTCAAAGCAGGAACTGGAGATGCAGCCGTTTTATGTCTATAATGATGCCATTAAGACAGTGCGTGGTGGTGGAGAAGTAGAGCGGGTCCTGGCCTTCCAGAAATTTACAATCCCTGACAACAAACGCATTCAGGTTGTACTGGGCGAGATTGACGGAGGCCGTAATCTGAGTTTTCTTGTTTCCAATACCGATATTATTCAAGCCGATATCCTGTAAGCTATTAAGCCATGCGTTATCTCGTATATTTCATCCTGACGTTGCTGATCGCAGGTTTCAGCCGTCACGCCCTCGCACAGCGGCATATTAAGGGCCAATGGGGGCTTACACCGTTTGTGGGTATCATGGATCGCTTGCCAACAGGCTCGCTTCGTGCACCTGGTCAGGGCTTTGCTGCAGGACTTGACCTGTTACGATATGTTAAAAAGGAAAGATATTGGAAAATAGGCTACCGCTACGACCGTAAGTATTATGATGCGCTGGGACAAACATTGTCTTCTGACCGCCATACACTCGTTTTAGACTTCGCTCCCTTTCAACTAACCAACAAGCACCGGTCGTTTTATTTAGTTCCTGTAGCGGGCGTTTATGGCGGCTTTGAGCGCATTAATCGAAATGTCCGTGAATTACCCGAAGGGAGGCTTCTAAATACGCCTACGGGTCTGGCCGGTGTTCAGGCGGGACTTGAAGGAGAACTATATCTTGCTGACAAAACCGCTCTGTATGCAAGTTGGCAAACACGTTATCTACCCTTTTCAAGTCTCAGCCAGTTTCGAACGTTTGGTCTGGTGGGGGTTCGTTTCACATTTTTCAATCCCTAATAATCTCCGGAAACATGAAAAACATGATTTTATTTGCCTTATCTGTGTGGCTGTGTGGGTGTGTAGATGACAGTTTACAGGTTCAGACCAATTTCCCTTTCACGATATCGGCTGACCCGCTCCCCTCTCCTGCTCCGGTTAAAATGGATATAGGTACAGATCTGGAAATCAAACCCGAACGGACAACGACGCTCGATGCATTTACCATCCGTGTAATCTCTACCACTCTACCCGCCCCGACGGTTCGCGTGGATGGGCGACCACTTGTTCCGGGTATAGCGACACCCTTACTGCGGCTGAATCCCCGTATGACTGTTGAAGTCTCTACGGCAGGCAACTATGGTTTAAAGGTTGAGGTAAGTAACAGGGAAGGTACTCGTCAAAGTCTGACTCTGAATGTACAGGCTCAGTAGAAATTCTTGTTGAGACAAGGGGTGTTGGTTGTTTACCCACACCCTTTTTTATTGCCTGAGCCAAGTAAAGATATCCTGTTCAAGTTGGCCTTATGATTCCTTTCATTCCGCTCAGTGTAGGCGCTACCATCTTCAGCGCTGCCAGACGGTAGCGCTGAAGATGGTTTACTCGTTTATGACGCCTGGTATATTTTCGTTTCGGCCCATGTCGACCTCAACCATCCCCCTCAGATTTTGTCATTATATTGGGGAATATTTGGCCGTAAAGCTTCCCTCACTATCCAGACAACGAAGCCCAGTACCGTCTCCGTCACCCACTTCATTACGATAAAAGGAATAATAAACCACATTACAGTAGAAGTTTTCTCGTTCAATACCGTTTGTATACTTCCAGGCTCCAACGGTTTCCCCTTTAAAAGATACAATAACACTTCTCTGCCTTTTCTTTTGGCAAGAAATTGATACCGTATTTTTAAATATACTCTAAGTACAACAAAGAAGAAAGCCTTTGCTTTCTTCTTTATAATTGGATGAATTTCAAAATGCACCCGAGAGATCGCGAACCTTTATCTCCTAGCAAAACTGCACCAACTCCACAAAACGGAGGTGAGCTACTTGGGGGGAGTATAGCGAACAGGCTTCATCTCCGCCGTAAGTACATACATCCGTCCTTTATCATCAATAAAGTAATCACCGGGTTGTATCCCCGTAATTTTCTTTGATGAAGTCGAGGTATCGTTGATAGCGCTCGATATATTTTTTTTCGTTCGTGGCATAACAAGTAACAATAAAAGCAAATTTTGTATCCGAGTCCGGTCTCTTAGCAACGTGGAAACAGGTGAAATAGTAGCGACCTCGGTAAAAAGAAACGGCTTCAATTTGGCCTTCGTTCCCAGGAATCACTTTCATGCTAACATTCCCCTTCATAAGTCGGTCAAGGTCAGAGAAGATCACATCGTGTTGCCTTTTAGCTGAATCAGCTTGGCTAAGGTCTTTCTGATAGTTCTCAACCAGATGATCGGCGAAGACGGTTTGAAAATAGAGTTCAGCCCGGCCAAGTGGTGTTTTAATTGTTGTGTTCTTTTTGACCAAAAGTTTTTTCATGCGTAATGTACAGTTTTTTAAGCAGGTTTCGGAGTTGTTATACTAGTCGTGGGCGTCGTTTTACTTCGGCCTTTTTTCCTACCTCTCTTTTACTGTAATTTTAATGCTTGTCCGAAATTGAATTGCTTAGGGAGTCTGACAATATGTACCAGACTCCCTAACACGATTTTAAGGTAGCTGTCTTCTCGTTATAAATCACTCGAGTCTATACTTTCTCCGTTACACAATTTGTATTCTCTACACTTTCCACCCCCATAAAAATCAACAAACATCTCATAACTTAATCCATGAGTATCACCTTCAACATGGCACGAAATAGAAGCGTTATGTTTATCCAGTAATACCTTAAGTTCTGTTTTAAAAATCTCCAAATTTTGCATTTTTATTAGATAGTTTATTTACTTGTTTGCCTTGCTGCAATCGAATAAGCGTATACCGTTAGCTGGCATTTTCATCAATGCCTGTTTATGTTGAATTGCCTTCATGGGTATATTACAGTTTAATTCCCTTCATTCGGCTTAACCAAGCTACATACTCTTTGTGTTGTTTTCGACTTTGTTCCGTTACAGGCAGGTGTTCAATTAGCTCACACACCTTCAGGGGCAATTGTTCTGCTACGTCAACTACTTCTTCTGCTTTTGCCTTATCAACATGTTTGATCAGAAGGTTATACAGGCGTGTCTTTAGTTCAAAAAATCGCCTGTTGTGTGCGTATTTGTGGGGGGCCTTATATATTTTCA
This sequence comes from Arsenicibacter sp. R0_47, assembly GCF_057652235.1. Lineage (NCBI taxonomy): Bacteria > Pseudomonadati > Bacteroidota > Cytophagia > Cytophagales > Spirosomataceae > Arsenicibacter > Arsenicibacter sp. R0_47. Next base: position 39,002 of record NZ_JBYFCJ010000022.1, on the reverse strand, counting down.
TGAGACTGTTAGAGTATGCTGACGGCCCACAATCCCCCACCGTTTAAGGGTCTGTAATCTTATATGAAATGGCTTACTGATCTGGATTTTTCCTTTACTAAACTGACTTATACAGCACCCATCCCAATACTGGCGGGCAGTCAAACTGGACTGGTCGGTAAAGCGCAGGTGGAGCAATGAAATTTGGCACAGGTCATTTTGCAAATAAACCTGTAAAGCCTTTGCGGGCGTCGGAGTTGATTTCATCGGAATAAAGGTCCACTGGATTTCATGTGACCGTATCATTTAGCTGTCCAACACGTCTTCATCTTTCATGGCTGCCGTTGCAAATACGTCCAACTTTAAGTTGTGCCACTCACTGTTTACCTGAGCAAGTTTACGCTCATAGAAAGCTTTGGCCGTCTCCACCTGCCATTGAATCGCTCCATTACCGTTGTAGGCTTTAAAGTTTTGAGCAACATCATCGGCCAATACACGGGTAAATTGCTGAGGCTGGTCCACATTGATCGCCACCTTAGCAAGATAGTCATTACCAATTTTGACTGTATAGAACCCATCATGGGCGGACACAACAAACGGGCAGGCTTCCGGAACAGAGAAGTCTTTATTGAGTTGCCCCTCAACAATCTGACGGGTTTTGGCCAATGATTTTTGAAGATTTTCGTAGGTATTCATGTTTTCTGTTTGATTATCTCTTATAAAAATAAGACTTATAGTGTTCATAACAAGGCATTTAGGAGCTAACTTGTATCTACTCTGCCCCCCCTCCCCTCTTGTTATTTTTTGTTTTAGTGGCGTGTCGAAGGTAAGGCCGGGATTCCCGTAATGGGTTATCCTGCCCTTATGCTATAGAAAATAAGTCATGCCAAATCCTGAGGGATTATGAATGCTGGACCGTGGAGAATAATGAAGGTGTACAGCAACATGTCCACTAATTTGTATACTTCCAAGGAGTGCCAGAGCCAAAAATGGTTTAGTTTTGATACGGCTTTGTCCATTCCGATACTCTACCAGTTTTTCCAACACACAATACGTTTGTAAACCAGCCGATAGACGAGACCTTACGGGTATGCCCCCCCCCACATGCAGCGTCAGCGTGTTCTTCCCCCAAAATGGAGAGCGAACGAATCCAATTCCTACTAGTCCATAGGCTTGACACGAGCGAAAAAGAAGCTGACCCAATAGCCCCCCCGATTGAATAAAGCTAACCCCGACACCAACTGGACGTAAGGTTGGAGATTGACATGATACAGGTGTTAGCACGGATTTTAAGGAGTTAGTTTTTCCAGGCATAAAAGCTATCATTTCGTTTACAGCATGAACCTTCCCGAGAGGTTGGGAACATGTATCGGGATTTGAGGAGAAAGACTGATCTAAACCTTGCCTTTTCAGGGGTTCGTTAATCTGTTTTATTTGCAGGGGTATAGTAGATTCGGGGGTTGTTTTTCGTCCGGGCTTTTTCGTTTTAAGCAAGGTCTGAACTGCTATCCTTTTCGGCTTTATGTTTTTGTTCTGTGCGGTAGCTTCGCCCCCTGCCCATAGCAGGAGCAGAATTGTTGCCCCAATGGCGATCTTTGGTGCAATACGGTACAATAGCGTAAAAAAAGCAGCCCCCATCACTGCACCTAAAACAGATGAGGTGAGATGTCGGAAAAACGACTCATTATCCAGAGGGTGTGTCAGGTAGGTGAGCAGGAAAAAGTAAACACCATACCATTTGGCAATCTGCCATAGTGATGGGCGTGGCGTGCCGGATGTTGGGTACATAAAGGTTTTTTTCATGAGTTAACTGCTTGATTATCTGATATAAAGATAACCAAGCAGGCTCAAAAAAGCAGGTTAACTATTGCATTTTCACTTGTTTAGCCCTCCCCCTCCCTCTTGTTTTTCAGTGGCGTGTTTTTTAGCGTAGCGTGTTCAACGAACCACCCGAAGGATGTTTACTTCACGATATGACGTATTGCTTTATACGTCAGCGTATTGGGTAAAGCGTATATAATACCCGGTGTATTTTTCGATACTGTGGTTTATTCAGGGTTCTCCTTTTTGTTTAATTGTAGCGTGGTTCATCTGTCTGTTGCCCCTTGAAGGGGCAACAGACAAACTTAAACTAGTTCAGGCCCTTCCGTTTCAATCATGGATTGAATGTTGCCGCTTGGTCCGTTCAAAATCCATTCTGTTGCTTTATGAGCAGCTGAACTAGCTTTAAAAATTAGCCGTTTATCTCCTTTCAAAGCTTTAATGAAATAGTCGAGATAACTGGCTGAATCCGTTACCAGTGCAGACTTAAAAATACCTGCATTAGCAGCCAGAAATGAAGCTGTTATTTCGGCAATAAGTTCTTCGCGGTTGTATTCGTCATCGAACATTGCTTTACCCCAAACCCGATTCAAGCGATTAGGATGACCTGTGCTGTGAGCGAGCTCATGGAAAAGCGTTTTATAATATATTTCGGGAGATGGAAATGCTTCAATTCGGGGCATATTTACCCGATCTTTAGTAAGTGAGTAATACACACTTTCCGGATCGAGATTGACAATCTTTGGCCCATTTTGATAGCCTGATATAATCTCCTCACAAGCCTTGTAGATCAGTACAGAGTCATCTATATATGGTTTTAGTTCAGGTAAGTTAAATTCGATTCCTTCCGTCTGTTCGATATTAAAAACAGTATCATGTTTGAGATAAGGTATTTTCTTTCCTATCTTCTCACCTTCATCTATCTCAACCAGCTTGTAGAAAACAATCATCTGTCCGCGTTCGCCTTTGCGGATTGTCCCTCCTAACTGCTGGGCTTGCTTGAAAGTAAGATAATACGGTCGTTGGTAAGTTAAATCGGCTAACAACCAAATATTAATTCCCCGGTAGTTTTTTCCGCTCACGTAGTTTCGTGGTGTTTCGGGACCGGAATTATCAGCCAACACCCGCCAAGGCTTTCTCCAGGGGGCAACCCCTTTTTCCAATAGGGCCACCAGTTTATTCGTTACCTCCTGATGCAGGTCACGCTGTAAGTAAGGTTTAGCGTTTATAACCGTTTGTACTCGCTTCGTTTTTTGGGGACTGTAAGCGGATTGCGTGTCAGTATGAGATGAGCGGTTCGAGCTGGCTTTCATTATATTGTCTGCTTGATTATCTTAATATAAATGTACGGCCAAACCCTTAAAAAAAGAAGATAATACACTAAAAATCAGAACCTTACTAATCCTCACCCTTTTATTATTCTTATGTGGCGTGAATCATATCGTGCTAATTTTGGTCATTATGATTCACGAACAAGGTATTCTAAATTTTTGTGAACATTTGTGCACAAAAAAAGCCCCATATGGGGCCTTCTTCGATATATTCATAAGGGCATCATTTAAATAATACCCAATTCACGGGCTTCTCGGTAGGAGAGTGTATCCGTAAAATTCTCATCAATAGGTACCGACAGTTTCCTGAACTGTTGCCATCCTTCATCGAGTCCATACCCAATCAAAAAAGCTCCGGTGATAGTCACCTGTACATCCGCTGGTCCACTGGCCAGTAGCGCAATCTTAAGTGTCCCTACAAAGTCACCATTGTCTTCTTTCCATGCTGATTCCTCATTCGGATTAAACACTTGCTTAGACGGGGTTCTCATGACCTGACGGGTGATGTCAGCTTGCTCCTCTCCAAACTCGTCGTCTGTTTCGGCAGTTACTTTAGGCCTTGAGGCTGGTTTTGACTTTTTCTGTATTGATTTACCAGACAATCGTTCGTTTGTCTCTTTAATTTTTTTGGCAGTAATCGCACTACCTGTTTCCTTGGCTTCCTCTACAACTGTATTCCAGACCTCTTGGCGTCGTTCAGCTTCTACATTGGCTAAAGCGCGCGTATGGGCATTGTTAACAGGTAATTCGGTAGTATTAGCTTCACTAGTTTCCGCTCCGATACGTAACTCGTCAACTATTGTCACACCCTCCATCAGGTGATAGGCATTTCTTCTGCCTAGCCCAAATGTTTCATCGCAATAGGCCTCAAACGTCTTGTGGGTAGCCCGGTAAAGTTTACCCTGCCGAATTTCCCAGAGAGCTTTCCCAACAGACAAAAACGACTGTAGATTTTCTCTGATGATTGTTTCGCAGGCTTTCAGTCTTTCTTTTTCACTACTTGTCAGCTCACCGGCAGCTTCGTTTTCTTTTGGCAACCAGCGTTCCTGCAAAAAATTATCTTGTCCGTTGATTTGATTGTCCTTTGCGATTTCCTTTTCACTAGAGGGAATAATCTTCAACATTTTCTCAAAATCTTTCCTTTTTTTAGCCATGTTTCAGGGACGTTTGAAGTTCAGTTGCCAGAGCCAGAAAGTCCTCTGCACCAGTACTGGTCGGATCATATTCAAAAATGCTCTCTCCATCCGCTGTGCATTCCATGAGACTAAGGCATTGCCGGATACGTGTTTGGAATACTACGAGGCCCGACTCCTGTAGTTTTTGATAGATGGCCTGACCGAAGCGAGTGTTCGTTCTAAACTTATTCAGTAGGATACCCGCAAGTTTAACCTTAGAACCAAACGTTTTCCTGGCACTCACGACAGTCCCCTGAATGGCATCCAACCCAAGGAATGCAAAGTTTTCCCCCTGCATTGGAACAATGTAATAATCAGCAGCAATTAGGGCCAGGTACGTCATGATGCCCTTGTTAGGTGGACAATCGATTAGAATATAATCATAAGCAGGCCGAATCGGTTGAAGTAGTTCATCAAGATTTCGTTCACAGCCCCGGGTAGCATCCAACTGTCGTTCATCATTAATGATCGCGAGCCCCCCCGGAATTAAATCAATTCCAGATGTGCCCCTAATGACAACCTGCTCAAAACTGACTGGACGGGAATTAGATTGAAGGAGCCATGCAGCAACGTGTAACTCAGGTGGGCAGTCTTGCCCGCTTCCTGTTGTCAGATTCCCCTGCTGGTCAAGGTCAATCAATAAAATACGTTTGCCTTGTTGGGCTAACGCACTGCCCAGTCCCAGAGTGGTTGTTGTTTTACCAGTACCTCCCTTGTTGGAGGTCATTGCGATAACAATTGCCATTGTTGAAAAAATCAAACCGCAGTACATTAACAGTAGCGGTGGTTTAAAAGTAGTGTTTTTTTTTTGAGAGCTGGTGTGTCAGGCATCCGTTTTTGTGAACAGTTGTTCACAAAAACGTTCACAAAAACGGGTTCACAGATTGGTTTCTTCGATGAACATGGGCTCATTTATTTTACCGGCATACCCTTGCTGGGAGTCATTGTAATGACTTTTGCTATGGGTGAAAACTCAAACTATAGTACAGTAGCGGTGATTTAAAACTAGTGTTTTTTAGAGAATTGGCGTATTAAGCATCCGTTTTTGTGAACAGTTGTTCACAAAAACGTTCACAATCCGGTTCACTGATACACCTTATTTTATCAGCTTTTCGGACGTCCAATTCAAATCAAATATATATATAATAAATATGAAAATCAACTATTTTGTATTAATTAAAGCTTTATCCACTTCTTCACATTGCTTAATCAAGACTTAAACAAGCATACAATTTATATTTCATAACCAATTTCAATATAATTAGTAACCTTTTCTTTTATTATGTATATTTAAAATATATACAATTCATTATTTTACGCCCACACATATATATATTTCGGATTTATCTAAAAATACACAAAATCATTATACTCTGATTTTTAACACTTTATAAAATTATTCCATATTAAACTCTGACACTAGAAATACTGATTAATATATTTTTAATATCTAATAGTTGATTTTCATTTATTAAATATAAATTTGCAATACTTGAAACTTAAACAAGTTTGCTAATGAAAACTATCAATCAGGCTCTACTGCATATTGTACTCTTCAGCCTCGGACTGATTCGTATAACATTTGCTCAAATTAGTTTTCCTACCAACCGCATTGTTTTCCAGCGCGGAAATGATAACACAGCAAATGTTCTCATTGAAGGCCGTTCGGGAGCTACAGCTTGGGTACAGGCACGCGCTATAGTACTTAACGGCGGCCAGTCCACCGAATGGCAAACTATCGCGTCAAATACAGCCGGTACCTTTTCAGGGAGCCTCCGGCTCAGCGGGGGATGGTATCGACTTGAAGTCCGAACGGCTTCAGGCCAGCAATGGTCTGTCGATAGGGTAGGGGTAGGCGAAGTGTTCGTTACAGCTGGTCAGTCTAATAGTTATGGCAACAACTGGCAACAAGGAGCCGCCACGGATGACAGGGTGTCCGTAGCCCACTACTGGGGCGGCGGTGGGGGTAATATCGACGAACCATCTCTCCCTACATCGTTTGTACAGGCAGGTCTTAATCCAAATGCGGTCGGTGGAACTCAGTCGATGGCTCCGGCAGCACCTCTTTTCTTTTGGGGCGCCTTTGGTGACCGTATCGTTCAGAAGACAGGTGTTCCGGTAATGATTCTTGGTGCAGGAATGGGTGGCACATCATCTGCCGACTGGCGCCATTCGGCCGAGAGCGCACCTGACATTAATACCTTTTGGGGGATTGTGAAAGATAATGGTCCATACCGGAGTCTGGGACTGGCCATTCAACACTATCTGAAGCGGACAGGTGTTCGGGCAATCCTGTGGCATCAGGGCGAATCGGACTGTAACGTTACCAGCCGGGAAACCTACATTGATAACCTTCGTGTGGTGATCGAAAAGAGTCGCGCACAGCTTGGCGGGAATGTAAGTTGGGTTATCGCTCAAGCCAGTTATTTTCCCGTCTATTTTTCAGGGAACACTAACGAAACAGATGCAAACATCATCTCGGCCCAAACGGCACTTGGGCAAATGCCAGGCAACTGGATAGGGCCTTATACAGACCCTTATCGCAGACCTGATTTCCGACGTAACGACGGATTGCATTTCGACGGGGCCGATTGTCAATTTATGGGTGGCTTGTGGGCTGAACGACTCGACGAAAGTTTCTTTGTCTCGGTGCAGCCTGTTCAACCTTCGCGCTCAGCCCTATTGACAACGGGCTACGTACTGCCATTTCAGTTGTCAGCGGGTCAAACGGTAAATGTTCCATTTATGAGTACACTACCGATCGATGGCAACAACACCTATAAGGTCGATCTGATTTCAGAAAATGGCCAGGAACTAACGACGATAGGAACAGGAAACTCAAACCCATTGACGGTCACCCTGCCCTCGCGGGCAAACGGCCGCTACCGACTTCGGGTTTCCTCAACGTCTCCGGCCTATACAGGTGAAGCGAGTGAAGTGGTCACGATAGGAGGGGGGAGTGGTACGCCTTCAACTCCGACGTCAACGCCAACAAGCCTGACTCTTTTGCAACCTGACTACAACTGTTCAACCAAGCAGTTTGTCTTCAAGTCAAATGCCACAGCTGGTACAGTTCAATACTGGGCGTCCGGTATTACCGGGCAGACAACGAATGCCGGGCCTTATACAGTGAATCCCGCGCCTGATGCACAGCCATTCACGCTGAATGCTCAACTGCTTACAGGCGGTACACCTGTCACCTATACCTGGAACTGGAAAGCTATGTGTGGGCAGGCTCGTTTAGCAATTGAGACGATTACACTTCGAGCTTATCCTAATCCCACGACTAACGAAGTTACGGTTGAAGGGACAAACGAAGTGGCTCTGTCTCTGATTGGTGTCGATGGCCGGGTGCGGTTGCAAACTCAAACGGTTCAACTTCCCTTTACGCTCAATCTGTCTTCTCTACCAGCCGGCCTCTATCTGATACGCGCAACGACCAAAGAAGGAACCCAGACGCTTCGGGTGGTCCGTCAGTAAAAAACAGCCCCGTCACCAGTTAATGGTGGCGGGGCATATTCTTAAAATCAATTCCATAACCGATGAGACGCCCCCGAAACAACAGCCCCTGAGACCTCGACAGTTTGATGTTTGATGTCTACCCTTTACCTCTTATCGTTTCTGCCAAGTCCTGAAAAGAGGTGCAAAACACACAACACGATTTAATACAGGAATCAATTCATAAACAAGTGTATGAAACATTTTCTAATTTCTTTTCTGTTTATGCTGATCAGTTGCGGGGCATGGGCACAACCAGACCCGCCAACGTTGACCTATACAAGTTCGAGTTTTAATGGAGTAGTATGCCCCAATAATTTTGTTACGTTAAATGCTGCGGGTTGTAATGGGACAGTCAACTGGTCCATTATCTCCGGCAATGGTACGCTGGTTCAAAATACAGGGGCTTCTATTCAGGTAATTACGGGATTAAACGGTAATACAACAGAGACCTATGGCGCTACCTGTTCTGATGGTAACGGCACGTCGGCACAGGCAACTGTCAGTTACTCAATACCGAATGTGCTTCCCCCACCGACAGTTAGTGCCAGTAAAAGTAAAGTTTGCCCCGGGGAGACGGTTACCATTACTGCTTCCGGGTGTAATGTCGCATCAGGGGTACCCACCATTGTCTGGGCTGACGGCAATGCCTGTCCCTGGCAAACTAATTGCACACGAACCGTAACGGTCAATACGACGACTTACTTTTCGCCCAACTGCTCGGATGGGACAGTTCAGGAATGCGCGTCTGCTCCTGCCCCTTTAGTCATTGAAGTACTTGACAATACACCTGACTGGCAGAATACCACCAGTTACAGATGTGGTCCGACCGGATTAGAGCAACAGCAAACAGATGCAAATCCATGTTCAAATCTGGGAAACAGATGGGTAACTATCGATGCAAACGGGTGTAACCCACCCACTCTTTCAGCGTCAGCTAACGACATTTGCGCGGGTCAATCAGTAATGATTACTGCTGCGGGCTGTAATGGGACCTATTCCTGGTTACCGGGAGGTTCCGGTTCTTCATTTACAGATAGCCCGGGCAGTACAACCACGTATCAGGTAACCTGTACCAACAGCTATGGTGTCGTATCGGGCAATGCGACCGTAACGGTCAATGTCAAGGGGCTACCGGAAGCTCCCGCAACGTCGATTAGCCCTGCCAATGCCATTTGCGCGGGTCAGCCGGCGGTGATCACAGCATCAGGCTGCAATGGCACCTACAGCTGGTCGACAGGAGCAACAGGTCCGGGTATTACGGTTAATCCGGTTATATCTACCGTGTATACAGTGAATTGTACCGAAAACGGCTGTACCGGTCCAAACGGGTCTGCGGGTCTTACTGTTTTCCCCATACCTGCCAAACCAGTGCTGTCAGCATCGGCCAATAGTGTATGTCCGAATGCAAGTGTAGTCCTGACTGCGGCAGGTTGTAACGGAACCGTTACCTGGTCAACGGGTGCGAATGGTTCATCAATTACAGTTAACCCGAATACAACAACGAATTATACGGCATCCTGTACAGAAAATAATTGTTCATCGCCTATAAGTGATGTTATTGCCGTTACTGTTACTGCGGGTACACCTTCAGCCCCAACGATCTCGACTGACCATACCAACGTTTGCGCCGGTACGTCCGTGAATTTGACAGCCACCGGTTGTTCGGATGTGGTCACCTGGTCAGACGGTGGTACGGGTGCAACACGGACATTTACGGCTAACACAGCCGGGACAATCACCGCGACCTGTTCAAACGCCTGCGGCACATCCGCTTCATCAACGGGTATTTCCTTTACGATCATTCCTGCTCCGGTTGTTCCAACGATCTCGGCTGACCATACCAGCGTTTGCGCCGGTACGTCCGTGAATTTGACGGCCACCGGTTGTTCGGATGTGGTCACCTGGTCAGACGGTGGTACGGGTATAGCACGGACAATTACGCCTGTATCAAGCCTTGTCCTCACAGCGACCTGTACTGGTAGCTGTGAAACATCAGGTCCGTCAAACGGACTTTCCATTACGGTTAATACAATTCCGGACGCGCCAAATGCAAGTGTCACATCACAGCCAACCTGTTCGAATCCGCAGGGCACTGTCGTAATTAATTCACCTGTCCCGGGGGGTGTTTATTCCGTGAACGGGAATGCACAGGCCGGAACGAGCTTCCCGTTATCGGCGGGTACTTATTTGATAACGGTTTCTATTAATGGTTGTGAATCCCCTGCAACAACGGTGACTGTCAACGCCCCGGCTGGCGGTCCTGCTGATCCGGTCATTACGGTTTCGCAACAGCCGGACTGTAATGCCCCTGAAGGAATCATTGGTATCCAGTCTCCGGTAGGTGCAGACATTCAGTATAGCCTGGATGGCGGTGCATTCCAGAGTGCAACAACGTTTACGCAATTATTGCCAGGCACAACACATACTGTTGTTGCACGGTATGCCTCCACGGGTTGTACCAGCAATGGAGTAACCGTTAGCATCAATGCGTTACCGGCAAGTCCTGCGGCTCCGGTTGTTGCAGTCACTAACGCCACGTGCAGTACTCCTACAGGGACAATTACGGTTACCTCTCCGATTGGCGCTAATTATGAATACAGTGTTGGTAGCGCTTATCAGGCAAGTCCAACATTCAGCGGGCTTGCTACCGGTGCTTATAGCATAACAACCAGGGATATTCATACGGGTTGTGTATCGGCGAATAGTTCTGTGACTATCATGACCGCGCCACCAGTAGCCGCTCCTGATGCTTCCGTTGTCTCACAGCCCGGCTGTTTGATGTTAACCGGCTCAATAACAGTCAATGTAATTTCTGGTTTCGAGTATAGCATTGGTGGCGCCTACCAAACCTCCGGTAGCTTTGCCGGCTTATCATCCGGAACCTACCAGGTAACCGCACGTTCTGTTACGACGGGTTGTGTGTCGCCTGCCACTACGCTGATCATTAACGCGGCTCCGGCTACACCGGCAGCCCCTTCAGCTATCGTGTCGGCTCAACCCACCTGCGCGGTGGCAACAGGCACCATCACGGTCAATAGCGTTGCGGGTGAAACCTACAGTATTGACGGGGTGAACTACTCAGCTTCGACTACGTTTGCCGGTCTGTCGACAGGGTCATACAACGTGACGGCTAAGAATACGGCCGGTTGTGTGTCGGCTCCGGCTTCGCTGGTAGTGGATGCGCCGTCAGGTGCTCCTTCAGCGCCATCGGTTACCGTATCAGCTCAACCGACCTGCGCGGTCGCTACGGGTGCGGCCTCGGTTAATAACTACGGTCCGGGCTTTACCTATAGCCTTGATGGTGGAGCCTTCCAGTCATCGCCTTCGTTTAATGGTATCGCTGCAGGTACTCATGCAATTTCAGTACGTGAAAATGCGACAGGCTGTATTTCGCCGGCCGGATCATTCACCATTAATGGTCAACCGGCAACGCCTGCGGCACCAACGGCTAGTGTTACCCGGCAGCCAACCTGCCTTGTCACAACCGGCACTATCGTTGTAACACTGCCTGCGGGAGGTGAATATTCTATTGATGGTTCTGGTTATCAATCATCAACTACCTTCGCCGGGATTAATCCCGGCACCTACTCTGTTACGACCCGTAATGCAGCTGGTTGTGTGTCGGCTCCTGCCTCAGTCGTCGTTAATGCAATACCTTCTGCTCCCGGGGTTCCTGTCGTCAGTATAAATGCTCAGCCAACCTGTACGATGGCTACGGGATCGGCTTCAGCTAATACGTACGGGACAGGTTTCGAATACAGTCTGGATGGCGGACCTTATCAGGTCTCACCTGCATTTACAGGCATTACGGCTGGTAGCCACGCTATTACTGTACGTGAAACGGTAACTGGTTGCGAGTCAACTGCTGGTAATTTTGTAATTAATGGTCAACCGGCAACGCCTGCGGCTCCTTCGGTTTCAGCGACCCCAACGTCTGTTTTTGCCGGAGATCCATCGGTATTGACGGCTTCAGGTTGTGTTGGAACGTATACCTGGTCAACCGGTCAGAATGGTGCTTCGATTACCGTCAACCCATTCGCACAAACGACCTATACGGTTAACTGTACAGAGAACGGTTGTCAGTCTGCAGACGCTTCAGTTACTGTTGCTATTAAAGTTGCAGGTACCCCTGTTGCGGTAAATGATGCAACAACTACCATTCAGGGTACAAGTACAGTAATCACAGTACTTGCTAATGATCAATCAGATGCAGGTACATCCGCATCTATCGCAAATGTTACATTGCCTGTTGTGACGGTCAATCCGTCACACGGAACAGCCGTTGTAAATGCGGATGGAACGATTCGTTTCACCCCTGCAGCCGGTTTCATTGGAACTGATCAGTTCACCTATCAGATTTGTAACCCCGCTCAGCCAATTGTTTGTGCTCAGGCCGTGGCGACTATTACGGTTAATGCTTCGGCGGTAACAGCGGTTAATGATGCGGCCACGACAGGGCAGGGGACACCCAAAACAATTGCGGTTCTGGCCAATGACAGTCAGGGAACAACGCCACCGGCTATCGTTGCCAATCCGGCGCATGGCTCTGTGGTAGTGAACCCTGATGGCACGGTAACTTACAGTCCTGCCGCTGGCTTTGCCGGGGTGGATAGTTTCACTTACAGCATCGCCAATCCGCTCGATGCCACCAAGTCAGCAACTGCGGTGGTGAGCCTAACGGTTACGGCCAATCCGGTGAATGCCGTTGATGATAGCCAGTCTACTCCACAGGGTACGCCTGTGACGGTGGATGTTCGCGGCAATGACACGCCTGCCGGGGGCTTAACGACGCCAACCATTGTGGGTCAGCCTGCCAGTGGCACGGCTACCATCGTGGGCGGTCAGGTAGTTTATACCCCGGCACCTAACACCGTTGGCCCGGTAAGCCTGACCTATCAGGTTTGCTCGACGGCTGATAACAGCGTTTGCGATCAGGCCGTGGTGACCATCACTATCAATTGCCCTATTGTTAACGCTCCATCGGCTACCGTATCGGCTCAACCCACCTGCGCGGTCGCAACGGGCACCATCTCGGTCAATGGCGTTGCTGGTGAGACCTACAGCATCGACGGGGTGAACTACTCAGCTTCGACTACGTTTGCCGGTCTGTCGGCCGGATCGTACAACCTGACGGCTAAGAATGCGGCCGGTTGTGTGAGCGGGGCTACTCCTCTGGTCGTTAACGCAGCTCCGGCTACACCGGCAGCTCCTTCGGCTACCGTGTCGGCTCAACCGACCTGTGCGGTGGCCACCGGTACGATTTCGATCAACGGTGTGGCCGGGATGACCTACAGCCTCGACGGTAGTACTTACTCAGCCTCGACCACCTATAGCAATTTGGCTGCGGGTAGCTACAACGTGACGGCTAAGAATGCGGCTGGCTGTGTTTCCGGGGCTACCACTCTGGTCGTTAACGCGGCTCCGGCTACACCGGCAGCTCCATCGGCTACCGTATCGGCTCAACCCACCTGCGCGGTCGCAACGGGCACCATCTCGGTCAATGGCGTTGCGGGTGAAACCTACAGCTTCGACGGGGTGAACTACTCAACACAAACCGTTTTTGGAAACCTGTCTATTGGCACATATTCGGTAATTGCTAAGTCTCAGGCAGGTTGCATCTCTGCGGCTACTTCGCTGACTATCCGGAAACCGTCTTGCCCGATTGATGCCGTAGATGATGCGGTGGTTGCCAACTACAACAGCGTAGTTAGCATTCCTGTACTCGCCAATGACAAAGACCGGACAGGTCTGCCAGCTTCGCTGACGACTGTTACTGTTCCGGCGATTGTTTCACAATCAACGAATGGTACGGCAGTGGTCAACGCTGATGGCTCGATCAGCTTTACGCCACGTCCCGGCTTCCAGGGCGCTACTTCGTTCTCGTATCAGATTTGTGATGCGGTCGAGGCGGGCAACTGTGACATTGCTCAGGTAATCGTGGCTGTTGGCGGTAAGGCTCCGGACGCCGTTGATGATAGGGTTAATGCCCCATACAATACCGCCGTAATTACGGTGCCTGTTCTGGCAAACGACAAAGACCGCAACGGTGATCCGGCATGGCTGGCTTCGGTAACGCTACCTGTTATTACCCGTGTATCGACAGGTACTGCTGTTGTTAATCCGGATGGTTCGATCAGTGTAACACCTCCAGCCGGATTTGTAGGACCAATAACTGTAGTCTACGAAATCTGCGACCGTGCTGATTTTTTGAATAAGGCCGGCGCTTCCTACTGCGATCAGGCAACAGTAGTTATCACGGTTAACAGCAAACCTCCCGTTGCAGTCACCGATGTAGTTTCCGCTTCATTCGGCGAATCAGTTACGATTAATCTGCTCAATAACGATAAAGATCGCAATGGTGATCCGGCATCGCTGGTAATGGTAACGAAACCGGTAATTACCGGCACAACGAATGGTTCCGCATCGGTGAATGATGGTGTCCTCTCTTTCACTCCCGCAGCCGGATTCTCCGGAACCGCCCTCGTAACGTATCAGATTTGCGATGTCATTGATCAGGCCTTATGCAACTCGGCTTCCGTTGTCATTACGGTGACGGCTGACCCTTGTGCTCCCGGCCAGGGCAAACCATTACAGATTAAACAGGTCCGGTTGAATTGCTACTCAGATAACATTTGCATCGAAACCTGCGGCGGCGACGGTACTCCGGTAGAATACTTCGGTATCGGCGTTGGTAACTGGGGGTATAACAGTTGTGCCATGATCGGGGATGATTTGGTCCATCGTGATCCCAAAGTACTGGTACTGGTTGCCCGGCAAAGTGGTAATGAGGTCAACTTCACCTATGATCTGGTGGCCGCTTCCGCACAGTGTCCTGTAGAATCACGCCCGTGGAACCGTAATCCTGCCAGCGGTACGCCGCCTCCCGGTATTGTTGTTTCCGTTCCGGGTACACCGACCGCTAACACCGGTCAGCCGCTTGAGCTGGTTACACCGGGCTATGATTGTACTACCGGCGCGATCACGTTCAAACATAAAGGGGGAGATGGGACAGCTATCGAATTCATGGCGGTCGGGGTAACCGGATGGTCAACTGATCCGATACACCTTGTCGAGACGGGAATCCGGATCGATAAACCGGTCATTACCGTACATGCCCGTCAATCGGGGAAGGAGGTGGCTCTTGATTTTAATTTGAAGCAATACTGTGAGGGCTATGTACCGGTGACACCACCGTCGGATGGAACCGTAACCACTCCGGCTCCGGTAACGACCACACCGGCTCCCTCAACAGCGGTAACCGGCACCGGCGTCTTCCGTCTCATTGATCCGGCTTATAACTGTGCTACAGGTGAATTTACCTTCCGTTACGATGGGGCTCTGGCCGCCGATGAACGGGTTGAGTTCATGGCGGTTGGTATTACCGGCTGGACATCGGATCCGAATCAGCTGATAGCCCCTGATTTGCGCAATGATGGCTCAATAGCCCCCTTTATGCTGAAAGCCCGGCGTGCCGGTAATCCGGAAGTGGTGGTAGACTATGTATGGAATTTGCGTTATTTCTGTAATCAGTATACACCGGTGCCCCCGCCTTCAGTCACCACGGTGCCGGGCACAACCACGATCTCAGCGCCTGTGGCCGGCACAGCCGGTTCATTGCAACTGATTGCTCCGGCTTATAACTGTACGACCGGTGAATTTGCGTTCCGCTACACAGGGGGGGATACCCGTCAAGTTGTTGAATTTATGGCAATTGGTATTACCGGCTGGACTATGAATGCAGGATGGTATATCGTGAAACCGGAAGCTGACGCCGATAAGTTTACGCTGTTCGCGCGTCAGAATGGTCAGACCGTAACCTATCTGTGGGACTGGAAAGCTACCTGTCCCGGCAATGCAGGCAATAAAGATGCTTTACCTGCACCTGTTTCAGAATCAGCCAAAACACTGAAATTGCTGCCACCGGCCTACAATTGCTCGACCGGCGAATTTAAATTCCGCTACGAAGGGGGAGATGGTACTGCGGTTAAGTATATGGCAATGGGGATTACCAGCTGGACAACGAATCCTGATCATGTTCTGGATGCAGATATGCGGAACAGCACAGCGCCGCTGAAATTATTCGCTACCCAGTCAGGATTCACCGTTGACTACACCTGGGATCTGCGTTCAGCGTGTGCCGGCCGCCTGGCCGTCAATGCTGAACACGGGCTGGAGGTCACAGTATTTGGTAATCCGACGACGGGTGATGCGGTGGATGTCGAAGTCCGTAATGCTGATTCTCCTCCGGCATTTACACTGGTAAGTTCATCCGGCACGCTCACGAATACAGAAATTCTGTCCACTGGTATTGCCAATCGCTACAGAATTACACTCGGTAAATACGCAGGTATGTATTTGCTTACTGTTACAACTGCTACACAGCATAAAACTGTGAAAATTATCAGGCAGTAACATTCCGGTGTATATAGTAAAGGGTAATCTATTGATTTAGATTACCCTTTACTACTTCATTCAGGCGATATGATTAAGCAAATATTGGCGGCTAACGGAGACGGGTCCGCTTAAGGAAAAGAATTCCGTTCCGGTATTTATAAAGTGTAAAATAGTATACCATCATTCCGGATTATTTTTCAAATTTCTGTCAAAACTTAAATAACCATGAAAATACGACACATATCAGGCCTGTTTCTATACATAATTCTTTGGACTAGTTTATCTGGCATACTGAATAAAATACCCTGGGACTATTATGAGATAGGGAAGATACTCACCGCCGGTTTTATCTATATGCTTTCCGGTATTATTGGTTTTCTGGTAACTTTAATCATATACTTTTCAGCCAAGGAAGTACACTATCAAAATAACCATAAAGTTATTGATACTTGTAGATAAGCAAAGAATTATATACTTTTGTAAAGTTGGATTTAAGTTGAGTATCTCCTTGGTCTAACTATTTAAAATGGTGTGGATAATCGAAAAGTCTGATTGAGCTTCAATCAGACTTTTTCATTAGTAAATAACTAGTATTCCGATCTTTAATTAATTAAAGCAACAATCTCATTCAACATGACAAAGGCAGACGTATTCAATCAAATCAGAAACCAAACAGGTTTAGATCAGGAACATGTGAAAGAAGTTGTTGAAACTTTTTTTATTGTTATAAAAGATTCTCTCACACGAAATGAGCCAGTTACGATAAGAGGCTTTGGTACTTTTCACAACAAGCATCGAAAACGTAAATTAGCCCGGAATATAAGTACAAACACGGCTCTTATTGTAGATGAGCACCACACTCCGGCCTTTAAACCTTCAAATGAGTTCAGCAATGCCGTTCGATATGCTTAATCATAATAGTTTAACATACAAAAATTTATAGCTAAAAAACAATAATTCCAATGTAATAATAATATACAAAGAATTAATATAAATATACTGCATATCAATTTAATAAATAAAACATGTTAAGGTAAGTACGTTAATGCCGGATAAATTTCTGATTTACCAAGATCAGCTATAATTTCCACTGTATTAAAAGTGAATGACTTATCACCTCTTATTTTCAATAGGGTAATTCTATGTGAGCCTTCACCAATGAAATAATAAAATTGTTTATTAATCTGTATTTTATACAAATAAAATTGTTTGGAATTTTCAATGTTATCTTTTTTAATTAATTCGTCTAATTTAGAGAGATATCCACGAGCATATTCTAATGATTTAATAGAAAATATTTCATAGAAAAATCCTAGCCAATTTGAATAATGGTAAGGATATGAAATTGATTCATTACAATAATTTGACTTTGTAGTGCCTATAATTTTATCTAATTCAACTTCTTCTTCTTGTACAAATTCTTTCGTTTTAAAATCCCATAGATCAAGCTTGTGGCAAGTATCATACATCCAATAGGGGGGAGTTAATAATTCTGGAGAATCAGCGAAATACTCATAAAAATACTTTTGGGAAGTAATGTTATTATTATAATCCTGAAAAAGTGGTACTATTGGCGGTTTCGGCGGATAAAAGCTAAAACTTAGCTTTTTTTTTGATTACCCATAATAGTAGATCTATTTATTAAACAATGTTGAGGTTTGTTTCCCCGCATATTAAATCTAATATATAGAGTATGATCCAAACAAGAGCTGGAGAAAGGTTCACCAACTCTCGTTCGTATAAATCTAAGTAAAGACCTTAACAGAGAAACAGAGATTAGAGTTAACTCGGTAAATTTAACAATGAGCTGTATTAGTAACTTAATCATAATGTACCCATCGAAAACGCTTTTGATATTGAAAGCGTTGTACTTCCTCGCTTTTAAAATACACTAATAAGTGTATCAAAGCTGGAAATTCAGGTATGATAAAACCGATTAATCATTCACCGTAGTTAATAAAGATGTGGATGCAATAGCTTCGACATCAGCAACAATCTTTGAGAAAATACGTGTTCTGATTTTTACAACAATTGATTTTGGTTGAATAAGCATTTGTTTTGATTTCATATAAATAGCGATTAAGAGTTGATAAATAAATAAGGAAACATACAAGTTTACACTTTATTTTTTTACCAGCAAAAAC
Source organism: Arsenicibacter sp. R0_47 (assembly GCF_057652235.1). Taxonomy (NCBI): domain Bacteria; kingdom Pseudomonadati; phylum Bacteroidota; class Cytophagia; order Cytophagales; family Spirosomataceae; genus Arsenicibacter; species Arsenicibacter sp. R0_47. The sequence continues at coordinate 20,657 of NZ_JBYFCJ010000022.1, read as the reverse complement.
ATTTTTAGTCCGGCCGGATGCGTTCCACGTGGCCGGATGCATTCTTCCAACCTTTATTATGAACAGTTACCTTTGTCGACTGGTAAAATCACCTGAAATAAAAGAATTCAAAACCCTTTCCCCTCTTATTCATTTAGTGCCAGATGTTCGGGCTTTTCCCGATAAATGGTCGATTGACTTCGCAAGTCTTTTTGTAATTGTTCTGGAAGATGTAGCGCTCCCAGACTTCGCGTGATCCCTACGTAAAGCATATTTACTTCTTCAGCAAGCTTTTGCTGCATTAGGCTACGGCCAGAAACCGTCAAGCCGGGTGTGTTTTTGATTATCTCTAATCGGTCGAAAATGCCTGGCAGATTGATGAAATCGTCCTCAATCTGGACTTCATCGTATTCCAATCCCTTGCATCGATGTACTGTCGAGAAAATCCGGTCCGAGTTCATACGTTCGCTCTCACTCATATGGCCGTTCCGAATCCGGGTAATATAATGTGGCAGATCGGTCTCGTAGGTTTCCACCACATCAAGAGCTACCTTGAAATTCCGGTCACCAGTCAAGTCAATATATTGTCGCAGGGCCTCTGTATTGTACATTCGTTTAAGAATTGGGTTCTTCACTAACGTCGATTTACCCACGTGGAGGTTAAGAATATCATACAGGCTAGCTCCGTTTTCCATATAGGTGTAGGTATCGAAACGTCCTTCAAAATACAAACTGCCAATATCTTCCCGAACGCACAGGGCTTCAATTGCCTGTGCAAGTACTGACAGATTCGTTCTGCCAATTGTCGCGTGAGTTAGTACTGTACTGATAGGAGCTTTGCCGAGGCCGGTAATGGGTTTAAGTAGCGTTTGGCTCTGAGCTATCGTTTTCCATCCAAGTACCCGATTAGCTAATTCAGCAGTATCCGCACCAAACCGAAACGATTGGGAGAGGTGCCTGATTGGAAAGTCCAAACGCTGCATCGAGTTGATTGCATGTCTAAAGCCATAAATTTGCTGGTGTTGATCGCCTACAATAACTTTAATGGCCGCTTGTCGCTCAAATACGGCAAGCATCGTCTCCGAGGCATCCTGTCCTTCATCAAAGAGGATGATATCATACGGCAGGTCAATATTAGCCAGTTGAAATGCTTTCAGATAGAAATCATGCGTGACAGCCAGCTTACCAGTTGTCATTGCCGTAATAAGTCTGTCTGTATAATTCGTTATTGGAACTTCATATTCTTGAACAAACTTCTGCGCTTTATGGTCAGCGGGATCAATCGTATCCCGGTAATGGAGCGATGAGAGTGTCCGCGCTGCTGCATTACAATAGTAACTGAAGAAAGCCCGGATATGGGCAGCCATAACAGGTGCCATCTCCTGCCCATGGGTGCTGTCGAGCGATAAATAGTCTATCAGGTCTGAGAGTGAAATGGACCCGGATGAATTGAGTTGATAGAGACCTTTTCCAATTGTGTATCGATAAGCTAATGAGTGAGCTGTGTGGACATCAACATTTCGCACGCCCTTCCTGATAAAACGGGTCATGGCTTCCATGCGTACTGTTTTATTAAAAGCCAGGTAAAGGATTCGCTTGGTAGTGGGCTGGTGAGCTGCATACAGCGTTAACGTCGTGGTTTTACCTGACCCTGCACAAGCGTTAACACGCATGTTGCCAGTCTGGTGAATGATAGCCTCCTGTTCGTCTGTGGTTTTCATTGTTTAGAGAGTATCGGGATATAGTACCAAGTTTATTGCTGATAGATACACACGGATCTAATCTTTTATATAATTCTATTTTCCTTAAATAAATATATGAATTTTATATATTCAAAGCAAGTTGTTTTTCGCTAAAAACTTGTGGAAAACAGCTAGTTTTTAGACATTTATCCGAAAATCTATCGCCGGTTTGTCGTCAGGGGGATACAACTGCATTTCCCTTAACATATAGGGGAGCTACCTACATTCGTACGTTATGTCTCGCTAAAACGAGGCATTTGATTGATTTTTAGATATTTATCTTATTGTCTAGGCTTTATTTCTTAGAATGCCCCGTAAATCTAAATTTATCAGATTACGGAGTCCATCTTCTGAAAAATCATACTCTCCTTGAAAATTGATGTGCTTCCAACTGAGTGGAGCCGTATGGGGAATCGCGGCTAAAAGATCTTCGCGCTCCGGGCCAGTTACTTCGTTTAATTGTTGAGTAATACGAAGCATGTTCCAACAGGTAATGGCGTTAATCAAAAACTGTTTCAGAAAATCTGTTCAGGATGAATCTGGCGGCTTACTAATTGGACAACCTCCTGACGGCCATAGCTTTCCCTGCCCCCATAAATGACGTAAATCCTAAATTTTGACGGATGATTTGTCGATGCCGAAAAATCGTTTTGCGATTGTAATGTCGCCAATTAATTGAGAGAGGCTCAAGCGAAAGCAGACGAGCCACAAAAATGACATCGACCGAAAAAAAAGTGGTCGGCTTAAAGAAGCGACCGCTCGCTTGAAAATATCCCCACTGCAAGAGAAACCCTACTCGATTCACTGTCGTATCAAGGCCTCGTAGCTGATTGCGTAGCTGCGGGGTTAATTCAAAAAAGTGACGCCGTTGTTCGGAATTGAATGTCGGTGGCATTTCAAAACGCTCCGGCGTCCCGGTCTCGACGGGCATTCTCATCAAGTATGTCTAATTGAGCCATTCATCAGGATTGTACTTACTTCTTCCAGTAAGTAGAAAATAGCTCAGGTCAAATTCAGCAGGTTCTCAGGATAGAATCTATTCATTTTTAGTGCTCACAATTACAAATACCGTGTCGTTACCACTAATTGTCGAGGCCTCAATAGTAATTGATTTATCGACCTCCTTTATTGGATCTCCACTTATTGGATTTACTCCCTTGTAAACGGTTACCGAGATTGGTTGACCTTTTACCCAGAAAGGGAGAGACTCAGGTTGATAATGTAGAACCAATGGCTCCGTTGGTTGATTCTTATGTTTATACCACTCATTCGGGAAATCCTGCTTCACGTTGAATAACCGCAGTGGTTTCCCCTTTATCTGGTCCTTAATTGCAGCCTGAGCACTTGTCTTGAACGTACCGGCATCTTCCCTTGCTGTATATTTGATGTGTATCACTACATCGGCAATGGTTTGATAATTAAATTGCTGATGGGCGATATCCCCCAACTCCAACTGCCAGGAACTAATGGCTCCTGCTCCCTCGAAGGGCAGATAGCGCTCGTCGCGGAAATTGACTTCGAACATGCCACTGTCGTTCTGGGCCGAACTGGTCGCAATGGATTTGAACGGGACCAGGTTTTCTACAAAACGTGGATCTTCCGTACCTGTTCGAATGTAATTCTGCGCATTCATCGTATTGATACGGATACTGTTCTTCTTTAAGCGAAGTGTACAATTGACGGTTGTATAGGGGCCTGCCACGCAGGGGATACTTAGCGATATAGATTTGATGGTTCGGAAATAATGCCCGGCAAAATCCAGGTCAAAAATCCATTCTTCCAGATCAAAATCACACGCACCTTCGTAAATGAGTTTTAATAAAGCTTCGGGCGCAACCTGACGAAGGGAGATGTGTTTTGTGAGTTCAAACCGGCGGGTATTTTCTTCCATGTATGATTTCTCCAGTTGCTTCAGCGCGAAATGGAGTTTTTCGCCCGCCAGCAACCCTTTGAAGTTACTATCAAAATAGCCGTATTGGATAAAATTGGATTGCTGCTTACCCAACTCAAAGCGATACGCCTTCTCCGCTTTCTTAGCCAGATCATAGGCTAATTGGTAGGACTGTTTGTAAATACTGATTAACTGTTCTTTCATCCAGGTATAAAGCTCCTGGTTGCTAAACTTTCCGGATAAAAACTGCTCTACTTCTTCCGTATGTTTTATTTGCCGACGGTGGTTATCTAATTCCTTTTGGGCAATCTGAATTCTAATATCAGCCGCTACCAGTTGCTTATCAACCTGCACAACCTCCCGCGCCGATGAGTTAAGCTGGAACGTCCAGTCCTGCACCCGACGAATATAGCCTGCCATTTTAGCGGCTTCGTTTGCCTCGGCTGTTAGTATCCCGCCAATAAGTGAAGAAACTTTCCCCATTGCTGATGCGGCGCTAGCCCAAGCGAATCCCTTAAAGGAATCAACCTTTGTTCCAACACCGAGAGGTGCCCCCATAATTTCGATTGCCGGGAATAAATGAAACATTGCCGCAATTGTTTCAGAAGAATTACTCGCAATCTGCCACCATTTAGCAGCATTCATTTTATCCAACTCCTCCTTCTCCCTCGGTATTAATAATACTCCATTTTGATCAGAATTTTGTAAAGCAACATCCAAACTAGCTTGCTGCTCTCTTACAATCGTATCGGGAGGTAACGTGCTGTCGGCAGTGAGGTCGGCGGAAAGAGTTACTAAGTCTGGAATGGTGTAGTCACTCTCTTTCAGGCCCATCAGGCTCATATAATGACCAACTCGTTTAATCGTATTTCGGCGGCTTACTTCTAAGTTCTGTCGATTGGCTTTGGCTTCCAGCACCTGACGTTCTTTGATGGCCGTCACCAGGTTAATCATAGCGCTTTCATGAGTGGCCCGCATCAGGCTCAGGGTTTCAGCATCCCCTTTTTCAATAGCTGATAGCAAAGCGCCACCCAATGCCTTCACTTCGCCCGTAAACTCCACCGCTTTTTGTACTAAATAACTGAACCGATATAAGGGAGCCGGGGTGTTCAGATCGCTCAATACATCACTCAGACTAAGGCCTTTGCCAAGGGCTGCGGCAAGCAGGCCCGGATCGATGGGGGAACCAAATAAATCGAGGCTACGCTCCACGCCGTCGATGTTCATGGCATGGCGGATTTTGAAGAGCCGGTCTTCTACTGTATCCCAATAGGTAAGGATATTTTGATTGAATGGAATACCGAAATAAAACGTCTGGCCAATGTGTGTGCTACTGGTTTTGGGCGTACTGACCGATGTGGAATCCGTTGTGCCGGCAGGAACTATATTCTCAAGCAGAGCTAGCGGATTACTGGCTGAGTTTAGCTCCGGTTGTAAATCGGTATATGATTTTTTGACTACGGGTTTCAGGTCAGGAATAAATTCAGGCCGTTTGCCCAGAAGATGGCCCGCCAGCACATATAATTGGGTAGCCTCGTTGATACTCTCCATGCTGTCCTGCCGGAACAGGTCATCTCCCCAGGCAGTCAGGTTTTCAACGTATTTAAAAAATACGTTTTTCATATACGGAATAGCCTGCCGGTTGCGGGCCACCGAATGGGCATTGAAGGGATTCTGAAGCCATTGGGTAACCTGCTGATTGGCATGCTCGTTGCCCTCGTTAATGCGCTTGAAAAACGTATCAATAGATTCCATTGGGTTAGCTGTTTCTTTGAACCCCTTTACTTTCCAAAACCGTTTGACATCATCCGCATTGGAAGCCTCATTGGTGGTAGGATCGAAAATATAGTGGAACCACCGTAGGGCTTCTTTGTATTTACCGTTTTTACTCAGGCGTGTAGCAATAAACATGGGGGCATGGAAAAACAACTCCCAGTTGTAAATAGCGTAGCCGCCTGTTTCGCTAAAGTCAATATTTTTGAGTGGATAGGGGGTATTAACTAAACCTATAGGTTGGTATGAAATGTTAAAATCATCTACCTCTTCCAGTTCAGTATCTGCCTCCATAATTCCATCAATACCCCTTCGATTAATAGCGGAAATAAAGTCTGATGTGTATGGATGATAAAAATTAATGAATGATAATCGATTCTGGATGAATTGTATTACCCATGTCAAGGGCTTTCCTTTTAAGTCTGTACCGCTATAAGATTTACGGCTGATATATTCCTCAGAGCTGGCAAAAAAAGACACATTACCTTGTTTTAAAAAGAAAGATCTATATGGCAACAGTTGATAGGATGATGTATTATCTACGGATGCAACTTTGTATAGTAAATTTTCCGAATTCAAGTAAATTTGATCATCAATAACTATTTTCTTTACCAAGCTTAATTGATAATAATTCCCTTCTGGAACTGGCGGTAGCAATTCTAAAGGTTTGAGTGTTCTTATTTCTTGATTTGCCCCGGCTTTTTTTTGTACTGATTTTTTACCTATAAATCTTATAGGATACAAATTTGAATCAAAATGAAAATCTGTTGCACTATAAATAGCAACACTTGTGTCATTGTATTTTAATTCTATGTTAAAAATATTTTGTATATCATTCTTATACAGGTTTAATCTAAAATATTGAAGATTATCAACAGTGAAGGCCGAGTATTCTTTGGTTTTCTTAAGTGAACCACTAGTGCCCGTAACTAAATTATCGGATACTGCAACAGTCGATGCATCATCACCAATCCATTCAATATCGGTTGTGATTGCATAAGAGACAGAAACTTTTCCAAATTCCTTCGATAGCTGCTTCGGTGACCACTTCTTATCCTTATACTCACTCCAGGCCAAACGAACTTCCCAGTATTTTTTAGGCGTAGTCAATGTGATTGGGTTATGTGTTGATATCTCTACTGAGCCACTTTTCATGTGTTCTTCTTCCTCACTCTTCTCCATAAACTCCGGCCAGAATAGATAGAGTCTGCCTTTAAAGACAACGGGTAATAGGTGTACGCCACTATCGGCCCCGTCTTCTACGCCTTTTATATCAATAGGTACTTTTTCCCAGGCAGTCCAGTCCAGGGTTGGGTACGAAGTGGAACGATAGAAATACTGGTAGGGGGCCGCATGAGTTCGGGCCACTACGTGGATTTTACCAATGTAATCTTTATCATCAGGTATACCTTTGATGTCTTCCTGATGCACCCCGCAAATGTCCAGATTGCCTACTTCGTTGAGTTTATAGACGTAGTTGCGGAGGGCCGTTTCAGCGTTATCGTCGGTGATGTCGTTTTGGAGCAGTTCGCTTTCCAACTCCTTGAAGAACGGGCTTTTATTGTCGCGGTATTCGGGTTCGAGCCAGTTCTCGGGGTACGTAAAAATTTTGCGGTTGGCCTCCCAGAGCCGGTAGTGCTTCTGCCATTCCCAGCGTTTGTTGGCGGTGTCAATCGAAGTAGGCGAAACGCCGGTCTCCAGGTTTAGCAAACATCGCTGAACAAATAACTGCACCGACGAAATGGCCTGCTTGATGCGGGAGGTATCCATTTTGGCTCCCATCTGTACGTCAATCAGAAAATACTCAAACAAGCCATCAGCATCCTTCACATGCGCATCCTGTAGCTGTTTGATCTGGAGTAAATAGGCAATGAGCGCATCCCGTTGATGTTCGCGGATGGGATTATTGAGCGTGGGAGCAAACTCCAGCCAGAGGTCGGGGTCTTCAAAGGTAGCCTTAACAGCATTGATAACTTCATGGGCCGTTTGGGTTAAATTGGCATAATCCGTTGAAATTCGGGTTGCCCAATTGGTTAGCGTTTCCACCGAAACGCCAGTTTTCTGGCAGAGAAGCCATTTTTGATGTAAGCTCGTGAGCAACGCCAGGTCTTTATAAGCTTTGCCTGCCATCTGCCCCTCCGTCCATTTTACATCCCAGCCCATTATCTGGGAAAGCACTTCGTTTTTGTTTTGAATCTGATCAGCAATCATCAAAAAGACAGCCAGCGAAATCGGTTTCTGGGGAAGCTGGCTACGAAGCGTAGTAAATGCACTGAGGGTATTGAGGGTAGCTATACTGGTCGGTATTGTTATGGCCTTGTCTTTCAAGTAACTAACCTCGTCAGCCGTCAACTGGAAGCCTTTAATCAGGGCCGCTTTTTGCCGGGCGGCCTGAACTATCGTTTTTATGGAATCAACGCTGGATTGTGGCAACAAAACCGCCGTTGGTACAATCTGCTTAGGCGTGGTGGCCGACTGCCAGAATAGCCTGATCCCTGATGCACCGGTAGTGTTTGTGTAGTCAACAATAATGGAATAGACCTTGCCTGCTTCGCAAGTATAGGCCCCGGATAGTTTGAGACTATCTTTATCCGTGATATCACCTTTCTTCTTTAGAACTTCTTTACCGTTAATGGTCAGGCTAAATAGCTCATCGATTTCGGCCACTTCGACCGTAAATGTGAACTCTTCCGACTTGGTTGCGCTGATGTATCCTCTCCAGGTAACTTCGCCCGGTAAGCCAGCAGAATTTGTTTTTACGTCGATTTCTGGCCGTATACCATGCGTTGCATCGTCACTTAGTCCCGTTTCTGGTAGGTTGCTAAGAAGTGGGTCCATTTTATCGGTTAAAAGCAGAGCTGTAGTAGCGGCATCTTCGCCTATCAATAGACCTATTTGCTGAGTGACTACTAGTTTTTTAAGCATTAACTGGAGGGAAGGCACCAGTTTTTTATACAAATCAATGTGTAAACTGTCAGGAAGTGTATCGCCGTCCTGATTCAGGAAAGTACCGACAGCATCATAACTTTCCCAAATGCCAGGAAGTGTATTGTCTATAATAAACTCATTCGGCTTTCGGGCTAATGGCTCAATTGCCTTTGAGTCAAATTCAGAAAGTGCAACATTATCATGACTAAGCGTTGCTTTCTCAGAATTAGTCAGAATGCCCTTACAGGAGAGTGTGCCTATTGCGGAATCATAAAAAACCTTAGTCTTCAGAGAATCAGCAATTTTTATTGATAAACTTTTCTCGACGGGTACAGAAAAAACGTTCTTGCCTGTCACTATATCCACCAGCGTTTGAGCAATTTCAGAGCCGTATAGCAGCGCTAATTTGTTAGCCACAAACTCCGGAGTAACGTCGCTGATTGAAACGGCTCCTGACCTGACGATGGCAGGATCGTACACCTCAGGCAGTTCCGCATCAATTTGCTGCAACCCTGCCTGGCACTGCCTGACCGAAGCCAGAAGCTTTTGGTTGAAGGCGGTAGTTGTTTCCGACGTTTCGATAGCCTGACCAAAAATGAACCGTAGTTGTTGGGTTGTGAATCCGGCTTCTTTAGCTTGTTGGAACGTACTGACAAACGCTTTAAGATGGACTGGATCGGCTGGTGAAAGGTCCCCTAATCCAAATAACTTTTTTAAGCTGATGAAGTCTTCTACGCTAAGAGTAAGGGCTTTAGCTAGTACGACATAGCGGTAAATCAGGCTGAGGTTGGCTAAGTTCAGCGCAGGGTCAGTTGACGACTCAACTTTACTGAATTTACCAGTAGCATCGGTCAGGATACTTTCTAACGAGACAGCGTCTATCTGGAAGGCCAGACTAATGAGGGGTTTGTAATCGCTCAGGCGACGGTGATTGGCTGTATCCGTAAGCTGAGCAAGCGCAAACGTGTTATCGGTATCGAGCCGCTTTACAAACCGATTCTGGAATAATTGTGTGTAGAGCGACGGTGTTTTGTGGTTGTCGTAGGTATCTATGTCGGCCCATAAAGCAGCCAGTTTAGTAATCGGTAGTTTAAGGGTTTCGTTCAGTTTGAGGCACTGGTAAAGCCAGGCAATTATTACCTCGAAACCAGGTGTTGGAACTGCCGATATCAATACATCCAGTTCATGAATCGACAGCCCTGATTTGCGCCATAGCCGAATAAAAAAATTCAGTCTTAAAAAGAACGTAGTATCGTCTGGATAAGAAACTAAATTGATTTGATCAAGAGCACACTCAGTCGGTGGCGGAATGAGAACCTGCTGAGTTGGGTTGATAAATTTCGTGTTCGTAATTTCTACTAAATCGGTAAAATGAATCTGCGTTTTCTCAATAAATACGTTTGCTTTTTTCAGCGTGGTTAGATCGCTAATGTTAAACAGGTCTTTGATGTCAGTAGCCGGATTATGAATGATTATACCGTATTCTGTATCCGATAGTCCGAAATATTCCTGAACCAGGTCTTTATCGGCTGGGACACTAAACACATTCAGTACTTCGTAGCGCGTGGTTTTGAGTTGCGGCAGGTAGGTACGAATCTGGTCTAAAGCACGGTTGTAGGGCAGGCTGAATGATGTAGATGCCTCTGCTAACGTTTTATACGCACTTTCTGCCGTTTGCTGGGGTTCGGCCCGTAACTCGGTAGCCGTTGCATCGCCCGTATCAATGGGTGTGATCTTCTTCTCGGGATCAGCCGGATCGATTTTCGAGATATACTTTACAGCCCTACTTGCATCGATTCCATTTACAATGTAATACTCCATCACTTCATTAACCAGATCAATGTAGGGAATGATGGTATTGGTGTTCTCGCAGGTGAGCGGAATATGAAAAATGTCGGGTCGGCGGGTTTGTAATTTAACAATCGGGTGAATCTGGCCGGGAAGAAGCTTTTTCGGAGCCCCTGTTTCGATATAATGCAGGGTATCAACTAAGTAAGCCGCCGGGCTGAAGATGGAACGACAGTCTTTACAGTCACACATCGAGAGGGTGCCAAAAAACTGCTGATAATCGGACATGGCTGTGATCGCATCGAGAAACGGGGCTGTGATTTCCGTCCGTAGCCATTCCGCAATCTCCGACGCTTTGGGTCGGTTGACGTACATACCACCGACGGCGTTGGTGGCGTATCCACTGATGCTATCATTCAGGGCTAACAGCATGGTTTCGTTGCGGGCCACCACCGTTCTGGCCTTGTTATACACATCGGCGGCAATGGTTGCTCCGTCTAAACCTGTTTCGGCTATCTCTTCAAAGGCTTCGGAATGACGAGCAATGAAATTCTTCTCTGAGATGCCGGCAATCTGAAGCGCTGAGGTGTAGTCTGTTTGCTGCAATTTCTCAAACACACTGAATGAGGGACTTAGCTGAAATAGCCGCTGATAGGTGCTGATTTGCTCGATTACCTCCTTTTTATTGTCGTCTGGAATTGACGGGCTATCCGTAACCATCTTCCTCAAACTGATGAGATTGGTGGTGCGAAGGTCATAGTCGGTATGCGTCAGTAGAGTAGCTATGTGCGCTGCGATTGGATTGCCGAAGGTGTCATTCTGTAGTTTGAGTCGCAGCCGCTCGGTCGGGAATAGCTGGGTTAATTTATCCTGAATGCCTTTCAGATAGGCTTTCTGTTCGACGGACGGGGGGGCATCAGGTAGAGCAAATTCGCTATCGTCCAGATCCAGACTCATTACGTCTTTCAGATGCGTAATGGTCGGCTGTAACTTCGTGGTCAGGGCTACATTACCACCCGTAATGTCGAAGAGTTGGTTGGTGAGTTGGAGGGCTGGGATTTTAGTTGCAAAACCGGGTTGTTCTCTCAATTTATCCCAAAAACCGGTTGGGTTATATTGGTTCTCGGCATAGATTTTCAGGAACTCGCTTTTCTGGTCAATATTGCCCTGTCCCAGAGTTAGGCTCAATAAGCTGTTGATGTTATTGGTTTCCGGGGCAGATTGTAAAATTCCGGTAAACGCCTTTGATTTGATGGCGTCAATGAAACTATCCATTTCTGCACCCAACTCGTCGATGATGTTTTCCTGAATGGCATCCTTTATTGCTTTTCGTTTGGTATCATCTGGTATGAACGCCAGCCCCTGCCAGGTCAGGGCTATGCCTTTACGCCCCATCCCATAAAACAAGGCTGGATAATGAGCAAATGCCGGATTTACAAGCATGAGTGATAAAAACGCCTGCGTAAGCTGAAACGCCTGTACCAGCAACCCTACCTGCGTGGCATCCTGCTCGGTTTCGGTGGCGACAAAGGTGATTTGTTCAGGAGCAACCAGTTCGATTAGCTGCATTCCGCATTCCGTCACAAAGGGGGAAATGAGATTCATCAGGCGGGTAAACTCACTTTCGGGCCTGAGCGGGGGCTGGTCTGCCGATGTGAGTACGTCTAATTGTTGAATCTCATTGCCATCAATGTAGGATTTGCGGGTGGCAATGACCGAACGCCCCACAATCTCGTTGTTCTCGTTAAGGGCAAAGACGATCACATCGGCCAAACCCAACTCGTGTCGGGCATACTCGTCTTTGGTGAAGGTAATTTTATAGGTTCCGGTGGCGTCCGTTTTGAAAACATGCTCATTCCCAATTGGGTATTTGCCCAGCGGCTCAAACCCACCTTCTACGGCTCGAATATCATCCCATTTCTGGAGGCCATTCAGTTTACCAATACCCCGTAAATCAATATCAAAGGCAACCACCCGTTGGCCTACTATAGGTTGCCCCTGCTTCGACAGCACCCGCCCCGACACCACGAAGAGGCTGTTAAGGAAAGCGGCTGCCTGTTCCGCTACCAGATACTCCTGACCCTCTGGCAGGTGTTCTTCCGTGAAGATTTCCCTCAGTTGGGCAATACCTTTTTTTGTACTTTCTCCAGCTCGTTGCTCCTTGATTTCGTCAGACTGAATGGCATAATCACTGGATAGAAGTGTATTAAGTGCGTTATGTAACGCAGCTACATTTTCAGACGTTTCTACTAATTTGATGGGGGCAAGGATGGGTTTCATCAGGTTATGGTTGAAAATGGATGAACTAATAATGGATAAAGTAAGCAATCAGAAGAATGAACCAAACCTTATTTTCTTCAGCAAATTGGTAAACTTGGCTGTGAAACAACTAGGTGAGTAGCATTATTGAGCAAACCCCAAATAAAATCCCAAAAAGTTCTAAGGGAATCCTTATATGCAATAGTTAAACTACTATCGGCTTCGAGTCGATAGTAGTTTAATACATTTATGTGTGTGGTATAGGTTGCAACGGAAGTGCGGGTTTAGCTCTATTTTTATGAGGAATTGCTGGTTTAGGTTTCTGAACCTTCGTTGGCTTAGGCATAGTAATTGGAGAACCACTACCTGTTTTCGTCTGTATATGAAGATGATCTGGGGCATCTGGAAACATTGCCAGAATGAAAGTATCCATTGCCTCTAAGGTGAAATTTTTTATTTTTTCATTTTCGGGAGTTTTATCAGGCCTTGCCGCTCTTGAAAAAAAATACCCTTCTATATCGTACTGTGGCTTTAGGGCAGGATTGAAAAGTAGTGCCCATCCAGATTCATAGTACTTAGAATATTTCTTAAAGTCTTTTAAAAAGCCGGGTAATCCGAAAGGCCTCGGACTTCTTGGAAAACCAAAATACATAGCAATTCCTAAACCTCTCATGTCATTCTTAAACCCTTCAATACCTTTTCTGGCTTCTGAATAATCACTAAAGTTAATATCATGACCTGCGTAACGTTCTATGTCTATTGCAGATCCATCGTCATGAGGCCCTTGATTCGTTCGATGTAGACTCATAATCTTAAAATCTACTCCTTTGATAGTCCCTTTTCTATGTTCAGCAGCTTCAAGCATTCGGTTTAATATTCGAGCAATTTGTATATCAAAAGTATTAGGCAAAATATCTGATGAGGTAGATATAGATATTGCAGTTAACATTCTTTTAGTTGCATTATCAATACCAATTACATGAGCCCTTTCAGCTTCAACTAATCTTTTAGCTACGTCTATTTTGAATTTTCTATCTGCTTCTTCCCGCAGAAAAGCTTCTTTATAATCTGATCGGGCAGGCGGTTGGATTTTTTCTCCTTCTTTTCCTGAAATGTCTACAAAACTTATAATCATTCCCTTCACATAACAATACACATTCACCCCATCCCCAATGCCAGTTGGGTCGGCGGCAGTCCAGCGGCACAGCCAGGGGGCGTAGTAACGGGCGGTGTGGTAGTTGAGGCCGCTTTCTTCGTCGCGCTCCATGCCGGTGTAGCGGTAGCGTTTGGCTGCGGCTTTCAGGGTGCTGTTCTGAGCTTGGTAGGCGGTAGTGCCGTAGGGATGGTATTCTTCGTAGCTGATGACATTGGGGGCGGTGTTGGTTGCATCACTCAGTTCTACCATAGCCGAGCCGAGGTGGTTGCTGTATTGGTAACGGAGCAGCGTTTCCATGCCTGGTGCGGGCAAATTGCTCCTTTGCTCCGTGTTAATGGTCACGGTTTCGGCAATGGCTATACGTTGCTTATCATCCATCAGGTGCTGGGTTTCCAGTTCCTGGGTAAGGACTCTGTTCGTGGTTTTTCTGAAGAGTTCAAAATCACCAAGGTAATAGCGTTCTTCCACGATACCGCCCGCTTTCTGCACCCGTTTCCGCACTCGCTGGCCGGAGGCATCGTACTGGTAGCTGGCTCCGTTGGTGTTATCGTTATCCGAGTTGGCGGTACTGGTCAACTGCCAGAGCTGGTCTTTGAAATTCCAGCCCATACTGGTCAGGTGATCTAACCGAGTCATGTTACCGTGCGCATCATAAGTGTATTCCTGCGTTGGCGACGGGTGTGTGGAGCCGATGAAGGCGTGCCTAAGCTGGTTATTGGTTGTTCTATTGTCAAACGTACGGGTATAACTGCCTAATCCGGCTATATGTCGTAACGAGGTCATATTCCCTACTTCGTCGTAATCGTAGCGTTGAGTATAGAGTCGCATGGCGCAGTCGCCGGCCGGAATGGGGCTCATGGCTGTTGGTCCAATCTGCTCACGTCCTTGGGCTTCAATCAGTCGATACGTAGCATCATAGCGATAGCTATTGATAGGGTCTATCTGGCAGTTATTAAAATATAGCGTCTGCTGGGCTTTATCTTCTATGCTGCTGATGTTACCTGCGGGATCGTAGGTATAGGTTAAATCCTGATAAAGCCCCAGAGGGCCACCTGCCGCCGTAACAGGTGATATAGTTGCCGTAGTCCGAAGTCGTCTTAACCGAAACGTATCGGGGTCGTATTCGTAGGTAGTGAACGTATTGTTGCCGTAGTCGATGCGAGTGCGTTGCCCTTTAGCATCATAGTTGATATTGGTTACCACGGCATTCTCGTTGCCCTCCCGTACGAGCGCCCGCACCTGTTCGAGCAGATTGGCTTCGTTGTACTGGTGAAACTGAGTTGTTGGTTTCATGCCTGTACTATGCGGACTTAGGCTTTGGACAAGGCGGTTGAGGGCGTCAAAGTGGGTTGTGCTGACAAACTCCTCCGGTTGCAGGTTTGCCCAATCCGGAAACTCGGTCAGGTCGCGGCAAAACTGTCTGGTTGTTTCCAGTACGTTGCCTTTAAAATCGGCCTTTATGTTGCGTACTACACCCGCCGTATCGAAATGGGCAACGGGGGCGCCATTCAGGTTCTGCGCAGTATCGGCAGTGGCGCCGTACAGGATGCGTTCGAACACAACGGCGGGGTTCGGTCCCTGGCTTACAGTGCTTTCCGATGGTCGGTGGAGGGCATCATAGCGGGTTTCAAATCGCTGGTCTTTGCTATCCCAGGCCAGGCAGGGCTTGCCCAGGCAGTTGTTCAGGAGCCAACGCTCACCCGCGTCCATGCTCTGGGTATGGGCTGTATGCCCCAGCATATCGTAGGCGAAGGTCATGACGGTATTCTGCCGCGCATCGATCACGGCACGCGGATTACCCTCTATATCCAGAACCACACGGGTATCGTAATACTGCTCATATGGCACGGGAGCCAGTCCGGTCTCTACGACTTCCCATTTGTTATGCGCTATCGAGAGAAACGGCCTGCCCAGCGAATCAAGATACAGCGTATCAGGCGTATCGGCATGAATTAGTGTTTTGGCCAGCGCGACCTGTTCCTTTCTTATATCCCCCCCGACGGCCGTCAGCTTAGCCAGAAACTCAGGCGTTGGACTTTCTCGAAGGGCTTTCCAATCACTTTCCAGAACGGTGTCGTTCTGGTCATACACCTTTTGGCTCCAACTGTCGTATTCCACCTTGCTGAACGTACCATCAGGGTAATTGGTACGAATGAGCCGCCCGGCAGCGTCGTAGTGCATTTCGGGTGTTACACCACATTGCCGGAGAGCCGGTTCAGCTTCATACTGATGCGTGGTCGAGAAATAGGGTTCATATTGTTTTACCGGTTTTCCTTTATTGTTCAGGATGGTTCGTCCGTTCCCTACCCAGCGCGGGTTTGCCGGTATGTCCACACAGTAGGTTCCGTCCAAGCTTTTGGCCATACCGGGTTCAGCCTGTACTTTTTTCAGCACCGGTTTGCCCAATCCGTCGGTATATTCCAGGCTGTATTGCAGTTTGCTCGGTGTGCCATTTTCATCGGCTACGTGCGTTTCGCGTACAATGGTGGCGACTCGGGCAGGAACCGTGTGGAAGTCGTAGATCAGCCGCGACGTGGCCTTCTGGAGTAGACCTGGGCCATTGGCCAATGGATCGGTAAAAAAACCAGCAACTTGCGTTGGAGTCAGATTGGCAGAGAAACCCGTCAAATTATCACCTTCATCCCCTTTGCCTTTCAGAGCCGTACCCACCAGCATCCCAAGCGCATCATAAGCCGCTTCACTCAGGTTCTGGTTGGCATCTGTGATCAGTTCGGGTACCAAGTATCGGTAATTGAACCGTTCGATAGATGTTTCCAGAAACAGTGAATCAGTGCCCTGTCTGGTTCTTTTTACATACAATGAATAGCGGTCATACTCAACCGACGTAACGGTGCCGAAAGGATCTGTGTAGCGAACGGGATGATAAAACCGGGAGGCTGCTTGCTCAACCGGTTCGCCTGCCGTTGTCCGATATCCGGTTTTCCCCGACCGAATCCACCAGTTCGTATCTCCGTCGAGATGGCAAAACTTCCCTTCCAGTAACTGGCTTTCCGCAACTTTATCCTGGAATAAGGCGATCAGTAAAGTCGGCGTATAGGCCAGTTGGTAGGCTTCAAAAGTTAACCCTAACTTCCCATGCGTACCACGGGGGAGTTCATTGATGAGATCATCGGCCAGATAGCGGGTTTCAATGTGCTCGATCAGTCGTTTTTGTGCAGTTGGTGTTCTATCGAAATCAGCTTCATAATTGCAGCCCTTAACGGTCGGAATAAGTGTCGGATCAACCAGGTAGTCGAAGTCTTTCAACGTATAGAGTTTAGAGAAACCTTCCTGTTTGCTTTCGTCATATAACTCATACGTCTTTGTGCTCACAGGCATCCGCAAGCGATAGGTCGTCTCACCTTTCTTGTCAATGTCAGCGGTAAACTCATTTTCTGTATACGTAATATGTATCTTCTTCTGAACCTCGTCGAGAAAGGACTTAGCTTGTGCTGTTTCCGGCGTTGGTAACTGTGCATTTTTCCGGCCATACACCACCGACACGACTTTCAAAACGTTGCCCATCTCGTCAAAGTCAAGATTGAGCGTATGGGCTACCCTAGGATCGTTTGGATTGCGTTCATAGCTAAACGTGACAGCTTCAGACTCATGTACCAGAAAAACGGCATGTGCCCGATCAGCTTTGGGCTGAAGCATCTGAATATGGCAATTGTGTGCGGCTACGGTGTACGGAACCTGCTGGGTTTTACGGGCTAACTGCTGAAAGTCTAAAAACTTAGGATCATCATCTCTGTACTGTTTGGATGCTTTCTCTTCGGCGATACGTTTTAGGGCGTCAAGTCCGTATACCTCCTGCCGGAGCGTCATACCCTTGCAGGCACGCAAAGCCTCGCGGTATTCAATGGGTGTTAAATCCCCGATGATTACGCCATCCGGCAAGGCTTCCGGCGTTGACGAGTGCCAATACTCTTGGTTGAACTGATCCAGGATTCTGTTTTTTGAGATAAACGCACCCGTATGAAACCACGTTTTGGTCAGAATGGGTGGTTCATAAAACTGGATTTCGGAAGTTTGCGACGGGCTGCTATCTCGAAGGAAAGCAAATTCTTCGGTGTCTGTTTGCTCCACGCGCCCGAATCCCCGAAACTCCCGTTCGGCATGGTCGTAATAGCCATGATGGTAGGTATACTGGTTCGTAAAGCGCAGATCCGAAACCGTGTCAATGATTTCTACCTGACTCACGCATTGTACCGGAAAAGGCAGTTTTGTTACCCACGGTTTCCCTGCTTTTTTATCAGCGAGATAAAATTCCGCCGAGGTTTTGTAGGTAACCCTGGTTTCTTTACCCATGCCATTCTGGTGGCTCACCATGAGGTGAGGCTTGTGGCCACCCATCAGATCAATGTATTGCATGGGCGCCAGCGCATTGGCTGGCAACGGCGACGACCAAACGATACAACTGGTGCCACGCCCCAATAGATCCACCACCGAAAGCTGATTGGGAGAGGCTGTGTCCCAGAAAGGCTCTATCGCATAAGGTTGACTGAGGGCATTGCCACTCAGATTCAGATAAGCGTTGAACTTGTTCTGGCCGAGGTACAGAATATCCGTAGCGCCCGTGCCACTCACATCGGCCAGATGCAGACAGGCCGGATTGAATAAATCGGGGTAATCGAAGTGCGAAAATCCGCTCAACGTTACTTTCGCCCCAAATTTCCCATAGCCCATATTGGGCCAGTAACAGATGTCGGAATTCCTGATCCGGACAATATCGGTCAGTCCATCACCCGACATATCAGCCAGGAAAATACTCTGGAGACTGTCGGCAAACACAATTGCTGGTCCTTTTTCCTCATCAAACGGTTTTCTTGCTACTTCGGGTGAGTCGTAGCCCAACGTCCCCTTCGACGGAAACCAGCGAAACACATGCTCTTCGGTCATCACGACTTCGGGAATCCCGTCGCCATTTAAGTCCAGAAGCCGAACATTCGGGTCTTTGGTATCGACGTTGGCAACGGTTTCAAACGTCCTGAAAGGCTGCCAGGTATTGTCCTCATCTAACTCGAAATAGCCCTGTAAACCCTTTTCATAACTGACAATGTATTTTTTGCCATTGGCATCGATGTCCTGCAACGAAAGGCTACCTGAAGCCAGGCCCAACAAAGACGGTTTGGGTGCAATTGGTTGCGCGTTCGAAAACGCTCCGTTTCCGAGGTTGCTTTTATAATACCAGCCATCGGCCTGTTCGGTCAGAATGCCTGAAATTCCTTCACCCCAGAAGTCGACCCACTGATAATTGGTACCAATGCCAATCGGAGCATGCATGATATTCTCTTTCGAGACTGTTTGAATTTGCTTACTCCATTGGAGCGGCTGGTAGGCAAAGCTCATCGTTGGCAGTGGCGTTGGCGCTCCATCTGGATTATAGCCTTTTTGGGTAATTGATGTAAGATACGTCAGTTCCGCATTTTGATCAGTTCCGCTCACTGGCGACGTGTACGTCATGTCCAGGGAGCGAACCAATTGAGCGTCAGCACGCAATTCAGGAAATTGATGGAATACCAGCACACGCTCACAAAGGCGGTACGTACGGATCTCGAAACCGGCTTTATAGTCAGAAAAAGCATCGTTTCGCGCTTTCCAGCTAACTGATTCAGTCAGTTTATTATCAGTATGTTCACCAAAATCAAAGACCAGGGTAAACAAAAAGTTGCCTATGACTGGCGGGGGCGTGTACGCATTTGAATCGACTGGATGTGGAAAGTAAGGCGTTACGTTGCCGTACTGGATGCGTTTCAGGTACCGATTGAGGGACATCGATGGCTGACTACGCCTGTTCTTTTCGTGGAGCAGGTCAGCGACATTCGCCATATCTTCGGCTTTATAACCGAAAATCATGCAGTTGCCCTTATCATCATAGCTTAACTCTGGCAGCCATTTGAATACCTTTGTTGAATCGGATGGGTCGGCAATCCGACTTTCGGGCTTGCTGCCAAAAATGGTTACGATATTTTCTTTCGTGGTTACCTTCCAGAAAACAGGTGCCTGTGGGCTCAGCCTTACTTGTTCGATACGCGCAAACAGGCCTTCCACCCGAGGGCGATACCGTTTAAGCTGAATGCCATTCGGGTTCGGCTGTTCTGAATCGTCAGGTACAGGTACTAAATCTTCGGCCCCTGAAAACAAAAACACATCGCTTTCGGCATCGTCTTTATACTGCGGCAGGCGTTTATCCGTACGTCGTTGAATAGCCGGAAAGTCAACACCCCAACCCGCGCCAAAAATGCTGTTACCAACCCCCGAATTGTAGGCAAGGGTTAGCGAAGGCTGAAAGTTACCTCTGGAGGGAGTAATAGGGATAGGGATTGAGAACGAAGCCGTCCCATTTGCCGCGTTGACCTGAAACTTTTCATCAATGCCTTTTAAAGCCCCACCACCCTTGGGAAGCGAAATTTGGGGTATCTCAATCGCATTGGATTTCGTTGGATTCCCCTTGAATGATAACCCATTACCCGTTTTTTGTGAACCCTCTGAAGAAGTCGAAGTCCGTTCTTTATTAGCGCTCACGTAAATGATTGGTTAGGGTGTGGTACAAGTAGGAATGACTATTAGTGGCTGGCAAGCAATTCAAAAGTAAATCAATCCTTTAGCCTTTTCCATCGAAAAACAATGCGATACGAGTTAAGAAAAGCATCTTATAAATACATGTAAGTTGATAAATAAATGGTCGACTTTTTATTTAACGGGTAACCTAACGAGAGAAGCTCCAAAACTAATTAGTTGGGCGACATGCGCGTAACATTCATCAGGCAGGAAAATGGGACGATGCACATGGATTTACTGCGAATGCTATTTGTTAATTACAAAAGCGTAGCTGATTACCACTACCGGCCCCGTGTGAGCATGAAAGCAGATAAAACTGAGGGCTTGACCCGATTAATTACACCCTTTTAAAGCAACCCTGCCAGTTTATTGAATGATCTAGCGTCAGAATAAATCAGCGACAAAATCTAGTTAATTCATTAAAAATCAAATATTTATATCTTTTTAATGAGACATAACATACGAATGTAGGTAGACCCCCAGAATGGGCTCCCCGTTGGCAACCAAGCGGAGCACGTCAGCTTTGAATTCGGGGGTGTACTTCCGGTTTGGAATTGATTTTTTGGCCATTTGACAC